>JAJEEE010000054.1 GCA_022821145.1 Acidobacteriota bacterium
AACAGAGAGAAAGCGGGGCTCCGCTTCGATGCGGGCGTTCAGACTATCCGCCCGGCCCTGGAAGGATCGCCCGCTCGAGCGTCTCCAGGCGCTGATCCACCCGGGCGAACTCCACCTCGACGGCGCGCAGCCGCGCGTCCAACCCGTCGAGTCGGCTGTCGATTCCGTCCAGACGGGCGTCCATGCGGTCGAGCCGGGCCTCGAGCCCGTCGATCCGCGCATGGACGCCGGAAACCTGCGCGGACACCAGACCGGCCACCAGACCCGCGGCGGCGACTACAGTCGGCACAATCGTCCCGATGATCCACTTCGTATCGCTTGTCATCGAATCCACCCGTGAGCGCGCGTCATGGTGCGCTCCAAGCGGACGCATCGCCGGCGGACCGGTGGGTCGGAAACGCGCCGCGGACCGTCGCGAGCAGGGCAAGGCTCCCGTCGGTCGAACCGGGACGCGCCGCCTGCCTTCAGGTGGCGGCGGCGTCCACTTCCGGAAAGTACTGCGCGCCGGCCGCGGCCGTCAAGAACGAACCCGGCGTCTTCGCCGGTCCGGCCGTCGATCATGCCTGGCGCGAACAAAAAGAAAGGGCTTCCCGGGTGGGAAGCCCTTTCGTCGGATCGATGGCCGGAGCCGATCGAAGCTAGAAGTCGATGCGCGCGTTCAGGGTGAACGTACGCGCGCCGCCCGCCGATGTGATCCGCCCGAAGTTCGCCGAGTTGATGGTGAGGTTCGGGTTGTTCCACAGCGGCGTGTTCAGCAGGTTGATCGCGTCGATCCGGAGCGTGAACTCCGTGCCCTCGCGGATCTGAATGGACTTGGACAGCGCGGCGTCCAGGCCCAGGCTGCCCGGCCCTTCCAGCCAGTTCAGGCCGAGGTTGCCGGTCGTCCCCGGCTTCGGGTTCCGCAGGATGACGTTGCCCGAGCTGTCGACGATCTGGTAGAGCGCCGCGTGGGACTGCAGGTTGTCCGGGTTCGAGCCGTAGTAGTCGGTCACCGGCTCGCGTACGCGCGACAGCCCCGTGAAGTAGGTGATGTTGCCGTCGGAGCCGACGTTGACCTGTCCAAGGGACTTCGGAAACGCGTCCATGCCCCCGACCAGGTCCGGAGTGTTGATGAAGTCGTTCGCCGCGATGGTCTGGATGTTGCCGACCGTCACGGGAATCGGCGTCCCCGAGGCCCAACTGAAGATCGACGACAACTGCCAACCCTCGATGATCCGCGCCAATGCCGCCGGCGCGCCCGAACCGATCAGGCGTCCGGGCCCGAACGGCAGCGACCACACGCCGTGCGCGTTGAACCCATGCGTCCGGTGGAAGCCGACCACGCCCTTGGTGCCGCGACGGTTGTTCGGGTCGCGCACCGTCGCGCTCTGGTCTTCGCGCGCGCGGAACGTCGACTGCGCCGCGTTGCCCAGCGCCCGGGACCACGTGTAGGTCAACTGTCCGCTGAAGCCGTTGGACAGCCGCTTGGTCACCTGCGTCTGCAGCGAGTGATACGTCGAATGGTCCTGGTTGCCGTAGATGTCCACGTCGTCGAACTGAGGGGCGATGACGATGAAGTCTTCCGGATACCCGTTGGCCCGGATCATGCCGCCCCAGCCGCCGCCGCCGAACGGCGTCGCGTTGATGAACTCGGCGAAACCGGCCGCCTCGCCGTCGGCGAAGAAGTCGTCGGTAAAGGTCCAGTTGCGCAGCGACGATGACGCGGTGCAGCCGTCGGTACCGATGACGCAGCCGCCGAACCGGAGTCCCTCGAACATGTCCTCGAACAGCGGAGCGGTGCCGCCGCCGCGCACGATGTTGAACGCGTCGAGGATGCCGTTGTTGAAGATCTCGTACTCGTTCAGCTCACGCTCGCCCCAGAGCGACACGCCCGTCGTCCCGATGTAGGCGACGCTCAGGTTGGTGTCGGGGGCGATCTCGGTTTCGACCGAGAGGTTGAAGTTCTGGATATAGGGAACCCGCCGGTCCGGAGCGTAGGCGAACACGTCGTTGCGCCGGTTCGTCAGCGGAATCGTCGCGTAAGGCTCGATCGTGAGCGGCAGCGGGAATTGCGCCGTGGCCGCGTTGGAATTGGTCGATCCGGGCAGCGCCGTGTAGACGCTGGGCGTGATCGAGGATCCGAACGTCTTGCCCGGGTTGCGGCCCGGTCCGAAGTCGTACTGCAGGAACGTCGGCGCGCCGGAGTAGCTGATGCCGTAACCGCCGCGGACGACGGTCGTCCGGTCCAGCCACGGCACGTTGTAGCTGAAGCCGAGGCTGGGCGCGACGTTGTTCCAGTCCTTCGGGTAGAGGTTCCGGTCCGGGTTCAGGCTGTTCTTCCCGACCGTGATGATCTCGACCAGGTTGTTCGGGTTGTTGGCGCCGCCGCCGATCAGCAGGTCCGGGTCGGCGGGCGCCGTGTTCAGCCCCTTCGCCTCGTAGGGCACGCCGTAGACGTCCCAGCGCACGCCGTAGTTGATCGTCAGGTTCTGCGTGACGTTCCAGTCGTCCTTGAAGTAGGCCGCCCAGTCGTCCTGGTGGAAGTTCAACTGCTGCTTGTTGGTCACCAGGATGTCGTCGAACCCTCGGGCCGGATCGTTGACGATGTAGGTCTGGTTCTGCCCGGAGATCGAACCGGACAGGTCGTTCAGGATCGATTCGGCCAGGCCCGCGTCGTTCCGGTGCAGGTCCGGGAACAAGTCGCGCTCCTGGAGCGCAAGGACCGGAAACCCGCCGCTGCCGATCGTGGCGCTGGGGAACAGGCCGCCGCCGTTCCAGCCGTCCGAGTCGGCCCAGACGCCTTCCCAGCCGGCCTGGAAGGAGTGCGAACCCACGATCCAGCTAATGTTGTCGCTGTACGTGTACAGCGGGCTACGCTGGCTGCGCGTGCCGCCCGGGAGCCATCCGCCGCGTCCGTTGAACGACGACGTGTTGATGTTGTACGGGTACCCGGCCGCCGTTGTGGGAACGAACGTCAGGGCTTCCTCCGCCTCGGGCGTCAGGTTGTCCAGTCGCTCGTCGGCTCCGAAACAGCACCCGACTTCCCAGGCGCTGCGCCCGTGCCAGCTCGTCTCGCGCTCGCCGAACCGGAACTCGTTCAGAACGGTCGGCGTGATCGACGAGGTCCACTGGGCCGTGTAGATCCGGGGATTCCGCGTCGCCCGGCCCTGGAACCAGCCGGGCCATGCGGGCAGACCCGAGTCGTTGAAGTTGTACTCCCGCGACATCACGAAGTTGACCTTGTTGCTGTCGTTGATCTGGTAGTCCAGCCGGATGTTCAGGTTGTCGCGGTTCGTGTTCTGCGACGTGCCCGCCGCGTTGTCGATGCCCGACTCGCTCCGGACCCACCGGTAGCCGGCGGTGTTCAGGCCGTCGCCCGTCGTGAAGTCGTTCGGCAGCGGCATCCGTCGCAGCGATTCCTGGATGAACGGGTTGTTCGAGATGCCCGTCCCCCGGTTCGGGTCCATGACGTCGCTGAACAGGTTGAAGCTCTGCAGCGCCCCGGTCGCGTCTTGGGGCCGCGTCGGGTTGCCGGACAGATCGACCGAGGCGTCCGCCCCGCCCAGCGCGTTGTCGTTCTCCGCGCCCGGCCAATAGCGGAAAATGCCCTGACGCGCCTGGGCCGTCAGGACGCCGCCGGAAACGTTCTGGCGCCGACGGTAGCGCTGGTTGTCGATCAGGACGAAGAAGAACGCCCGGTTCTGGATGATCGGACCGCCCAAACGGCCGCCGAACTGGTTCCGGTTCTCCCAGTCCTTCTCGTTCCCGCGCAGGTTGTCGAACCACGTGTTGGCGTTCAGGGCCGAGTTGTTGGTGGTCCAGAACAGCGCGCCGTGAAACTCGTTCGTCCCCGAGCGCGTCTGCAGACGCACCTGCGAGGAGCCGCGCCCGGACGCCGCGTCGACGGTCCCGACCGAGATCTGCACTTCCTCGACCAGGTCCGGGCTCGAGTACGTCGCCGCGAACGCCCCGTTCCAGTCCAGGTAACGCCCGTCCGACACCGGAATCCCGTCACGCGTCGTGTTCGTCGCCGAAACACGCGTGCCGGCGAAGTTCGTCGCGTCGTCCTCGTTCCGGTCCCGCACCAGGCCCGCCGTCGTGTCCAGCAGGTCGAACACGTCGCGCGTCGCCAGCGGCAGCGCCAGCACTTCCTCTTCCGGAAGCGCGTCGCCCACCGACGCCCCCGTCGTCGCCAGCAGCGCGTCGGCGTCGGAGATCACCTCCACGGCCGTCGCCACCGTCCCTACCTGCAACTCGAAGTTCTGCCGGTAGGTCTGGTTCGGCGAGACGTTGATCTCGATGCCCGCGTCGCTGAAGCCGGGCAGCGAGGCCACGATCGTGTACGAGCCGGGCTGCAGCGCCTGGAGCGTGTAGCTCCCGGTCTCGCCCGATATGCTCAAGGTCGCGATTCCCGTGTTGTTGTTGGTCGCGGTGACCTCGGCGCCGGGAATCAGCGCGCCGGTGGCGTCGGTCACCGTGCCGGTGACCGTCGCCGTTTCCTGGGCCAGCGCCAGGGGCGCCAAGCTCAAGATCAGCACCATGGCTAGTGTCGAAACTCGTTTCATGTCTCCTCCACGTGGGGAGTTTGCATCCAACTTCTCAGATAAGAGCCGCGCCGCGGGGACCTGCGGGTCGCTCGAGCCGCGGTGCTCCGGCCGTTACCGATTTCGCATCGAAACAAGCTGACAAGTATCGTCCCGCCGGTGGAATGTCAACGGTTTTTTACAGTGTCGTCGCGGAATGGATACAGACGGCCATCCGAAGCGGACACGAAAAAAGGGCTTCCCGGGTGGGAAGCCCTTTCGTCGGATCGATGGCCGGAGCCGGTCGAAACTAGAAGTCGATGCGCGCGTTCAGCGTGAACGTGCGCTCGCCGCCCGCAGAGGTGATCCGCCCGAAGTTCGAGGAGTTGATGATCAGGTTCGGGTTGTTCCACAGCGGCGTGTTCAGCAGGTTGATCGCGTCGACCCGGAGCGTGAACTCGGCGCCTTCGCTGATCTGAATGGCCTTGGACAGCGCGGCGTCCAGCCCGATGCTCCCCGGACCTTCGATCCAGTTCCCGGTCAGGTTGCCCGTGGTCCCCGGCTTCGGGTTCCGCAGAATCACGTTGCCCGATGCGTCGACGATCTGGAAGAGCGCGTCGTGATCCTGGAGGTTGTCCGGGTTCGAGCCGTAGTACCCGGTCACCGGCTCCGGCACGCGCATCAGCCCGGTGAAGTAGGTGACGTTGCCGTCGCTGCCGACGTTGACCTTGCCGGCGTTCCTCGGGAAGGCCGACAGGTCGCCGACCAGGTCGGCCGTGTTCAGCACGTCGTTGGCCGCGATCGTCTGGAGACCGCCCGTTCCGAAAGCCCCGGCGCCGGACAACACCGAGGCGGGCGTCCCGGTCACCCAACTGAAGATCGCGGACAACTGCCAGCCCTCGATGATGCGGGCCAGCGCCGCCGGAGCGCCCGAGCCGATCAGCCGGCCGGGACCGAAGGGAAGCTGCCACACGCCGTGCGAGTTGAACGCGTGCGAGCGGTGGAACCCGGGCACGCCCTTGTTGAGATTGCGGTTCCGCGGGTCGCGGATCGAGCCGCTCTGGTCCTCGCGGGCCCGGTGGGTTGCGGTCCCGGCGTTGCCGAGAGCCTTGGACCAGGTATAGGTCAACTGCCCGCTGAAGCCCGCGGACAGTCGCTTGGTCACCTGCGCCTGCAGCGAATGGTACGTCGAGTGGTCCTGGTTGCCGTAGATGTCCACGTCGTCGAACTGCGGGGCGATCACGATGAAGTCTTCCGGATAGCCGTTGGTCGTGATCAGGCCACCGTAGCGGCCCGTGAAGAGATTGGTGTTGTGGATGAACTCGGCGAACCCGGCCGCCTCGCCGTCGGCGAAGAAGTCGTCGGTCCGGGTCGACTGCCGGACCGCCATCGATCCGGTGCACGTGTCGCCGTTGACCACGCCGCAGGTTCCCCGGCCGAAGTTGATGCCGTGGAACATGCTGTCGAACAGCGCCGCATTGCCCCCCTGGCGCGTCTCGATGAACGCGTCGAGGATGCCGTTGTTGAAGATCTCGAACTCGTTCAGCTCCCGCTCGCCCCACAGCGACACGCCCGCGGTGCCGAGATACGACACGCTCAGGTTGGTGTTCGGCGCGATCTCGGTCTCGACCGAAAGGTTGAAGTTCTGGATGTAGGGAACCCGACGGTCCTCGGTATAGACGAACACGTCGTTGTTGCGGGGCCGGCCCAACGGAATCGTTTCATACGGCTCGATCGTGAGCGGCAGCGGGAACTGCGCGGTCGCCGCATCGGGGTTCGTCGATCCGGGGAGCGCCGTGTAGACCGTCGGCGTAAAGCCGGCGGCGAATGACTTGCCCGGGTTCCGGCCCGCGCCGAAATCGAACTGCAGGAACGTCGGGGCGCCGGAATAGCTGACGCCGTAGCCGCCGCGGACGACCGTGGTCCGGTCCAGCCAGGGCACGTTGTAGCTGAAGCCGAAGCTCGGCGCGACGTTGTTCCAGTCCTTGTTGTAGAGATTCCGATCCGGATTCGGGCTGTTCCGCCCGACCGCGATGATGCTGACCAGGTTGTTGGGATTGTTCGCTCCCCCGTAGATGAAGTCCTTGTTGTCGGGCATCGTGTTCAGGCCCTTGGCCTCGTACGGCAGGCCGTACACGTCCCAGCGAACGCCGTAGTTCAGCGTCAGGTTCTGCGAAACGTTCCAGTCGTCCTTGAAGAACACCGCCCAGTCGTCCTGGTGGAAGTTCAACTGCTGCTTGTTCGTGACCAGGATGTCGTCGAACCCGCGGGACGGATCGTTCACGATATAGGATTGGGCCTGACCGCCGACCGAGCCGGACAGATCGTTCAGGATCTGTTCCGCCAGACCGGCGTTCTGGTCGATGTCGGGGATGATGGTCTCGATCCCGATGTCGAAGTTGCCGTTCCCCGTCGTCGCGCTGGGGAACAGGCCGCCGCCGTTCCAGCCGTCCGAGTCGGCCCAGACGGCTTCCCAACCGGCCTGGAAGGAGTGCGCTCCCACGACCCAGCTCACGTTGTCGGAGAACGTGTACAGCGGGCTGCGCTGGCTGCGCGTGCCGCCCGGGAGCCATCCCCCGTGTCCGGAGAACGACGCCGTGTTGATCGTGTAGGGGTATCCCGCCGCCGTGGTGGGAACGAACTGCAGGGCTTCCTCCGCTTCCGGCGTGAGGTTGTCCAACCGCTCGTCGTCGCCGAAGCAGCAGCCGATTTCCCAGGCTCTGCGCCCGTGCCAGCTCGTTTCGCGCTCGCCGAACCGGAACTCGTTCAACACCGTCGGGGTGATCGACGAGGACCACTGCGCGGTGTAGATCCGGGGAGAGCGCGTGGCGACGCCCTGGAACCCGCCGGGCCAGGCCGGCAGGCCCGAATCGTTGAAGTTGTACTCCCGCGACATGACGAAGTTGACCTTGTTGCCGTCGGTGACCTGGTAGTCGATCCGGACATTCAGGTTGTCCCGGTTGGTGTTCTGCGACGTGCCGGCCGCGTTGTCGATGCCCGATTCGGAGCGGACCCAGTTGTAACTCGCGGTGTTCAGGCCGTCACCCGCGGTGAAGTCGTTCGGAAGGGGCATCCGGCGCAGCGATTCCTGGATGAACGGATTGTTGCTGATGCCGCTGCCGCGGCGGGGGTCGTTGACGTCGCTGAACAGGTTGATGCTCTGCAGCGGTCCGGTCGCGCCCGCGGGCCGGACCGGGTTGCCGGATCGGTCCACCGAGGCGCCGGATCCGGCCAGCGCGTTGTCGTTCTCCACGCCCGGCCAGTACCGGAAGATGCCCTGGCGGGCCTGGGCGGTCAAGACGGTGCCCTGCACGTTCTGGCGCCGCCGGTATCGCTGCTCATCGATGAGGACGAAGAAGAACATCCGGTTCCGGATGATCGGCCCGCCCAACCGGCCGCCGAACTGGTTCCGGTTTTCCCAGTCCTTGTCACGATCGTTGAGGTTGTCGAACCAGTTGTTGGCGTTGAAGGCCGAGTTGTTGGTGGTCCAGAACAGCGCGCCGTTGAACTCGTTCGTCCCCGAGCGCGTCTGGAGGCGGACCTGAGAGGAGCCCCGGCCCGATGCCGCGTCCACCGTCCCGACCGAAATCTGAACCTCCTCGACCAGGTCCGGGCTCGAGTAGGTGGCCGAAAACGCCCCGTTCCAGTCCAGATAGCGGCCGTCCGAAACCGGAATCCCGTCACGCGTCGTGTTCACCGCCGAAACCCGCGTCCCGGCGAAGTTCGTCGCGTCGTCCTCGTTCCGGTCCCGCACCAGACCCGCCGTCGTGTCCAGCAGGTCGAACACGTCGCGCGTCGCCAACGGCAGCGCCAGCACTTCCTCCTCCGGAAGCGCGTCGCCCACCGAGGCCCCCGTGGTCGCCAGCAGCGCGTCGGCGTCGGAGATCACCTCCACCGCCGTCGCCACCGTTCCCACCTGCAACTCGAAGTTCTCGCGGTAGGTCTGGTTCGACGACAGGTTGATCTCGATGCCCGCGTCGCTGAAGCCGGGCAGCGAGGCCACGATCGTGTACGGCCCGGGCTGCAGCGCCTGCAGCGTATAGCTGCCGGTCTCGCCCGAAATTGCCAGTCGCGAAATGCCCGTGTTGTTGTTGGTCGCGGTGACCTCGGCGCCCGGAATCAGCGCGCCGGTGGCGTCCGTCACCGTGCCGGTGACCGTCGCGGTCTCCTGGGCCAGGGCCAGGGGCGCCCATCCCAGGAGCAGCACGACCGCCAGTGTCGATACTCGTCTCATGTTTCCTCCACGTGGGAAGTTTGGGTAGACACAGAGAACCGGAGCCGCGAACCGCCTTGGACGGCTCGAACCGCGGTGCTCCGTTGGAACCGATTCACGTCGAAACAAAACAGGAAAGTATCGCTCCAACGCGTTGGCCGTGTCAACCGCCGGCGCATACTCGGGGGCTGCTACAATGGCTCTCCGGAGGTCCCGTACCGTATGGAGCGTGAACCCAAGAACGTTTCCCGCCGCGACTTCCTGAGCACCGGCTCGCTGGCCGCATCGGGCGCCATCGCCGGGGGGTCGGGCCGCGAGGCGCGGGCGCAGGACGCGGAGGACGGGGCCCAGTCCGATTACGCCCTCCGGACCCGCGCCCTGGTCGCGGTGCTGACCCGCAAGAACCTGGTCGACCCGGCCACGATGGACGCCGTCGTCGACTTCTACGAGAACCGCGTGGGCCCGCACGTCGGCGCGCGGCTCGTCGCCCGGAGCTGGCTCGACGCGGACTTCCGGCGGCGGCTCCTGGACGACGCCCGCGAGGTGGCCCGCGCCGAGGGCGTGACGGGCTTCCAGGGCACCGACCTGGTGGCCGTGGCCAACACGCCCGAGGTGCACAACCTGGTCGTCTGCACGCTCTGCTCCTGCTATCCCTGGCCGCTGCTGGGCCTGCCGCCGGCCTGGTACAAGGACACCGCCTACCGGGCGCGCGCCGTCCGGGACCCGCGGGGCGTGCTGCGGGAATTCGGCCTGGAGTTGGACGACGGCGTGGAGGTCCGCGTCTGGGACAGCACGGCCGAGATCCGGTACCTGGTGATCCCCGAACGCCCGCCCGGCACCGACGGCCTGTCCGAGGACGCGCTCGCCGCCCTGGTGACGCGCGATTCCATGGTGGGCGCCGAAGGTCTCGCCGCGCCCTGATCTCCCGTCCGAGCGGCGGAAAGCGTACAATCTGAGGACGATGCAGGGGATCCACGACCTGGGCGGCATGGAGGGTTTCACGCTCCCGGAGCGCGACACCGGCCGCGTCCCGGCCGAGGAATGGGAGCGGCAGGTGTGGGGGCTCCTCTTCGCGCTGGGCAACCCCGTGCTGGGCGTCAACGCGCGCGATACGGAGCGCATTCCGCCCGCGCTGTACCTGGCCATGCCCTACTACGCGCGCTGGCTCCACGTCCAGGAGCGGGCGGCCCTGGAGCGGGGCCTGGTCACCGAGGCGGAGCTTCGCGACCCGGACGGCCTTGTCGAACCCGTCGACGATGCGGGCTACACGCCGCCCTCGCCCGCGGAGATCCTGGGCCTGCTGGCGGCGGACCGCTCGGCCGAGCTGGACCTGGACGTCCCGGCGCGGTTCGCGGCCGGGGACGCCGTCGCCACGCGGAACGACTTCCCGTTCGGCGTCACGCGGATGCCGGGCTACGTGCGCGGCCGCCGGGGCGTCGTCCGCAGGGACCACGGCGTCCACGCCTTCCAGGACACGCCGCCCCCGGGCGCCGAGCCCCGGCCGCAGCACCTGTACTCGGTGCGCTTCGCGGCGTCGGAGTTGTGGGGCGCCCGCGGCCACCCGCGCGACAGCGTCCACGTCGACCTCTGGGACGACCACCTGGAACCGGCCGGCTGACGATGGAACCCTCCGGCGATCTGGCGAACCTGCCCCTGCTGCCCCGCGACGACGACGGCCCGGTGTTCCTGGAGCCGTGGCACGCCCAGGCGTTCGCCGCGGTCGTCGGGTTGATCCGCGCCGGGCGCGTGACCCAGGCGGAATGGTCCGAACGGCTCGGCGCCGTCCTCCGGGAAGCGGAGGCGCGGGGGGAGGTCGACACGGGAAGGCGATACTACGACCACTGGCTGACGGCGCTCGAGCGGCTGGCCATCGACAAGAAACTGACGGGCCGGGACGACCTGGCGGCGGAGAAGGCGACGATTCGAGAGAACGACCATCACCGGCGCGAGGACCAGCTCGGCCACGGACACGATCATTGAACGCGGGGACCGACGGGTGAGGCCGACACGAATTCCGATGGCGGCGGTGTGGGCCGCTTTCCTGACCGCTGCGCCGACGGGTGCGGCGCAGGAAATCGTCTACATCCCCGAGGGCGTGGAGACTTCCGAGTGGATCGCCCAGGAACGCGCCCTTCAGATGGCGACACGCGACGACTTCGACGCCTTCATCGACTTCGCGTTCGAGGACCGGCAGCCCGAAAGCGGCATCGACTTCCTCCACCGCATCGTGGACGACGCCGGCAAGTTCTACAAGCCGGTCCACTACGACCACGGCAACGGCGTCGCCGTCGCCGACGTCGACTCGGACGGCCGTCTGGACGTATACCTCGTGTCGCAGGCCGGGCCCAACGGCCTGTTCCGGAACCTGGGCGGGGGGCGTTTCGAGGACGTCACCGCGGCGGCCGGCGTGGCCGCGCTGGAGCCCGTCGGCGTCACCGCCAGCTTCGCCGACCTGGACAACGACGGCGACGCGGACCTCTACGTCACCCACGTCCGCAGCCCCAACCGGCTCTTCCGGAACGACGGCGACGGGACGTTCACCGACATCTCGGCCGTTTCCGGACTGGACTACAACGACCATTCCTCCGGGGCCGTCATCTTCGACTACGACCGGGACGGGCTGCTGGACGTCTTCCTGACCGTCGTCGGCCAATACACCTCCGACGAGATCCTCGAGGTCACCGGCACCGTCGAAGCGGAGCGGATCGACGGGTTCACGCCCCGGTACCGTTTCGGCTACGACGACGCGTTCCAGGGCCACCTGTTTCCGGAACGCCTTCGCGAGAGCCGGCTGTTCCGCAACGAGGGCGGCAACCGCTTCGCCGACGTCACCGCGGAGGTCGGGCTGCGCGACGTGGGCTTCTCGGGCGACGCCACGGCGACCGACTTCAACGGCGACGGGTGGCCCGACCTCTACGTGCTCGACATGCAGGGCCACGACGGCTACTGGGTGAACGACGGCGGGGAACGCTTCGTCGACCGGTCCGAGGAGGTGTTTCCCGACACGCCCTGGGGCGCCATGGGCGTGAAGAGCTTCGACTACGACAACGACGGCGACATGGACATGATGCTGACCGACATGCACTCGGACATGTCGCTGAACCTGTTCGCGGGCCCGGACGAGAAGCTCAAGGCCGCGTGGCTCGTCGAGGAGTGGGGCGAGGAACTGTTGCGGAGCGAGGGCCGGAGCATCTTCGGCAACGCGTTTTACCGGAACCGCGGGGACGGTTCGTTCGAGGAAGTGTCCGACGCGGTCAACGCCGAGAATTTCTGGCCATGGGGACTGAGCGTCGGCGACCTCAACGCCGACGGCTGGCTGGACGTCTTCGTCGCCACCAGCATGAGCTTCCCGTTCCGGTACCAGGTGAACAGCGTCCTGGTCAACAACGCCGGGGACCGCTTCATGGACGCCGAGTACATCCTCGGCGTCGAGCCTCGGCGCGGCGGCCGGCTCGTCAAGCCGTGGTTCCGGCTCGACTGCGGCGGCATCGACCGTGAACACCAGGAGTGCGCGGGACGCAACGGCGAGTTCATCGTCTGGGGCGCCCTGGGGACGCGGTCCTCGGTCATCTTCGACCTGGACGGCGACGGCGACCTGGACATCGTCACCAACGAGTTCGGCGCCTCGCCGCAGGTGCTCGTCAGCAACCTCGCCGACGCGCGGGGCGACGACGTGCGCTACCTCCAGGTCGAGTTGGTGGGGACCCGCTCCAACCGCGACGGGCTGGGCGCCCGGGTCACCGTCACGGCGGGCGGCAACCGCTGGACGCAGGTGATGGACGGCAAGAGCGGCTATCTCAGCCAGAGCCGCATGCCGCTCTACTTCGGCCTGGACGGCGCCGACTCCGTCGAAGGCGTCGAGGTCGTCTGGCCCAGCGGCGTCACCTCGACCGCGGGCGGCGCGATCGGCGTCAACCGCACACTGACCCTCACGGAGCCCGACGCGCGGTGAGATCCGGCCGCGCGCGGCTGTCTCCGTTCCCGGAAGGCTGGTACTTCGTCGCCACCCGCGAAACGCTGGAAAGCAAGAAGCTGATCCAGCGCACCTGGATGGGGGAAAACATCGTCGCGTGGTCGGACTCGGAGGGCCGCCTTTCGGTGGCCGAGTCGGTCTGTCCGCACCTGGGTTCCGACCTGGGCCCCGAGGCCGGCGGCCGTGTCGTCGACGGCCGCCTGGTCTGTCCGTTCCACGGTTTCGAATACGACACGACCGGCCAGTGCGTGGCGACCCCCAATGCCCCGCCGCCGGCGACGGCCCGGCTGCGGGCCTTCGAGACGCGCGAGATTCTCGGCCTGGTGTTCGCATGGTGGGGCATCGGCGGACGCGGACCGCAATGGGACCTGCCGGAAGCGCCTCAGGCCGGCGCCGATTGGACCGCGCTGGATACCTGGACCGCCCGGTTTCCGGGGCATCCCCAGGAAACGACCGAGAATTCCGTGGATCTGGGCCATCTCCGCTATGTCCACGGCTACGACGCCGTGAACCGGGTCGGCGGGCTGTCGATCGACGGCGCCTACCTCCGGAGCTGCTTCGACTTCAGGCGCACGCGGACCATCGCCGGAATCCGGAGCGTGTTCGACGTCTCGGCCGTGACCCACGTGCACGGGCTCGGCTACTCCTACGTCGAGGTCCACGAGCATTCCATCGATATGGACACGCGCCTCTGGGTGCTGGCGACGCCGATCGACGGCCGCCTGATCGAGATGACGCTCTTCAGCCAACTGCGGCGGCTCGAACGGCCGAAGCGGCCGATCGCCGGCATGCGCTTCCTTCCGGCGCGCCTTCGCAGCCGGCTCATGAACAAGATCATGATTTCCCGCCAGAAGCGCGACGTCCTGCAGGACGTCGTCATCTGGGGCCGGAAGTCCTACCGGCCCCGGCCCCGATTGTGCGCATCCGACGGCGAGATCGGCCCGTACCGGCGCTACTGCGAGCAGTTCTACCCGGAGGGCGCGCTCGAGACGGAGTGACGCCTCGTTCTCCCGTCGCGGCGTCGGAGGATCCAGGCCGATTCCAAGCCACGGCGGAAACGCACAAAGTCGCCCCCCATTCCCGGATGTTACCCGCGGCGTCCGCGCCGCGGGTGGACAAGGCGGCCTCCCGGACGCCGCGTCAGCAAGCCGAGATCTTGCAAGGGGCCGACACCGTGCACGAAGAGATCATTTTCTTGGGCTGACGCCCCGGCAATTGCGAAGGCAATTGCCGCGTTGTCCAGTCGCGGCGAGGAACGCCGCGACTACTATAGGAAAGTCCCGAAGTTGGCGGCCGTACGCGCGGGGACAGTCATGGCGTCGGAGGATCCGGGCCGATCCCACGGCGTCGAGGACACGCAACAACCTCGCCCCCATTCCCCATGGTACCCGCGGCGTCC
>JAJEEE010000007.1 GCA_022821145.1 Acidobacteriota bacterium
CATGGTTGAGCCCTCCTCTTCGGTTCGGTCTTTCTTGTCGAAAAACCAATCCTACGAGGTCGGGCTCAACCTCTCAATCCTCTCTCCATTCCGCAGAATCTAATTTGGACAGGTATGTTCCCGTGAGAATCGGTTCGACGAGGCGCGAGTCTATTTTGGAAGCGCTATCGCCCTGGCTCCCGACATGGTCGAGCCGGTGACTCGCTCGGGCATCCTGTACGAAATGGAAGGCGATGCGGACACCGCGTTCGAATACTTCGAGCGGGCCGCTGGGATGGAGGCCGCGGGTTATCTCCCGCGCCTTCTTTACGCAGACAGACTGCTCTCCCGCGATGGCTTCTTGGATCCGAACGCGGTCGCAACCGCCAGTGAACATCTGCGACAAGCGGTCGCCCTGCGCCCGGACAGCGTCGAATCGCTCGAGCGCTTGGGACAGATTCTCCTGATCGATCCCGATAAAACCGCCGAAGCGCTCGACGTACTCAGCCGCGCCGTTCGGTTGGATAGTGGAAACCAGAATCTGACTCTCACCTATCTGCAAGCGCTCTGGCTGTCGGGACAAACCGAAATCGCTCGCGAGATGGCCCTGGCTCTGGCGGGCGCGACCACCGACCCAGAGCTCCGGCGACGAGCCGAAAGTCTTCTGGAAGACATCGCCCTACTCGGAGAACCGACCCTATTCACGGCGACCCGGGACACCGCACCGCCACCCGAAGCGCCACCGACCCTTGCTCGGAGGGACGCCGTCTTGGGCGAACGCGCAGACGGCGAATTATTGCCCCGCGCCAGCGCCGCGATCGTTCCGGAAGGAATGGAACACATCTCGGGCCGCCTGACGCTGATGGACTGCTCGGGCGACGGCGTGCGATTCTCGGTGGATAGCGAAGGCGAGGACCTCCGGTTCGCGGCCGCTGATTCAGAGTCGGTTTCATTCGTCAGTTTCTCGTCCGAGGTGCGCGACTCGATCGCATGCGGCGAATTCTCGCCTCCACTCGCCGTGCGAATCGTCTACGACCCGGAACTCGAGGGCGGCGACACTCTGGGAAGTCCAATCGTTGTCGAGTTTCTGACCGACTAGAACCGGCATTCTTGGGGGAATGCGGCCAGGTCTACCTACGCCCGCTTCCGGCGCTCGGCGTAGTCGGCGTGCATCTCGGCGTAGGCGCCGTGGGCCGCCGCTTCGGCCTCGCCCACGTGAACCGGGAGTCCCATGTCCGAAAGAACGGATCCGAGCGCGGCCAGGCACAGCATGACGTTCTCGGGACGGCAGGAATAACCCATCAGGCCGAAACGCCAGATCTTGCCCTTCAGCGGTCCGAGGCCGGCGCCGATCTCCAGGTTGAACTCCTCGAGCAGTTGCCTCCGAACCGCGGCTTCGTCCACACCATCCGGACAGACCACGGCGTTCATCTGGGGAAGCTGGTGATCTGCCGCCACCAGGAACTCGAGGCCCATGGACTCCAGACCCGCCTTCAGCGCCACGTGGTGCCGGCGATGGCGCGCCCAACAGGCGTCCAGGCCCTCTTCCCGGATCAGCAAGAGCGCTTCGTGGAGCGCGAACAGTGAGTTGGTGGGCGCGGTATGGTGGTATGTCCGCTGGCTGGCGCCCCAATACCCCAGCAGCAAGTTCATGTCCATGAACCAACTGTGGATCTTGTCCCCCCGGCGCCGGACGTGTTCCACGGCGCGCTCGGAGAACGAAACCGGAGACAGGCCGGGAGTGCACGACAGGCACTTCTGGCTGCCGGAATAGATCGCGTCCACATCCCATCGATCGACGTGGACCGGGATGCCGCCCAACGACGTCACCGCGTCCATGATCACCAGCGCGTCGTGATCGTGAGCGATGCGGGTCAGCGTCTCGGCGTCGGACTCGCAGCCGGTGGATGTCTCGGCGTGGACGAAAGCCACGACCCGGGCGTCGGGGTGCTTCCGGAGCGCGTCCTCGACCTTCCGAGGGTCGACGGGACTGCCCCATGCATCCTCCACGACGATCGGCTTCCCGCCCATGCGAACGACGTTCTCGACCATGCGCCCGCCGAAGACCCCGTTCCGGCACACGACGACCTTGTCGCCCGGAGCCACCAGGTTGACGAAGCAGTATTCCATGCCGACCGAGCCCGGACCGGACAACGGGAAGGTCAGCGGGTTCCGGGTCTGATAGACGTAGCCCAGCAGCGACTTCAACTCTTCCATCATCTCGACGAAAACAGGATCGAGATAGCCGATCGCGGGCTGGCTCATCGTAGTCAGGACGCGCGGATGGATCTCGGTCGGGCCGGGCCCCATCAGCGTGCGTTGCGGCGGATGGAAGGACTGGATACGCTTGTCGGGCGCGAATTCGTTCATCAGACTCATCAGTCGGCTCCCCGGGGAACGATCAAACAAGCAAGCATAAATTGTGGCCGCCGGGTTGACAAGGGGGCCGGACGCGGGCTCCGAACGCGGCCATGTACACTTCCACCGTGGGCTGCTAGAGTGTTCTGCACGCTCCGGCGGGAAGATCGTGCCGGCCGGACGACACGGGACTGGAGTGGGGGATGCGTGGGATGAACGTGGACAGAAACAGGATCCGTAGCGGTTTGACCGTTGTACTCCTGGCACTCGGCGCCGCGTCGTGCGGCGGGGATCGCGCCGACGCCACCGTCGACGTGGACGGCACGGCCGTCCCATCCCGGATCCAGATCGCGACGGCCAGCGTCGGAGGCAGCTACTTCCCCCTCGGCACGGCGATCGCCGAGGTCGTCACAGACAACGTCCCCGGCGTCATCGCGACCGCCGAAAGCAGCAGCGGGTCCAATCAGAACATCCGGCTCCTGGATGCCGGCGAGATCCACTTCGGCATGGCCAACGCCGCCATCACGACCTCCGCAGTGGTGGGCGCCGGGGAGTTCGAAAAAGCGTTTCCGGTCGCCGCCGTCATCTCCCTCCAGAGCTCGGTGGCCGTGATCGTCGCGCTCGAGGGCGGCGGCGTCGCGACGATGACGGACCTGGCCGGCCAGCGGGTCACGACGGGCCCCGCCGGGGGCGGTTGGGAGTACTTCGTCGAGCCGATCATCGCCGGACACGGCGTGGCCTGGGACGACTTCCAACAGATCTACGAAAGCCAAGCCAATGCGATGGAGCTGCTGAAGGACGGCACGGTCGACGCCGTCTTCGTGGGCGGCACGGTGCCCCATGCCACGATCGTCTCGGCCACGGCGACGCACGCGCTCGAGTTCCTGCCCTACGATTCCGGCGCGCTCGCGCGAATACGGGCCGACCACCCGTTCATCGTGCCGGTCACGATCCCCGCGGGCACCTTCGAAGGTCAGGACGGCGACCTCCAGTCCGCCGATTCGGGCACGGCGCAGTTGCTGGTCCACGCCGACGCCGACCCGGACATGGTCTACCTGATCACGAAGACGATCTACGAGAACAGGGACGCCATCGCCCGGGCGCATCCGGCCGGCCGAGAAATCACGCCCGAACGGGCCGCGATGGACATCGGCGTGCCCTACCACGAAGGCAGCCTGCGCTACTTCCGGGAAATCGGGATCCTGCCGGACTCGCTGGCGAACTGAGGGCCGTTTCCGACAGACGGTGGCTACGGACGATCACGGCGAAACGCCCGCCGCCGCCCCGCGCACCGATTCGGAGGGAGACGCCCTCCAGCGGCGTCTGATTCCGGTCCTCGCCGTCGCGTTCGCCGTCTTCGCAATCCTCGAAGTCAACCTGCTGCGGCTGCAACCGTTTCAACAGCGAGCGGTCTTCCTGGCGCTCCCCCTCGCGCTCGCATTCCTTATTCCCGGCCGGTCGGCGGCCGCTCGGACCCCGGCGCGGACGGCCGTCGACTACCTGCTGGCCGTCCTGAGCCTGTGGGCCTGCGGCTACATCGTCGTGAACCTCGACGCCCTGATGCAACGGATGGGGACCCCGACCACGATGGACCTGATCGCCGGAACCGTCGGCGGCGTGCTGGTCGTCGCCGCCACCCTGCGCCGAATCGGATGGGCCCTGCCCGTCATCACGGCCGTCTTCGTCGCGTACGCGTACTGGGGCGGCCTGCTTCCGGTCGCATTGGGGGGGCACACCGGCTATTCCTTCAGCCGGATCGTGACGCAGGCGTTCCTGACGATCGAGGGGGTGTTCGGGATTCCGCTGGCCGTCATGTTCACGTACGTGTTCCCGTTCGTGCTGTTCGGTTTGGTCCTGGAGGCGATCGGCGGTCTCGGTTTCGCGATCGACCTGGCCGAAGCGGTGCTGGGACGGTTCCGCGGCGGTCCGTCCAAGGTCGCCGTCGTTTCC
Source organism: Acidobacteriota bacterium (assembly GCA_022821145.1). GTDB lineage: Bacteria > Acidobacteriota > Terriglobia > 20CM-2-55-15 > 20CM-2-55-15 > JAJEDW01. The sequence continues at coordinate 4,288 of JAJEEE010000007.1, forward strand.
AGCGCCGTGTTCGGAACGGTGAACGGCAGCGCCGTGGCCAACGTCGTCACCGCCGGCGCGTTCACCATACCCATGATGAAGAAGAGCGGCGTCCAGCCGCACGTCGCCGGCGCCGTCGAGGCCGTGGCGTCGACGGGCGGACAGTTGATGCCGCCCGTCATGGGCGCCGCCGCGTTCGTCATGGCGGAGTACCTGGGCGTTCCCTACGTCCGGATCATCGTCGCGGCGCTGATTCCCGCGATTCTCTATTACCTGGCCCTGTTCGCCACGATCCACTTCCACGCGGCGCGGCACGGAATCGGCGGGATGAGGATCGACGCCCAGGGGGCGCTGATCCTTCGCGTTCTGAAGCGCAAGGAACTCTACCTGTTCACGGCGCCGGTGGCCGTCCTGATCGGTTGTCTCGCGTCCGGGTTCACGCCGACCCGCTCGGCGACCTACGCGATCCTCGCGGGATTCGGCGCCAGCCTGTTCTTCGGAGATCGGCGGCTCGGGCCGCGGCGCCTCTTCGGCGTTCTCGAACGGGCTGGCCGCGAAGCCGTGTCGCTGTGCTGCGCGGTCGCCTGCGTGGGTATCGTCATCGGGCTGATCCTGATGACCGCGCTGGCCAGCCGCTTCGCTCCCATGATCGAGGGTCTCGCCGGCGACAACGTCTACGCGGCCCTGTTCCTGGTGATGATTTCCTCGATCGTCCTCGGCATGGGTCTGCCGACCATCGTCTGTTACGTGCTGCTGGCCAACCTGGCGGCCGGCTCCCTGATCGATATGGGAATCCTGCCACTGGCCGCGCACATGTTCATTCTGTACTTCGGCATGATGTCGATGGTCACGCCGCCGAGCGCCCTGGCGGCCTACGCCGGAGCGACCATCGCCGGGTCCGACATCATGAAGACGGCGTCCACCGCCTGGATGTTCTCGCTGTCCGGGTACCTGCTGCCGTTCATGTTCGCGTTGAACCCGGTTCTGCTGATGCAGGGTCCGCCGGCCGAGACCGCGCTGGCGGCGACGACCGGCGGGGTCGGCGTGATCGCCCTCGGGGCCGCGGTCGCCGGGTACATGCGCAGGAACGCGGGCGCCCTCGAACGGACGGCCCTGTTCCTCGCCGCCGGCCTCTTGATTCACGCCAGTCTCGCGACGGACCTGATCGGGCTGGCTCTTCTGGGCGGGGTCGTCGTCCGTCAGTGGCATCGTCGCGGACACGGCATGGATCCGCGCTGAGGCGTCCGCTTCGCACCGACGAAAGGACCGTTTCGTGAAAATCGACATCTTCAATCATTTCTTCCCCCGAAGCTTCTTCGACAAGTACATCCGGATCGGCGACCGCGGCCGGGACATGGGAAAGCGCGTCCAGCGCCTACCGACCATCGCCGACCGGGACGCCCGCCTCCGGGCCCTGGACGAATTCGGCGACTACGTCCAGGTCCTGTCGATGCCGATGCCGCCGTTGGAAGTTCTGGGCGGCCCCGACCGCACGCCGGCGCTGGCGGCGGAGGCCAACGACGGGCTGGCCGAGTTGGTGGAGAAAGAGGACCGGTTCATCGCGTTCGCGGCGGCGCTGCCCATGAACAACCCGGACGCGGCGGTCCGCGAGCTGGTCCGCGCCCTGGACGAGCTGGGCGCCAAGGGCGTGCAACTCCATTCGAACGCCGCCGGCCGGCCCCTGGACGCGCCGGAATTCCAGCCGATATTCGACGAGATCGCGCGGCGCGACGCCGTCGTCTGGCTCCACCCGTCGCGCGATGCGACGTTTTCCGACTACCAGACCGAGGACCGCTCGCTGTACGAGATCTGGTGGACGTTCGGGTGGCCCTACGAAACCAGCGTCGCGATGGCGCGCCTGGTCTTCTCGGGCCTGTTCGACCGGCTGCCCGGCATCAAGATCGTCACGCACCACATGGGCGCCATGATCCCGTACTTCACGGGCCGGGTCGGGCACGGCTGGGATCAACTCGGCACGCGGACCTCGGACGAGGACTACTTCGCGCTGCTCGAGTCGATGCCCAAGCGGCCCATCGACTACTTCCACCACTTCTACGCGGATACCGCGCTGTTCGGCGCCCGCGCCGGAATGAAATGCGGCCTGGACTTCTTCGGCGTCGACCACGTGGTGTTCGCGTCGGACATGCCCTTCGAACCCTCGCCGGGCCTGTACGCGCGCGAGACGATCCAGGGCATCGAGACCATGGATCTGACGCCGGACGAGAAGGACCGCATCTACCGGCGCAACGCCGAACGGCTGCTCAAGCTCTGAGGGGCACCGGACCTGATGCCGACGGCGTTCCAATACCCGCTCTCGATCATTGCCGAACCCGACCCGTATCCCCGGTACAAGTGGATGCGCGACGAGGATCCGGCCCACTACTCGGCGGACGAGGACGTGTGGGTCCTCACCCGCTACGGGGACGTGGCCGGTGCGTTCAAGGACTGGAGGACGTGGTCGTCCCGGCGGCGCGGCAACCTGCTTCACGACATGCCCGAGCGGATCGGCAAGACGCTCGGAACCACCGACCCGCCCGAGCACACGTTCGCGCGCGGACTCGTCGACAAGGCCTTCACGCCCCGGACGGTCGAGACGCTGCGTCCCCGGATCGCCGAGCTGTCGCGCGAGCTGGTCGCCCAGGCCGCCGCCCGCCAGCCCATGGAATTCGTCGCGGACATCTCGGCGCCGTTCAACGCCGCGATCCTGGGCACGATGTTCGGCGTGCCCGAGGCGGACTTCATACACCTGCGTCATTGGCTGGACGATTTCTTCCTTCGCGAGGAGGCCGCCGAGGGCGAGGAGCCGCCCCAGGCGATCGCCATGCGCAAGCTGCGCGAGTACGCCGACGCGCTGGCCGCCGAGAAGGCGGCCTCACCGGGGGATGACCTGCTCAGCGCGATGATCAGCGCCGAGGAGGCGGGCCGGAAACTCTCGCGCGAACAGATCGTCGTCACGACGATGACGTTCCTGACGGCCGGTTTTGAATCGACGAACAACCTGTTCACGAACATGGCCTACGCCCTGGCGCGCCATCCGGACGTGCTCGGCGCGCTTCGCGACGCCCCGGAGCGCATTCCCGAGTTCGCCGAGGAGGACATGCGCTGGGACGCGCCCGCGCAGGGCTTCGTCCGGACGCCCACGCGCGACGTGGACCTCCACGGCCGGACGATTCCCGAGGGATCGCAGGTGCTGCTGCACGTCGGAGCGGCCAACCGCGACGAACGCGCGTTCGAACAGCCCGACACGCTGATGCTCGGGCGGCCCAGGAAACGCCACCTCGCTTTCGGACTCGGCGTGCACTTCTGCGTCGGCGCCCCGCTGGGGCGGCTCATGGCGCAACAACTGTTCGAAGACCTGATCGGCGCCAGCCGGAACTGGGAGATCGACACCGGCCAGGCCGTCCGCGTCACGACGCCCAACTTCCGCGGCTTCTCCAGGCTTCCGCTCGGAATCTGAACGCCGGCCCGCGCGCCACAGGATCCCAGCAGCACGGCCACGCCATGAACCGCGCCAGAGACGAGGTCGCCGGTCGGTCCGGAGTTGCTCGCCCTTCCTCCCAGGGTATTCGCCTTCACTGGTTGGGTGCTTCGCGCCGCGTTCTGATCCCGCGCGCCGAGACCGCGACAGTCAGATCTTCCTGATGCTGATGAGTTGCTCCAGGCCGACGAAATCGTTCGGGTTTCGCGTGAAAAGGGCCAGTCCGTTGGAAACCGCGGTGAGGAGATCGCCATCGATCACGTCGATGTCGATCAATACGGACGTGTCCAGCAATCCCCGGGCCGGGACGGCCACCGGATCAGCCATCGACGGAGGGATCGGTCAAGACCTCCAGGTCGCTACGGAACCGCGCGGCGTCGATGCGAGGCGCGCGGGACGCGGCATCGACGATGACCGCGCGAGAGACGAACCGCCCGGGCGGGATCGGACGCAGCTCGGCCACCGAGTCCCCGTTCCGCGTCACGACGACCGACCGTCCCGCCTTGACCTCCCGGAGCACCGCCGCGGACGAATTGCGCAACTCGCGCTGGTTGATGGCGCCGTCCATCGCTGTGATCGTAGCACACGTGCTACCCGTGCCCGGACATCGAAGTCGCGTGCGCGGCCGGCGCGAAGCTGTCGGAGGATCAGTCCGACCGCCGGAATCCACCACAGCGTCCGCGCCAGCTTCGGGCTGCGGTTCTGGCCCAGTTGGAAAGCGTCCCGCCTTCCCTGCCATCGCGAGTGCTCGCACGAGTTCATTCCGCGAAGCTCCTTCGAAAAGTACATCCGTCGCGATGTCGCGCCTGGACTTCTCGGGGTTGTTCGACCGGTCGCCCGGCATCCAGATCGTCACGCAAGTTGGGAAATCGACACCGGCCAAGCTGTCCGCATCACCACGCCCGACTTCCGGGCCTTCGCCCGGCTACCCGCCCGGATTCGAGCGACCGGCACGGCCCGCGGCAGCCACAGGGTCTCCCGTGACCGGTGTTTTCGTTGAAGATCGGCGGATCGTCTTCGGTTGTATACTCCAAAAATGGCTACGAAACGGATGTCCCTTGTCCTGTTCGTCCTCGTAGTGACGCTCTCGGCTTTCGCCGCGGAGCCGCGGCCAAATCTTGTCACTGCTCTCGAGCTGCAACGAATCGACGCTGTGGATCTCGACGACTTGCTCGCGCGGGCTGGCGCCAGCGCTCGGCGGTACGCCGAAGCGGTCCAGAATCTGACGACGGAAGAAACGTACACGATCCTCACCTACGATGATGAGGGCCGCGTCACCCAACGCCGGGTTTTCGTCAGCCAACTCATGGTTCATGGTTCCACCCGAAGCTCCGCGACGATGGAGTATCGACACGTTCTCTCAGTGGATGGGCGGGAGGCCGGGGATCTGGAGTTGCGTGTGCAGAACCTCACAAGGGCACTTGCGAACGCCAGCTCCGAGTCGGAGGAGCAAGAGCTGATTGAACTCGAGAGCCGGAAATTCGGTCTGAACCCCAGAAATCGGGGGGCCACGTTCACGACGCAGCGGTATTTCCTTTCTGACGACGAAGATTTCACCGCGGTGATCGCGGGCCGCGAAACGATTGACGGCTTGGACCTGATCTTGGTGGACTACAGGCAAATCCGCGACTCGCCCCGTTTCCGATTCAACCTTCCATTTTGTTCCGAAACGACCCGTTGCTATGTGCGAGGGCGATTGTGGCTGGAAGCGTCGACTGGAAATCTGTGGCGGGACGAGGGCGATTTTATCGTAGAAGGCCTGTCAGCGGTCTCGGAAGACACCGAGTTCTACCACTACGAGTTCCAGCACGCGCCAAGCAGCCACGGCATTTTTACTCCGCAACGTTTCGATGTCACCCGAAGCTTCAGCTTTAATCGTCAAAGAGACTTTCGCTCGCTTGAGCGCCACACTCAGGAATTCGCGCCTTTCGAACGCTTCGGCACGGACGTCCAGTTTTTCGTCGAAGATCTGGTCCGTTAGCCCGAAATCGCCTCCGCACCCACCCGTCGTGTCGTTCCTCCGGTTTAACGTGGTTTGGGGAAACCAGTTTGATCTAGTGACCCAGCCTCAGAATCTGCCGAACCTGGTGGTGAGCACTCGCACAAGCTTCCATCACGACCACGCAGCGTGTTTGCGACGTCAGAAAACCCAGGCACCTCCTCCTGGTCAGCTTCTTCCTACACAGCACGGTTCCATCCGCCACCCCGCCGTGGACGTGGAGACTTCGCTTCCCCAGGTCGATTCCGCCGGAATCGTTGACCGCCCTCTACCCGTTGTATATAAAACGACAATATGAGGCGCGTAACGGGTTTGCTGTGGCTGGCCGCAACCGGGCTGCTGGTCGGCCCCGCCGCCTGGGCGGTGCATCATGGAGACGCCGGGCGCTACGAGAACACGCTGACGACGGTCACGGGAACAGTGCTCGAGGTGCAGCTCATCAATCCCCATTCCGTCCTGATGCTCGAGGTCGTCGGCGACGGCGGCGCCGTCATCTGGCGCGGGGAGCTGGGGCCTCCGAGAATGCTGCGCGGCTGGTGCTGGGACGACGACCTGATCGGCATCGGCGACCGGATCACGATGCGAGGGCGGCGGCTGAAGAACGGCCAGCCCTACATGACCCTTTCCGAGGAGGCCCGGGTCCTGGACGTCGAAGGGCGGGAGCTATTCCGCGGCAACGAGCCCGGCCAGGCCGACGAACCGGGTCCATGCGCGGAGTGAGCCGCAGGCCGGGTATTCTGGCGGCCGTCTTGGCCGCAGGCTGCACGGGGGGACCGGCCGAGCCGGACACCCCGGGGCCTGGACTCGGCTGGACCTCGGACCGCGTCGTCCGAGCGCCGACGGCGGCCCCCGGGGAGCAGTCCGGTTACGCGCTCGCCCTGAGCGGCGACGGTGCGACGCTGGCCGTCGGCGCGCCGATGAACGCGAGCGCGTCCTCCGGCGTTCACGCCGACGATTCCGAGGCCGGCGACGCGTCGTCGTTCGGTTCCGGCGCCGTTCGCGTGTACGCGGCGACGGGCGCCGGTTGGTCACTGGAGGGTTTCATCAACGCCTCCAACTCCGGCCTCAACGACCAGTTCGGATCCACGCTGGCCATCAGCGGCGATGGGAACACGCTTGCGGTTTCGGCCGTCTTCGAGGACGGCGGCGGCGCCGGGGTCAACCCCGACCGGGACGACGACGCCGTCGCCCAGTCCGGGGCGGTCTACCTGTTCGAGCGAAATGGCGGCGCGTGGTCGGAAACCGCGTACGTCAAGGCATCCAACGCGGGGGAGCCGGGCGACGGCGACACGTTCGGCTACGCGATCAGCCTGAGCGGCGACGGGAACACGCTGGCCGTCGGCGCGCCGAGCGAAGACAGCGCTTCGGCCGTCATCGACGGGGACGCGGCGGACAACGCGTCCGAGGCCTCCGGCGCCGTCTACGTGTTCGAGCGCAACGGCGGCGATTGGTCGCAGCAGGCCTACGTCAAGAGCTCCGGGAACGCGCCCGGCGCGCTGTTCGGCTATGCCGTCGCGCTCGATGCGGACGGGGACCGGCTGGCCGCCAGCGCCTACGACGAAGATGGAGGGCGGGGGGCCGTCTACCTGTTCGCGCGCAATGGCGGCGCGTGGTCCGAGGAAGCACGGCTCCAGCCCTCGAACGTCGAGACACAGGACTCGATCGGCGTCTGGATCGATATCAGCGACGACGGGGAGCGGGTCGCCGCCGGATCGCCGGACGAGGACAGCTTGCTGCGGGGCGTGGTCCCCGCCGGCGAAGCCGCGAACGACGAGGCGTCCAACACCTCGGCCGGGGCCGTCCACGTGTTCGCCATGGACGACGGCGCGTGGACGCAGGAGGCCTTCATCAAGGCGTCCAACACGGGGCTCGAGGACTGGTTCGGCTACCGCCTCGCCCTGGACGGAGAGGGCGCGACGCTGGCAATCGCGGCGCCCAACGAGGACAGCGCCGCCGACGGGTTGGAGGTGAACGCCGACGACGATTCGGCCCCCGAAGCCGGAGCGGTCTACGTGTATCGGCGGGACGGCCGCGAGTGGAGCCATGAAGCCTTCGTCAAGAGCCCGGACGGTGAGCAGTTCGACGAGTTCGGCAGCGCCGTCGCGCTCAGCAACGACGGCCGGATGCTGGTCGTCGGCGCGCGATTCGATGACGGCGCCGGCGAAGACGCGGTTGCCGACTCCGGCGCGGCCCACGTGTTCGAACGGGAGGCGAGACGATGAACGTTCTGACCCATATCTGGACCGGAAGGATCCTGGTGATCGCCGGTTTCCTCCTCGGCTACAACAGCCTGAGCGCGACGGTCACGCACATCGGCAACGACGCGTTCCTGTTGGTGGGCGGCACCCAGACCCACAGCTGGCACCACTTTCTGAGGGAGCTCGGCGGGGACTTCGGCGCCATGGCGGCCATCCTGGTGATCCTGTTCGCTCCGGCGGGCGCGAGAACGCGGGTGGCGTGGTGGGTGATGCTGATACTCATGATCGGGTTCTACGCGCCCTTCTGGGTCGGTACGCCGTTCATGCCCGAGTTGGGCGCGCCGAGCCGGTCCGCGGAAATCAATCACCTGATGATGGCGATCCCGGCGCTGATCGGGTGTTTTCTCTCCAGAAGACACTTCGCGTGATGGACACCGCGGGAATCGCAAGGAGGACAGCCATGAAACGCGCGATAGCGGTCTGGATCGCGCTCGGCATTTCGGCCGCTCCGTCCGTCGCGCAAGAGAACGGGCAACCGGCCACCGAAGTGCTGGGATCGCTCGACCTGGAGGGAAACCCCACCTTCATGGGCGGGGTGACCAATGGAGGACCGAACGCCCACTCGGTCTGGTGACCGGGCGCTCCGGTGCTGGACAGCACCACTCGACGCCTGATCGTCCCGGGCCAGGGCAACGGCAACATCTCCATCTTCCAGCTCGACGCGAACGGCCTGCCGCTGAGGCGGACCGCCGACCACGTCCTCGGGCACGAGTCGACCTACGGCCGCCGGACATCGTCGGGCGACGTGGCGATCGACACGCTGCCGTTCAGCACCTCGCCGGCCATCGACGAGGTCTACCAGCGCCTGTTCGCGGTCGACCGCACGGTGAACGCGTGGGGGCCGGGCCTGCGCATCCTGGCCTTCGACATCCATCCCGACCGGATCGAGACCGGTTCGGAGGCCATCGCCGTGATCGGCGCGCCCGATTTCGAGTCCCGCGCCAACGGGGTCGGACCCAACCGCTTCCAGTCCGCCGGCGTCATGATGGACAGTGCGAACCAGCGCCTTTTCGTCACCGACGGCGGCAACAACCGGATCCTGGTGTTCGACGTCCACCCGGACCGCCTGGAGAACGATCCGGACGCGTTCGCCGTGATCGGTCAGCCGGACTTCGACTCGCGCGAGCCCGGCATCGGGGCCGACTCGCTGTCCAGACCCGGCAGCGTCGCGCTGGATCGCGCCAACCACCGCCTGTTCGTCAGTGACGGCGGCAACAACCGGATCGTCGTCTTCGATGTCCATCCCGACCGGTTCGAAAGCAGTCCCGACGCCGTGGCCGTGCTGGGGCAGGCGGACTTCGACAGCCGCGCTCCGCGCGCATCCGACACGCAGATCGGCCCGGGAAGCCTGTCCTATGACGGCGCGACCGGCCGGTTGATGCTCACCGACAGCGGCAACAACCGCATCCTGGTTTACGACGTCGCGCCGGATAGCATGACGAATTTCCCGGAACCGATCGGCATCATCGGCCAGCCGGACTACGATACCGTGACGGAAGACCGCCTCACGTTCTCCCCGGAACTGGCCCGATCCAAGACGTTCGGCCCGCGCATCACGGGCGGTTCGATCTCGGCCGACAACCAGTTGCTCTACGTGTCGGAGGGTTATTGGGCCGGCAACCGGGTCGGCATCTTCGACATTTCGGGTGAGGGCGATTCCCTGTCGGGCGGACGCATGGTCGACGTCGTGGGTCATATCGACGACGACGGCGGCCCGTCGTTCACCGCCCGCGCGGCGAACGACCGGATCGACGACCGGAGCCACTACCCTCGGGCCGTCGCGCTGGATCCCGTCGACCACCGGCTCTTCACGATCGATCAATACAACCACCGCGTCATGGTGTGGCAGCTCGATCCCCGAAACCAGTTGCTCGACCGCGAGGCCATCGCCGTGATCGGCCAGCCCGGCTTCGGGAGCGACACGATTCCGGGCCCGACGTCGCGGACGTTCCGGATTCCGGGCGCCGTGGCCTACGACCCGGGCCAGAAGCTGCTGTTCGTCGGCGACGGTTACTACAATCGAGTCCTGGTGTTCGACGCCGATCCCGATCGGCTCGAGACATATCCGGAAGCGATCGCCGTTCTGGGACAGCCGGACTTCACGTCTTCGGACGCCCGCATGACGCGGACGTCGCTGAACTTCGACGTCGCCGTCGGACGTTACGGCATCACGTCGAGCAACCCCCGGGCCATGGGCATCGCCGTCGATTCGGAAGGTCGGCGGCTCTTTGTCTCCGACGGTCCGAACTACCGCGTGATGGTCTTCGACATCGCGCCCGGACAGTTGCAGAACGGCGCGCCCGCCATCGCCGTGCTCGGCAAGCCCGACTTCACTTCGGGACGGTCCGTGCTGACCGACCGCGCCGGCGGCGGAGGGCCCGAAACCGGCGCGGCGACGCGCAACGCGTTCTCGGCCATGGCCGGGGACCTCGTGTACGACCCCAACCACGAGCGCCTGTTCGTGGCGGAGCCGCTCAGCCACAGGGTGCTGGTGTTCAACGCGGCCCCGGAGCAACTGCGGACCGGAATGGACGCCGTCGCCGTGCTGGGACAACCGGACTTCGCCTCCACTCGGGGCGTGCGCCTGGACACGGAACCGGTCGATGAGGACGAAGGGCGGCGCGTACTCCGGTGGCCGGACGGACTGGCCTACGACACGGCCAACGACCGGGTGATCCTGAGCGACAAGGGCAACGATCGCGTGCTGGTCTTCGACGGTGCGCCCGGCGTGCTCGGAACCGGGATGGGGGCCAGCTTCGTCCTGGGTCAACCCGACTTCGCGACCCGGGCGCCCGGACGGGGACGCCAGGACCAGTTGGCCGACGTCCGCGGCATCGCGTTCGACAGCGAGCACCAACGGCTCTACGCGACCGATTCGTTCTGGGCCCGGGTCATGGTCTTCGACTTCGCCCGGTCCGAACGCGACGTCCGGCTGGCGCCGAACGCTTCACAGTCCTTTTCGACGATCGATGCGAGCATCGACCGCGACGCGGCGCCGCGGTTCGGATACGCGCGGGTTTCGCTGCCCGTTGCCGCCGCCGCGACCTACAGCGTGACCCGGACGCTCCTGGACGAAGCCTCCACGCGCGAGAGCCGAATACTGATCAGCGAAACCTCGATCGAGGCCCGGCCGCCGTCCTCGAACGCCCATGTACGAGTCCGGCACGAGCCGGGGTCGCGAGAGACCGTGTTCCTGATCCACAACGGCGCGCCGCGGGCGGCTCAACTCGCGTTCACGTTCCACGACTCCGGCGGGCAGGCGATCGGCGTTTCCGAAACGTCCATCGATCCCGGCGAGCAGCGGCGGATCGGCACGGCGGATCTGCTCGACAGCGGCCAGACGCTGGACGGCCTGGTCGAAATCGAGAGCACGGAACAGGTGACCATCGCCGCGCTCGTCGCGTCGACCACGGCCCGCGGCGATCGGATCGTCGCGTCGGCCCCGCTTGCCGTCGCCGCCGGTCCCGGGCGCGCCATCGTTCCCCAGTTGATGGACGGCGGCGGCTACCGCACTCGAATCGAACTGTCGAATCCGACCGACGAGCCGCTTTCCGGCGCGCTCCGTTTCTTCGGAGACTGGCTTCCGCTCGCCGGCCAGGATGTCCCCTACGACGTTCCGGCCCGCGGCATGTTTTCGTTCGAAACCGAGGGGCGCCCGGGGCTGGCCCGGAGCGGTTACGCGTCCGTCGAGCCGGCGGGACCTGTCGGCCCGCACGCCGCCGCGACGATCGAGTTGTCCGATGGCGGCACGCTGATCTCCAGCACGTCCGTGGATGCCTCCGGCCCGCTCCAACGGGCCTGGATTCCCGTGGACACGCGGCCGACGCCCATCCGCCACGGCCGGATCGACGCCCGATTCACCATCGTCAACGACAACCCGATCGGTGCGAGTCTGCGCTTCGTCCTGTACGGGCTGGACGGCGCGGAAACCGACCGCCGCGAAGAGATCGTGCGCGAGCACAGCCAGCAGGAGTTCTCGCTGGTCCAATTGTTCGACGTCGGCCGGTACAAGGGAACGTTGTACGTGATCAGCGACGCCCCGGTCTCGATTCACGCGATCCGGGAAACCGTGAATCTGCGTGATGAGCCGATCGCCGTGCGGACGCCCGTGTTCAAGCCCGGAGACGCCGCCGCGACGACGCTCGAACTGAGGGACGGCGACGGCGTCACGACCGAGATCGTCCTGGTCAATACCGGCGACGCCGAAGCTTCGGGCGTCGTGGCGACGCGGGACGCGTCGGGCGAGCCGCTGAGCCTGCCGCTGCGATAGGCGTCATCGGACCGGCTGCGGGTTCAAGTTCAGCGACTGAAGAATCGAGCCTTCGACGCTCGCACCGTTTGCGAACAATTTACGGCGTTCCGCTTGACACGAAAGCGCCGTGCCCGCGGAATGGTTACATGCGCTCGGGCGTTTCGTCTCGCTGTCCCCACACCGATGGCGCAGTCGTGTCATGAGGGTGCTGCGAAAGATCGACAGGCCGGGATGGGCGCTGCTTCCCTTGCTCGTCCTCCTGCCGACGGCGTCCCTCGCTCAGGAGGGCGCGGCCACTCTCGCCGGCCGTATTCTCGATGACGCCGACGCGTCGCCCATCGGCTTCGCGACCGTGCTGATCGCGGACGCCTCGGGAGAGCCCCTGTCCGGTGTGTTGGCCGAACAGGACGGGCGCTTTCTGATCGAGGGCCTGCCGCCGGGCGCCTACACGATCGAAATGTCGTTCCCCGGTTTCTACCCGCTGGAGGCTGACCTCCTCGTCTCCGAACTCAACCTGTCCTACGACCTCGGAGACGTTCGCCTTGTACGGGAACTGAATCTCGAGCAGGCGATTACGGTAACCGCGGAGGCAATCCGGCTGGCCGGGATAAACACCGAGGTATTCAGGCTCGACGACGGGCCGGCGCTGTCGACCGGTTCGCTGCTCGATGCGATGAGGAATCTTCCGGGCGTGACCGTCGATCAAGAAGGCCGTGTCTCGCTTCGTGGCAGCGACCAGGTCTCGATTCTCATTGACGGCAGGCAGTCGAGCCTGACGGGATTCGGAAGTCAGCGCGGCCTCGACAGCGTCTCCGCCGCCAACGTGGAGGCGATCGAGATCATCAACAATCCGTCGGCCAGTTTCGACGCGGCCGGCATGGCGGGAATCATCAACATCATCTACAAACAGGAACAGCAAATCGGCCTTTCGGGGGATCTCGGACTGTCCGCCGGCGTCGGCCAGTTCTCCAAACAGCGATCGGATCTGCCGTCCGATCTGGGAAGCTTCTCGAACAACGGGAAGATCACTCCCAGCGTGAGCCTCAACTACAACACCGGACGCGTGCGCAGCTTCTTCCAGACGGAAGTTCTGTTCCAGGACGATTTGCCGAACAACGAGTTCACGACGCGGTTCTACGACGATGGCCGCGTCATCGAATCGCAAGTGCCGGAGAACCGCGAGCAAATCCACTATATCGTCCGGGCGGGCGCCGACGTCGACGCATGGAATTCCAACACGCTGTCGGTTTCCGGGATTTACGACTTCGAAACGCATACCGACCGGGCGCAGGTCCCCTTCATCCTGGCGTCCACCGGCGAACGCGAACGATTCTGGTTCTGGCGGGAAGAAGAAGACACCGGTTTCGCCAACATAAGCTTCGATTTCAAGCACGCTTTCCCGACGCCCGGGCATGAGCTGAATTTCAATCTCCAATACACCCGCGGCTGGGAGGACGAAGCCTACTTTCTCAATGAGGAGTCCAGAGTCCGCGTCGGAACGGACATGACGCATCTCGTGGCCGAGGAAAACACTCTCCCGCTGAGCCTCGATTACATACGCCCGCTCTCGAGCGGCCGGCTGGAGTTGGGCGCGAAGCTTCAAACCCGCTGGCTGCCGATCACCTACACCGTCGACCGCGGCGTGCAGACGGTGATCTACGAGGGTCTCGGAGACTATTCCGATTGGGAGGAAGACATCTACGCGGCGTACGCCAATCTGGTTCAGGTGACGACCGCCTACTCACTGGAGGCCGGAGTCCGCATCGAGCAGACCCGGGTCGCCTACACCATCCCGGAAGAGAACATCTACTACGAACGAAGCGACACATACGACTACTTCGAAGTCTTTCCCAACGTCAAGCTCACGTATCAGTTGGGGAACGACAACCAAGTGATCGCCGCGTACAACCGGCGCATCGATCGACCGGGAGAACCCGAGCTGCGCATCTTCCCGAAGTACGACGATCCGGAATTGCTCAAAGTGGGCAACCCGTTCCTGCGGCCTCAATTGACCAATGTGTTCGAATTCGGCTTCAGGCGGTCGTGGGACGGCGGTTTCGCCAACGCCGCCGTGTACCACAGGAATATCGCCGACGCATTCCAACGCATTCTCTCCATTGACGATTCCAACCCGAACTACGACATCGTCAACAGGATCTTCGAGAACGTGGGGCAGTCGGCCCAGACCGGTATCCAGCTCATCGTGGAGCAACAGATCGCCACGCCATGGCGGATGTCAGGAAGCGTCAACTGGTTCACGAACGACATCGACGCGCTGGAAACGGTGTTGCTCTTTCCCACCGAGCGGCCGTTCGTGCTGGCGGCTTCGAGAGAACGCACCTGGGACCTCACCGTCAACAACCGGATCCAGCTCCCCAGCGCCGGGGAGCTCCAGCTCAGCTATATCTACTACGCCGGCAGGAACGTTCCCCAAGGTCGAGAGCGTGCACGCTCGTCGCTCGATTTGGCCGCCACATGGCCCATCATGAACGAACGCGCCGAGCTGATCGTCACATTCAGCGATATCTTCAACGACTTCGCGGTGGAACGCGAGATCGACGGACAGGGTTTCACTGCGCTCTACCAGAACTTCCTGGAATCTCAGGTTGCGAGTGTCGGCGTGAGAACCCGGTTCTGAAAGTCCGCCGCATTCAACGATCGATCGACCCCGCGGAAGTCGATTGGAGTCGGGAAACCACCTCGATGCCGACGTCGATGACCGAGCGGCACAGGGCGTGCAGGAAGCAGGTCTGCTCGGACATCTCCAGCGCGCGCCGGGCGAAGTCGTCGTCGTGTTCCGTGCCCAGGTGGACGTGGGTCTCGACAGGCTCGGCCGACGCCCGCCCCGCGGGCGCCCATCCCGAGAAGCCGGTGTCCTGGACCACGGCATACGACGACAGCGGTTTGCGAACGATCTTGGCGTAGCGGCCAAACTGCGTCAGGAAGCAAAAAGCCAAGCCGGCCGACACGTAGCTCATCGCATCCGGCGCCCGGCCGCGGCCCCCGGCCGCCTCCGCCTCCTCGGAACGCATGTAGAAGATCGAGCCGTGCGGGTTGAACAGTTGCTGCTCGATCACCTTGACGCCGTCCGGATCGATCGTGCAGATTCCGCGGACGTGGAGACGCCGGCTCTGCTCCGACGCGTAGCTCGACCCGGCGCTGCTGGTGATCTCATCCGTCACCGGCGACATCCCGCCGCGCCGCATCAGCTCCGACCCGACCTCGGGGCCCGGCCGGGACGCATCGAACAGATCGGCGCCGGGCGTCACCGGACCCCCTCCGACGCGTTCGACGCGGCCCGGCTCGATCGCGCGTCCATTGTGGGTCAACGTGAAACGGCTCTTCAGGGCGGCCGACATCAGCCCACGGACCGGCGCCTGGACGACGGCGTCGCGCATCAAGGCTTCCGCCTGCTCCCGGCTGGTCGACGCGTCGATCTCGGCGGCGAGACGGACGGGCAGCGCGCCCCCCGTCATGGTGCCCTTCAGCGCCGAGCCCGTCATCGTGTAATAGTTGTCCTGAACCAGGCGCAGCCCGGGCAGCGCGATACCGCGACGGCGCGCGAGCCGTTGCGCCGTCTCCATGAACGCGGCCACCATCCCGGTGGTCATGTGCCCGAGCGGACACGGCGCGGCGTCGTCGCCGTCCAGGTAGGCGCCTTCGTCGCTGGACACGCGCCAGACCCGGCCGCCCAGACTGGAGACGATCAGGGCTTCCTTCTGCATCACGGACAGTGAGCGGGCGGCGGTGCGAACGGCAATGCCCCGCCGATTCCCGGGAGGTTCGAGCCCGTCGGACGCGGCCGGGAAGAATAGCGGCTTCCCCATGTCCTCGAGAACGTTCATGACGGTCTCTATAGCAGCCCGCGGCTAGAATGTACATGGCCGAGCCGATGAGACGCCGGCCGCATCGGAACGGAGCCCAAATGCCCTCACCTTCCAAGACCCAGGCGAAGAAGAAACGTCTGACGATGGCCGAACGCGCCGACCGGCACGCGTTGTACCAGGACGCCGTTCAGTGCGTCGAGGCGGAAATCGACTTCGTCGACGACACGTACTTCGCGCTGCGCGGCCGCCGGGCGCGGCTCCTGCGCGAGGACTTCTGCGGCACGGCGAACACGTCGTGCGAATGGGTCCGACGACGGAAGACGAACCGGGCGATCGGCGTCGATATCGATGCCGAGACCCAGAAATGGGGACGCCGGAACAATGTCGCGAAACTGGACGCCGGCGCTCGCCAACGGGTCCGGCTGGTGGACGCCGACGTGATGAAAGTGCGCTGCGAGCCGGTCGACATCGTTCTGGCCATGAACTTCAGTTACTGGCTGTTCAAGCGCCGGGACCAGTTGCGCGAGTACTTCCGCCGCGTGCACCGTGGCCTGGCCGATGGCGGGCTGCTGATGCTGGACGCCTACGGCGGCTCCGACGCCCATCGACAGTTGAAAGAGCGAAAGAAAAAGGACGGCTTCACGTACGTCTGGGAGCAGGAAACCTACGATCCCATCACCGGCGATCTGTACTGCCACATCCACTTCCGATTCCCCGACAAATCCCGGATCAAGAAGGCCTTCACCTACGACTTCCGCCTGTGGTCGCTGCCGGAAATCCGCGAAATCCTGCTGGAGGCGGGATTCGAGCAGGCCACCGTCTATTGGGAAGGCACGGACGAAGACACCGACGAGGGCAACGGTGAGTTCACGCCGTCGGAGCAGGGTGAAGCCGACGACGCGTTCATCGTCTATATCGTTGCGGAAACGTGACGCGCGCGCAGCCGCGGCTTAGGGCGCGGACGTCACCCAGGCGCTCCACCACGCGTCGCGCAACGCCAGGGCTCCGGCGGCGAGCCGCTCGGCGGCAAAACGCCTGTGCGGTTCGCTGTCGGTGCTCTCGTCGAACGGCAGGTCGCGATCCAGGCGGTAGAGCGGTTCGACAAGCTCGAACGAGTCGTGGATATGGTCCAGGACATCGCGCCGCGGGTCGTCCCAGACCTCGGCGCTCCGGTCCATCAGCGGGACGATGTCGTCCAGCGTCAACCGCGCCCCGACGAATTCGGTCTCGAATCGCGCATGGATGCCGCGTCCCGTGGCATACCCCTGGGGATTCTCACCCGCCCACCCGTCGAAGTGCACCGTCGTGTGAAGGGGGTTGGCCGCGTCGGTCACGTAGTGTCCCAAGATCCCCGCATCGTTGACGATGCGTTGCTCGATCCAGCCGCGCACCCGCGGGTCGCCTTCCGTCCGCCACAGGCGAAACTCCAGCCGCAGTCGTTGGAACAGCTCGAGCATCCGGTAGGAAGCGAAGCCCGGCGGCGCGCCGTCCCCGACGGCGCGCGCGAAGCCGTGCCGATCGTCGTTGTCCAGGGCGCCCTCCGGCACCCGCTCGAGGTCCAGGTAGTGCCCCGGGCTGTATGCCCCGTCGAGCGCGGGATCGAGAGCCGCCTCGCGGGCGTCGCGCCAGCGGTCGGGCTCGGGATTGAGATACGTCAACTGATCGATCGCGTCGCGGAAGAACGCGGGCATGGCGGAAGGCAGCGCGAGAACCGCCGCGCGCGCCGAGATCTCGTGGCCGTGGGTACCCCAGGCTTCGACCGGGCGCGGCCCCCAGATAAGGTATGATGCGCTCACCAGGCAAAACACCGTAGCGAGCGAAATCGCGGATTTCATGCGTCGGGGCCTCCAGGCGATCGCGGTTTGAACGGGCATTCTACAGTACGGACGCCGGCGCGCGAACCGGAGGGGAAACCACGATGAACGAACAAACGTCGACCCCGGAACGAGCCGACTCCGCGATCGCGCGCCCGATGTCGCGACGCGCATGGATGGGCGCCGCCGGCGCGGTTTCAGGTGGTGCGCTGGTCTCGGCGTGCACGTCCGGCGGCGAGCAACCGCAAGAAGACGCCGCCGCGTCCGTCGTCCCGCTGGGCGAACGCATCCTGCTGCGCGGCGGCTCGGTCCTGTCCATGGATCCCGACGTCGGCGACTTCGACGCCGCCGACGTCCTGATCGACGGCACGACCATCGAGGCGGTCGGACCCGGCCTCGACGCGTCCGCGGAGATCCTGGACGCGTCGAACATGATCGTGATGCCGGGCTTCGTCGACACCCACCGGCACATGTGGCAAGGCGCCCTGCGGAACATTCTGCCCAACGGCCTGCTCAGCGACTATACGCGGGACATCACCGGCGCGGCGCGGCGCGTGTTTCGCCCGGAAGACGCCCGCATCGGCGACCTGGTGTCGGCGCTGGGCGCCATCAACGCGGGCGTGACGACCGTTCTGGACTGGTCCCATATCGGCAACAGCCCCGATCACACCGACGCCGCGATATCGGGGTTGCGCGAAGCCGGCATCCGCGCGGTCTACGCGTACGGCTCGGGCGCGGGCGGCGCCGCCAACGCGTATCCAGGCGATATCCGCCGGCTTCGCGACGAGTGGTTTTCCTCAGATGACCAACTCCTCACGCTTGCGTTGGCCGGGGGACTCAACGCGGACACCTGGGCGCTGGCGCGCGATGTCGGCGCCCCGATCTCGGTCCATGTCAACGGTGCGGGCGCGCTGCTCTCCGTGGCCGGCGCGATGGGGCCCGACGTCACCTACATCCACTGCGTCAACCTGACCGGGGATGAGTGGCGGCTGGTCGCCGACTCGGGCGGCCACGTGTCCATCGCCGCCCCGATCGAAATGAAGATGGGGCACGGCATCCCGCCCTTCCAGCAGGCGCTGGATCACGGCATCCGGCCGAGCCTGAGCGTCGATGTCGAAACCGAGATGCCGGGCGACATGTTCACGCAGATGCGGTCGGCTCTGACGTTGCAGCGCATGCAGGCCAATGCCCGCGCCGGGGACCCCGATCAGCCGGCGTTGATTACGGTTCGCGACGTCATCGAGTTCGGGACGATCGCCGGCGCGCGCGCAAACGCGCTCGGCGACCGGATCGGCACGCTGACGCCCGGAAAGGAAGCCGACGTCATCATGCTGCGGAAGGACATGATCAACGTGCTGCCGGTGAACCACGCCTACGGCGCGGTCGTCCTGGGCATGGACACGAGCAACGTCGACACGGTGTTCATCCGCGGCGAGTTGAAGAAGCGCGGCGGCCAACTGGTCGGCGTCGACCTGGACCGGATCGGCCGGATGGCGGCCGACTCCCGCGACTACATCGTCCGGAACGCGGGATGGCCGGAAACCCTGCTGGGCGGCTACCTGCCGGGGCACTAGTCCAGTCGGAACGTGAAGCTGACGGTCGTGGCCACGGCCACCGGGACGTTGTTGAGTCGGCTCGGCTCGTAACGCCACTCGCGGACTGCGTCCAGCGCAGCCATGGCCAGATCCGCATGATCGGTCGAAACCACTCTAAGGCCCGTGATGACGCCGTCCGCGCCAATCATTCCTTCCAGGGCGACAGTCCCTTCCACGCCGTCGGCGCGCAGTTGCGGTGGATAGTCTGGCCGAACCATGGTGATGAGCCTTCCGGGAGAGACCCCGGCAGTCACCCGGAGCCGATCCGGCTCCGACGATTCGACGGGCTCTTCCGGCGGAAGCCGATCGGATACGACTTCCATCGCGGTCGCGACACCGCCGACAGAAAGCAGAACGTCCCGCAGCAGTGTCCGCCCCTCTTCGATCACGACCTCCTGGCGGTGATCCAGGAAGCCGGGCAACCGCGCAATCAGCACGTATTCTCCAGGCGGCACTTCGGGTATCCGATACTCCCCGGCGTTGCTGGAGATGCGGACGATCGACGCAGCGTCGCCTTCCAATCCGACTTCGACGCCGGGCACACGCGCGCCCGTCAAGTCGAGAACCACGCCGGCAACGCTGGCGGAAGGCTCTTCCTGGATCGACGCCGGGATGCCGGCGACGGGCAGGATGAAACAAACGGCGACGCCCAGAATGAAGCCCAAGGTGAACTTCGTCACCGTACGGTGATTGATCCTTGAATTCGGCATTGGGGGTCCATTATTCGAGCGCCGACGAGCCGGTTCAAAGAAAATTCGCAAGCCACTCCTTGGGCCCCAGTCTCGCTCGATGGCACAATTCTGCGCACGCCAAGGAGCGGCCGATGACCGACGAGAACAAGATCAAGAGCCTGACGAGCTACACGCGGCTGGGATCCAGCGGCCTGCGCGTGTCCCCGCTGTGCCTGGGAACGATGACGTTCGGTGAAGACTGGGGCTGGGGGAGCAACCCGTCCGACTCCCGCGCGATCTTCGACCGCTATCTGGATGCCGGGGGCAACTTCATCGATACCGCCGACGGATACACGGGCGGCCGCTCCGAAGAGCTGCTGGGCCAATTCATGGCCGACGCCGGCAATCGCGACCGCGTCGTTCTTGCGACGAAGTTCACGTTTGTCGGCGTTCCCGGCGATCCCAACGCATGCGGCAACGGGCGGAAGAACATCTATCGCGCCATCGAAGGGTCGCTGCGCCGGCTCAGGACCGATTACATCGATCTCTACTGGCTTCATTTCTGGGACGGTCTGACCCCTGTCGAAGAGGTCATGGAGACTCTCGACGCCCTCGTTCGCGAAGGCAAGGTGCGTTACCTGGGCCTGAGTGACACACCCGCCTGGTACCTGGCGCGGGCGCAGACGATGGCCGAGCTCCGCGGCCGAGCCCGTATCGCCGCATTGCAACTGGAGTATTCGCTGGTCGAGCGCAACATCGAACGCGAACACGTTCCCGCGGCGATCGAACTCGGGATGGGCGTTCTCCCCTGGAGCCCGCTCGCCAGCGGCTTCCTCTCGGGAAAGTACCGGCGGAAGGGGGATAGCGGTGAAGGCGAAGGACGACTCGACATTCAGCGGAAACAGGGCAGCACGCTCTTCCAGCGGTACACCGACCACAACTGGAGGATCCTGGACGTCCTGCTCGAAGCGGCGAAAGAACTCGGCAGGACTCCCGCTCAAGCCGCGCTGAACTGGGTGACGAAGCGGCCCGGGGTGACGTCATCGATCATCGGCGCGACGAAGCTGACCCAACTCGAAGACAATCTGGCCTCGCTCGAATTCGACATCCCGGAGGAACTGTCGGCGAAGCTCGAGGAAGCGAGCCGTCCCCCGGCGGTGTTTCCGTACAACTTCTATCAGCCCGAGATGCGCTCTTTTTCGATGGGCGGTGTCCGAGTATCGAGCGAACCGGCTTGGTTCAGACCGTAACCCCGCGGACATGCGAACGCGGCGACGTCCACATGAACATCCAGCCGCATCGGAGTGTCGGCTTGGCGAGCTTCCCGGGATCCGTGCTCGACAGGTTTCCGAAAGCGATCCTGACAAAGTAAGCTATTCGTTCAAGCTTCGACCACTCGGGGAGAAAATCCGACCATGATCACGTCAATGCGCATCCTGATTCCCGGAATCGCCCTTGCCGCCCTGGCGTTTTCCTTGACCACGCCGCCCGCCACCGCCGCGCAGACCGGCCCGGGAGCCCCGGAGTTGAATCTCGACTACGAGCGCTTCACGCTGGACAACGGCCTGCGCGTGATCGTGCACGAGGACCGGAAGGCGCCGGTCGTGGCCGTCAGCATCTGGTACCACGTGGGATCCCGGAACGAGCCGGAAGGCCAGACCGGCTTCGCGCACCTGTTCGAGCACCTGATGTTCAACGGCACCGAGAACTACGACGGCGAGTGGTTCGAACCCCTGGAGCGAGTGGGCGCCACCAGCCTGAACGGGACGACGTGGCTAGACCGGACCAACTATTTCCAGACCGTGCCGACGCCGGCCGTCGACCTGGCGCTGTGGATGGAATCGGACCGCATGGGACACCTTCTCGGCGCCGTGACGCAGGACAAGCTGGACAACCAGAGGGGCGTCGTCCAGAACGAGAAGCGGCAGGGCGACAACCAGCCCTACGGCCGCGTGAACTACCAGCTCTACGAGGGTCTCTTTCCACCGGGCCATCCCTACCGGCACTCGACGATCGGATCGATGGAGGACCTGGACGCCGCAACGCTCGAGGAAGTCCACCAGTGGTTCCGGGACTATTACGGACCCAACAACGCCGTACTCGCCCTGGTCGGCGATATCGACGCCGCCACGGCGAGAGAGAAGGTCGAGCGATACTTCGGCGATATCCCCAGCGGGCCGAACGTGGACGTGTTCGAAGCGTGGGCGCCGACGCGCGAGTCCAACACGCGGGAGGTCCAGTTCGACGAGGTCCCCGCCGTCCTGGCCAACCGGGCCTGGGTGGCGCCCGGACGGAACACGCGCGACCGGGCGCTGCTGGACCTGGTCGCCGCCGTGTTGGGCAGCGGCCGGAACTCGCGGCTCTACCTGGACCTGGTCTACAACCAGCAGCGGGCGACCGACGTGAACATCGGCGTCACGGCGTTCGAGCTGGCGAGCGTCTTCGACTTGTCCGTCTACCTGACTCCGGGCGAGACGGCCGACGTCGCCGATGAAGCCATCGACCGGATCCTGACCCGATTCAAGGAGTGGGGCCCGACGGCCGAGGAACTGGAGCGCGTCGTCACCGGCATCAACGCGCGAACTGTGCGCCGCCTCGAACAGGTCAACGGCAAGGCCTCGATCCTGGCCGAGGGCGAGTTGTACGCAGGCGACCCGCTGGTCATCGAGCAGTACCTGGACTGGGTGAACGCGGCGACGCCTCAGGAAGTCCGCGACGCGGCCCGTACCTACCTGGGCGACGGTTGGCACCAGGTGGATGTCGTGCCCGCCGGCAGCTACGCGAACGCCGCGGAGGGGATCGACCGGTCGGGCGGACTGCCGGAACTGCCGACCGAGTTGCCGACGCTCCGGTTTCCGGAGATACAGACTACGACTCTGTCCAACGGCGTGCCCATCGTCCTGGCCGAGCGACCCGCGGTTCCGATCGTTGAGATGTCGATTCAGTTCGACGCCGGATACGCCGCCGACGCCGGCGGCACGCTGGGCGCGGCCTCGTTCGCGATGTCGATGCTCGACCTGGGGACAACCCGCCGGAACGCCCTGGAAATCGCGGCCGAGGAAGAGCGGCTTGGCGCCAACCTGTCGGCGGGCTCGAATCTGGACGCGTCATCGGTGACGCTGTCGGCGCTCAAGGACCAACTCGAGCCCTCGATCGAACTCTGGAGCGACCTGTTCCTGAACCCGGTTTTCGACGCGGAGGAAATGGAACGGCTGCGAGGACAGTGGATCGCCCGCATCGCGCAGGAGAAGGCGCAACCGGTGCAACTCGCGCTGCGGCTCCTGCCGCCGGCGATCTACGGCGAGGGACACGCCTACGGGGTTCCGTTCACCGGATCCGGGACCGAGGCGTCCATCTCAGCCCTGACGCGCGAGGACCTGGTCGGGTTCAAGGAGACGTGGCTCCGGCCCGACAACGCGACGATCTTCGTGGCCGGGGACACGACGCTGGACGAGATCGCGCCAATCCTGGAACGCGCGCTGGGCGGGTGGACCGCACCCGGCGCGCCCGCGCCCACCAAGAACGTCGCGGACGTGGCCATGGGGACCTCCCCCCGTGTGATCCTGATCGACATCCCCAACTCGCCGCAGTCCGTCATCCTGGCGGGCCACCTGGCGCCCGGCCTGGGGTCGGACCGCGACCTGGCGATCGAATCCATGAACGACGTGCTCGGAGGATCGTTCACCTCGCGCGCCAACATGAACCTGCGGGAAGCGAAGGGTTGGTCCTACGGCGTGCAGACGCTGTTCCAGAACGCGGCCGAACAGCGTCCGTTCCTGATCTACGCGCCCGTCCAGACCGATCGCACGGGCGATTCCATCGCCGAGCTGGTCGCCGAGATCGACGCCATTCAGGGCGCGCGGCCGGTCACGGAGGACGAAATGGCCCGGACCATCGCGGGCGCGACGCGCGGGCTGCCCGGCCGGTTCCAGACGGCCCGGTCGGTGCTCAACAGCCTGATCGAGGCCGAGCGCTACGGCCGGCCTCTGGATTACGCCGCCACGTTGACCGAACGGTACGAAGCGCTGGAATTGCCCGATCTGCAGTCGGCCGCCGACGAGATCGTCCGGCCTGGCAGCCTGACATGGCTCATCGTCGGCGACCTCGGACAGGTACGCGGACAGGTGGAACCGCTCGGCATCGCGCCGGTCGAAGTGTGGAACCTCGACGGGGAACCCGTCGAATAGCCGGCCGACGGAACGCCGCCGGGAGGACCGCAATGCCGCGCATCCGATCCATTGCCGTTCTTGCCAGCCTGACGTTGGCGTCCGCGCCGACAACACTGGCTCAGGAAGTCACCGCCCTGGAGCGCCGGATCGTGTCGGAGGTGGAGGCCGAGGCCGCATCCGCCGTCGAGCTGCTCGAACGCGCGGTCAACATCAACAGCGGCACGATGAACTTCGAGGGCGTGCGCGCCGTCGGCCGGCTGTTCCGCGAAGAGTTCGACACCCTGGGTTTCGAAACCGAATGGATCGACGGCGCCGCGTTCGAACGCGCCGGGCATCTGGTCGCGAGGCAAGACGGCGGCGGACCACGCCTGCTGCTGATCGGACACCTCGACACGGTATTCGAGCTCGACAGCCCGTTCCAGGCCTTCG
The DNA here is from genome assembly GCA_022821145.1 of Acidobacteriota bacterium. GTDB lineage: Bacteria > Acidobacteriota > Terriglobia > 20CM-2-55-15 > 20CM-2-55-15 > JAJEDW01. The sequence continues at coordinate 28,759 of JAJEEE010000007.1, forward strand.
ACCGGGACGGCGACCGCGCGGCCGGACCCGGAGTGGTCGACATGAAGGGCGGCGGGGTGGTCATCGTCCACGCCCTCGGCGCCCTGGCCCAGGCCGGCGTTCTCGACGGCATGACCATCACCGTGATCATGACCGGCGACGAGGAACGCGCCGGAACGCCGCTGGAGCGGGCGCGCGCCGCGCTGCGCGAAGCCGCCGCCGAAGCCGACATCGTTCTGGCGTTCGAGAACGGGGACAGCAATCCGGCCACGGCGGTCGTGGCGCGGCGGGGCTCCACCGGTTGGACTTTGGAAGTCACCGGAACGCCGGCCCATTCCTCGCAGGTCTTCCAGCCCCATGTCGGCATGGGCGCCATTTACGAGGCCGCGCGCATCCTCGGCGCGTTTCGCGAGCGGTTGGCCGAAGAACCGCTCCTGACATTCAACCCCGGGATGATCCTGGGCGGCACCGACGTGGACTACGACGCTTTCGACTCGGGCGGCACGGCGTTCGGAAAGAACAACGTGGTGGCCGAACACGCCCTCGTCACCGGCGACCTTCGCGCGATCTCGCCGGCGCAACTCGAGGCGGCGCGCCGCGTCATGACCGAAGTCGTCGCGGAAAACCTTCCGGGAACCTCCGCGGCGATCACATTCAGTGACGGCTACCCGCCGCTCGCCGCCACCGACGGCAACCGGGAGTTGCTGGCCGCGTTCGACCAGGTGAGCCGCGATCTCGGTTTCGGACCCGTGACGGCGGTCGATCCGCGCAACGCCGGCGCGGCCGACGTGTCGTTCACGGCCGGTCTGGCCGACGCGGCGCTGGACGGCCTGGGACCCGGCGGCGGGAACGGACATACCGTGAACGAGTGGATCGACCTGCCGACGCTCGAGATGCAGACCCAGCGCGCGGCGCTGCTGATCTACCGGCTGACGCGCCGGTAAGGCGCGCACCCGTCGGACCGGCACACCCATGACGGCCGTCCGCAACATACTGTTCATCATGTGCGACCAGCTCCGGGCGGACTACCTGTCCTGCTACGGGGCGCAGGCGCCGGTCACGCCAAGCATCGACGGCCTCGCGGCGCGCGGCGTGCGCTTCGACCGGGCCTACGCCGCGGCGCCGGTCTGCGGGCCGTCGCGGATGTCGTTCTACACGGGCCGATACGCCTTCTCGCACGGCGCGACGTGGAACTTCGTGCCGCTGCCGGCGGGCGAGCGCACGCTGGGAGATTACCTGAGCCCGGCCGGCGTGCGAACGGCCGTCGTCGGCAAGACCCATCACGAGCCCGATCTGGACGGCATCCGGCGGCTGGGGCTGTCGCCCACGGAGGGAACGGGGTTCGGGATCGCGGAGGGCGGTTTCGAGCCCTACGCGCGCGACGACGGCATCCACCCGGACGGCGCGACGGTCCGGCACGCACCCTACAACGCCTACCTGCGCGCCCGCGGTTACACCGGCGCGAATCCCTGGCACGCGTACGCGAACGCCGCCCTGGACGAATACGGCGCGCTGGCCAGCGGCTGGCGGCTTCGCAACGCGCGCCGGCCGGCCCGTGTCCCCGATGCGTTGTCGGAATCCGCGTGGACCGTGGACCGCGCGATCGAGTTCATCGACGCGCATGGCGACGCGCCCTGGTGCCTGCACGTCTCGTTCATCAAACCGCACTGGCCCTACATCGTTTCCGCTCCGTACCACGAGACGTTCGGCCCGGACGACTGCCCCGCTCCCGTGCGCTCCGACACGGAACGGGACAGCGCCAACCCCGTGTTCCGTGGGTTTCAGGATCATCCGGAGTGCCGGACTTTTTCCGACGACGCGGTCCGGTCCCACGTGATTCCCACCTACATGGGGCTGATCCGGCAGTTGGACGCCCACCTGGGACGACTGATCGCGCACCTGGCCAAGACCGGACGCGCCGGCGACACGATGGTCGTCTTCACGTCCGACCACGGCGACTACCTCGGAGACCACTGGCAGGGCGAGAAGGAGTTCATGTACGAACAGAGTGTCCGAATCCCGCTCATCGTGGTCGACCCGTCGCCCGGCGCCGTCCGCGGCGGCGCCAGCACGGCGCTCATCGAAGGCGTGGACCTCGTGCCTACGTTCCTGGAAGCCCTGGGCCAGCCCGTGCCGGGCCATGTCGTCGAGGGCCGGTCGCTGCTTCCGCTGCTTCGGGGAGAATCCGCATGGCCGCGCGAGGCGGCGTTTTCGGAGCTGGACTACGCCGTCTACCCGACGGCCCGGCGGCTGGGTCTCGGTGCTCGAGAGGCGCGCATGACCATGGCGCGGAGCGACCGGTGGAAGCTGGTCCACTTCGGGCGGGGTTTCCCTCCCCAGTTGTTCGACCTACGCGACGATCCGGACGAGCTGGTCGACCTCGGAACCGACGACGCCCGGCGCCCGATTCGGGACGAGTTATTCGGACACATGTTCGAATGGATGCGCCGACGGCGCAACCGGATCGCGATGACCGACGCCGCCGTCGAGGACTGGGATAGTCCGGCGGGCGCGGGCGGCGTTACGATCGGAGTATGGTAGGCGGCAATGCCTGGATCGAGAGTGCCGAAAAGAGGACTCGAACCTCCACGGGGTTGCCCCCACTAGATCCTGAATCTAGCGCGTCTGCCAATTCCGCCATTTCGGCCCTGGGTCTTCCAATTTAAGGCGCGGGCAGGTTCGAAGTCAACCGGGCGGGAGGACCGCCCGTCCGTCTCCGGCGCCTTACGGAACCGCGCAAGCGTCCCTCGCGCGCGGATGGGAGTTAACACCCAAGACCCTGAGACACTTGGCAATAGCTGGTGAGCGGGACCGCGCACATTCGGTTCCAGTCCGATTGGTCGATGACCGTTCGGTTCGTCAACTCGATCATCTCGTCGAATCTTCGGAGCGCGTCGCAATCGACCACGGCGGGGTCCGAGGCCGTTCGATACCGCGGCCAGGCGTCATCGCGCGCGTGGCGCCAGAATTCGCTGTCATACGTCGAACCGCAGCAATAGTGCCAACCGACGAACAGTCCATAGCGGAGGGTGTTGTTGACGAGAAACCGATTGACCACGGGCGCGTCGCGCTCGTGATTCTCCGCCGAACGGTTGAGACGCATCTGCAAAACCATCCCGATCTGAAACTGGGCGGATACGATTGCCGTGGCTTCCAGGGGCTCCATGAAGGCCGCCGCGTTCCCGATGCGGGCCACCGCGCCATCGTATATCTGTCGATGGACATAGTTGGGAAACGGGATAACCGAGCGTTGCTCGAATTCCGATACGCCGTCGGTCTCGAGGAACGCGTCAAAGTCCGACTCGACATCGGTCAGGCTGGTCACATCGCGGTTGAAGATGTAACCGTAGGATGTGTGGACCGTAAGCGGAATGATGAATATCCAACCGTGGGGACGCGCAACGGCACGGGTGTACGTATGTTGAAGAACAGGCCCGTTCCTCTTTTCCTTGACGATTGACGGACAGCGGCGGATGACGGCGGTATTGGTCGGGATGAACGAGATGTCGATGTGCCGGTCCGGATGAATTTCCGCCGGGAACCCGCGGGCGTCGAAAACCAGGTCGTAACGTTCCGAGGCCCGGCCCTCGAATTCCACCTGGGCGCCACCCTCCACCTTCGTGATATCAACCACTTTCGCGTCGATGTGGCGCGCGCGCGCGCTATCGTGCAGCAGTTCCGTCAACGTGTCGGCGGACAGATGGTAGGCGTAGGACACCTGTTGCGGCGTGAAGTAGTGAACGAAGTCCCGATTGCGCCGGCCCCATCCCTCGAACGCCACGCCGTACTTGCGCGTTCCGTTCAAGCGCCGCTGGACGGTCTCGTGCGGAAGATTCGTCAGTTGACGCAATTCCTGAACAAGGCTGGGCCAACTGCCCTCGCCCACTCCGATGACCGGGATACGCGAATCGAATATGTGGTGCAGCTCGTGGTCGCTGTCGGGGTGAAGTCGCGTTACGCTGGCGGCTGCGAGAGACCCGGCGGTTCCTCGCCCCACGACCGCGATCTTCCGCAGAGATTTACTTCCCGGCTGTATCACTCCGCATGACTTCCATGGTGTCGGTCGATCAACGCGGCTTGGTATCCGAGGATGCGCCGCACGGACAACACGCTACCACAACCCGACATCATCGCCCATCGTCACGGTTGGACACTCATCGCGTCGGTGACCGGGTCCGGCGCTGTCATCGGAGCTTGACCTCGCCACGGCGAGATTGCATATTGTCTCGTGAACTTCGCGCTCAAGCGGCAAGAGAGCTTCCGTGTCCTTGTTTGTTCTGCACGAGGTGACAGCGCACGGCCGTGTTCAACAACCCATTCGACTCGTTCCACGATACCGTCGCCGACGCGAAGGAAGAGCGTGAGCAACTCGACCGGCTGCTGACGATTTCCACGCCGCGGGAGCGTCTGCTGGTCGCCGCCGTCGGCCTGTCGCTGTTGACTCTCGCGGCATGGCTCGTCTTCGGCAGTGTTGCGCGCAGCGTTGCGGTGGACGGCGTGCTCGTCGAACCGGGCGAGAACCGTGTCGAGGGAGAGCGGTCCGTGCAGGCGCTGGTGTGGGTCGATGGCGACGTCGCGCCTCGGATCGAGGCCGGCATGCGGGCAGTGATCGAGTTGGCCGTGACCGAAGGAGACGCGGAAACTCTGGAGGGCGAGGTCGTCTCCATCGCCGCCATACCCTGGTCCGATGGGCTGGCGCCGGTCGAGTCCGCGGCGCCGGCGGCCGTGCACCGCCTCGATATCGCTCTGGACGCCGGCCTGGAACTCGCGTCCCTCGCGGGTAGAGAATGCCGGATCGTCATCCAACTCGGTTCGCAGTCCCCGGTCGCGCTGTTCGGATTGAGGCCGTCGTAGGATGCCGCCGCGCGCCGCCAGAGCGGCCGGCGACCGGGCCGCGTCGGAGGTCTCCAAACGAAGAGTAACCACGCCGATTCTGCTGCAGATGCACGCATCGGAATGCGGCGCCGCTTGTCTCGGCAGCGTTCTGGCCTACTTCGGGCGCTGGGTGCCTCTCACGGAACTGCGCGAAAAGTGCGAAGTGAGCCGCGACGGCAGCAGCGCCGCGAGCATCGTGCGCGCCTCGCGACACTATGGACTCGAATGCAGTGGACTCAGCGTACCCGCCGAACAACTGAAGAAGCTGGGATTGCCGCTGATCCTGTTCTGGCAATTCAGCCACTTCGTCGTTCTCGAAGGGTTCGATGGCCGCCATTTCCAACTGAACGATCCGTCCACGGGGCGACGCACGCTTTCCGTCGAAGAGTTCACGAAGGGCTACAGCGGAATCGCGCTGCGATTTCAGCGGGGCGCCGATTTCCGACCCGGCGGCCAGCCGCCCGGTTTGTTCGGGCAACTGGACGCCCTGCTCGATGGCTCATGGAATCTTCTGAACTGGGTGATCGCCTGCGGACTGATGTTGACGTTGCTGTCACTGGTCGTGCCCGCGGCTCTCAGCGTCTTCGTGGACGACGTTCTGCAGAACCGGGGGCCTTGGGAGGGATTGGCGGCAGCCTTGCTTGGCGGCGGCGCCCTGGTCTACATCCTGTCCGTACTCAAGCACCGGTTCCTGAAGCGGCTGGCAATCCGGATATCGGTGACCGGCTTCAACCGGGGCTTGTCGCGGTTGTTGCGGTTGCCGGTGGAGTTCTTCCACCACCGGCTGGTCGGCGACTTGACCGATCGGGTCTCGTCCATCGACAGAATCGCGAAGAATCTCACGGAACAGTTTCTCGTGCTCGTGATCGACATGGCGATGAGTGCGGTGTTGCTCATCGCGATGTTGACCTACGATGTCCGGCTCACGCTGATCGTGGTGTCGCTGGGCATTCTTCACGGAACGCTGGCCCACTTCCTGAACGGCCTCCGGGCAGTTCGAAGCCAGGCGATGAGACGCGAACAGGGATTGCTGATCGGCGTCGGCATGCAGATGTTGAGTCATGCAGAGAACCTGCGCATGACGGGATCGGATGACCGTTTCTTCTCGCGCTGGAGCGGCCAGCAGGCGCGCGAGCTGCATGCGCGCCAGATCTATTCGGCAGTGGGATCCTACAATACCGCGCTTCCGGGACTGATCGCCGCGCTTCGCGCCGCGGCGGTCCTGGGCGTCGGGGGCAGTCTGGTCGCGTCTGGAAGCATGACCCTTGGGACGTTGGTCGGGTTCTATATCCTCGCCGAGATGTTTCTGGCGCCGGTCGGGCGATTCCTGGAGTTCGCCGACAGACGCCAAGCGCTCGAAACCGATCTGCAACGGTTGGACGACATTTCCAGGGCCGCTGAAGACCCGGTCTTCAACCGTCGAAGTCCGGCCTCGGCGTCGATCCCCACGTTCAACGGCCGGCTCCAGCTCGCTGGCCAGCTCGAACTGCGGAACGTCACCTTCGGCTTCAACAAGAGCCGCCCCCCCTTGATCAAGGACTTCGACCTCGTGATCAAGCCGGGACAGCGAGTTGCCGTGGTCGGGCCCAGCGGTTCCGGCAAGTCGACCCTGGCGCGCCTGGTTTCAGGCATCTATCAACCCTGGTCGGGCGAAATCCTGTTCGATGGGCATCCGCGCGAGGAGATTCCCGAAGAGGTGTTGCGGCGGTCCATTTCGATGGTGGATCAGGAGGTCGTGCTCTTTTCCGCATCCCTGCGCGACAACATCACCTTGTGGAACCCGGCGGTTCCGGACACCGCCATCGTCGCTGCGACGCGGGATGCCTGCATCCATGACGAAATACTCGTCAGGCCGCACGGATACTCGACCCGTGTCGAGGAAGGCGGGGTGAACTTCAGCGGCGGTCAGCGGCAACGGCTGGAAATCGCCCGCGCGTTGGTGGGCAATCCGACGGTGCTCATTCTGGACGAGGCGACCAGCGCCCTGGATGCGGCGACCGAGGGATTCGTCGATGACGCCCTGCGGCGTCGCGGCGTCACCTGCCTGATCGTGGCGCACCGGCTGAGCACCGTTCGGGATTGCGACGAAATCATCGTGCTGGAGGGAGGCGTGGAAGTGCAGCGCGGCGCCCACGACGAGTTGATCGCGGACAGGAACGGCACGTACTACAAGCTGGTCAAGTCGGGCTGATGCGGAACACGCGGCCGCAATACACGTCCATAGCCGAACTGGCGGCTCGTTCCGGCGCATCCGTGCCTTGCGCCGGCAACCTGCCGGTGAAACTCGACGATCCGTACAGCGCCTGGTTCATCGATCAGGGCGCAGTGAATCTGTTCCTGGTCGAGGTCAAGGACGGGGTGGAGCAGGCGGCCCCGCAGCATCTGCTCCGTAGAGAATCGGGCCGGTTGCTGCCGGGGGTCGCACCGGACGAGCGAGACGATGACGGCGACACGACGCTCAGCGTGATTGCCAAGGGATCGCCGGGCACGCTTCTGAAGCGACTGCCGGCATCCCTGCTGTCCGAAGTCCATCCCGCGGAACTGGCGGAACAGATCGATACGTGGCTGAGGGCCATGACGGACACGCTTTCGCGTTTCGCAGGCCGCATCCCGCGTCCGACTGCGCTGGCCGAACCCGGCCTCGCGCCGACCCTGGCTCCCTGTACGCTGTCCGTACGGCGAGGCGTCGCGTGGGTATCGAAGCCTCCAAGCGGCGCGAGCCTGTTCATGGATATGGTCGACCCGTCGGAGCTTGCCGAGGCCGGCGAACCGCACCAAGCCGTGATACCCCTGACGCGGACCGGCTGGCTCACCTTGTTCGACGAGGCGACACTCTCGGCGGAATCAACCGAGACGCTGGCGGAGCAGGGTGCGCTGCTGCCGGCGCTCGCCTGTTTTCATGCGGTTGCTTTCGGCATGGAACGCCTCAACCGCCGGCTGGCAGTGGTCGATGATGCGAATCTCGAACGCGCGCGGACAACCAGCCGCCGCACGGCCGAAAAAGCGGCCCGGCAACGACTCTTCAACATCTATGACCTGCCGATCGACGGTGATGCTGTCGAGGACACGGCTCTGGCGGACGCCCTGGGCATCATCGGCCGGTATCAGGGAATCGATTTCAAGATTCCGGCGCGTTCGGGACCATCCGATTCGCCCGTCGGTCTGGTTGACGTTCTGGATGCTTCCGGCGTACGCGCACGGCGCGTACGCTTCCGGGCGGAGGGCAACTGGTGGCGCAGCGACAGCAACGCGATGCTGGCGTTCCGCGCCGAGGACGGCCAGCCTGTCGCGCTATTGCCGGGAGTGTTCGGGCGCTACCGGGAAATCGACCCGGTCAGCAAGCGCAGCGTTCGGATGACGGCACAGCGCGCCGGCGCGCTTGCCGAAGAAGCCTGGATGTTCTATCGGGCGTTGCCGTCGGGGAGCGCGAAGCCGGCAGACCTGCTGCGTATCGCCCTGCGCGGATCGGGGGCGGATCTGGCGCGAATGGTGGTTTCCGGGCTCCCGGGCGGCCTGATCAAACTGCTGCCCGCAGTCGCGCTCGGATTCGTCGCGAACGACATTGCGGAGGGCGGAAGCGCCGGAACGCTCTATGCCGTGGCCGTGGCGCTGGCCGCGTTCGGCCTGCTCGGCGCACTGCTGCACCTGCTCCAATCGACGGCGATGATGCGGCTCGAGGGCCGCACGGCGTCGCGGGTCGAAGCCGCTTTCTGGGACCGCCTCATGCGCCTTCCGCCGGACGTTCTGCACCGGCATCCATCGGGCGACCTGGCCATGTCGGGAATGACATTCCAGAATCTTCGAGACGGCTTGCAGGGAGTCGTCGCCGATGGCCTGTTGTCGATCGTTTTTCTGCTTCCGGCTCTCGGTCTCATCTTCTTCTACAACGCCACCCTCGGGGTCGCCGCGCTCGTCTTCAGCCTGGCGTCGCTGCTCATCACCGTGGCCATCGGTTTGCGCCAGATTTCACCTTACGGCCGAATGATCGGCGCAACGCGCCGCGTCGCCGGCCGGCTGTTCCAGATCGTGGGCGGCATCGCCAAGCTGCGCGTGGAAAACGCGGAAGGGTCGGCTTTCGCCGTCTGGGCGCGAGACTATCGAGAACAGAAGCGCGCGGAGGTCGAACTGGGCGCGATCGAGGGGCATGCCCGGGCCTTCGGCGCCGCGCTTCCCTTCGTCGCCGGCGGGATACTGCTTTTCGCCGTGGCGGCGGTGGGCGAAGGGAATGTCCCGGTCGGCGATTTTCTCGTCGTCTACGCTGTCTTCATCGCCTTCCAATCCGCCGTGGCTCGACTCGGCGAATCCTTCGGCGCCGTGGCCGCCATGCTCCCGGCGTTCGACCAGATGCGCCCATTGCTCGCCGCCGTTCCTGAAAACGAGGCTGAGGGAGAACCGGTCGAATATCTGGGCGGCGACGTTCTCTTCGATCACGTTTCCTTCCGCTACGATCCCTACGGTCCTCTGATTCTCGACGATGTCACGATACGCGCCGGCCCGGGAGAATTCGTCGCGATTGCCGGCGAGTCCGGCGCGGGCAAGAGCACGCTGTTCCGGCTCGCGCTCGGAATCGACCGGCCATCCGCCGGCGCCGTGTACTACGACGGACGTGATCTGAGGCACCTGAACCTGAAACAGGTGCGACGGAGAATCGGTTCCGTGCCGCAATCGGTCGGACTCCATCCCCAGGATCTCTGGGACAACCTGGTCAGCCACCACGATGGAGTGGCCGCCGAGGACGTATGGTCGGCCGTCCGGATCGCGGACGTCGAGACCCAAATCAAGGGCATGCCCATGGGCATGATGACCATGGTCGGCACCAGTGGAGGCGTACTGTCGGGCGGCGAGAGTCAACGCGTCACGATCGCCCGATCGGTGATCGGGGCACCGCGGATCATGCTGTTCGACGAGGCGACCAACTGGCTGGACAACGAAAGCCAGGCCAGGGTCATGCGAAACCTGACCGCGCTGACCACGACCCGGATCGTCGTCGCCCACCGCTTGTCCACGCTGGAACAGGCAGACCGCATCTACGTGTTGCAGGCCGGGAAGGTTGTACAGTGCGGATCCTTCAAGGAACTCATGGAGATCGACGGCGTATTCCGGGACCTCGTCAGTAAGCAGATCGCCTGACCGGCGATCCTCCTTCGGCCGCCCGCGGCCCGCGTCGACTTCGGGCGATGTCCGCGGCCACGATTCGCCGCCAGGCCCGAGTCCTGCGGCACGACAGGGGACGCATGAACGAACCCATCAACGCGACACAACGACTCCTCTCGCGAGCCGGTGAAGACGGCGAGTTTCGCGCGCGCCTGCTCGCGAGCCCTCGAGATGCGATCGAGCGGGAATTCGGCGTGACGCTGGCCAAGGGCCATGAGATTCACGTGCACGAGGAAACCGAAACCGCGATGCACGTCGTGCTTCCGCCTCGGAGCAAGCTCAACGAGGAAGAACGGATGGAAGCGATGACCGGCGCCGCCTCTCTCGAGTTCCTGAAGAAGACGATGTACGATCCCGCGCCGCCGCCTCGTCCGCCATCTCCCGGAAAGAGCGCGGCCCGAGCGGGTGCGATGACGCGCGAAACACTGGCCAAAGCGGCCGAAGAAAGCATAGGCCGCGGTCTCGACTTCCTGGAATCCGCTATCGACGCCCACGGAGCCTGGCGCTGCATCCGGTACAACACGGCCAACCCGGACATTCCCAGGCATTTCGAACGACCTCCGTTCGTTTCGGCTCTCTGCATGCTGGCCCTGGAAAGTTGCAGCGACGCCCGCGCCAAAGCCATGTGCGCCGCGACCCGGGAGTATATCGCCGACACCATCGAATTCCCCGGTTTCTGGCGCTACTACCGTCATCTACCCCAGGATCTCGACAGCACTACACTCTGTTCACTTGCGATCGGAAGCCACCCCTGGATTCTACTGGGGAGGAATGTACCGCGGCTGCTGGCGAACCGAGACGAGGAGGGGCGTTTCATGACCTGGGTGCTGGCCCACGACCAGCCCGATGTCGTGTCGACGTTTCGTATCGAGGCCGATCCCGTAGTGAACGCGAACGTCATCGCTTACCTGGGCGACCACCCGGAAACCCAGAACGCCCAACGATGGTTGGAAATATTGGTTACCGAGGACCGCCTCGAGGGCTCGTCCAAGTGGTATCCCGACACGGCCGCGATCTACTATGCGATTGCACGCGCCATGACTCGCGTTCGGCCCGCGCTCGATCGACTCCGCCCGATAATCGCGGAACGCATCATGAGCATGCGCAACGCGCAGCGTGGATTCGACAACATCCTTCAGACCGCTCAGGCAGTGTCGGCGCTGTATAACGTCGGAAGAATCGAAAGCATCGACGCGAAGCTACAACTGGAGTCGCTCATGGATTCGCAGCGTCACGACGGCAGTTGGCCGGAGCTTCTCGCGTTTGGCGACCAGTCGTTGAAGTGGGGCGCGGTGGGGCAGATCGGACATGGCTCCGAAGCCGTGACCTCCGCGTTTTGCATTGAAGCTCTGGTGCGCCTGGCCGAGCCATCGCGCGCCTGAAGGGTTTGCAGGCCGCGATACGCGGTGGTAGCATGAGCGCGGTGTAGAGAATCCACCGTCCAGTCCGAGAAGCTGCCATGCCGCGCGATATAGCCGTCGGAGGTGGCATAGGCCCCAACAAGGCTGACGTCACGCCGCACATCGAGCCGTCGATTCTCAACGCTCTTCCGCACTGCCTGCCACTGGGAATTTTCCCGTTGATCTGGCTCGCCGCCATCTACGGCGGCTGGTGGCTGTTGCCTGCGTTTCTCTTCATGAGCACCCCGGCGCCGCTGGACCGCGCGCTGGGCGCCGACGGACGCAATATGGACCCGGAGAATACGCCGGAACGCCGCCTGATATGGCACAATCTCCCGGTCTGGACATGGGCGTTTCTGTGGCCGCCGACACTGATTTTCGGCATGTGGCAAATCCTGGTCGCGAATCGGCTCGCCGTCTGGGAAGACGTGCTCCTGGTGTTCATCCTGACCATGGAAGCGCAGGCGGTGTTCGTAGTCGGGCACGAGCTGATTCATCGACGTTCCACGTGGGAGAGGCGGATCGGCGAATTCCTCCTCGCTTCCGCATCCTATCCCCAATACGCCACGGAGCATGTCTACGTCCACCATGCCAAGGTCGGAACGCCGCACGACGTGGGATCCGCTCCGAAGGGAGAGAGTTTCTGGAGGTACTTCCCCAGGGAGGTTGCAAGCAACCTGACCAATTCCTGGACAGCGGTCCGCGAACGCCTCGCCCGGCGGCGACTACCGGTATGGCATTACAGTAATCCATTTTGGCGCTACGGTATCGCTGTCGCGTTCTGGTACGGACTCGTGTTGTGGATGAGCGGTATCCTGGCGGTTCCGGTTTTCGCGTTCCTCGGACTCAGCTGCGTCTTTTCCATGAAGATCAGCAACTATTTTCAGCACTACGGTCTGCGCCGCGTTCGTCTTCCGAACGGGCGGTGGGAAAAGGTGATGCCGCGCCATTCCTGGGACGCCGACTGGAAGTTCAGCAACTGGATGTTCTTCAACATGCAGCGCCACGCGGACCATCACGCCGTGGCGTCCCGCCACTATCCGCTGCTCCAGGTTCACGGGGCCGATGAATCGCCGGAATTGCCGGGAACCTACGGCGACATGATGAACATCGTGCTGCGGCCGAAGCGCTGGTTCAAGAAGATGGATCCTCTGGTCGATCGATGGCGCAAACATTTCTATCCGGAGATCGATGACTGGAGCGCCTACGACAGCCCGATCTGCGCGGCGCGGCCCGACGCATTCGAGGCGATCACCGAGATCTTCGGCGCCGCCCCGCGGCTCGCCCGATCGATCGAACGCCATCCGGAGCTCCTTGACAACCTGCAGGACCGTGAGTTCACCGATCTCGACCTTCCACAAGGATTCGGACCGGACCCGGAATACGAATCGATCGCGCGGCGCGGGCTTGCGAGACTCTACTGGGCGCACGAGATGGGCGTCCAGGAAATGACGGACCGGATCGCCGAACTGCCGACGGCGGATGCGAAGGACAGCGCTGAAATCGTGCGGAACTGGTCGAACGACAAGGCTTTTCAGATCGGCATGCACGTGGTGCGCGCGAACCTCTCGCCGAGCGAGGCGACAACCGCGCTTTCCAATCTCGCCGAGGCGTCGATTTCGACCGTGCTTGCCGCCGTGGTCGCGGATTTCGTCGATCGGGTCGGCTCATTGCGCGGGTGCGGGGTGGCTGTCGTATTCCTGGGCGACCTCGCCAGCCGGGAAGCGTATCCAGGCGTTCGAATCGATACTCTGTTCGTCCACGACGGCTGGCGGCTCAGCGAAGGCGAACGTCTGTGTCGGCGTTTCCGCCAAGCCCTGACCGACTTGTCGCAGGACAGTCTGTTGTTCTCCCCGATCCGGCGTGACGCCGGTTCGCTTCTCGCGTTGCCGCTCGCCGAACTGGCCGAACGTTGCGGGAGTGCGGCCTCCGGTGAAATCCCCGCCCTCACCCGCGCGCGCTGCGTGTTCGAGTGCGGGGATTCCGAAATTGGCCGCCGCTTCGGCGAAGCACGGCGCGCAGCCCTGGCCGCGTGCGGAGCGAACGAGTCTCTGATGGACAGGTTGCGCAAGGCGCTCGAAGACCCCGCCGATCCGGGCGTGTCGAGGTATGCGCGTATGCGCGGCGGGCTGGACGACGTCGAGAGGGCCGCGCGATTCCTGCAGTTGACTGGCGCCGGAGCCGGCGTGGACGACCCGGCTCCGACCGCTCGATCGGTGCTCGATGGCGCCGGCGCCGAACCGCCGGCTCGAGCCGCGGCCATGTGGCGGGATTTGCAGGGTATCACGGCCCTCATCGGTGACGAGGGGTTCGACGCGACCTCCGCCGGGCCGAAGGTCAAGTCTCTTGTGGCCACCGCTTGCGGGCACGACGACTTCGACGCGCTGGAGTCGGCGGTTGCCGACACGGCGTCCCGCGCGGCCGCCGAGATCGACATGCTCCGCGCGCGCGCGTGAGACGTGTCGGCGGATCCGACACGGACATCCCAGATGACATCCCAGACGGACACGGATCGCCGACGCGGGATACTGATCAAGACGACCCCCGAGGACCAGGGCCTCGTTGGGCTTCCGGCGCTGACGCCGCACCTCGAATTCCACGCTGTCGGCGAACGGCAGACGCTGCTGGTTTCCGAATCGTTCAACACCCTACTGCACGGCGAGATGAACTCCCGCCTGCTGCCGCTGCTCGACGGTCGGCATACGCTGGATGAGATTGTCGCGGCCCTGGAAGGCGCCCATGCGGACAACGACGTTCTTGCGGCCATCGCTTCGTTTTCCGCCAAGGGCTACGTCGTCTCCGCCGATCACGGCATGGATCGACGCCGTGCGGCCTATTGGTCCTCGGTCGGTGCGTCGCCGCGCTGGGCCGAACGACGGCTCGCGGAATCGCGTATCGCGGTCGGCAACGACGACCGCCGGTTGATCCGGCATCTCGAAGAGTGCGGCGCCGGTATCGGCGGGGACGATCCCCGACTCACCGTCATCGTCTGCGGCGACTACCTGGAAGCAGAGCACTCGGAAGTGAATCGGCGCCATCTCGAGGCCGCGGCGCCGTGGACGCTGGTGCGGCCGCGCGGCATGGAGGCGCTGTTCGGCCCCATATTTCGCGCGGGTGAGAGGGGACCCTGCTGGGAGTGTCTGGCTCACCGCCTTCGCGGCCATCAGGAAGTTCACGGTTTTCTGCGCAATGTTGCCGGTGAGGAGGCGGCGTTCGAGCCGTTCGCGAGTCAGCCCACGGTGCTGGACGCCCTGTACGGCCTGATCGCGGCGGAGATCGTCAAGTGGCTGGTGCTGGATCGAGCGGCCCCGATTCACGAACAGGCGATCGCGATGAACGTCGGCACGTTCGATAGTTCGCACCATCGCGTGATGCGCCGGCCGCAGTGCCCCGCCTGTGGCGACGAAGCGATGCGTCGGCCGGATCGAGGTCCGGTTCCTCTGCGTCTGAACGCGAGTCCCAAGACCCATCACAACCGCACGGTGGCGCCGGAAGTCACCTTGGCGCGATACCGCCACTTGGTCAGTCCGATCAGCGGTGTTGCAACGTGGCTGTCCCGCACGACCGACGAGACCGATTCCTGGCTGCATGTCCATTGGGCTGGAGCGAATCTCGGCATGCGAAGCCGGACCTTGAGTTCGCTCAGGCGCAGTCTGCGCAGCAAGAGCGCGGGAAAGGGCAGCACCCGAGAGCAATCCGAGGTCAGCGCGCTCTGCGAGGCGGTCGAACGCTATTCGGGCGCTCGTTGCGGAGACGAGATCCGTATTCGCAGGCGATTCATCGACTTCGCCGGGAACGACGAGGCGATTCACCCCAACGATGCGCAGTTGTTCAGCGACTATCAGCTCGACAACGCCAAGAGCATCAACGCGAAGGGCCACCCGTACAACATCGTTCCGGCGCGACACGACCCCGACGCCGAAATCGATTGGACGCCGGTGTGGTCGTTCACGGAACGCCGGCATCGCTATCTGCCCACGTCGATGCTCTACAGCATGCCGGCCGAGGAGCGCGGCCCGGCGGACCTGATCGCCGATTCCAACGGCTGCGCCGCGGGCAATACGTTGGAAGAAGCCATCCTGCAGGGTTTCTACGAACTGGCCGAACGCGATGCGTTCGCCGTCTGGTGGTACAACCGCCTGCGAGCGCCGGCCGTCGATCTTCTCAGCTTCGACGACGCGTACCTCGCCGCCGCCGCCGACTACTACGCCCGCTACGAGCGGGACCTGTGGGTGCTGGACGTCACATCCGATATCATAACTGTCCAAATTAGATTCTGCGGAATGGAGAGAGGATTGAGAGGTTGAGCCCGACCTCGTAGGATTGGTTTTTCGACAAGAAAGACCGAACCGAAGAGGAGGGCTCAACCATGCAGAGATTTTCCAGCATTTTTTCGCAGTTGCTCCAACTATTTCCGCGGACGGAGTTCGAGCAGGCGGTTTCCGAGCACGGGGCGGAGCGGCACGCGCGGGGATTTCCGAGTTGGAGTCAGTTCATCGGGATGCT
>JAJEEE010000023.1 GCA_022821145.1 Acidobacteriota bacterium
CGGGCCAGCTTCACACGGCGACCGGCGGCGGCGCCCGCAACTATGTCACGCGCGAGGACTGCGCGCGGGCGGCCGCGGGCGCGCTGGCGTCGGCCACGGGCCACGCCATACACCACATCGTCGGTCCGGAGCCGTTGACGCAGGATGCGATCGCCGCCATCGTCAGCGAGCTGACGGGCCGACGGGTAGTCCACGTCCCGGTTCCGCCCGACGGGCTGCGGGACGGCATGATCGGCGCCGGCGTGCCGACGTTCATGGCCGACGCCCTGGTCGCCTTCGACGTGGCCGCCGCCGAGGGCTGCCACGCCCTCCGGACATCGAGCGTCGAAACGCTCGGCGGCCGGGCGCCGACGTCGGTTCGGGATTTCCTTGCGGCGAATGTCGATGCGTTGACGGCGGACGGCGCGTAAGCGATCGAACTCGCGGAGTGCTCCATCCGAACCGCCAGGGAGGCGACCGATGGTTCCCCAACCGATGATCGCGGTCAAGGACGTCGAGGCGAGCAGCCTGTGGTATCAGCGGCTCCTGGGATGCCGCAGCGGACACGGCGGGAAGGAATACGAGCAGTTGATGCACGGCGACCGCATGGTCCTCCAACTCCACCTGTGGGAAGCCGACGGGCATGCCTTCCTGGGGAACCCGGAGTCGAAGCCGTACGGCAACGGCGTGCTGCTGTGGTTTCAGACCGACGCGTTCGACGACGCCATCGCGAGAGCCCGGACGCTTGGCGCCGAGATCCTGGAAGAACCCCACGTCAACACGAACGCGAACCACCGCGAGTGCTGGCTGCGCGACCCCGACGGCTACGTCGTCGTGCTGGCCGGGGCGTACGGAGACGTCTGAGACCGCCGGCGAAACAGGCGCCCGCCGTTTGGGGCCGGCTCAATCGATCGCGTGCTTCTCGAGCAACTGACGCGCGATGATCAGCCGTTGCAGCTCGTTCGTGCCGCCCCCGATCAGGAGCAGCGGCGCGTCCCGATAGTGCCGCTCGACGGGAAAGTCCGTCGAGAAGCCGTTCCCGCCCAGGATCCGCATGGCCTCCAGCGAGACTTCCGACGCCGTCTCGGTTGCGAACAGCTTCGCCATGCCCGCTTCCAGGTCGCATCGCTCGCGGCGGTCCTTCTTCGCCGACGCCGAGTAGACGAGCAGGCGCGAGGCCTCGATCCGCGTCGCCATCTCGGCCAGCTTGGCCTGGATCGTCTGGTGCTGGGCGATCGGCTTGCCGAACGTTCGGCGCTGCTGCGCGTACCGGATGGCCTCTTCGAACGCCGCGCGCGCCACGCCCAGTCCGCGCGCGGCGATGTTGAGCCGCTCCGCCTCCAGGCCCGTCATCACCTGCTTGAACCCCTCGCCCTCGACGCCGCCGATGAGGTTGGCCGCCGGCACGGGAAAGTCCTCGAAGTGCAGGTCCACGGTCTCCACGGTCTTGTACCC
Source organism: Acidobacteriota bacterium (assembly GCA_022821145.1). GTDB lineage: Bacteria > Acidobacteriota > Terriglobia > 20CM-2-55-15 > 20CM-2-55-15 > JAJEDW01. The sequence continues at coordinate 1,435 of JAJEEE010000023.1, forward strand.
CACCTTGCCGATGTCGCGGCCCACGGTGAGTCCGGGCTCCCCTTTCTCGACGACGAACGCGCCCATGCCGCGGTGCGCCGGCTCGGCATCGGGATCCGTTTTCGCCAGCAACAGGAAGACCTGCCCATACCGTCCGTTGGTGACCCACATCTTCGATCCCGTCACGCGGTAGCCGTCGCCGTCGCGGCGGGCGACGGTCGCGATGGCCTGCAGGTCGGTCCCCGCGTTCGGCTCCGAGAGACAGATGCCGCCGCGCGGCTCGCCGCGGGCCAGGCCCGGCAGGAACCGCCGTTTCTGGTCCTCGGTTCCGAAACGGGTCAACACGTCGCACAACACGGAATGCGTTCCGATCACGCCCGCCAGGCCCATCCACCCGCGCGACAGTTCCTCGAAGACCATCGCGAACGCCGTATAGTCGATCGCGCTGCCGCCGTACGCTTCCGGAACGTTGAGGCCGAACAGCCCGAGTTCCTTCATGGTCTCGACCAGCGCGTGCGGGTACTCGTCGCGGTGCTCCATCTCGGCGGCCACGGGCATGACGTCCCGCTCGACGAACTCGCGAACGGTCCGCGCCACCAGTTGCTGATCCTCGGTCGGTTCGAACATGGTCAGCGTGCGCCGCGGTGGCCGAGTTGCTGCCGGATCTCGCCCGCGCCGACGAACTGTGACAACAGGCGATAGTTCTTCCGCTCGTACCGGATCCTTCCAGCGACGACGGCGGGGTGGACCTGCAACTGCCGTGCAAAACTCATGACCGCCGTGGGCGTCGCACGCTCACGGACGGAACTCGTGTCCCAAGCCGAGCGCGGCACAAGCGCTTCCTCAGCCCATTCGTCGGCCTGCGCCTCCCGCGGGTCGTCCGGACGGCCCTCGACACTACGCAGCGTCTGGTCGTCGACAAACGCGTCGCCTTCATCCGCGTCCATGTGGAGACCCACGTGTGCCAGTTCGTGCAACAGGCAGAACCAGAAATTGTCGATCCGGTCATAGCGCAACGTCAGTCCGATCACGGGTCGGCCGTCGCCCAGCCGGAGCGCCGCGCCGTCCAGGTAGGTCTTGGGAAGATGCTCGACGATCACCAGCACGATGCCATGTCGGGCCAGCAGCTTCCTTGCCCGTTTCGGTCCGTCTTCGAACTCGCTGAGTCGCGCTACTTTATCGAGGAAACTCGGCGTCACGGTGCCCCGCGTGTAGCGCGCACGCGGCCTATTCTGGTTCGCCGTCGCCAGGACCTGCCAACACCACGCCTTGAGGGCGTACGGATCCGTCTTGGCGTTGGCGCGCATGTGGTCGTTCTTTCGATACAGAGCGGCGACGGCGACGGCGCGTCCGCCGGCGCGCTCGATCAGGCCGTGCATCAGCGCCTCGGCGTTGTCCGCCAAGTTACGCGCAGCCGGAATCCAGCCGCGCTTGGCCATGGCCCGAAGGGGGAACCGGCGCCACTCAATGCCGGCCAATGGGTCGTCGGGCTCCATTTCAGATCCCCGCAACAGCACGTCCGCCGGGATTCCGAGGTGGTGATGTAGTGCGCGCGCCATGGGCATGGTTATGGCGCGCCGGCCGGACAGCACCTCGGATACCTTCGCACGGCTGCCGATGCATGGAACGAGATCGCGCGGCCGGAGGTTTCCCTGTTCCATACGGAACTCGATCGCGGCGAGAGGCGTGGGATAACCCATCGGCTCGTGCCGGCTCTCGTAGACCTCGACCAGATCCGCCAGGACGTCGAGTTCGTCGAACTCCGGGGTGCCGGGCGTAGCGTCCATCAACGCGTCGATCCGCGCCAGCGCGCGTCCATAGTCCTTCTCGGTCCGAATCGGGTTGATCGTTACACCGCTCATGTCACACCTCCCGCGCATCGATGCGGTCGTACTCCGCGTGCGTTCCCACGAAGCGCACATAGACGATCCGTCCCGGGTAGTTGATCTTCACAACCACCCGATACGTATTGCCGCGGATGTTGAAGATCACCCGGTTGTCGCCAATGATGCTCGCGCTGGGGTATTTCGCCTTCACGTCGACCGGCGTTGCCCATTCCTCCTTCTCGACCTCGCGATACCAGCCAAGCAGCGGTCCCTCGGCGTCCGCATACCGTTCCCAGAACTCCCGAAGCGGCCTCTTGCTGATGATCCGCATGATGCGATTCAAGTGTTCCCATAACAATATATTTTAAAATGTTCCCAATATATATACAATCGATCGCGATCCCGGGTCAATAGCGTGCAGGTTCCGGTGGGGATGTTTCGAACGGGATAGTCCGTCAGCCCGACGCGACGAACGGGTATGTGAACAACGTCAAGTGCGCCAGGTTCACGCTGAAGTGCACGAGCATGCCGGCTTCGACACGCCGCGTCAGGTGGTAGGCCGCGCCGTAGCCGATGCCGGCCAGCGCGGCCAGGACGACGTATTGCGCGCCGCCGGCCGCGTGCGCCAGCCCGAACGCCGCGGCCGCGACCGACAGCGCCACGAGGCCGGCCGCGGGAACCTTCGCGCTCAACGCCCTTGAAAGATGCCGCTGCAGGAGCCCGCGGAAGACGGTCTCCTCGGCCAGGCAGGTGACGAGGAGATTGGCCGGAATCCACACGACCAGGATGGCCGGCCACTTCGGATCCCAGGCCACGTACCCCATGGCCAGGGCGGGCGCGATCAGCAAGGCGGGGGTCAGGACAGCGGCCGCCGCGGTCACCGCGATCGTGCGGCGCCACGCCGGTCTTGGCTGCGGCTGGACGCACAGGGCGTACAGCAACAGGCCCACCAGTCCCTTGTCGTAGTTCCAGTAGAGCGTGTACGGCGCCGCCGCCGGCGACAGGACCGCGGCGTCGACGGCGAGGGCGTTGTGGACCCACGGCGCCTGGTGGGTGAAGAGGGCCGCGCCCGAAATCGCGAGCACGCCCCATGCCGCGGCGCGCGCGACCCGAGACAGCGTCGGCCTCGCTGCCACGACACAGGCTCCCGACAAGACGGCGATCACGACGAGCCCCGCCGACTCGACGATGCCGGCGGCAACGGCCGCGGCGACGGACAGACCTGCCGGGATCGGCCAGCCCCAACGGACGCGCGAGAACATGGCCAGCCCCACCGCCGACCACAGCAGCAGGTACGGGAATACGTTGGCCAGGTCGATGGTCACCGTTCAGGCGATCCGGATTCTAGCTTCGAAACCGTTCCAGCCACAGAGGCAGCAGTTCCCAGGACCGCAGCAACCACCCGGCCGTTTCGCCCAACGAGCTCGGACCGTAGCCGCGTTGGACCGGATCGTCGAACATGTCCCATCCGTGCGCTCTCTGAATGGTCTCCGCCAGGATGTCGATCAACTCCCCGGCGCGGTTGGTGTTGGCCATGATGACCAGCCCGTAGCCCTTCGAACGGTGGGCGATCAGGGTGGACCGAAAACCGTCGTTGTCCCCGCCGTGTTCGAAGTACCAGCCTTCGCCGGCGTTTCTGACGGCGAACCCGACCGCATACGGTCCGACGCCCACCGGCGTGACCATTTCCTGCGTCATGGCCCGAGTCAGAACGCGATTCGACTCGCCGCGCAGCGACTTCTGCACCTCGATCACGAAACGGGCGAGATCCGTCGGTGTCGTCCAGAGCCCCAGTTCGGGATACACGCGCCACGGGTCCGATCCGCGGCCGCCGTTCGCCTTGGCGGCCTGATCCTCGCGGTCGGCCGGCAAGGGCTGCCGGAAGGTGCTGTTGCCCATCTCCAAGGGACCGAAGATCCAGTCCTCGGTGACCCGCTCGAACGGAAGACCGACGGCGTCGGTCAGAGCGAGTCGCTGCATCACGACACCGCCGCCGGAGTACTCGAACGCGGTCGACGGGGGCCGTTCGAGACGCACCGACCGCATGTTGGCCGGCGGCCGGCCGTCCAGTATCTCGACGACGGTCGGAAGCGGCGCGTCCGGCGGGTAGCCGGGAAACCCGAAGCCGTCGCCCGTGCCCGAGGTGTGGCTCATCAACGCGCGCGGCGTGACCGCGTGTCCGTCGAACTCCCCGTAGGGCAGCGTCCACGAGGTGAGAATCGTGTTGATTTCCTGGTCCAGCCCGAAATAGCCCTCCTGGACCGCGCGAAGCGACGCCATGGCGGCGACGGGCTTGCCGATCGACCCCGCCTGGAACAGGGTCTCGGTCGTGACCGGCTGCGCCGCCTCGGTATCGGCCAGGCCGTAGGCCGCAACCCAGGCGATATCGAAGTCGCGGACGACGGCGATGCTGACGCCGGGCACTCCGAATTCGGTCAGAAGAGGCTGGACCACGTCGGCATCGAAGGGTCCGATATCCCCCGGCTGTACCTCCAGTGTCCGAGCGGGAGAGTCCACTGGAGTTCCCGACGAACAGGAAGCAACGACGAGGAGCATCGTCGGGATCAGGAGAACTTTGAATCTCGGCATCGTTGTGTTCCGGCTCCGCGGTATGCCGTTCGGCGCCCGTGATGGAACGCGTCGGTTTCGCGTCTCATTATCGTTCGAATCGTACGCTGTTTTCGCTTGTGGTTGAGATCGGCAGTTCTCTCGCCGCGTACGTCCCGTGCCGCCGCACGCCCGATTCGCTGTATTTCAGGAACCGGGATGAGTGATGATCTACGTGGACGACGGTGAGGAAACGGACCATGACGCGTACGAAGGCCCCCACAAGCGTCAACGCGCCGGCGAAGTGGATTCGGCGCGGCGCGCGGCGTGAACCGGAATGACGAACTCGGACGAGGCGCGAAACGCGCGCCCGCGCGATACAATGGGCGCCTCGAAAGCGAATCGAATTTTCCGTCCGGAGAGAACCGCATGACTGACGTGCTGCCCACGCTCTTCCGCGCGCCGGCCCGCCTGACGGCCGGCGCCCTGACGCTGACGCTCCTGGCCGCCGCCCATGGTCCGGCCCAGGCGCCCATCATTCAACCCGGCGCCCCGGGCGAGCCCAGCCGCACGATCTCGGCCGAGGACGCGGCCGACCTGGCCGCCATCCAGGTGACCGACGCCGACGTGCGGTTCATGCAGGGCATGATCCCCCACCACGCGCAGGCGCTGGAGATGACCGCGCTGGTCGAGGACCGCACCGACCGCCAGACGATGCGGCTGCTCGCCGGGCGTATCGAGCTGTCCCAGGAAGACGAGATCGCGATGATGCAGGATTGGCTCCGCGACCGCGGGCTCGACGTCACCCCGGTGGACGCGCATCACGCGCCCGGGTTCGAACGCATGCCCGGCATGCTGACCGACGAGGAGATGGAGCAACTGGAACAGGCCTCGGGCTTCGAGTTCGACGCGTTGTTCCTGGATCTCATGATCGAGCACCACGAGGGCGCCCTCACGATGGTGGAGAACCTGCTGCGCCAACGGGGGTCGGCCCAGGACTCGGTGCTGTTCGGCTTCACGTCGGACATCCGGTCGGACCAGCGCGCCGAGATCGAGCGGATGACGGCCATGCTGGAGGGGCTCTCGCCGGACCCGCGCGTCAACCTCGACGCGGGTTACGCCAACGCCGGGCAGGCCGCGTCGAACATGGAGCTCGTCGTGGCGCTGCCCAAGCCGGCCGGTTTCTTCGATCCGGAGAACCCCGAGGGACTGCCGAACCCGGACGCGGAGGACGAAGGCGAGGACGCGCGGGGCCCCGGGAACCGCGAGCCGCGGCCCAGCCTGCTGAACTTCGGCAACACCGACATGGCGTTCGCCGGAGACGTCCTGATCGCCGGCAACTACCACGGCTTCAACATGTACAACATCGGCTTCCCGCGCTCGCCCGAGCTGCTGGGTTCGGTGGTGTGCCCGGGCGGGCAGGGCGACGTGTCGGTCGTGGGGAACCTGCTGATCTATTCCGTCGAGCAGACCCGGGGGCGGCTCGACTGCGGCCTGCAAGGGGTATCGGCGCCCGCCAGCGAGGAACGGTTCCGGGGAATCCGGATCTTCGACATCAGCGATCTCCGCGCGCCGCGCCAGGTGGGCGCGGTCCAGACCTGCCGCGGGTCGCACACGCACTCGGTGGTCGGGGAGCCCGACGCCGACGGCAACCTGTACGTCTACGTGTCGGGAACCAGCTCGGTGCGTCCGTCCGAGGAGCTGGAAGGCTGCTCGGGCGATTCGCCGTTCGAGGACCCCGAAACGGCGCTCTACAGCATCGACGTGGTCCGGATCCCGATGGCGCGGCCCGAGGAGGCCCGAATCGTGAGCCGGCCCCGAATCTTCTCGGACCCGGAATCCGGCGTCATCGCGGGGCTCTGGGAGGGCGGCGACCACGGCGACGGAACGCAGTCCACCAGCGTCACCGACGACTGCCACGACATCACCGCGTTCCCCGGGATCGGACTCGCCGCCGGGGCGTGCGGGGGCAACGGGATCCTGCTGGACATCCGCGACCCGGCGAACCCGGTCCGCGTGGACGAGGTGGTCGACCCCGGGTTCGCCTACTGGCACTCGGCCACGTTCAACAACGACGGGACGAAGGTGCTCTTCACCGACGAGTGGGGCGGCGGCGGACGGCCGCGCTGCCGCGCCGCGGATCCCCGGAACTGGGGCGCGAACGCCATCTACGACATCGTCGACGGACGGATGCAGTTCCGGAGCCACTACAAGCTGCCGGCGCCTCAGAGCGCCGAGGAGAACTGCGTGGCGCACAACGGCTCGCTCGTGCCCGTGCCGGGACGCGACATCTTCGTCCAGGCATGGTATCAGGGCGGCATCTCGGTCATGGATTTCACCGACTCGGCCAACCCGGTCGAGATCGCGTTCTTCGACCGGGGCCCGCTCCATGAGGAGGAGATGGTCATGGGCGGCTACTGGTCCGCGTACTGGTTCGGGGGCCTGATCTACGGCACCGAGATCGCGCGCGGCCTGGACGTGCTGGCCCTGACGCCCAGCGAGCACCTGACGGAGAACGAGATCGCCGCCGCGTCGCTCCGTGCGCCCGACGCGGTGTTCAACCCCCAGATGCAGACGCGCCACCTCTGGCCGGACGAGCCGGTCGTCGCGCGCGCCTACCTGGACCAGCTCCGCCGGACCGACGCCGTTTCACCCGAGCGGGCGGACGCGCTGACCGCGGCCCTGGACGGCTCCGAAGACGCGCTGTCCGGCGGCACAACCGCGCCGGACACGGCGGCGGCGCTCGAGACGCTGGCCGAGGCCTTGACAGGTGAGGTCGAGGATCGGACAGGCGTCACGCGAAGCCGGCTCATCGCGCTGGCCGAGACACTCGAAGGTATCGCCGGCCGGCTGCGGTAGACAGCGTCCCGACCGCAGCGCCAACCACCGGTATGTGAACGAGACACCACCGGACCGTCCACGACCTCTCCGAGAGGCCGCGCCGGCCACTCTCCCGCCGAACGCCCACGCTTTCGCGCTGTCCCCGTGCGCCGCTTCCACGCGGGCTGAAGGCGCGCGACGCGATGACCCACCCGCGCGCGGATCGCGCCCCCCCCGCGCCCGGTTACGGGTTCTGCCGCGCGGCGAGCATGTCCGAGAGATGTTGCTCGAACGCGCTGTGCACCATGTGGATCATCCAGTTTCCGCCGGTGTTCTGGACGACGATGCTGGCCGTTCCGGGAATGGTCACCGCGTTGCCCTGGTACATGGACACGAACTCGAAGTTGAACGACACCCAACCCGTGTCGTCCAGGACCTCGCCGCGCATGCCCGATATCTCGACGCCCTCGCCCTCGCCGGTCACCCGTCCGATCCACGCGGTGGCCGGCAGCGCATGCCCATCCTCGTCGAGGAACACGGCGCCGTCCGCGAGCATCGCCGTCAGGGCGTCTCCGTCCTGAGCGTTGATCGCCGCGGCGATGGCGTTCGCCACGTCCTGCATGGCCTGCGGGACAGGCGGCGGCGCGCCCCGTCCCCCACGGCCTCTCTGGGCCATGACGGGCAGGCTCGCCGTCAATGCGAGGGCCAGGAGAAAGGACACAAGCTTGAATCGGGTCATGGGGCTCCTTTTCGAAAACTCGATAGTGTGGACCGGCAACACCGAATCGCACGGTCTGACGTCATGATAGCCCCCGTAATCGGGCGAGTCCAACCGCACTCTCTTCCGATTCCGATGCGCCTGAGCGGCAGTGCGATCCACGGCGTTGTCAGCCTGCACAGTCGTGTAACAGAAATGTAACGAAAAACCTTGCACTGCCGTACGGAACTGGCACAATAGGCTCCATCCGAAGCATCCGAGGCCCTCATGGCCCAGACTGCATTGATCGGTGTCCGCGTTGAACCCGAGTCGGCGGACCACGCCGGCGGGTTCTTCTCGGAGCTTCGGCTGTCGCCAACCCAGGCGACCACCCCGTTCGAGGTCCTGGTCACGCCGCATCCCGATCCGTCGCCGGCACGGCCGATTCCCGAAGCCAGCGCCATCGAAGCGCTGCGCCGTGCACACGCCGAGAAGGGCCCCGCGACGATACCGGCCTGGAGACTCTCGAATCAGGCATGGCTGACGCATGCGCCAGCTCAAGCGAAACATGACTTGCATCGCGATTCGAACATGACGCGAATCGGAAGGGGTCCCAATGACGACACGGATACTTCTCGGACTACTGCTATTGGTGAGTTTGATTCAGGGTTTGGCTCCCGACGCCATCCCCGGTACCTTCCTCCCCATCATTCTGGTCATTCTCGGCCTGGCCTATGCCGCGACGACAGTCTCCCCGGATGACGCCGTGGCCTATCTGGTCCTGACCCTGGCGGTGGGCGTCGCCGCCAGCGCGAACGTCTTGAGCGCCATTCCGGCGATCGGCGCTTCCCTGGACGCCATCGTGGACCAGGTGAGCATCGCTCTGTATGCCGGCATCATCGCCGTCCTCTCGCTGTGGATGTACAAGAGGACCTGCGCGCCGGCCAGTTGACGGCGGCGGGTTTCGCAGCGCGCCGGGCCATGAGGACGTCGTGATCGTCTGAAAGGCCCGGCAATCCGGGAGGGTGTTTCGAGAGCGGCCGTTCCCCGAGCCGCGGAATCAGCGCGGGAGCGGGGCGGCGCAGTCGGCGCACGCCGTGCGCCCGCGAAGCGCCCGGACGCCCTCCCGGCCGATGACGGGCGCCATCGGATCACCGCGGCCGGGCCGGCCCACCACCAGCCCGCCGCCGCGTTCAGCGGGAAAACATTCCGCGGGATCGCCGGGGTCGAAACGGCCGTTGAATAACAGACAAAAGTCTGTTATACACGTTTCCCATGTCGCCGTTCACCCCGCCGGGAGAGACCCGGGAAAAGGTTTACCGGTTCGTTCGCAGACGGATCATCGAGGACCTGCCCCCCACGGTCCGCGAGGTCCAGGAGGCGTTCCGGTTCAAGGCGGTCCAGACCGCCCGGCAGCATCTCGAGCGCCTGGTGGCGGAGGGACGCCTGGCGAAGGCGCGGGGCCAGGCGCGGGGCTACCGCCTGCCCCGGGAGCCGGGCACCCTGTTCGTTCCCTTGCTGGGACGGGTGCAGGCCGGCGGGCTCCGCGAGGCCATCGAGGCATGCGAGGGGTACATCCCGGTCCAGTCGCGGGGCTCGGCAGAGATGTTCGGGCTCCGGGTCCAGGGGGAGAGCATGACCGGAGCTGGCATCCTTCCGGGCGATGTCGTCATCGTGAGGCAGCAGGCGCGGGCCGCCTCGGGCGACATCGTCGTGGCCCGGGTGGGCGACGAGGCCACCGTCAAGACGCTGCGCCTCGGCCGGAACCGGATCGAGCTGCACCCGGCGAACCCGGCCTTCGCGCCGATCGTTCCAAGGGCCGACGAGTGCGCCATCCTGGGCAAGGTGGTGGAGGTGAGGCGCTACCTGGCATGAACGCTTCCGCCCAGAAGACCCGGAGCCGGACGCCGCGTTCCGCCGACATGCCCGCCCGGACCTGGAACCTGTCCTCCCTGGCCGGACGCCTCACCGAGGTGTCGGACGCGGGCGCGGCCCCGGCGCTCACGGCCGCGGCCGCCCTGATCCTCCAGGCCCAGCAGCAAGGCGAGCCCGCGGCGTGGATCGGCTTCGGCAACTCGATCTTCTTTCCGCCGGACTTCGCCGAGTGGGGCATCGATCTCGACGCCCTGCCCATCGTCCGCGTCCCCGACGCCCGGGCCGCCTCCCGGGCCGCCGACCAACTGCTGCGCTCCGGGGCCTTCGGGCTGGTGGTGCTGGACCTGAAGACGCACGCGCGGATGCGCCTGGCCATCCAGAGCCGGCTGGCGGCGCTGGCCCGAAAGCACCATGCGGCGCTGGTCTGCCTGACCCGCAAGAAGAACGGCGCGCCCTCGCTGGGACCGCTGGTGTCGCTTCACGGCGAGGGCCGGATCTCGAAGACCGCCTTCGGCCGATTCGACTGGGAAATCCGAATCGTCAAGGACAAGCAGGGGGCTCCGGGATGGAGCCACGCGGAGTCGTGCCGTGGAACGGACGGCCTGTGTTGACGTTCGGGCCTTTCCCCTGCAGCTTCTGCTCCGGGACCATCCGGACTGGAAGGACCACCCCGCCGCGGTGGTGGACCGGGACACGGCCCAGGGAACCATCCTCTGGGTGAACCCTCCAGCCCGCGCCTTGCGCATCCTGCCGGGGATGCGCCACGGCGCGGGGCTCGCGCTTTCGCGCCGCCTCCGGGCGGGCGTCGTCTCCCACGCGGCCATCCGGAAGGGCGTGGCGGCCCTGGTTCCGCGGCTGCGGCGCTTCGCCCCGGACGTGGAGCCTTCCCGGGACGCGCCCGGAGTGTTCTGGCTCGGGGCCTCGGGCCTTTCCCGGCTCCATCCCCGCCTGGAGGAATGGGCCGGGCGCATCCACGACGACATCGCCGGGGCCGGCTTCCACGGCGCCGTGGCCGTGGGTTTCTCGCGTTTCGGAAGCTATGCCGCGGCCCGGTCCCGCGAGCGGACGGTGGTCTTCCGGACGCCCGAAGAGGAGCGCGCGGCCATACGCGGCGTCCCCCTGGAGCGCCTCGACCTGGCTCCCGGGACCCGCGACCTCCTGGCCCGGCTCGGCATCCACACCCTGGGCGGCTTCCTGGACCTGCCCGCCTCCGAGGTCCGCTCGCGCCTCGGACCCGAAGCCCACCGGCTTCACCGGCTGGGAACGGGCGATCTCTGGAACCCGCTCCAACCCGAAACGCCCTCCGAGCCCGCGGCGGCGGAGATCCTCCTGGACTACGCGGAGCTCGACCGCGGGCGCCTGCTGGCCCGGATGGAAGCGCTGCTGGCGCCGCTGCTCGAAACGCTGGACGGCCGGCGCGACGCGATGACGGCGCTTCGGCTCACCCTGCGCCTGGACGACGGGTCGCGGAAGACGGCCCTCCTGCGGCCGGCCCGGCCGACGCTGGACAGGGCCGAGATCCTGGACCTGCTGCGGATCCGCATGGAAGCGACATCCCTTCCGGGGGGAGTGACCGAAATCGCCATGGAGGCCCGGGGCGCCCGCCCCGACATCCGGCAGGGGGCGCTCTTCGACGGCGCCTCCGCCCGGGACCGCGACGCGGCCAACCGCGCCCTGGCGCGGCTGCGGGCCCGGTTCGGCGACGGCGCGCTCCTCAGGGCGCGCCCGCGCCCCGGGCACCTTCCCGAGGCGCGCTTCGCCTGGGAGCCCATCGAAGAGGCGCCGCCGCCCCGGCCGCGCCGGGTCCGGCTCCGCCCGCTGGTGCGGCGGTTCTTCCCCGAGCCGGTCCGGCTCTCGCACGCCGGAGGGGAGATGGGAGAACCCCGAACCGGCGGCGTTCCCGCTGAAGAGAGCTTCGGCCCCTACATCGTCTCCGGGGGGTGGTGGGACGCCGGAGAGCATCGCGAGTACCACTTCGTCCGGTCCGGCGAGGGTCCCTGGCTGTGGGTTTACCACGACCGGAAGCGGCGCGGCTGGTTCCTGCACGGGAAAGTGGAGTAGCCGGATGCCGCCTCCCGTCTACGCGCCCCTCTACTGCAAGAGCCACTACTCGTTCCTCGAGGGAGCGAGCCATCCCGAGGAATTGCTGGAACGGGCCGCCGAGCTGGGGATCGGCTCGCTGGCCCTGACCGACCGGGACGGCGTTTACGGCGTCGTGCGGGCCCACGTGAAGGCCCGGGAGCTGGGCCTCGACCTGATCGTCGGCGCCCGGATGACCCTGACCGACGGCTCCTCCATCCTGCTGCTGGCCGAGGACGGCGCCGGCTACGCCAATCTCTGCCGGTTGATCTCCATCGGACGTCTCCGCTCTCCCAAGGGACAAAGCGCGGTCGAATGGGGGGAAGTCTGCGCCCACGCCGCCGGGCTCGTCGCGCTGTGGGGCGACGAGGACAGCCTGCTGGCGCGGGAGCCGGAACCCGCCTTCGCCGCCCGCGACCTGCGGGACGCCTTCGGGGGCCGGCTCTACGCGCTGGTGATGCGCCATCGCCGCGCGGAGGAGGCGCATCGGGAGCGGCGTCTGCGCGAGCGGGCGCGGCGCTACGGCATCCCGACGGCGGCGGCCACCGAGGTGCTCTACCACCACGCCTCGCGGCGCCGGCTCCAGGACGTCCTGACCTGCATCCGCCACGGCGTCCGGCTGACCGACGCGGGGCGCCGGCTCCGGCCCAACGCGGAGCACGACCTGAAGTCCCCGACGGCGTTCGCGGCTCTTTTCGAGGACGACCCGGACTCGGCGGCCCGCACCCTGGACGTGGCCGCCCGCTGCCGGTTCTCCCTGGACGCGATCCACTACCGCTACCCGTCCGAGACGCTCCCGGACGGAAAGACCTCCGGGGAGCGGCTCCGGGAGCTCGCCTTCCGGGGCGCCGGGGAGCGCTACGGCGGCCGCGTCCCCGACCGCATCCGGACGCAGCTCGAGCGCGAGCTCGACGTCATCGCGGAACTGGCCTACGAGGGCTATTTCCTCACCATGTGGGACCTGGTCCGGTTCTGCCGGAGCCGCGGGATCCTCTGCCAGGGGCGCGGCTCCGCGGCCAATTCCGCGGTGTGCTACTGCCTGGGCGTCACGGCCGTCGACCCGGCGCGCATGGACCTGCTGTTCGAGCGCTTCATCTCCAGGGAGCGGGCCGAGCCGCCCGACATCGACCTCGACATCGAGCACAACCGCCGCGAAGAGGTCATCCAGTACCTCTACCGCAAGCACGGCCGGACCCACGCGGCCATGGTGGCCAACTTCATCCGCTACCGCGGGCGTTCCGCCATCCGGGACGTGGGCCGGGCGCTGGGGCTGCCCGAAACCGCCCTCCACCGCGTCACCCGGCTGCTGGGCCACTACGAACGGATCGAGCCGGCGCTGCTCCGGAGCGCCGGTCTCGACCCGGGCGCGCACCGCGACCTCCTGGGCCTGGTAGCGGAAATCCAGGACTTCCCCCGCCACCTGTCCATTCACCCCGGCGGGTTCCTGCTCGGCCACCAGCCGGTGCGCGACCTGGTCCCCGTGGAGAACGGCGCCATGCCCGGCCGCACCGTCGTCCAGTGGGACAAGGAAGACCTGGAAAACATGCGGCTCTTCAAGGTGGACCTGCTCGGGCTCGGCATGCTGACCGTCATCGACCGGTCGTTTCACCTCATCCGGGAACACTGGGGCCGCAGCCTCTCGCTGGGGACGATCCCCGGCGACGATCCCGCCACCTTCGCCATGATCCGTAAGGCCGACACCGTGGGGACCTTCCAGATCGAGAGCCGCGCGCAGATGTCCATGCTGCCCCGGCTCAAGCCCCGCGACTACTACGACCTGGTCATCGAGATCAGCATCGTCCGGCCGGGGCCCATCGTGGGGGGCATGGTGCACCCCTACCTGCGCCGCCGGAACGGCGAGGAGACGGTGACCTACCCCCACCCTTCCCTGGAGCCGATACTCCGGAAGACGCTGGGCGTGCCGCTGTTCCAGGAGCAGGTGATGCGGCTGGCCGTGGCGGCGGCCGACTACACGCCCGGCGAGGCGGACCAGCTTCGGCGCGACATGGCCGCCTGGAGGCGGTCGGGACGGATCGAGCGCCACCGGGAACGGTTCATCTCGCGCATGCAGGCCAAGGGCATCCAAGAGGCGTTCGCCACCCAGGTGTTCGAGCAGATCCGCGGCTTCGGCGACTACGGCTTTCCCGAAAGCCACGCCGCAAGCTTCGCCCACATCGCCTACGCCTCGGCGTGGCTCAAGCGCCACTACCCCGCGGCGTTCGCCTGCGCGCTGCTCAACGCCCAACCCATGGGCTTCTACGCCCCCGCCACCATCGTGGACGACGCCCGGCGGCACGGCGTCCGCATCCTGGCCGCCAGCGTCCAGCGCAGCCACTGGGACTGCACCCTCGAAAAACAGCCCGGCGCCTCCCATGCCCTCCGCATGGGCCTCCGCTACGTCAAAGGCCTCGGCGAAGCCGACTGGCGGCGCATCGACACCGCCCGCCGCGCCGGCCCGTTCCGTTCCCTGCCCGACTTCGCCGCCCGCACCGGCCTGCGGCAGGACATCCTCGACCGCCTGGCCGAAGCCGGCGCCCTGACCTCCGACCGCCGCCAAGCGCTCTGGCAAGTCCAGGGACTCACGGCCGACGGAAACGGCCCGCTAGGCGTGGAGGCCCCCGCGCCGCCGGTCCCGCTGGCGCCGCTGGGCGACTTCGAGTCCGTCGTCTGGGACTACCGCGCGATGGACCACAGCCCCCGGGGCCATCCGCTCGCCCACCTGCGCGGCCAACTCGCCGCCCGGGGCCTCCCCGACGCCGCCGCGGTCCAGCGGATGCCCCACGGCCGCCGGGTGAACTACGCCGGCATCGTCATCTGCCGCCAGCGGCCCTATACGGCCAAGGGCGTGACCTTCATGACCCTCGAGGACGAGACCGGTTTCGTCAACGTCATCGTGTGGCGCGACGTCTACGAGAAGTTCCGGATCGAGGTCAAGACGCTCTCGTTCATGGGCGTCAGCGGCCCACTGCAGAAGGAGTTCAACGTGGTCCACATCGTGGCGGAGTCGATCTGGCAGCCGGAACTCGACGCCGAGCCGGCCGGCCCGAAGAGCCGCGATTTTCAGTAGGGCGGAACCTTCAAGGCCCTCGGAGCCTCGGCGCCAGCCTCGAGGCCCCGTCGCGTTCCTCGTCTCGGTTCCAGAACACAGCCCCCGCTGTCGGGACCCGAACCGCGCGCGAATCCATCGCGGCACTCACAGGGCCGCCCCTCGTTGCGGCGCCCCCACCTCTAGCCAGGATATAAGTCCTTGAAAGTAAGGAATTACACCGTCCGCGGCGATTCAGTCCGAAGCATCGACACCTGCCCCATACAATGCCTCAACAGCGCGTTGTTGGACAGCTCAATGCCCGATTCGAATTTCCGATCGACGAATCATCTATAGAATTCCGGGAAAAATACACTAATCGGATTGCTAACGCTCTCGGGATCTTCAAGAGCCTTGCGCGCCTGATTCGCAATCTCCGCTCGATATGTTTGCAGCCTCGGAACTAGACTATAAATGTCGGTGGTATCAAACACTAAAGATCGAACTTGATTCACGTCGAATGGCAACCGATCGGCCTTTCGAATCAATTGAACGACAGGTAGTCGAAGAGCGTGTCGCAGCGCCACCTCATAAAAAACCATACCTGTCCAAATTAGATTCTGCGGAATGGAGAGAGGATTGAGAGGTTGAGCCCGACCTCGTAGGATTGGTTTTTCGACAAGAAAGACCGAACCGA
>JAJEEE010000063.1 GCA_022821145.1 Acidobacteriota bacterium
ATTCCGTAATAGCCCGTTCTCCCCGAAATAGCTTTAGGGCTAGCGTCATGTGAATTGCCCCGGCGGTAGAGCACTGAATGGACTAGGGGCCCCACAAGGTTACTGAATCCAATCAAACTCCGAATGCCGGGAACAAATGCATGGCAGTCAGACAGTGGGGGCTAAGCCTCATTGTCGAGAGGGAAACAGCCCAGACCGCCAGCTAAGGCCCCCAAATCAATGCTCAGTGGGAAAGGACGTGAAGATGCTGAGACAGCCAGGAGGTTGGCTTAGAAGCAGCCATCCTTTAAAGAAAGCGTAACAGCTCACTGGTCAAGCGTCTTTGCACCGACAATTCAACGGGGCTCAAGCATTGTGCCGAAGCTGCGGATCTGAAGGTTCTTCGGAGCCTTCATTTGGTAGGGGAGCATTCTGTTCGGCGCCGAAGTCCGACCGCGAGGACGGATGGAGCGTACAGAAGAGACTCTGCCGGCATTAGTAGCGATAAGGGAGGTGAGAACCCTCCCCGCCGAAAGTCTAAGGTTTCCTGAGGAAGGTTAATCCGCTCAGGGTTAGTCGGTCCCTAAGTCGAGGTCGAAAGGCGTAGACGATGGGAAACAGGTCAACATTCCTGTACCGCCGCGGTTTCGTTTGTACGACGGGGTGACGCAGGAGGCTAGCTTCGCTAAACCCTATGGCTATGGGAAGTGGAACCCGGTAGGCGGTCCGCGCAGGCAAATCCGTGCGGGCATTCAACGCCGAGAGGGGAGTCCGGAGTCGTATGACTCGCAAGGAAGTGACGCCACACTGCCAAGAAAAACCTCTAAGGAGAGATCGCGGCGACCGTACCGCAAACCGACACAGGTAGACGAGGATTCAATGTCCAAAGGCGCTTGAGAGAACACTCGTTCAGGAACTCGGCAAATTAGCACCGTAACTTCGGGAGAAGGTGCGCCCCGTTATCGTGACGGCCTTCGCGGCTCGAGCGAGAGGGGGTTGCAGTGAAGCGCGTCAGGCGACTGTTTAACAAAAACACAGGTCTCTGCAAAGTCGAAAACGACGTATAGGGGCTGACGCCTGCCCGGTGCCGGAAGGTTAAAGGGAGCGGTTAGCGGGCTTGCCCGCGAAGCTGTGAACTGAAGCCCCGGTGAACGGCGGCCGTAACTATAACGGTCCTAAGGTAGCGAAATTCCTTGTCGGGTAAGTTCCGACCTGCACGAATGGCGTAACGATCTGACGACTGTCTTAACGAGTGACTCAGCGAATTTGTAGTTCCGGTGAAGATGCCGGATGCCCGCATCAAGACGGAAAGACCCCGTGCACCTTTACTACAACTTGGCAATGATTTACGGTGCAGCATGCGCAGCATAGGTGGGAGGCTTCGAACCGCGGCTTTTGGGTTGCGGGGAGCCACCGGTGAGATACCACCCTTGTTGTACTGTGGATCTAACCTAGGGCCGTTATCCGGTTCAGGGACATTGCCAGGCGGGTAGTTTGACTGGGGTGGTCGCCTCCTAAAATGTAACGGAGGCGCTCAAAGGTCGCCTCAGGCTGTTTGGAAATCAGCCTTCGAGTGTAAAGGCATATGGCGGCTTGACTGCGAGACCAACAAGTCGAGCAGGTGGGAAACCAGGACTTAGTGATCCGGTGGTTCTGTATGGAAGGGCCATCGCTCAACGGATAAAAGGTACGCCGGGGATAACAGGCTGATCCGGGCCAAGAGTTCACATCGACGCCCGGGTTTGGCACCTCGATGTCGGCTCATCGCATCCTGGGGCTGTAGAAGGTCCCAAGGGTTGGGCTGTTCGCCCATTAAAGCGGTACGCGAGCTGGGTTCAGAACGTCGCGAGACAGTTCGGTCCCTATCTGGTGTGGGCGCAGGAGATTTGAGCAGGGCTGACCTCAGTACGAGAGGACTGGGTTGGACGAACCTCTAGTGTACCAGTTGTCGTGCCAACGGCATCGCTGGGTAGCTATGTTCGGTTCAGATAAGCGCTGAATGCATCTAAGCGCGAAGCTGGCTGCAAGATGAGATCTCCCGGGGCTCAAGCCCCCTGAAGACCCGTGGAAGACCACCACGTTGATAGGCAGGGTGTGTAAGCACAGTAATGTGTTCAGCTAACCTGTACTAATCGGTCGTGAGGCTTGATCATTATCGATCTTTTCACTACGAGATTCGCCCGACGGCGCTCATCGCCCATCAACATTCAGTCGTCAAGGACCGGGTTCCTTGTCAGCAACGATTTCTCGGTGATTCTACCGAGGGGGTCACACCCGTTCCCATCCCGAACACGGAAGTTAAGCCCCTCTGGGCCGATGGTACTGCGCGGGCGACTGCGTGGGAGACTAGGTCGTCGCCGGGATTCACACGAGCCCCGTCCGGCCGAAGGCCGGCGGGGCTTTCTCGCGCGCGGGCTCTCTACGCGCGCCCGATGAAGCAATCCACGTTTGAAATTCGCGTCCCAAGATCTGTAGACTAGTGCCGGCATGGACAACGCAACAGCTCTTCTTCTCCAGTTCATCCGGCATCCAGGCCGGGTCGGGGCGCTCGCCCCGAGTTCCCGGAGGCTCGCGCGGACGATCGTCGCGTGGCCGGACTTGGACAACGCGCGGGCGGTCGCGGAAGTCGGCACCGGTACCGGCGTCTTCACCGAGGCCATCCTGGAATCCCTCGGCCCGGACTGCCGATTCTTCGGCATCGAGATCGACGCGCGGCTCGTCAACGTCGCGCGCAAACGCCATCCCAACGTGACGATCCATCATGATTCCGTCGCCAATATCAAGGAGATATGTCGGACGGAAGACGTCCCTGGTCTGGACTGCGTCATATGCGGACTGCCGTGGGCGGCCTTCTCCGCTCCGGTGCAGAAGGAATTCATGGACGCCATCACGGCCGTGCTGCGGCCCGGCGGCCAGTTCGTCACGTTCGCGTACCGGCAGAGTTTGCTGACCCGCAGCGGGCGCAGGTTCCAATCGCAACTGCACCGTTACTTCGGCAGCGTCTCTCGCAGCCGCACCGTCTGGCGGAACTTCCCCCCGGCCTTCGTCTATCAGTGCATGCGCTGAGCCGGCAACCGATCGCGGCTCCCGCAATCCATCGTTCGATACGGAACCTTCGCTACCCGCGCAATCGAAAGCTGAAAGCGTCCGGCGGTCCCGTCCGGCGCGCCGCGGCGACGTTCAGGTCGTGGGCCGTTCCCTGTCATGCCAGTCGGGCTCCGGCGCGCATCCCAACCCGTCGGCCAACCTGTCGAAGTAATTGAAGAGGGCCGCGACTTGCGTGATATCGTGGATCGCGGCATCGTCGAAGCCCAGCCGCCGGAGTTCGTCCACATCGTTCCCGCTCACCTGGCTGGGCGTGCGAGTGAGCTTGTCGGCGAACTCGAGCATCCCACGGTCCGCATCGGAGAGCGCGGCAGTCCGAAAGTCGGTGACGAGCGCCTCGACAAGCGCGTCGGCGCCCTCCTGACCCCTGACCTCGGCCCGGAGGTCGTCGGCGTGCGCCCGCGTTCAGTAATGACAGTCGTTCGATCGTGAAACGACCGTGGCGATCATTTCCCGCCGGACGCGGGACAGGCCGCTCTTCGTGGAATGCATCACCTCGATGTAAAGCTGGGTCGACGCACTCAACACATCAGGCCGGAGGCTCTGGATGCGGAGGATGTTGTAGACTTTGCCCGCGCGCGCAATAGCGGCGTCATACAGACGCTTCAACAACCCCGTGGCCGCTTCCGGCTCGATGGTCCGGACACGGGCTCTCATTTGAACGAGAGGGTTGCGGCGCCGTCGGCGAACGCTCGGAATCCGTCTTCGCTCTCGAGGTACCGGTACCCGCCCTCCGATCCCTTCAGGCAGGCGTCCCAGAACGCGGTGGACGCCGCTTTCACGTACTGCGGCGCGTCCCCGGCGTCGCGATCCCCACCGTAGGCGTTGTGTGTCGCGCCGTCGATGACGATCAGGTACTTGTCGCCGGCCGGACTGAGCCGGTACGGCTCCAGACGCCAATCCTCGTCGCGGCCGTTCCGGATGTCGTCCGTGCCGGCGAAGAACATGGCGGGTCGGGTCAGGCTGTTGAAGCTTCCCTCCCCCATGCCGTAGTCCCCGCGTCCCGAAGCCGAGACCGGCAGCACGCACCGGACCCGGTCGTCACCGAGGTTGGCGGCCGGCTCGTTTCCGATCTCGATCGTGATTCCGCCCGCCACCATCGAAATGAACGAGCCATAGGAATGGCCGGCGACAGCCAACCGGCTCCTGTCGATTCGCCCGGCGGGGGCGACGCCGTCGATCCGGTCGAGACCATCCAGCACTGAGACCACGTTGCCCAGCCGTTCGCGAACCTTCGCCTCGGGAGGATGCAACCCGAGCTCCGTCATTCGGACGCCGGTATCGTCGTGCGACGGGCGTACGACCGCGTAACCATGGCTGGCCCAGTGCGCCGCCACGGGTTCGAACGCCGTCCGGTCGCCCCCGAGACTGTGGGAAAAGACGATCAGGGGGAACGGCCCCTCACCTACGGGGAACCGGGCGCGGAGAAGCAGTTCGCCTCCCGAATCCGGAATCGAGAAGTCGATGGGATCGGTCACCGAATACGGGCCCGCGGACGCGTAGGCGTCCGTCGACTGGCGGGCTGACGCCATGGCCGACGCGATGCCGAGCGCCGCCAACGCCAGGACGGCGTTTCGCGGCGTTGCTTGTGCCCTCATGGAGCGCCCTCCTTCTGGTACAGTGGCCGATTATACATGCCCGAGCTTCCCGACATTCAGATCTATCTCGATGCGCTCGAGCGCAGGATCCTGGGTGGCGCGCTCGATGGAATCCGTATCGGCAACCCGTTTCTGCTGAGAAGCGTCTCACCGCCCATCGACGAATTCGATGGACGCACGGTCACCGGGCTGGGGCGGCTCGGCAAACGCATGGTGTTCGAGCTCGAGGACGAACGCTACCTGGTCCTTCACCTGATGATCGCCGGCCGTTTGGCGTGGAAGCCGAAAGGCGCCGGCCTTCCCGGAAGAAGCGGACTCGCGGCGTTCGACTTCGCGCACGGGACGTTGATTTTGACCGAGGCCGGGAGCAAGCGGAGGGCGTCGCTCTATGCCGTCCGTGGAAAGGCCGACCTGCAGGCGCACGACCGTGGAGGCATGGATATTCTCACCGGCGGCCACGACGAGTTCGCCGCCCGGCTGCGCGCGCGGAACCATACGCTCAAACGGGCGCTGTGCGACCCGGCGAACTTCAGCGGGATCGGCAACGCGTATTCGGACGAGATTCTCCACGCCGCGGCGCTGTCCCCGTTCCGGCGTACCGGCAGCCTGGATCCGGGCGAGATCCGGCGCCTGTTCGCCGCGGCCCGGCAAACGCTCCAGGCGTGGATCGATCGCCTCCGGCGACAGACCGGAACCGGTTTTCCCACCCGCGTGACCGCGTTTCGCCCGGAAATGGCCGTGCATGGGAAGTACGGGCAACCCTGCCCGGCCTGCGCGTCCCCCATCCAGCGCATCGTCTACGCGGACAACGAGGCCAACTATTGCGCCCGCTGCCAGACCGGCGGAAAACTGTTGAAGGACCGGGCGCTGTCGCGCCTGCTGAAGTCGGACTGGCCGCGATCGATCGACGAGATGGAAGCCTTGAAAGGACAGGGTTCGACGTGACGCACGGGGAGTCGCCTCGCATAGCGGTTCTCGGCGCCGGGGCCGTGGGGTGCTACTTCGGCGGGATGCTGGCCCGCGCCGGCGCGCCGGTCACGCTGATCGCGCGAGGGCAACACGCCGCGGCCATCGAGCGGGACGGATTGCGGCTCCGAACGCTGACGTTCGATGAACGCGTCCCGGTCGCCGCCGGCAGCGACGTCGAGAGAGTGTCCGCGGCCGACCTCGTGCTGTTGACGGTCAAGACCCTCGACACGGAAACCGCCGCCCGCGCCGCGGCCCCTCATCTCCGGCCCGACGCCGTCATGGTCAGCCTGCAGAACGGCGTGGACAACGTCGAACGCATCCGCGAGGCCAGCGGGATCGACGCGGTCGCCGCGGTGATCTACGTGGCGGTCGCGATGTCGAGCCCGGGCGCGGTGCGCCATTCCGGCCGCGGCGATGTCGTTGTCGGCAACCTCCCGGGGCAGCGGCGCGATCTGGATTGGATCGCCCGCGCGTTCGAACGCGCCGGCGTCCGGTGCCGGGTCTCGACGAACATCCCGGTCGAACTTTGGACGAAGCTGGTCATCAACTGCGCCTACAACGCCGTGTCGGCCCTGACCCGGTCTCGATACGACGCGATCGTCCGCGATCCGTGGATCCGGAACGTGTTGACGCGCGCCGTCGAGGAGGCGGCGGCCGTCGCCGGCGCCTCGGGGGTCCATCTGGACACGCCGAGCCTGCTGGAGTCGACGCTGGCGCTCGGCGAGACTACGATGCCGGACGCGACCTCGTCGACCGCACAGGACCTGGCGCGCGGCAAGAAGACGGAGATCGACTCGCTCAACGGCTACATCGCGCGGCAAGGCGCCGCGCTCGGCGTCCCGACGCCGGTCAACTCCACGCTTCACGCGCTCGTGAAGCGGCTCGAAGACACCGAACCGTGAAGGGAGACCCGCCAATGGCAATTATCGAATCCCTGCTTCCGGAACTGGATCAAGAATGGACCAAGGCGCGGACGAGCCTGGAACGCTTGCCGGACGCCAAGCTCGGTTGGAAGCCCCACGACAAGTCGCCGACGATGGGATGGCTCGCCGGTCATGTGGCCAACATCCCGACGTGGGGAACGATCGCGATGACGGGAACGGAGCTGGACATGGAACCGAACGGCCGACGCCTGGATCCACCGCCCGAGCCCGAGTCGGTCCGGCAGCTTCTCGAAACGTTCGACGCGAACCTCTCCGCCATGCGAACCGTCGTCGCAAACGCCTCGGACGCCGACTTCGCCGTGGAGTGGTCACTGCTGAGGGACGGCAACAAGATGATGACTATGCCGCGAATCGCGGTCATCCGCGGCTGGGTGATGAACCACATGATCCATCACCGCGCGCAACTCGGTGTGTATCTCCGGCTCAACGACCTTCCGGTCCCGTCGATCTACGGACCCTCGGCCGACGAGAACCCGATGGACTTGTGAAGACAATCGGCGCCCGGAAACTGGGGGGCGGTCGAAGACGCCTCGGGAGTACGACGGCGTCACGCCCCGGAGCGGGCGCCGGTTTCGCGAGCCGTCCCGAACCACTGGGCCAACCGCGCGTCGGCCATGGACCGGTGTTCCGGCTTGATGTGGGTGACCACCATCGCGATGGCGGCCACCAGCACGCCGAGATCGTCGGTGAAACCGGCGATGGGCGTGACGTCCGGAACCGCGTCGATGGGAATCACGAAGTAGGCCAACGCGCCCATGATCACGCGGCGCGCCCAGCGGGGCGTGTCCGGATCCCGGAGGCAGTAGTGCAGAACGAGCACCTTCTGGACGACTTCATGGCCGGCCCGGCGCGCGAATCGCCCGATCTTCCTCCAGAACGAGTCTTCATCGAAACGGGCCGCGAGGCGTTCCAACTGCCGGCTGTCCATGTCGAACCTCATCAAGGCGTCAAGAACAGCCAGTTTGACAGAACGCGCGAGCGGCGTCCATAACCCGCGAGTCATCTGTTACACTCCCCCGAGGAGTGCATCGGCCATGCGGCACATGACGAGGAGACGTTTCGTGGGAACGGCGGGAATCGCGGCCGCGGCGCCGGCACTCGGCTCCCTGGCGGCCGAAGGCGGTTCCGCGGCGCAGGTCGCCATCGATGTGGAACGCGACGTCGTTTTCGGACGCGGCGGCGATACGGAATTGAAGCTCGACATCTATCGCCCCCCGGCCGGATCCGAGAAACGCATGGCCATAATCCACCTCCACGGAGGCGGGTTCCGCCGCGGAAGCAAGGAATCCCTCAACGAACGCGTTCGACCCTACGCCGAGCGCGGCTACGTCGCGGTCGCGTCCCAATACCGTTTGATCGGCGAGGCGCGATGGCCGGCGCAGATCCACGACGTCAAGGCCGCCATCCGTTGGGTGCGGGCGCACGCCGGTGACCTCGGGATCATGCCCGATCGAATCGCCATCGCCGGGTATTCGGCCGGAGGGCAGCTTGCCCTGTTCGCCGCCGGGACCGGCGACCGTTCGGAATTCGAAGGCGACGGCGGCACGCCCGGCATCAGCACGCGGGTCATCGCCTGCTTCGCGTACTACCCGGGAACCACCGTGCGCATGGGACGCGGCGGCGCGGCGCACCCGCTGCTGCCCGACGGGAGCGGCGAAGCGGCGCACGCCGCGGCGTCTCCGACGACCTACGTCGGAGACTTTGCCCCGACCGTCCTGTTCCATGGAACCGAGGACGTGACGATCCCGCTGGAAAGCAGCGAGCGGTTCTACCGGATGCTGCAAGACGCCGGCGTACCATCCGAGCTCCACGTGTTCGCGGGCGTGCCGCACGTGTTCGACAGCCATCCGGAGTTCGCGCAGGCCGCGGCCGGCCTTGCCGACTTCTTCACAGATCGCTACGTGCTCGATCCCCGCACCTATCCGCCGTTCGGTGGCGGAGGGCGCGGCGCTTGATCCGGCCCTCCGTCGAGATCGGCGCACACTCGAAGCGCCGTCCTTCGTCGACTGATGGAAGAGCTTCTCGATCAACTCTTCGCTGACGCCCACGCGCTCGTGCTTGCGGGCGTGATCGTGTTGGCGATCCTGGTGCTGGGCAAATCCGCCGACCATCTGGTGGACGCCGCCGTGGCCCTGTCCCGGCGCTCTCGGATGCCCAAGGTCGTGATCGGCGCCACCGTCGTCAGCCTCGGGACCACCACGCCGGAAGCCGCGGTTTCGGTCCTGGCCGCGGTCCAGGGCAGCCCGGACCTCGCCCTGGGCAACGCGGTCGGATCCATCATCTGCGATACCGGCCTCATCCTCGGTTTGGCCACGATGATCGCCCCGCTGCGTCTGAACCGCGCGATCGTCAACCGGCAGGGTTGGATCCAGCTCGGCGCGGGCCTGGCGCTCGTCGGCTTCACTTTCCCGCTCAGCCGCCCGGGATCGGCGCTTGTGACGGGCGGTACGCTGCCCCAGGCAGCGGGTTTCGCTTTCCTGGCCGCGTTGGCCGTCTATATCTACCTGACGATCCGCTGGGCCCGACGGGACCGGGACGCCGGATCCGGGGAAGCGCCGGACGGCGCCGTTTCGGACTCCACGGCGGCCATTCTGCTGAAGCTGGCCACGTCGCTGGCGTTGGTCGTCGCCTCGGCCACGGTGCTGATTCAAGCGGTCGAGGAAGCCGCGCTCCGTCTATCGGTTCCCGAAGGCGTCATCGCCGCAACCCTCGTGGCGTTCGGAACGTCGCTGCCCGAGCTGGTGACGGCCGTCAAGGCCTCGATGCGCGGCCACGGCGAACTGGCCGTGGGCAACGTCATCGGGGCGGATATCCTGAACGTGCTGTTCGTCGCCGGCGCTGCGGCCGCCGTCACGCCGGGAGGCCTCGTCGCCGGTCCGCGGTTCTTTCAGTACCTGTTCCCGGCGATGGTGTTCGTGCTCCTCGTGTTTCGCGTCGGCGTCGTCTTTTCGGGAAACGCGATGAGACGGCCGTTCGGCGTCGTCCTGCTCGCGGCTTATGCCGTCGCGATGATCGTGGTTTACGTGCGGTAACCCGATCCGCTACGACACGGCGGCACAGGTCACCCTGGCCTGCTCCCGCATCTGGCTCGGCCAGTCCCCGCCGGCGGCGATCGACTCGAGCGCTCCGAGCGCCGAGGGCAGATGCGCGAGTGACACGAGCAGGTCGAAGGCGAAGCTGGCTCGCGGGGACGGACGCAAGGCCGAGCCGTAGTCGGCGCACTCACCCTTCGCCGCGGTCAACAGCTCATCGATCAGGTCCCGGACCAGGTCGTCCGGCAACCGCGCCCCGTCGATGATCAGGTTGCGCAGGAAGTCCCGTCGCTCCTCGCGCCCCGAGGACAGGATCTCCCGGGCGATCCGGACCTGCTCGCCTTCGTCCTCCAGCATGGCCGCGGCGAAAGCCGGGGCGTTGCCCCGATGGGCGTCGAACCAACGGCTTCGAATGGCCTTGACGGCGTTGCCGGCCTCGTGCTCCGCCGTCGTGAGCCGGAGAGCCGCGAAGTAGTCCTTGAACGAGTTATGGGTCCAGTACAGCCGGTCGCCGGCCGCTTTCAGAAAGAAGCTCTCCTTGGAGGCGAACTCCACGAAGCGCTCGGCCAGGTCCGCGGCCTGGTCCGGGCCCGCCTTCAGGTCCTGAATGAAGTAGCTCGCGGCGGTCTGCCGCATCCACGCCCGGTCCTGGATTGTCGCGGAACGCAGCAACTCGAGGGCGAGGAAACCGAGGATGTCGACCGCGCGGTCCACGATCTCCGGCCCGTAGACGTCCCGGACTCGAGGGACGGACCACAGACCCGCGGCGGTCTCGACGAGCTCCCGGTAGAGATCCACCAACCGCGTGGACAGCCGGCGTCCGCCTCGCTCGTACAGCGCCAGAGCGATCGACAGGGCCAAGGGCGACGACAGCAACCCGGAGCGGACTCGCGCCCCGTTGTCCCGCCGGAAGGAATCGGCGTTGTCCGGCAGCCATCGCTCGGCGGCCGCCCGCACGGCGTCCGCATCCAGCGGCTGGATCTCGAAGACATCGAAATCGGAATATCGAAAATGTTCCACCATGGCCGGCTTGGATGTCATCACGAGGCGCGTCTGGCGTCCGAACGCCGTCTCGTTCCGAATGCGGCCGATCGCGTCGACGACGTCCGCCAGGTCCCGGCTGTTCTGAATCTCGTCGATGCCGTCGATCATCATCACCAACCGCAACCCGCGAGTCTCGATCAGGTCGCTCAGGAACGTCGGCGGCAACTCGGCGCCGGCCAGGGGCCCGGGGCTCTTGCGAATCGCGTCCAGGATCCGATTCTCGATCCCGCCCTCCCGCGCGGCTAGCTGATTGGCGCGGATCATGATCGGGAACAACGAACCGCGGCCCCGCCCGCCCAGGTGCGGCGATCCGAGCGCCAGGGAGTGGCCGAGGTAACGGAGGATGCTTGAGCGCCCGGAGCCGGACGGCCCGACGATCATCATGCCCCGGCCGTCCGATTCGCACTGCACGACCAGATCGTGCGATTCCAGGAGTTTCCGGCCGACGCCGTCTTCGGTCAACGCCTTGAAGCGCATCGGAACCATCAAGTCGACGGCGCCCGTGTGCGACCGGGGCGCGACCAAGGGTTGGATCGGCTCCTGACACGCGTTGCGCATGGCCAGCAGACGCGCGCGCGCGACGAAGACCGTGCCGGTCGAGGCCGGTGTCTCGAACCAGTCCGGACGTTCCGCGTGGTGCGCGTCGTGGACGTCCCGTATGCCCGGAAAGAGCGACCCGATGACGGACACCGGCGTGGCCCCGGCGCCGGGACGGGGATCGTTGCCGACGATCGCGCAGACTCCGCCGGTCCTGAGGTTCAGGATGGGAGCGCCCGCCATCGCGTTCGAATCCGCACCGGGCGTCGATTCCCGGAACGCCTCCTCCAGGTCCGTCGCCGGAAAGAAACGACGCTCGATCGCCCGCCCGCCCCCGGAGAATCCACACGCGAACAGGGGATCGTCGGAACGCACGGGAGCGAACACGTAGGCCGACGGGTGGTCGCGCAGGTCCGCTCGAAGGATGGCCAAACCCGGCGTCGGGCATGCGGCGTAGCGAATCGTCCGGGCCGCGATTTCCCCGCCCGCGTGATGGACGGCCACGTTGCCGAGCCACGGGTAATCGCCGCCGTTCGGGGACTCGACCACATGGGCCGGCGCGACGATCAGTCCGGGCGCGATGAAGAACCCGGTCGCGGATCCGGCGCGCGTCTCGACCCGGACGGTGCAGTCGACCAGATAGTCCTCAAGATCCATCCTCAGAACCCGTCCGCGATCAGGAGATGGGACCGCGAAGCGCTCCGTCGAATTTCCTTCGGAAGACGGTATGCCTCCGAGCTCCACCAGGCCCGGGCGCGTTCCCGGCTTGGAAACTCCAGAATGACGAGACGTCCCGGCCTCCAGTCCCCTTCCAGCGTCTCGGTGGCGCCCCCCCGGACCAGGAACCGGCCGCCGTACGCCTCGACCGTCGGCGGCACGCGCTTCTTGTAGTCCTCGTAGCGCTCGGGGTCGGTCACTTCGATCTGGACAACGACGAATGCCGGCATCGGGAACGTTCAGTCGATGTTCAGGCGGAACGGCGTCTCGGGATCCGGCGGCGGAAAGACGGTTCCGGTCCGGCCGCCCCGCTCGTCGCGATGCGGCACGAACGGCCCGTTCAGCAGCTTGAATTGCACCTTGTAGCTGTTGGGGCGTTGCCTGAGCGTGACCGACATCGAGAACGCGCCCGTTTCACCGGGCTCGATCGCTTCCGGATCGACGGGAATCTCCAGCGTCGCCGGAAAGCGCCCGGTGGTTTCCTCGACCTCGATGACGGCCAGGATGTTCTCGACGATCTCGGTGCTGTTGTTGGTCATGACGCCGGTCACGGTCAACGTATTGCCCTCCAGCGTGTTGCCCAGGTCGTTCAGGACGAACGGGTAACCGGAATCGTCTCCGGCGGACGGGCGCAGAACGTCAAGGTAGGCGTCATCCATCGGGACCAGCACCACCGACAAGTCCGTGAACGAGAACAGGCCGATCGCGAGAATCCCGAGGCCGACGATCACCCCCGCCGCCATTCGGAGGTAATCGAAACGGGGCTCGGATCGGGGCACTCCGAGGTCGAAGTCCGGGTCGTCCGGCCGCGTCCGGCCGTCGGCCGTTTCGGATTCGACGGCCTCGGTCTCGGACACGGCGGCATCATCTTCGACCGGTTCCGGGGGTGGGTCGATCATGCGTGAATCATACCGCGCACCGGAGGCGAAACCGAAGCGAACCGCACGGAAACAGGAGCGGAACGTCCGGGCGAAGCGCGCCTCAGACCAGCAAGGGCGCCAGGACGAGCGAGACGATCGACATCAGCTTGATCAGGATGTTCATCGACGGACCCGACGTATCCTTGAAGGGATCGCCCACCGTGTCGCCGACGACCGCCGCCTTGTGAGCGTCCGATCCCTTGCCTCCGAGATTCCCCGCCTCGATGTACTTCTTGGCGTTGTCCCACGCGCCGCCGCCGTTCGACATCATGATGGCCAGAAGCACGCCGCTCAGCGTGGCGCCGCCGAGAAACCCGCCCAGGGTCTCCGCCCCAAGGATGAAGCCGATCGCGACCGGCGTGGCGATGGCCAGCAACCCGGGCAGGATCATCTCGTTCAGCGCGCCCGACGTGGCGATCGCGACGCAGCGCGCACTGTCGGCCTCCGCCTTGCCTTCCATCAATCCGGGTATCTCGCGGAACTGGCGCCGGACTTCGTTGACCATCTTGAACGCCGCGCGGCCGACGGCGTTCATCGTGATCGACGCCAACACATAGGGAGTCACGCCGCCGATCAGGAGACCGATCACCACGGTCGCCTCCGTCAGATTGATCGCCTCCAGGCCCACGGTCTGACTGTAGGCGGAGAACAGGGCGAGCGCGGTCAGTGCGGCGGAACCGATCGCGAAGCCCTTGCCGATCGCCGCGGTCGTGTTCCCCAGCGCGTCGAGACGGTCCGTGATCGTCCGGATCTCCGGACCGGCTTGCGACATCTCGGCGATACCCCCGGCATTGTCCGCGATCGGCCCGTAGGCGTCCACCGCCATTGTCACGCCGATCGTGGACAACATCCCGACCGCGGCGATCGCGATCCCGTAGAGGCCATTGAACGCGTAGGATACGCCGATCGCGGCGCAGATCGTCAGGATCGGAAGCAGTGTGCTTTCCAGGCCGACGGCGACGCCGCTGATGATCGTCGTCGCGGGGCCGGTCTGGCTGGCCTCGGCGATCTTCACGATCGGTTTGCGCGACGTGTAGTACTCGGACTCGAACCCTATGAGCACACCGCCGACGAGTCCCGAAATCACCGCCCAGAACGCGGCAAGATCGCCCATGACCGACGTCACGATGAAATAGGACGCCGCGATGAACAGCGCTCCCGCGACGTAGGTGGGCATGTGCAGCGCCCGTTCGGGATCCATCTTCCGGAAGGCGCGGATCGAGAACACGCCGATCAGCGAGCATGCCAGGCCCGCCATGACGAGTATCAGCGGCAGCGTCATCGCCGCCGTCGTGTTGGCGGCGACGGCGCCGAGCGCCATCGTCGCGATGACCGAGCCGACATAGGACTCGAACAGGTCGGCGCCCATGCCGGCCGTATCGCCCACGCAGTCTCCGACGTTGTCCGCTATGACCGCCGGATTGCGCGGGTCGTCCTCGGGGATTCCGGCCTCGACCTTGCCGACCAGGTCGGCGCCGACATCGGCGCTCTTGGTGAAGATACCGCCTCCGACGCGGGCGAACAGGGCGATCGAGCTGGCCCCCATGGCGAACCCGGTAATGATCTCGGGATCGTCGGTGATCATGTACCAGACGCCGATTCCCAGCAGCCCCAGCGACGCGACGGAAATGCCCATAACGGCGCCTCCGTTGAAGGCCACGGTCAACGCACCGGGAGTGCCGCCGTCCTTGGCCGCCTGGGTGGTCCGGACGTTCGCCCGTGTGGCGGCCTTCATTCCGAAGAAGCCGGCGATCATCGAACACGCCGCTCCGGTCAGGAAAGCCAATCCGGTGAACCAACTCAGGGCGAGTCCCAGAACGATGAAGACGGCGGCGACGAAGACCGACACGATCCCGTACTCGCGCTTCAGGAAGACCATCGCGCCCTGGTGAATGCTGTCGGCGATCGACTTCATCCGGTCGTTGCCCATGGGCAGTCGAACGATACCGGAATAGATGAACCCCGCAATCGCCAGGCCGACGATGCCCAGAATGGGAGCCGCGCCCGTAAGGTCGTCCATCGGTGCCTCCGAAATCTAACGCATCGGACGCGGCAGACGCGCCCGAGGGCCGAATTCCGGCGAACTTCCGATCACCGGCCCGGCCGTCATGAAACAAGCCCCATTTCGGAAGGAAATGGGGCTCGATATGTGTCCACGCTTCCGTTCCACGCGGCTACTTCTCGTCATCCTCCGCTCGATCGGCGCTCTCGGCGGCATCTTCCCCCGACTCGGGCTTCTCCTTGGAGGCCTCGGCCGCCGCTTCGCGCCGCCGCTCCTCGAGCCCGCTGCCGATCAACTCGATGACGGCTTTCTCGGCGCCGTCGCCGACCCTGTTCTTGTAACGGACGATGCGGCTGTATCCGCCTGGCCGATCGCTGAAACGCGGGGCGATGTCACTGAACACCTTCCGGGCCACGTCATCGTTCAACAGGTAGGCCTTCACCTGCCGGCGCGCGTGCAGGGTATCCCGCTTGCCGAGCGTGATCATCTTCTCGACCAGAGGCCGCACTTCCTTGGCCTTGGGCAATGTCGTCACCACCCGCTCGTGCCGCAGCAGGGACGTGACCAGGTTGCGCAGCATCGCCCTGCGATGCGATGGGTTTCGGCCGAGTTTCCGGCCTGCAATCTTGTGCCGCATTGGGATCTCCCCGAAACCGTCGTCTACTACTCCGCGCCCGGTTCCACGGCTGCGGCGCTCATGGGACGGCCCTGGTCGTCGAGCCTCATCCCGAGACTCAGATTCATGGACGCCAGGATCTCCTTGATCTCGTTCAACGATTTCCTGCCGAAGTTCTTGGTCTTCAGCATCTCCGCCTCGGTCCGCTGCACCAACTCGCCGATCGTGCGAATGCTGGCGTTCTTCAGGCAGTTGTAGGAACGCACCGACAGCTCGAGCTCGTCGACCGACTTGTTGAGATGCTCGGTGACGACGTCGTGCTGGATGTCGTCCGAATCCTCCTGCGGTTCTTCCTTCTCATCGAACTGAATGAAGATCTGCATGTGATCCTTCAACAGCTTGGCGGCCAGTCCGAGCGCATCCTGAGGCGAGATCGACGCGTTGGTCCACAACTCGATGGTCAGCTTGTCATAGTCGGTGACCTGGCCCAATCGAGCCGCCTCGACATAGTGATTGACCTTCGTGACGGGTGAATGCACCGAGTCCACGGGGATGAATCCGATTCCGAGGTCTTCGTCGAAATTGCGGTCCGCGGACACGTACCCCCGCCCATTCTTGACACGCATCTCCAGGTTGAGCGATCCGCCTTCGGAAACGGTTGCGATGTAGACGCCGGTGTCCAGGATCTCGGTCTCGGGTCCATGCTCGATGTTGGCCGATGTCAGCACGCCGGCCGAGTCCGCGTTCAGGTACAGCGTCGCGGGCTCTTCGCCGTACAGCTTGATCGGGATTTGCTTCAGGTTGAGGATGATGTCGGTCGCATCCTCGACCAGACCCGGAATGGACGAGAACTCGTGAAGCACGCCTTCCATCCGGACGGCCGT
Source organism: Acidobacteriota bacterium (assembly GCA_022821145.1). GTDB lineage: Bacteria > Acidobacteriota > Terriglobia > 20CM-2-55-15 > 20CM-2-55-15 > JAJEDW01. The sequence continues at coordinate 16,348 of JAJEEE010000063.1, forward strand.
CACGGCGGCGCCTTCGATCGAGGACAGCAGCACGCGCCGCAGCGCGTTGCCGATCGTCGTGCCGAAACCGCGCTCGAACGGCTGAGCACTGAACAACGCGTAGTTCTCGGTCGCCGAGTCGGCGTCCATGACCAGTCTCTTCGGCTTCTGAAACCCTTTCCAAAGCATCTATGTTTGACCTCGGTAGTGTCTTTACCCTCAACCGCGCCCCGGCGCCGGAAGCGGATGCCGCCGGCCGCCGGTCCGGATCACTTCGAGTACAGCTCGACGATCATGTGTTCCTCGATGGGCATGGAGATGTCTTCCCGTTTCGGCAGCGCCACGACCCTTCCGCTCAGGGATTCCTGGTTCAGTTCCAGCCAGGGCGGCACCCCGCGGTTCACTTCCAACGCGCTCAGGATCTGCACGTTCTTGTGTGACTTTTCCTTGATGGCCACTTCGTCGCCGACGCGAACCAGGAACGAAGGTATGTCGACCTTCCTTCCATTGACTCGGACATGGCCGTGACGGACGAACTGACGAGCCTGCGCGTGCGAGGAGGCCAGGCCGAGGCGCAGGACGACGTTGTCCAGGCGGCGTTCCAGTTGCGACAGCAGGTTCTCGCCCGTCACGCCCTTCTGACGCACCGCCCGTTCGAAGTACGAGCGGAACGGTTTCTCCAGGAGGCCGTACATGCGCTTGACTTTCTGCTTCTCCCGGAGCTGGAGGCCGTAACCGACGATCTTGGCCCGGCGGTCGCGGCCGTGTTCACCCGGAATATAGTTGCGCTTCTCGATCGCGCAAGACGGCTTGAAGCATCGCTCGCCTTTCAGGAACAGCTTCATTCCCTCGCGCCGGCACAAGCGGCAGACAGGATCGGAATATCTGGCCAATGAACGTTCCTCCGATAATCAGACGCGCCGTTTCTTCGGTGGCCGGCAGCCGTTGTGGGGAATGGGCGTGACGTCGCGGATCGCCCGGATTTCCAGGCCGGCGTTCTGAAGCCCGCGGATCGCGGAATCACGGCCGGAGCCGGGGCCCTTGACGCTCACTTCGATCGTCCGCATGCCCATGTCCCGCGCCTTGTTCGCCGCCGTCAGCGACGCCTGCTGCGCCGCGAACGGCGTGCCCTTGCGGGAGCCCTTGAAACCGAGCGACCCGGCGCTGGACCAGCAGACGACGTTGCCCTCGGTGTCCGAGATCGTCACGATCGTGTTGTTGAACGTGGCCTGGATGAATGCGCATCCGGCCGGCACGATCTTCTTCTCGCGTCGCTTGGCGGCTTTCTTCTTTGCCTTCGCCATGAACTCGCCTCTCGTTTCGCCGTGGCGGCCGGAGGTGGAAACCGGGCCGCCTTCAACCGGTCGTTACGTCTTTGCCGTGGCCTTCTTCTTGCCGGCAACCGCACCCTTGCTCGGGCCCTTGCGCGTCCGGGCGTTCGTATGGGTGCGTTGTCCCCGGACCGGCAGGCTCCGGCGGTGGCGGAAACCTCGATAGGAACCGATTTCCATCAGCCGCTTGATATTGAAGGACACTTCCTTCCTGAGATCGCCCTCCACGCGGTAGTCTTCTTCGATCAACTTCCGGATCTTCGTGGTTTCCTCGTCGTTCAGATCGGCGACCTTGCGACCCGGCGTGATCTCGGCGTCGGCCACGATCTTGCTGGCCAGAGAGCGCCCGATCCCGAAAATGTAGGTCAGGCCGATCTCGATGCGTTTGGCCGGGGGAAGGTCCACTCCCGCTATTCGTGCCATATCGGAACCTCTTCTTGCGGTCGATGAACGCGCATGGGCGCTGTCAGCCCTGCCGTTGTTTGTGCTTCGGATTGGTGCAAATCACGCGGACCACGCCACGCCGGTGGATCAGCTTGCACTTGTCGCACATCTTCTTTACCGATGCTCTTACCTTCATGTCGAACCTGTCCGGGCGCCCGGAGCGCACGCCGCTTGGTGCGCGGAGCGCACGCGTCTATTTGTACCGATACACGATCCGTCCTCGAGTCAGGTCGTAGGGAGACAACTCCACGGCAACCCGGTCGCCGGGCAAGATCCGAATGAAGTTCTTGCGCATCTTCCCGGAAATGTGCGCCAGTACCTGGTGCTTGTTCTCCAACTCGACCTTGAACATCGCGTTGGGCAGATGCTCGATCACCGTCGCCGTCACCTCGATGGCGTCTTCCTTCGACAAACTGCTACCCCCCTGGAGCCGATCCCCGGATCGCCCCGACCAGGGTGCCGGTGACGTCGTCGATCGGGGCCATGCCGTCCACTCGCGAGTAATGACCGTTGCCGCGGTAAAACCGAACCAGCGGTTCGGTCTCCGCCCGGTACACGTCCATGCGGCCGCGGATGACGGCTTCCGTGTCGTCGGATCGCTGGACGAGATCTCCGCCGCACCGGCCGCAGACCCCTTCCACCTCCGGCGGCCGGCTCTCAAGGTTGTAGATTTCGCCGCAACTCCCGCAGGTCCGCCGCCGCGTCAGGCGGGCCACCAACCGGTCCGTGTCCACCCCCAGCTCAATGACCGACAGCCGGTCCCCGGTCCCGAGGTTGCGTCCGAACGCTTCCGCCTGAGACACGTTGCGCGGATAGCCGTCGAGCACGAAACCGCGACCGCAGTCCGCATCCTGAACGCGTTCGGCGACGACGCCGTTGACGACGTCGTCACTGACCAGGCCGCCCGCATCCACGGCCCGCTTGGCCTCCATGCCCAGAGCCGTCCGCCTCGAGATCGCGTCGCGCAACCTGTCGCCGGTCGAGATCTGCGGCAGGGACAAGGCGTCCTCGAGCCTCTTGGCCTGCGTGCCCTTGCCCGCCCCCGGCGGTCCGAGAAGGATGATGACGTCGCGCACGGCCACTCAGCCACGCCTCCCGCGAATGCGTCCCTTCTTCAGAAAGCCGTCGTAGTGACGCATGATCAACTGCGACTCCACCTGCTGGACCGTGTCCATGGACACGCCCACCACGATCAGCAGCGACGTGCCGCCGAAGTAGAACGTCACCTGCAACCCCTGCTGGATTCCCAGCGGGACGACGCCTTCCATCCAGCCGCCGATGAGGGGGAGGTTTTGCACGTGGAACCCGGTCATCAGAAACTCGGGAATGATCGCCACCAAAGCCAGGTAGAGCGACCCGACCAGGGTCAACCGCGTGAGAATCGTGTTCAGGTAGTCTGCCGTTCTTCGGCCCGGACGGATCCCGGGTATGAACCCGCCGTACTTCCGCATGTTGTCGGCCACTTCGTTCGGGTTGAAGATGATCGACGTGTAGAAGTAGCAGAAGAAGATGATGCCGCTGACGTAGAGCAGGATGTAGAGCCACTCGCCAGGCGAGAGGAGGGTGCTCAAGGTCTGCAGGAACGGGCTCTCGCTGGCGATCAGCCCGAACGTCTGCGGGAACGTCAGGATCGACGACGCGAAGATCACCGGGATGACGCCGCCGGTGTTGACCTTCAGCGGCATGTGCGTCGACTGGCCGCCCATCACCCGGCGTCCGACGACCCGCTTCGCGTACTGGACCGTGATCCGGCGCTGCGCCCTCTCGACGAAAACGATGAACGCGATGACGGCGACCATGGCCAGCAGCAGCAGGATCACCAGCAGAGGGGACCATTCGTTCGTCACCAAACGGTCCCAGATGAAACCCGTCGCGGCCGGCAGCCCGGCAACGATGCCGGCGAAGATGATCAGCGACATGCCGTTTCCGATGCCGCGTTCGGTGATCTGCTCGCCCAGCCACATGATAAAGGCCGTGCCGGTGGTCAGCGTCAGCATCGTCATCAACACGAAGCCGAGGCCGGGATCGATGACGAAGTTCGGTTCCCGCTGCAGCGCGTAGGCGATCCCGGCGGACTGGACCGCGCTCAGAACGATCGTCAGGTAGCGCGTGTACGTGGTGATTTTCCGGCGTCCGAGCTCGCCCTCCTTGGACAACTTCTCGAGATAGGGCCAGACGACAGTCAGCAACTGCAGGATGATCGACGCCGTGATGTAGGGCATGATCCCCAGCGCGAAGATCGTCATCATCGCGAAGTTGCCGCCGGAGAACAGGTTCAGGAACCCGAGGACGGTCCCCTGTTGTTCGACGAAGAACTGCTGCAGCGCCTCGAAGTTGACACCGGGCGTCGGGATGAACGCGCCCACGCGGTAGATGGCGAGCATCCCCAGCATGAACAGGATCCGCTTTCGCAGGTCCGGAACGTTGACAATGTTCTGTATTGCGTCGAGTCCCGCCACTTAACCTGCAACCTCGCACTTGCCGCCAGCGGCCACGATCTTGCGCTCCGCGCTCCTGGTGAAATGCGCGGCCACGACGTGGAGCGGGCGCGTGATCTCGCCGTTACCCAGCACGCGCACACCGTCCTTGGACACTTTCCGGATAATCCCGGCCGCCGCCAGCTCATCCGCGCCGACGCGGGCGCCGTCCTCGATCTCTTCCAGGCGGGACAGAGCGCCCACGTTGATCACCGAATGGGCTTTCTTGAACATCGCGTTCGTGAAACCGCGCTTCGGCAGGCGGCGGTGCAACGGCATCTGTCCGCCTTCGAAGCCGGGCCTCCCCGAAGCCCCGGAGCGGGACAACTGCCCCTTGTGGCCGCGCCCGGACGTCTTCCCGCGCCCGGAACCCATCCCGCGTCCGATGCGGCGCTTCGGCTTCCGGGCGCCCGCGTTGGGCTTCAGTTCGTGTATTCCGCTCATCCCGACTCCCGCTTCCTACTCGACGATTCGAACCAAGTGAGGCACCTTGGCGACCATGCCCCGAACCGAAGGCGTGTCCTCGAGCTCCCGCACCGTGTTCAACTTGCGGAGGCCCAGGCCCTGGACCACGCGCTTCTGATCCTCGCCGCGTCCGATGGCGCTGCGGTAGTACTGCACCTTGATCGTGGACGCCTTCGTCTTCGTCTCGCGCGCCATTATCCGACCAGCTCCTCGACAGGCTTTCCGCGAAGGCGGGCCACCTCGTTCGGATCCTTGAGTGACTTCAGGCCCTCGAACGTGGCCTTGACCACGTTGTGAGGATTGGCCGTGCCGATCGACTTCGTCAGGATGTTGTTGATTCCGGCGGCCTGCATCACGGCTCGCACGGCGCCGCCGGCGATGACGCCGGTGCCTTCTGCCGCCGGCTTGATCAGAACGCGCCCGGCTCCGAAGACGCCGACCACCTGGTGCGGCGTCGTGTTGTTGATGATCGGCACCCGGATCATGCTCTTCTTCGCCGTCTCGATCGCCTTGCGGATGGCGGAAGGAACCTCCTTGGCCTTGCCGCTCCCGTACCCGACACGCCCTTTCTCGTCTCCGACGACCACCAGTGCGCTGAAACTCAGGTTCTTTCCGCCTTTGACCACCTTGGTGACCCGGTTGATCGAGACCACGGTGTCCTTCAGCAACTCGCCCTGTTCGTCCCTCAGTTCCCGAGGTTCCCGTGGACCCCGCGGACCGCCTCGCGGATCTCTTTTCGACACGCCAACCTCTCCTAGAACTTCAGTCCGGCCTCACGGGCCGATTCGGCCAACGCTCGCACGCGGCCGTGATAAATGTAGCCGCCGCGATCGAACACGACCGCTTCGACCCCCTTCTCCTTCGCACGCTCCGCGATCCGGCGTCCGACTTCCCTGGCCGCGGCGACGTTGCCGCCCCTCGGATTGCCCGCATTCGCCGCGGACTCCAGCGAACCCGCGGCCGCCACGGTCACACCGGCCATGTCGTCGATCAACTGCGCATAGATGTGCTTGTTGCTTCGAAACACGGCCAGGCGGGGCCGCTCGCCGGTTCCCGCCAGCTTCTTCCGGATTCGCGCGTGAATCCTGACTCGAATCGCCGCTCGCGGCTCCCGTCCAGCCATCAGGCCCCCGCTCCCGCCGTCTTGCCGGCCTTTTTCTTCAAGACCTCGCCGGTGTACCGGACTCCCTTGTTCTTGTAAGGATCCGGCTTCCGCAAACTCCGGATCACGGCCGCGACCTGACCGACCTGTTGCCGGTCCGCGCCGCTGACCGACAAGTGGGTCTGCCGGTCGACCTTGACCTCGACGCCATCGGGGATCGGATACTCGATCGGGTGAGAGTATCCGAGGCTGAAAACGACCGATTTCCCCTTCGCCTCGGCCCGGAACCCGACGCCGACGATGTCGAGTTCCTTGACGAATCCTTGCGACACGCCATGGACCGCGTTGGCGGCCAGGGCCCGCGCCAGTCCATGGAACGAACGCTGCTGACGCGTGTCGTCGCGGCGCGTGAACACGAGCGCGCCGTCGAGCTGCTCGCAGCCGATCCCCACGGGGATGGGCGTTTCCAAGCGGCCCTTCGGCCCGTCCACTTCGATCGCCGTGGGGCCGATCCGAACCTTCACGGCGTCGGGTATCGGCACCGGCTGTTTGCCTATTCGTGACATGACCGTGTCTTCCGTCGGACGTATCCGACTCGTTCCACTAGTACACCTGGCAGAGAATCTCCCCGCCGAACCCTTTCTGCCGCGCGGCCCGCCCTGTCATCACGCCTGCCGACGTGCTGAGGACGTTGATGCCGAGACCTCCGAGAACCTTGGGGATCTCGCGGCTGCGCACGTAAACGCGATAGCCGGGCCGGCTGACGCGCTCCAGCGACGTGATCACGCTCTCGCCGGCGGGGCCGTACTTGAGCGACACCGTCAAGACCGGCTTTCCCTCGGCTTCCGACTGCCGGTGTCCCGAAAGGTAACCCTCTTCCTCGAGTATCCGCGCCAGCTCCACCTTGAGCCTGGAGGCGGGAATGTCGACGTTGTCGTGCCGGGCCTGCAATCCATTCCGGATGCGCGTCAACATGTCTGCAATCGGATCGGTCATACGTCCTCTATTCCTCGCACCGGCCCTACCAACTCGACTTCACCACGCCGGGAATGTCGCCGGCCAGGGAAAGGCTGCGGAAACAGATCCTGCACAGCGCGAATCTCCTCAGGAAACCGCGCGGCCGGCCGCAACGCTTGCACCGGTTTCGATAGCGGACCTGGAATTTCTTCTTTGTCGATTCCTTGGCGATGGATGCGGTACGGGCCATTCGAATCTCCTACTGCCGAAACGGCATGCCTAGCAGCCGCAACAGTTGACGCGCTTCGTCGTCGGTCTTCGCCGTCGTCACGAGCGTCACGTTCATGCCCTTGATCGCGTCCACCTTGGCGTAATCGATCTCGGGAAAGATCAACTGATCCCTCAAGCCCAGCGTGTAGTTGCCACGGCCGTCGAAGGCGCGGGGCGACACGCCGCGGAAGTCGCGCACGCGGGGAAGCGCGACGTTCAGGAGCCGGTCCAGGAACTCGAACATCCGGTCTCCGCGAAGCGTGACGGCCGCGCCGATGGCCATCTTCTCGCGCAGCTTGAAGTTCGCGATCGACTTCTTCGCGCGCGTGACGATCGGGCGCTGTCCCGTGATCCGGCCAAGCTCGTCGACAGCGGCATCCAGGATCTTTCCGTTCTGAATGGCGTCGCCCAACCCCATGTTGACCACCAGTTTCTCCAGGCGGGGAACAGCCATGACGTTGGCGTACCGGAAGTGCCGGATCAGCGCCGGCACGACGTCGTTCCTGTACTGGTCCCTCAATCTAGCCATGCCTGCACTCCCGCCCGCGACTCCCGCGGTCGATGGGGCCGTCGCCCCGGGCGACCGGCGCCGCGACCGTCAATCCAGTGACGTGCCGCATTTCTTGCACGTTCGTTCCCGGCGGCCGTCATCGAGAACCTTCTTCTCGATTCGAGTGTGCTCCTTGCAGTTCTTGCACACGATCGCCACGTTCGAAATATGGATCGGCGACTCCTTCTCGACGATGCCTCCCTTGACGTTCTTCTGCGGGTTCGGGCGCGTGTGCCGTTTGATCATCTGCACGCCTTCGACCACGATCCGCGCTTTCTGCGGCATCACGATCAGGACGCGGCCCGTCTTGCCCCGGTCCTTCCCCCGAAGCACATAGACCTCGTCGTTCTTCTTGAAAGGAGGAATCGCGGGCATCAGATCACCTCCGGAGCGAGCGACACGATCTTCATGAACTGCTTCTCGCGGAGCTCTCTCGCAACCGGACCGAACACGCGGGTCCCGATCGGTTCTCGCGCCTCGTTGATCAACACGGCCGCATTGTGGTCGAAGCGGATATAGGTTCCGTCCTGACGCCGGTGCTCCTTCGACGTTCGCACGATCACGGCCTTGACGACGGCGCCCTTCCTCACGTTGCTTTCCGGGGCGGCCTCCTTGACCGACGCCGTCACGATGTCGCCGACTCCGGCGACGCGCCCCGTACCTCCTCCGAGCGGCAGAATGCAGGCCAACTTCTTCGCTCCCGAGTTGTCGGCCACCTCGAGGATGGTCCGCATCTGCACGCCCATCGCGCTAGACTCCCCGCGTCGACGACGGCTGCACGATCGCCTGGAGACGCCATCGCTTGTTCTTGCTCATCGGGCGCGTCTCCACGATGCGCACCATGTCTCCGGTGTGCGCCCGGCCGTCCTCGTCATGCACGAGGAACCTGGACCGGCGCGTGACGATCCTCTTGTACAGGGGATGCGGCACGCGGCGGCTCACCTCGACCACGATCGTCTTTTGCATGCGCGTCCGCGTGACAACGCCGATCTTCTCCTGCCGGTGGCGCACGATTGCCGCGTCGTCCGCGGTCACGGTTCCCTCTGCCATCTCAATCCGCCTTCCGCTTCTCGAGTTCCCGTTCGCGGAGAATCGTAAGAATGCGAGCCCGATCCTTGCGCAACTGCCGCATCTTGGTCAGCGCTTCGGACTGTCCCATGGTCCATTGAAAACGAAGCCGGAAATCCTCTTCCGACATCTCGTCGCGGCGCACCGTCAATTCCTCGTCCGTGAGGTCTCTGAGCTTGTTCAGGCGATCCGTCGACTTCACGACCTATCTCCCTTCCTCGATCCGGGAAACGAACCGGGTCCGCACCGGCAGTTTCTGGGCCGCCAGCCGCATGGCCTCCTTCGCCAGCTCTTCGGAAACGCCCTCCATCTCGTAAAGCACGCGCCCCGGCTTCACGGGCGCGACCCAGTACTCGGGAGCGCCCTTGCCCTTGCCCATCCGGGTTTCGGCCGGCTTCTTCGTAACCGGCTTGTCGGGAAAAATCCGAATCCAGACCTTGCCGCCCCTCTTGACGAAGCGCGTCATCGCGACACGGCCGGCCTCGATCTGACGGTCGGTGATCCACGCGGCGTCCAACGTCTTCAAACCGTAGTCTCCGAACTCCAGGCTCGACCCCCGCCACGCCTTGCCGCGCATGCGCCCGCGCTGTTGCTTCCGGAACTTGACTTTCTTCGGCATCAACATGAGCGGAACTCCCCGGACGTCACAGCCCTGTCGCCGCCGGCCTCGCCGGCGCCTTCGACAGAATCTCTCCCTTGTAGGTCCAGCACTTGACGCCGATCACGCCGTAGGTCGTATACGACTGGGCGAATCCGTAGTCGATGTCGGCGCGGAGCGTGTGCAGCGGCAACTGCCCCTGCAGGTACCATTCCGAACGCGCGATCTCGGCCCCGTTCAACCGCCCGCTGACGCGGACCTTGATTCCCTGCGCCCCGAATCGGAGCGCGGAGTCCACGGCCTTCCTCATCGCGCGCCGAAACGCGATTCTCTTCTCGAGCTGCATGGCGATGGACTCGGCCACGAGTTGCGCGTCCAACTCCGGCCGATGGATCTCCTGGATATTGATGTAGACCTCGCGCTGCGTCCGTTTCTGGACCTCCTGCTTGAGCTTGTCGATCTCGGCGCCCTTGCGCCCGATGATGATCCCCGGTCGAGACGTGTAGATCGTGATCCGCAGCTTGTTCGCCATGCGTTCGACCTCGATGCTGCTGACGCCGGCGTGCGCAAGTTGCTTCTTCAAGCGGGTCTTGAGCTCGAGGTCCTCGTGGAGCAGGCGGCCGTAGTCCTTGGCGGCGAACCAGCGGGACCTCCACGGCTTGGTGATTCCCAATCGGAAACCGTATGGATGTGTTTTCTGGCCCACGCTACTCCTTTTCTCCCAGCTCGATCGTGATGTGGCTCATCCGTCTCTGATACCTGAACGCGCGCCCCATCGGAGCCGGGCGGATGCGCTTCATCCGCGGCCCCTCGTCGATATAGGCGCGTTCCACGAACAGGGTGTCCTCGTCCAGCCCCTCGGACTGCTCCCTCGCGTTGGCGATCGCCGCGTCGAGCACTTTGCGGATCGGACCGGCCGCGCGTTTGTTGATAAGCTTCAGGGTGACGGCCGCGTCGTTGGCGTCCTTGCCCCGGATCAGGTCAATCACCAGCCGCGCCTTTTGCGGCGACATGCGAATGAATCGGGCTGTGGCTCTCGAGATCATCTTATCGGGCCGCCACTTTCCCGCCCGCCGCGTGGCCGCGGAAGGTCCGCGTCGGCGCGAACTCTCCGAGCTTGTGCCCGACCATGTTCTCGGTAACGTACACCGGGATGAACTTCTTTCCGTTGTGAACGGCGATCGTGTGCCCCACCATCTCCGGGGTGATCGTCGAGCGCCGGGACCACGTCTTGTGGACCTTCTTCTCGTTTCGGGCGTTCAGGTTCGCAATCGCCTTCTCCAGGTGCGTGTCGATGAAGTAGCCCTTTTTGACCGATCGTGCCATGGCGACTATTTCTTCCTCTTCACGATGAATTTGTCCGTCCGTTTGTTGTTCCGTGTCCGGTAACCCAAAGTGGGCTTGCCCCACGGCGTCATGGGATTGTTGCCCTTGACGCGCCCTTCCCCGCCGCCGTGCGGGTGGTCGACGGGGTTCATGACCACGCCCCGAACGGTGGGTCGGATGCCCCGGTGCCGGCTGCGACCCGCCTTGCCCAACGCGATGTTCTCGTGGTCGAGGTTGCCCACCTGGCCGACGGTCGCCATGCAATCCTGGACCACCAGTCGGACTTCGCCGGAAGGCAGCTTGACGTGCGCGTACTTTCCCTCCTTCGCCACGAGCTGCGCCGAGCCCCCGGCGGCGCGCACCATTTGGGCGCCCTTGCCGGGACGCAACTCGACGTTGTGCACCGTCGTACCCAGCGGGATATTTCTGAGCGGCAAGGCGTTGCCGACCAGGATGTCCGCCTCGGGACCGGACACGACCCGCATCCCGACCTTGAGACCCACGGGTTGGAGAATGTAGCGCTTCTCGCCGTCGACGTAAGCCAGCAAGGCGATGAACGCCGATCGATTCGGATCGTACTCGATCGTCTCGACCCGTGCCGGCACGCCGGCCTTGTCCCGCTTGAAGTCGACGACGCGATACTGTTTCTTGCTTCCGCCGCCGCGGTGTCGAATCGTCAGCCGGCCGTAGTTGTTCCGGCCGCTGATGCGCTTCTTCGGCCGGAGCAGCGGCTTGTACGGCTCATCGGCCGTGATCTCCCGCCGATAGTCCACGACTTCCTGGAAACGCCGCGACATGGGAGTCGGTTTGAACTTCTTGATCGCCACCTAGATGTCCTCCCCGTACTCGATCATCTTCTCGCCTTCGGCCAGCGTCACGTACGCCTTCTTCCACGACGGCTGGTAGCCGCCGAACTTGCCCCGGCGACGGTACTTGCCGCGAACGACCATGGTGCGAACGGCGTCGACCTTCACCTCGAAGATCCGTTCGACCGCCTGCTGGATCTCCCGCTTGCTGGCCCTGGACCGCACCTCGAAGCACAAGGTCCGCTCCCGATCCTTCAGGTTGAGTCCCTTCTCGGTGACGACCGGCCGACGTATGACGTCGTGAAGCGCGCTCATTTCGACAAGACCTCTTCCAGACTCCGAATGGCCGCCTTGGTAAAGATGACGTGGCGGGCGTTCAGGACCTGGTAGGGCGTCACCTGGAGACTGGAGAGGAGTCTTACCTGGGAAAGATTTCGCGACGCCAGAAGCAGATTCCGGTTCCGGCTGGGATCCACCAGAAGGACCTTCCGCTCGAGACCGAGCTTGCCCAACGTTTCGGCGAACGGTTTCGTCCGGTGCGTGTCCAGATCGAACGCGTCCACCACGCCGAGCGCCGCTTCCTGCACCTTAGCGCTCAGGGCCGAACGCAGCGCCGCCCGGAACATCTTCCGCGGCAAGCGGTATCCGTAGTCCCTCGGCTTGGGCCCGAAGACCGTGCCGCCCGTCCGCCACAGCGGATTCCGGATCTCACCCACGCGCGCCCGTCCGGTGCCCTTCTGGCGCCAAGGTTTGCGGCCGCTGCCGCGCACCTCGCCCCGTGTCCGGGTCGAATGCGTGCCCGAGCGGCGGCTCGCCAGGTACTGGCGGACGGCGTCGTGCATCAGCCCTTCATTGATCGGAGCGCCGAAGACCGCGTCGTCCAACTCGATCGTCTCGACGACCTCGTTCTCCAGGTTCTTGACTTGAATCTCCGGCATGTTTTCCTCGGCGGGGCGTCGTCAACCCTTCCGAATCACGACGTAGCCGCCGGTCGGCCCGGGCACCGCCCCCCGGACGAAAAGCAGGTTCTTTTCCTCGTCGATGCCGTGAACAGCGATCCCGCGCGCCGTGGCGCGGGCGTTTCCAAGCTGGCCCGGCATCCGCGTTCCCTTCAACACCCGGGACGGCGAGGCCGACTGTCCGATCGCGCCCGGGGCGCGGTGGAACATCGAGCCGTGAGTGGCGCGGCCGCCGCGAAAACCGTGGCGCTTGATCACTCCGGCGTATCCGCGCCCCTTGCTCGTCCCGGTGATCCGGACGCGCTCGTCGTTCTTGAAGATGTCCACCTGGACGCGGTCTCCGGCCCGGGCGGCGTCGTCGCCGTCCTCACCCGTCAGGCGCACTTCCCGAAGAAACCGGACCGGGGCGGCGCCGGCTTTCTTGAAGTGGCCCGCCATCGGCCGCGTGACGTTCTTGCCCTTGACGAACTCCACGAAGCCCAACTGGACGGCGTCGTAGCCGTCCTTTTCGACGGTCTTGCGCTGAACGATGACGCACGGCCCCGCCTGGATCACGGTCACCGGAACGGACAGTCCGTCATCGGTCAACACCTGGGTCATACCCAGTTTCTTGCCTAGAAGTCCGTCAATCATGGCTGCCGCCGTGAGTCTCCGTTACCGCCCGCTCCACGCTTCACTTCGCGTGCTCGCGCCCGAACGCCTTGATCTCGACGTCCACACCGGCCGGCAGGTCCAGCTTCATCAGGGCGTCGACGGTATCGGGCGTGGGCTCGAGAATGTCGAGAAGCCGCTTGTGCGTTCGAATCTCGAACTGCTCCCGCGACTTCTTGTCCACGTGGGGCGACCGGAGCACCGTGTACTTGTTGATCACGGTCGGCAACGGAATCGGCCCGGCCACGCGCGCTCCTGTACGCTTCGCGGTGTCGACGATCTCGGTCGACGACTGGTCCAGGATCCGGGCCTCGTACGCCTTCAACCGGATGCGTATCTTCTCGTTGAGCATCGACTTCAGTCCGCTACTCTTCGATATCGGTGACGGTGCCGGCGCCGACGGTGCGGCCGCCCTCGCGGATGGCGAATCGCAGGCCCTTCTCCAGCGCCACCGGCGTGATCAACTCGATCTTCAGGTTCACGTTGTCTCCCGGCATCACCATCTC
>JAJEEE010000031.1 GCA_022821145.1 Acidobacteriota bacterium
CAGGCTCAGGGACGTGATCATGAAGAGTCCCGCCCCCAGGTTCGTGTACAGGTTGTGCGTCTGCGTGGCCAGGTTGGTGACGAACGCGTCGGGGAGCCCGTCCCCGTCCACGTCGCCCATGTCCGTGCCCATTCCGGCCAGGGGCTCGCCCGCGCGGTCGACGGCCACGCCGGCGAACAGCGCGACCTCCTCGAACGCGCCGTCCCCGCGGTTGTGGAACAGGAAGTTGGGGACCGAGTCGTTGGCGACGTAGATGTCCGTCCAGCCGTCGCGGTCGTAGTCGGCGAAGACGACGCCCAGTCCCTTGCCGCCGGCGTGGTGGACGCCGGACGCGCGGCTGACGTCGGTGAACGCGCCGTCGCCGTCGTTGCGGAACAGCACGTCGGAGCGGCCGTTGTAGACGTTGGGATGGCAGTAGACCGGGACGTCGCCGGTGTGCACGCACGGCTTGTTGTTGTCCGCGGCGAAGTCGACGTAGTTCACGACGTAGAGGTCGACGTCGCCGTCGTTGTCGACGTCGCCGAACGCGCAGCTCGAGCTCCAGAGGTCGTAGCCGGCGCCGGCCGCTCCGGTGACGTCGGCGAACCGCCCCTCCCCCTCGTTGCGGTACAGCCGGTTCGGGCCCATGCTGGTGACGTAGAGATCGACGTCGCCGTCGTTGTCGTAGTCGGCCGCGCAGGCGCCCATGCCGTATCCGGAGACCGCGATCCCGGATCCGGCGGAGCGGTCGGTGAACGTGCCGTCGCCGTCGTTGCGGTACAGGCGGTGGGCCGCGGCGGCGGCCACGCTGGCGTCGACGAACGAGCCGCCGTTGACCAGGAAGACGTCCAGCCAGCCGTCGCCGTCGTAGTCGAAGAACAGCCCGCCCCCGGACATGGTCTCGGGCATGTACTTCTCGGGCGTCGCCCCGTTCTCGTGCCGGAAGTCGATGCCGGCTTCCTCCGCCGCTTCGACGAACCACTGGGTGCGGGCCGAGCCGGGAACCGCCGCGCACAGGAGACCCGCGAGCACGATGCCGCGGCTGATCACGGTCCCTCTTCGCGGATGGTCACGTACCGGCCCGCGTCCATGCCCTCGCGCGTCTCCGTGCGGCCGCCGGGCCAACGGATGCGGACCGCGTCGACGCGCTCGGCGTCCCCCAGCCCGAAGTGCAGGCGCATGTCGTTGTGCGACAGGTAGCTGCCGCCGCTTCGCACCTCGCGCACCTGGGTCCGGCCCCCGGCGTCGACCTCCACCCGCGCGCCGATGGCGTCGGGGTTGCCGGAGGCGGCCCGCAACCGGAAACCGATCCAGTGGCGGGCGTTGCCGCCGTCGTTCCGGTAGAGGCTGGGGGGCGCGTTCGTGTTGACGACGACGACGTCGATGTCGCCGTCGTCGTCGTAGTCGCCGAAGGCCGCCCCGCGGGCCGGATGCGGGACAGTCAGGTCGCCGCCCAGCTCGCGGCTGATTTCCTCGAACGTGCCGTCTCGCCGGTTGCGGTACACCTCCTTGGGCTGGAGGTACCGGCTGGCCTCGTTCAGCGTGTCGATGCCCGGATACACGTGGCCGTTCGCCACGAACAGGTCGAGCCAGCCGTCGTTGTCCAGGTCCACGAACTCCGTGCCCCAGCCCACGTGGGGACGGGAGGCGCGCGCCGCGCCCGACGCCGCGGTCACGTCGGCGAAGAACATGTCCCCCAGGTTCCGGTAGAGCGTGTTGGTGTCCTCGGCGAAGTGGGTCACGTATATGTCGAATTGTCCGTCGTTGTCGTAGTCTCCGACGGCGAGCCCCATGCCGGCCTGGGCCTTTCCGAACAGGTTGAGCGCCGTGCCGGAGATCATGCCCAGCTCCTCGAACGCGCCGCCGCCCGTGTTGCGGAACATCAGGTTCTCCACAGAGTCGTTCGCGACGTAGATGTCGGGCCAGCCGTCGTTGTCGAAGTCGGTGAACACGGCGCCGAACCCGTAGTGTCCGGGATCGGCGATGCCGGCCGCGGCGGTGACGTCGGAGAACGCGCCGTCGCCGTCGTTCCGGAAGAGCACGTCCGCTTCGCCGGCGAGGCCCTTCGGTCCGCAGAACACGTTGAGCGCGGCCATGTACAGGCACACGTCGCTGCCCCGCCGCGCGATCACGGTATCGTCGAACGTCAGGTAGTTGGCGACGTAGAGGTCGACGTCGCCGTCGCGGTCGTAGTCGCCGAACGCGCAGTTCGTGCCCCAGCCCCGATCGGCGACCCCGGCCTCCGCCCCGCGTTCCTGGAACGTCCCGTCGCCGTTGTTCCGATAGAGGAGGTTGGGCCCGTACGCCGTCAGGTAGACGTCGACGTCGCCGTCGTTGTCGTAGTCGGCGGCGCAGACGCCGAACGCCCAGCCGCGCGCGTCGAGCCCGGCCGGCCCGGTCACGTCTTCGAAGACCCCTTCCGTGTTTCTATAGAGCGCCGCCACCGGATCGCCGCCTTCGCGGTACCGGGCGATCGTGGACCCGTTGGTGATCAACAGGTCCATGTCGCCGTCGCCGTCGTAGTCGAGGAACGCGGCGCCGTTCCCGTTGGCCTCGACGATGTAATCGTTGGCGCCCTCGCCGCTGAGGTTGATCAGCGTCAGCCCCGCCTCGGCGGCGACGTCGGGAAAGGCGGGGAAGTCGATGGACTGCGCGGCGCCGAGCCTCGGAAACAGCAGCAACGCCAGCAAGAGCTGCCACTTGGAAACGGCGGGTGTCGCGCGCGCTGCGGAGCTTTTCATTGCGCTGTACAGGATGCGCGGGAGCCGCGCCCGCGGGGTCCGGGAAGGCGCGGGATTGCTATCCGAAAGTGCGCCAAACCAGGGCCACCACGAACGCCAGCGTGAATCCGATCATCCACTGGAGCACGCGTATCGAGCCGCTGAGACGTGCGGTGGCGATGTTCAGATCGTCCTTGGTCGCCAGTTGAGCGACCCGTTCGGACCCGATCGCATCCGCCATCGCCTCGCCCTGATCCGGAGGTACTCCCGCGTCTCTGAGCTTGCGCGCGTAACGCAGCGTGTCGATGGCCGGGGTTGCCATGGGGTCATGCTAACTCGAATCGCCAGCGCCGGAAAGAGAAAGCGAAACCGGCAAGCGTCTCGTTCCCGCCCATCATTCTACTCCGGCGCATAGACGATCAATTCGTCTTCGCGTGTTTCCAAGTAGACGGCGCGATGGCGCTCGCTGGCTTCGGAATCGCCCAGGGCCGCGTACTCCTCGGCCAGGTTCATGTGGACGAGGAACCGGCGGCCAACGCCGAGCTCAAGCATCCGCTCGTACGTCTCGATAGCCTCGGTGCGCTGCCCCAGCCGGCTGTGGACCATGGCGAGGTTCATGTACAGGCGGCCCGCGTCCGGGAACTCGGCGATGGCTTCTTCCAGGTAGTCGACGGCCGCGGCGCCGTCGCCCGCCCGAAGCGCCGTGATCGCGGCGAGGCTCGTCGCGTCGACCTCCCGGTTCCGGTGCTCGATGGCGCGGATGGCCGTTTCGGCTTCCCTGAACTCGCGGAGTCGTTCCCGGCCTTCGGCGATGCGATCCAGGCGGACCAGCGCCGTCCCCAGGATGTACAACGCGCGGGAGTCGGTCGTTCCCCGGTCGATCGCCTGCCGGGCCGCCGCGGCGGCCGGTTCCCACTCGCCGCGCGCGAGGTGGACTTCCGCCCGGTTGAGATGGGCCTCGTGGTCGTCCGGGTTCTCCCGGGCCGCGCGCTCGTATTCGGCCAGGGCCTCGCCGACCCGGTTGTTGCTGAAGTGTGCCCGGCCGAGCTTGATGCGCCCGTCCGGGGCCGCGGGGTCGATTCGCAGGGCGCGCTCGTACGCCGCGGCCGCCGCGTCGAAGTCGGTCAGGGCCGACTGGATGTCGCCGATCCTCTGGAAGATGACGCCTTGTTGCACCCGGTCCGTCGCCGCGTCCAGGCCCGCGGGAGTCGGCAGCGCGGCGGCCTCGCGGAGAACGTCCAGGGAGTCGGCGGTCCGCCCGGTGTTCGCCAACAGGTCCGCCAGGTAGATGCGAAGGATGCGGGAGTCGGAAAACTTCTCCAGGCCGAGACGCAGAACGGTCTCGGTCTCCTCGCCCAGCGCCGCCTCCAACAGGATGTCCTTCATCTGGACATAGGAACGCTCGGTCAGCGGCGCGAGCGGCAGAAGCCGCTCGAGATCGGAGACGGCGTCCCGGTACCCGGCGTCCTTGAACTCGGCCAGGCCGACGATGGCCGAGAATCGATCCAGCAGAGCCGGGACCAGGCGTTCGCCGAGCGCGGCCCGCCGCCCGCGAGCGGCCGCGACCGCCGGGTGATTCACGCCGAGCGCGGCATCGAGCCGGACGACGGCCGCGTCGTACAGCGCCGCGGCGTCCACGAATCGTCCTGCGGCGGCATGGAGGTCCGCCAGGTTGAGATCGACCGCCGCGACCTCGGGATGGTCCGGTCCCAGAACTTCCGCGCGCAACCGCCGGGCGTCGGAGTACAGCCGTTCGGCTTCCGCGTGCCGGCCCTGGGCGGCGACGGCCTGGCCCAGGCCAACGAGTACCTGGGATCGCTCCAGCGGGGACGCTCCCAAGGCGTCCAGCAACGGCAAGGCGCGCCGAAAGAGGGCCTCGGACTCGGTGGGTTGCTCCAGCAGTCGATACGCCGCCGCCAGGCTGTCCAGGCTGCGGAGCTGTTGCGGCGAATCCGGAGCGTGCGTTTCGGCCAGGGCCAGCGCGTCACGGAAATACGCCGCGGCCTGTGCATTGCGTCCGGCCGCCAGGGCCTCCGCGCCGGCCGCATCGAGGTCGATCCAGTCCGCTTCCGCGTCGGATACGGCCTGAAACAGGAAGAACGCGCCGCCGGCTTCGACCGGCGCGCTGATCTCGCCCGCGGCGAGGCCCGCAACGGCGTTGCGGAACTCGCCACGAAAGTCCATCGGATCGATTCGCCCCATGTATCCGCCGCGCGCGGCGGAAGCGGCGTCGAGCGAACGCTCGGCGGCGAGAACGTCGAACGGAGCGCCCGCGGCGGCCTGCTGGCGGATGTTCTCGGCGTCTTCCAGGGAAGCGGCGACGATCTGGCGGAGCGCAATCCCGCCGGACTGCGCCGTCGCCTCTTCCCGTCCGGCGCCGGAGAGCGCGAGGAACAGGGCCAGGATTCGGATTGAATGGCGCATCGCCGAAGCTCGCTCCGATCGAATGTTAGTCGATGTCGGCGGGGCGGGCAATCGCGCCGGCGCGGCGTCGGTCCCGCGCTGCGGAAATGAAAAGGGCTCCCCGGCGAGGGGAGCCCTTCGGTCGAGACGATCGGTGAGCGGTCTACCAGTCCACCCGGACGCGCGCCTTGAAGACGCGGCCGTATTCGGAGAACTCGACGTCGACGCCGTTCTTGCCGTCGATCACGCCGAAGTCGTCGCCGCTCTGGATGCTCAGGTTCGGGTTCTGAGGATGCGGATGGTTGAAGACGTTCGTGGCGTCCACGCGGACCTCCATCGAAATCCCCTCGGTGACCTGGATGCGCTTCGAGAGCGCCATGTCGAGGTCCCAGCGGCCGGGGGCGAAGATTTGATCGCGGAAGTTGCCGAACTCGCCCGGAAGCGGCGTCCGGAACACCAGGTTGCCCCCGCTGTCGTACAGCGCGTTCAGGTCGCAGAGCCCTTGCAGGGACGGCGCCACGATCGCCGAATTCGAGCATTGCGGATCCGGCTGCCGCTCGTATCCGGTGAAGTAGGTGCCGAAATCGTCGCCGCCCGGCCAGTTGACCTGTCCGGCGCTCGCATCGAACGTCGCGCCGTCCACCAGGACCGGGTAGTTGTTGCTGTACCAGCCCCCGCGGAAGGCCGCAACCTGCTGCGGCACGCCGCTGGAGGCGTTATAGATCCAACTCACCTGCCAGCCTTCGGCCACGCGGGCCAGGAGCCCCGAGCTGTTGCCCAGAAGCAACTGGTTCGGGCCGATGGGCAAACTGAACGTTCCGAAGCTCCGGAACGAGTGCGCGCGGCCGGAGAGCCTGTAGTCTCGCCACCGCTCCCACGGAACCGTGTAACCGCCCGTGTTGCCAAGGTTCTTCGACCATGTGTAAGAGAACGTGTTCTGGATGCCCCAGATTGGGCGTACCGTCAACTGGGCCTGCATCGAATGGTAGTTCCGATAACCCATGTTGGCCCGGAGGTTCGCGTCGTCGAACTGCGGGCTCGTGTAGATGTAGTTTTCGGGGAACCCGCTGGCGCGGAGGACGCCACCCTGGACTCCGGTGGGAATCGGCGACAGGTTGGGGTTGTATGCGCTGACGTAGTTCAAGTCGTTCAGCAAGTCGGCGATCGGGACATACGCGCCCCGAGCGAGGTTCTGGTTGAACCGGCTGTCGGTTCGCAGGAACTCTGCGCCGGTCAGGCCGTTCCGTCCGACGATGGCGTCGGCGGCGAAAACGTTCGACTTCATGTTGATGCCGTGGAACAGGTCGTCGAGCAGCGCCGACTCTCCGCCCCGCCGTGCGGCCTCGAAGGCCTCGAACAAACCGTTCTGGTGGATGTTCGCGACGTTCAGGTTGAAGCTGTTGCTCATCTTCCGGCTCAAGGTGCCGATGTAGCGCAGATCGAGCGTCAGCGTCGAGCTGAACGTGTGGGTGAGCGACGCCGTCAGGTTCTGGATGTACGGGGTCGAATAGTTGGGCGCGTAGACCGTCAGGTCGGCGTTGCGGTCGGTGACCGGAACCGGCAGCACCGGCAGGAACGTCGGGTCGGCCGGCACGCCGACGCCGTTGACGACGTCCTGCATGTCGAAGTACTGGCCGGCGCCGAGACCCTCGAAGGTGCCCTGGACCGCGCTGCCCGGCGGGTTCTGGATGATGCCGCTGATCTGGGCGCCCTGGCCGCCGCCCAGGTAGCTCAACTGGTAGCCTCCGCGGAAGACCGTGCGGTCCCGGCCCAGCCACGGGATGCTGTAGGAGAAACCGACGGCCGGACCGAAGTTGTTCAAGTCGCGCGGGTGGACCATCAGGTCCGGGTTCGGCGAGTTGGGGCCGACGAAGATGAACTCGACGTCGCCGCCGCGCTCGCCCGGCAGGAGCCAGTTTTCGAAGCCCATGCCCGACCGGCCGAAGAGGGCGTCGCCGCCCCCGCGGATGGTCAACGACAGTCCGTTCGCGTCCCAAGGCACGCCGTAGTAGTCCCAGCGCAGGCCGAGGTTGAGCGTCAGGTTGTCGGTCACCTTCCAGTCGTCCTTGACGAACAGGTTGAACTCGCGCTGCTGCAGGTCGCGTTCCTTGTAGATCTCGCCGGCGACGGCGTCATTCCAACTCGTCCCGACCTGGTCGGGACGGTTGATGAACCGGCCCTGCTCGATCCGGTCGAGCGACCCGCTCAGGAAGATCAGCAGGTCGTTCATCCGGTCGCTGTTCGTGGTATGCAGACCCGCGGCCAGGTCGGCGTTCATTGCTCGCCAGCCCGAGAGGTTCCCGGCATCGAACGCGTCGGCCGGAGCCAACGACGTTCCGCCGAGGAAGACTACCGGGAACGCATGGTCGTTGATGCTGCTCCCGGCCACCCGCTCGTTGCTGGACGCCCGGATGTAGGTGGCTCCGAACTTGAAGGCATGACGACCCGAGGTCCAGCTCAGCGTGTCGGCGAACGTCCAGCGCGGGCTCGTGTCCCACACATCGGTGGCGGACGGTCCGTTGCCGCGCGCGCCGATCAGGCCGCCGTTCTGACCGCACCAACTCATCGTGGCCGGATCGAAGAACCCGGCCGGCGTGCACCACTGCGTCAGGACCGGCAGCCCGCCCGTGGTCTTTGGCAGCAAATCGAGCAACTCCTCGCCGCGGCCGTCGGGAAGCGAGGTCGCGTGGGTGACGTTCGTGCCCGACCGCGACATGCCGAAGCGGGCCTCGTTCACGACGTTGGCCGCCAGCGTCGAGGTCATGTTGATCGACATGACTTGGGGCCTCCGGATGAGTCGGCCCTCGTAGCTGTCGGCCCAGCCCTCGTAGGTGTCGTCGGCGTTGACCTTCTCGTAGGAGTAAGAAGCCGCCAGCTTGTGGTTCGGGCTGAAGATGTGGTCGATCTTCAAGTTGATCTGCTTGCGCGGGTTGGGCTCGCCGACGCCGAACCAGTTGTCCCGGCCGTCGACCGTGCGCGTCCAGCGGTGCCCGACGATGTTCAGGCCGTCGAGGATCGCGCCACTCTCGCCGCGCTCGAACGTGTTGGCTTCGGGAGCGCGGGAGGCGAGCAAGTCATAGACGCCGCTGGTGTCGAAACCGGTTCGGAACGGATCCCAACTCCCCGTTGCAGTCGGCGCGGGCGCGATCGTCATGCCCGAGCAGTCCGCCGTGGGTGTTCCCGAGACCTGTCCGAACAGGCTGACGTGGCGCAGGATCTGGTTGTGCGGCGTTCCGTCCGGGTTGGTCGCGGGCGGCAAGGGGTTGCCCGAGGCGTCGACCGAGGGGCGGATCGGGTTCGCCCCGGTGGACACGGACTGGTCGGCCGGCCCGTTGATCCAGTTGTCCCAGTAGCGGAAGATGCCCCGCTGCATGCAGGGGGTCAGCACCTGCGCGATGGTCGTCGTGCGGGACTTGGAGATGTTCTGGTCCCAGAGTGCGAAGAAGAACGTCCGGTTCCGGACGATGGGGCCGCCGGCGCTGATGGTGTACTGGTTCTGATTGATCCACGGGATGGTCGGCGGGCCGCTCGCCTGGCTGTTGTCCTCCCAGGTCCGGGAGTCGAGCGCGCTGTTGCGGACGTTCCACACGGCCGAGCCGTGGAACTCGTTGCCGCCCGAGCGCGTCGTGATCTGCACCTGCCCGTTGCCGCGGCCGGTCTCGGCGTCGACCGGGGCCAGGACCATACGCATCTCGCCCACCATGTCCTGGTTCATGTAGGTCGCCGAGTTCAGCCCGGCCTGCTGGAAGCGCTGGTCGTTGACGCTGATCCCGTCGCGCATGACGTTGATGTTGTTGGCCGAGACGCCGGCGAAGTCGCCCTGCAGGCCGAGGACGAAGCCTTCGGTCTGCCGCGTCACGCCCGCCATCACATTGACCAACTCCAGCACGTTGTTGGTGACGTTAGGCAGCGCGACGATCTCGTCGGCTTCCAGGGCCTCGCCGACCGACGGGCTCGCCTCGAGCAGCAACTGGTCGGCCGAGACGCTGACCTCGACGGCCGCGGCCTGGGCGGCGACCTCGAGGGTGAAGTTCAAGCGCGTGGCCTGGTTGGCCGACACCGAGACGTCGGTGAACTCCACGGTCTGGAAGTTGGGCATGACGGCCCGGACCGTGTAGTCGCCGGGTTGGGTCGCCAGGAAGTTGTAGGCGCCGGCGTCGTTGGTGACGGCCAGCGTTTCGACGTTGGTTTCCTGGTTGACGGCCACGACTTCGGCGCCTGGGATCAGCGCGCCGGTCGGGTCTTCGACCGTGCCGCCGAGCGTGCCGGTCGCCTGGCCGAAGGCCTGGGCCCCGAATGCAAGCGGCATCAGCACGATGGCCGCGATCAATCGTTTCATTTGTTTGATTCTCCTCCCCCCCGAATGTACGGCGGGCCGGACACGCGCGCCTCCGCCGCAGTATGCGGACGGCCGGAGCGTGCCCACTTGTTCGAACGCGCCCATCAAATCACCGTTCGGGCGGTTTGTCAAACAAAACGTAAAAAGTGCGTAAACACCGGAGCGCTTTTGCGGACTTGCGGCTCAGGAACGTTGCCGCCGGTGTGCGGGAGTGGTCTAATTCCCCTTGAAGTTCGGCTGTCCGAATCGAGGCGCCGACCAAGGAGGAAGCCATGACGCCCCGTTCATGGATAGCGGCGCTGCCCGGTTGCGCCACGCTGCTGGTTTCGGGAATCACCCCGGCTCTGGCCGCGTTCCAGGACGACGCCGACCTGCGTGTCGATACGCGCCTCGTCCTGGTCGACGTCGTCGCCGGAGGCAACGCCCTGGCCCTGGCCACTCTTGCAAGGAACGACTTCCGGGTTTTCGACGAGGGGACTGAGCAGGAGCTGGCCGTGTTCGAGCGCGTGTCGGGCCGGACCGACCTGGGCGGCGTGCTGACGTTGCCGGCCACGGTGGGGACCAACCGGCGGGACTGGCGCGGCGCCGTCCCGGCCAGCGCCACGGTCGTCCTGGTCGACCGCGTCAACACGCCCACCGACGCGCAGGTCTTCGCCAACCAGGAGCTGGCCCGGTTCCTGGAAACGTTCGAACGGTCCGAGGGCTTGGCGCTGTACGAGTTGCGCAGCGACGGGCTGCGGATACTCCACGATTTCGTCGACGATCCGGCGGGGCTCGCCGCGGCCGCCGCGGCCATGGAGCCCGAACACTCGCTGGCGCTGGAGAGCTCGACCAGCGTGGGCGGCTTCGAGTCCGACCTGTCCAACGTCGGCCTCGATCCGGTGATCGGCGAGAACTTCACCGGGGACACGGGTTTCGGCCGCCGGGCCGCGGACTATTTCCTGGACGACCGGGTCCAGAGGACGTCCGCCGCGCTGGAAACGGTCGCGCGCCGGTTGGAGGGCTTGCGGGGCCGCCGCAACATCGTGTGGATCTCGGGCCGTTTTCCGTTCTCGTTCGACATCTGGTCGCGCAGCGACATGGCGAACGAGATCGAGAACGGGACGATGGAACAGGTCGAGAGCATCGGCGCCGTCGTGGGCGAATCGAACATCGCGATCTATCCGGTCGATATCCGCGGACCGGGCGACGAGGGCGCGGAAGTCTTCGGCGCCGCCGAGGCGATCGCCGACGCGTCGGGCGGCCGCGCGTTCCGGACCAACGCCGTGGGCGAGGCGATCGAAGCGGCCGTGACCGACGCCGCGATGATCTTCACGCTGGGGTTCTATCCGTCCGACGTCGAGGACGGGGAGGACCGGCGCTCCCTCCGCGTCGAGGTGGACGACGATCGCGTGGACCTGCTCTACCGTCCGAGCTATGCCAGCTTCGGCGTCGGGGACGACGCGATGGAGCGCGTCGGTCTGGCCGACCTGCTCGCCAGTCCTCTCGACGCGACCGGGATCGGCCTGACCGGCGTGGTCGGTCCGGCCGGGGACGGCGCGCAGTTCGAGCTGGTGGCGCTGGTCGACATCGACGACCTGCGCCTGGTCGAGAGCGAGGGGCGGTTGCGCGGGTCGATAAACGTCGGGCTGGTGTTCCGCGACGAGGCCGACGGCACGTTGTACGTCATACCGCCGGCCACCTTCCCGATCGACCTCACGCCGGAGCAGGCGGACAACTTCCGCGAGACCGGTCTGATCGTCCAGCGTTTTCTCGACACCGAAGGACGCACGGGCGCCGTCCGGGTGGCCGTTCAGGAACCGGCGACCGGAGCGTCCGGTTCGGTCTGGGTGCCGGTCGCGGCGACGCCGTCCCCCTGACGGGAGGCCGGAGGTGCGGCTTCCCATCGTCGCCCTGGCGTTCGCCGCCCAGTTCCTCGGCGATGACAGCCTCCCCACGTTCCCCGCGTTCGACTGCCCGGACGCGGCGGCGTTCTGCAACGAGGCGGCGTTCGCCGGGCTTGTGACCGACATGCGCTACGGCCGCGGCGCGGCATGGGTGGACATCGACGGCGACGGCTGGGACGACCTGTTCCTCGCGGATGCCGACAACCGGTGGGATCCCGGCGTCCATGGCGTCTCGGCGTTCTACTTCAACCGCGGCGACGGGACGTTCGAGGCCGCGCCCGCCACCGCGCTGGGTATCGATCCTGCCGACCTCGTCTCGAACTGGGCCGGCGCCTTCGCAGATTCCGACAACGACGGCGACGCCGATCTCCTGCTGGTGAACGGGGGCTACAGCGGCGTTTCCAACCTGGCGCTGTACGAGAACCGGCGGGGCGGCGACTTCCCCGGCGGCGCGCTGTTCGCATCCGTCACCGGCGCGTCCGGATTCGAATCCGCGAACGAGACGCTCTCCAACTGGTGGGGCGCGTCCTGGGCCGACTACGACCTCGACGGCTGGCTGGACGTCGCGGTGACGCGGACCGACGGGGTGGCGCTCCTGTTCCGCAACAAGGGCGACGGGACCTTCGAGGAGCGCGGCGCCGACGCCGGGGTCGGGATCCCGATGGAGGACGGCAAGAACCCGGTCTGGATCGACTACGACCGCGATGGCGATCCGGATCTCTATTTGGCCGGCATGTGGCAGCACGCCTTCTACCGCAACGATGGCGGGGCATTCGCCGACGTGACCGGGGAGGTCTTCGCCGAGCCGCTGCCCCTGCCCGAGGGCTGGCCGGGGCCGGCGGCGCCCGCCGTGTTCGCCGCCGCCGCGGAAGACTTCGACCAGGACGGGTTCGACGACCTCTACCTGGGCCGGTTCGACCTGCAAGACGTGTTGATGTTGGGCGACGGCGCCGGTGGATTCGAGCCGCGCGCCGCCGACTGGGGACTGGACGCCGCGTCCACGCCGTGGGCGGACGTGTCGGGACCGTTCGAGAACACCATGGGGCTGGGCGTCGGCGACCTGTTCGACGACGGCTACCCGGACGTGTACATCGGCACCGGCAACCCGATACGCGCCGCGCCGGACCTGATGTTCTGCAACACCGTGGACGATTCCTTCTACCGGTGCACCGGGGAGGTCCTCGCGACCGGCGCGGACGGCGTGTGGCGCACCCGGGGCCACGGGACCGTGTTCTCCGACTTCGACCGGGACGGCGACACCGACATGGCCGTCAATCTGGGCGGGCATCCCACGTTCGACGACGAGCAGGGCGCCCGGCTGTCTCCGGAGTTCCCGGCGCTGTTGGTCAACCGCGCCGGGCCGCGAGGCTCGACGGCGACATTGTTGCTGGAGGGGACGGCGAGCAACCGCGACGCCATCGGCGCCCGGATCCGCGTCGACGGGCAGTTTCCTCGCTACTACACGATCCGGTCGATGCAGGGTTTCCAGAGCCAGAACAGCCGGGCCGTGGTGGTTACGCTGGGGGCCGCCGCCGAGGCGGGCGTGTCGATCGCGTGGCCGTCCGGCCGGGTCCAGACCGTCGTCGTCCGCGCCGGGGAGCGGCGGCGCATCCTCGAGGCGAGGTGAGCGTCAGGGTCCCACGCGCACGGATTCGACGATCCCCTCGCCCTCCCGCACCGTGACGATCCGATTCGTCCTGACGGCGTCCACCCGATCGACCCCGCCGCCCGGCCAGGCGATCTCCAGTCGTTCGGCGCGCTCCGATGCGCCCGTGCCGAAGTGGACGCGCGGGTCGTTCTGCGCCAGGTAGCTGGAGCCGGCGCGCGCGTCCCGGACCCGGGCACGGCCGCCGACATGGAGCGTCAGGCGCGCGCCCACGCCGCCGCGGTTGCTGCCGGCGCCGATCAGCCGGACCTGCAGGGAACGGTTGCCGTTGCCCCCGTCATTCCGCAGCAGGTCGGGAGCGTCGCCGTTGTTGGAGACGAGCAGGTCGAGGTCGCCGTCGTTGTCCAGGTCGCCCGCGGCCAGGGCGCGGCTGACCTTGACGAGCGCGAACCCGCCGCCGCCCGCGGCCTCCCGGAACGCGCCGCCCCCCGTGTTCTCCAGCAGCAGGTTGCGCTGCGGATACGTGGCGAAATCGTTCAGCAGGTGAACGTTGTCGAGGACGTCGCCGTTGGCGATCGCCAGGTCGAGGTCCGAGTCGTTGTCGTAATCGAGGAGCACGGCCCCGAACCCGACGAACGGCAGCGTGGCCTCGCCGACGCCGCTCTCGTACGTGGCGTCCCGGAACAGCCCGCTGCCCAGGTTCCGGTACAGGCTGTGCGTCTCGCCGTTCAGGTTCGTGACGACCAGGTCGTCGCGGCCGTCCCCGTCCACGTCGCCGGCGTCGGCGCCCATCCCAGCCAGCGGCCGTCCGTCCATTCCCACGGCCACGCCCGCCCAGAGCGCCGTTTCCTCGAACCGGCCGTCCCCCGTGTTGCGGTACAGGAAGTTGGGTGTCGAGTCGTTGGCGACGTAGGCGTCGATCCAGCCGTCGTCGTCGTAATCGGCGAAGACCACGCCCAGACCCTTGCCGTCGGTCGCGTCGACGCCCGCTTCGTGGCTGACGTCGGTGAACGCCCCGTCGCCGTCGTTCCGGTACAGGACGTCGGCGACCCCGTTGTACACGTGGGGATGACAGTAGAAGCGCACGTTCCGGATGTCGCCGCAGTACTTGTTGTTGTCCACGGCGAAGTCCACGTAGCGCGTCACGTACAGGTCCACGTCGCCGTCGTTGTCAACGTCCCCGAAGGCGCAGCTCGCGCTCCAGCCCCCCGCTCCGACGCCCGCCTCTCGCGTGACGTCGACGAACCGGTTGCCGGCGTCGTTCCGGTAGAGAGCGTTGGCGCCGAAGCCCGTCACATGGATGTCCGTCCAACCGTCGTTGTCGTAGTCGGCCGCGCACGCGCCCATTCCGAACAGGGGCGAGTCCAGTCCGGCGGACCCGGTGACGTCGGTGAAGCGGATCACGGGGCCTCCCGTGTTGCGGTAGAGGCGGTGGCCGGCCCTCGGGGCGGCGCCGGCGTCCACGAAGGACGCCCCGTTGACGAGCAGGACGTCCGACCAGCCGTCGTTGTCGTAGTCGAAGATCAGCGCGCCGGAGCCCATGGTCTCGGGCATGAACTTGTCGGGGCTGGCGCCGTTCTCGTGAACGAAATCGATGCCTGCCTCATCGGTGATGGACGTGAACGCGACCGGCGCGCCCTGGGACATCCACAGGACTCCCGCCGCAACGAGCCCGGCCGCTGTCATTGTCCGGCGCCGTCCACGCGCATTTCTTCGAGAAGGCGCCGGACCTGATCCGCGTCGCCGATTCCCATGGCCAGCATGCGCTCGAAGACGGCCGCGGCCTCGTCGTGACGTCCCAGGCTTCCGAGCGTGGCGCCCAGGTTCACGTGGAGCACTTCCGCGGCGGGGTGCGCGGCCATGCCTTCGCGCAAGAGAACGACGGCCTGTTCGAGGTTGCCGTCGAGGGCTTCGGCCAGGGCCGCCTTCTGCACACTGCCGATCTCGCGCTCTCGCTGTTCCCGGGCCCGGGTCTCGGCCTCGAGCTCCCGGTAGGCGTCCATGGCTGCGCGCGCCGCGTCGTCGGGTCCGGTGCGAAGCCGCGCCGCGGCCAGCCGGTATCGCGCGCCCAGGTGCGCGGGATCGATGCGGACCGCGGCTTCGGCCGCCGCCGCGGCCTCATCGAACCGGCCGAGACGGAAGGCGGCTTCGGAGACGCCTTCGTGGCCTTCCAGACGTTCGGGGTCTCTCTCGACGACAAGGCTGTACTCCCGGACTGCATCGTCCAGCCGGTTCCGCCGCAGGTAGAGCTTTCCCAGCGCGGCGCGGACGTCCAGATCGCCTGGGGCCGACTCGAGAGCCGCGCCATACGCCGCCAGCGCTTCGTCGAACCGGATCATGTGGACGTGCATGTCGCCGATCCGGCGCAGGATGAACGCCTTCTGGTCCTCCCGGACCGCATCGTCCAGGTCGGCCATCCGCCGCGCGCGCTGGAAGTCCTCCAGGGCTTCCCGCATCTTGCCCGCGCCGAAGCGCGTTTCTCCGAGCTCGACACGGGCGGCGATCGAGGCGGGGAACGCCGCGGCCGTGTCGAGGAGCAGCGACTCCGCCTCGTCGCCCAAGTTGGCCGTCTCGAAGACGTCCGAGAGCCCCAGGTACGTTTCGACCACGTCGGGGGCGAGCCGGATGGCGTGCTCGTAAGCCTCGATGGCGCGCCGAAGCTGCCCGTCGCCGTGCAGGGCGAGCGCCAGCCGGCGTTGCGCGTCGGCGTTCTCCGGATCCCGCCGCGCGGCGTCCTCGAGCGCCGCGAGCGCCCGGCCGCTCCCGACGCCGGTCTGCGCGATGGCGAGCCCGCCGGCGGTCAAGAGCAGCGCCACGAGGCATGCGTAGCGGTACAGTCGGTGTCGCGGCACGGCGAGAGACGCTCCAGAAGTCGTTTCGATCTCGGCGCATTATAGCAACCGGCGCCGGAGGCGACGGAGTTTGACCTGAACGCGGTATCGCTGTAACGTCGCAGGCGGTCCCATCGACCCTGGAGTCCACCATGATCGGGAAGGCAAGCGCCGCCGTCGTATTGGCGTCGATGGTCGTCGCGGCCGCGGCGCCGCCGCAGCGCGCCATGATCACCCGGCTCGGCGGCCGCGTGATGGAGGATGGCCGCCCGATCCGCCGGATCGTCGAAATCCAGCTCGTCAGCGGCTCGGCCGGCATGATCGACACGGCGTACACGCTCGGGGGCGACGAGTTCGAGTTCCGCTCGGTTCCGATCGACCTGGCCGATCAGTATTTCCTGGTCATCCAGGAGCCCGGCTATCGCGAAGTGCGCCAGGAATTGCAGATCGGGCGCGATCCGTTCGGCCGCGGGAACATTTCCGATTTCGGCCTGGTCATCCTCTACCTGAACCGCATCCCTGAGGACGTGTCCGACGACTCGGGGACGTCCGATACGGTGGACGTCCGGCAGCTTGCCGCGGAGATTTCCGAGGAGGCCCGAGACGCCTACCGGGACGCATTGGAGCGCCTCGATGAAGGCGATCCCGAGGCGGGTCTCGAATCCCTGGAGCGGGCCGTGGAGTTGGCGCCGGACTACTACGACGCGCTCGGCCGGCTGGGCGTGGAATACCTCACGCTGGCGCGCTACGGCGACGCGAGGCGCACGCTGGAACGCGCCCACGCGCTGAACGCGAACGATTCGGTCCTGCTGACCAACCTGGGGACGCTGCACTTCCAGGAGGGCCAGGTCCTGGAGCAGTCCGCGCTGGATGCGTCCGAGCGCGGCATCGCGATCGGATCCTACGAGGCCGCGGTCGGGTACCTGCGGGATGCGGCGCGCCTGGATCCCAACTCGGGGCTCGTCGCCTTCTACCTGGGTTCCGCCCTGTACAAGACCGGGGCGTTCGACGAGGCCGAGGAACGGCTGTTGGCGGCGATGGACTTCGATCCCCGCCTGGACGCGGCGCGGCTCGCGCTGATCAACGTCTACGTGCAGCAGCAGCGCCACGAGGCCGCCCTGGAGCAGATCGAACTGTACCTGGAGGCCAACCCGGACACGCCCGACCGCGAAATGATGGAACAGGCGCGCAGCGCCATCGAAGCGGCCGCCGGCCGATAGCTCCCATCCGACCGGTAACGGTCACGCACGGCTGTTCGACGCCGAGCGAATATAGTAGACTAGTTGGAAAACTAGTTTGAATGGGGGGGTCTTCTCATGCGGTTCATCGGGGCATTCGAAGCCAAGACACATCTCTCGCGCCTGCTGGATGCGGTCGAAAAGGGCGAGACCGTCACGATAACGAAAAGGAATCGGCCCGTCGCCCGTCTGGTTCCCCCCGAGACGTCGGATCGCCGCCGGGCTACGGCCGCCGCCGAGAAAATCCGACGCCTGCGCCGCGAAATCGATTGGTCCGGAACCGTAGACGAGATCCTTGAGCTTCGTGACCAAGGGCGACGATGAACATCCCGGTGCTGGACTGTTCCGTCGTCTGCGCATGGTTCTTCGGTGACGAGAACGCCCCCGACGCCGACGCTGTCCTGGAACGGGTCGCGGTGATCGGCGCTCTCGCGCCTGGATTGTGGTGGGCCGAGGTCCGTAACGCTCTCGTCACGGCGGAACGGCGGGGGCGGATGACTCCGTCACAGACCCGCGCGGCCGTGGCTGAAGTCGAGGCGTTGGGTGTCGAACTGGACCATGCGCCGGACGGTGAGGTCGTGCTGCGACTGGCCAGGGAGCACCGGCTCTCGGTCTATGACGCGCTCTACCTGGAACTCGCGACTCGGACACGACATCCCCTTGCGAGCCTGGATCGCGCGCTCCTGCGCGCCGCGCGAGCGGAGAACGTTCCGGTCAACTTGTGAAACGTTGTCCGGGATCCGGCGGGGTGCGGACCTCGCCGGCTGAGCGTCGCGCGTTTCCGCCGAAAGGGTATCAGTTCCCCAGAGAAGCGCCCTCGCTCTGGACGTAGTCGTCCAGACCGTCCAGCGTCCCTTCGCTGGCCTGGTAGATCTGTTCCAGCGTCGCCCGGATCTCGGCGTTGTCCGGGACCAGGAAATGCGCCCTCGCGAACGCCGGCAGGGCGATGTCGATGTCGTTGGAGTTGGCGCCCACGATGCCGAGCATGTAGTGCAGGTTGGGCGCCATCGGCGTCGCGTCGATGGCGGCGCGATACGCCTCGGCCGCCGCGCCCCAGTCGCCGAGTTGCGCCGTGGCCAGGCCGATCGTCGAGTAGAGCTGGGCCATCACGCCGGCTTGCTGTTCCTGGGAGATGTCGGCGCGCAGCAGGTAGAGGTCGACGCCCTCGACGGCGCGGTCCGCGTACTCGAGGGAGCGTTCCATTCGCTCTCGAAGAACAGCCGCGTCCTCGTCCGCGGGCGCCTGTTGCTGCGCGAGCGCCGTTGCCGCGAACAGCAGCAGTTCGACGTCGTCGGGGACGACCTCGAGCATGCGCTCCGTCACCTCGACGACGCCCGCCTCGTTCTCGTCCTCGACGTGGACGTTCCGCACCGTGTTGAGCAGGAACATGCGCGTGTTCCGGCTGACCTCGGCCCAGGCCTCGGCGTCCATCCCGGCCACGTCCTCGGTCTCCTCCCCGAGCCGGTCGAACGACTCGTCGGTCTCGTCCGCCGCGGCGAGCGCCAGATCCACGTATTCGGCGATCCGGTCGGGTTCATCCAAACGCGCGTAGGCGTCGACCATCGACTGGTAGTACTGCAGTTCCTGGTTCTTGAAACGGAACTGGGCGGCGGGGTATTCCCGAAGCTCGTCGGGTTCGTCGATGAAGCCGAGCTTGCTCTCCATGAAGTACCGGTAGGCCTCCAGGCCGTCCACGGCGGCGTCGATCAGCTCTTGCGGCTCGCCGCGTTCCAACATGATCTGCCAGCGCGACTGCAGGAACATGTGCAAGTACTCGCTGGTCGGGTACTGGATGAGAAGGTCGGTAATCAGGCGGTTGCGGCGGACCGGGTCGTCCTCGTCCAGCATCCTCAGGAGCGCGGTCTGTTCCCCTTCCGACGATGGCGTCGGCTGCAGGGGGGCTTGCGGATTGAACCGGATGATGGCGCGTTGCGCGCCGGCCGACGGGGCGCCGGCCGTCAGGACCGCTCCCAGGAGCGCCGTGAGCAGTGCGTTTCTCATGAGCATGATTCGAATCGCTCCTTCGGGCCGTGTCCGGCCAGGATCACTGGCCCTGTCGCGCGAAGTCCAGCAGCCCGCGCGCCGCTTCGGCGTTCGGTCCCTCCGGCGCCAGCTCCAGGTACCGTTCCAGGAGCGGCGCCGCCCGGGCGATCTCGCCGCCCAGATGGATGAGAGCCGCCTGGTAGTGGGGTTCCGCCATGTCGGGATTCAGTTCGATGGCCCGTTCGTACGCGCGGAGCGCCCCGTCGCTGTTCCCGGCGTTCGTCATGAGCGCGCCCACGGCGTAGAAGCTTTGCGCCGCGCCCCCCGGATCGACCTCGGCGGAACGCTCGGCGTAGTCCAGCGCCAGGTCCACCTCGCCGGAGA
The DNA here is from genome assembly GCA_022821145.1 of Acidobacteriota bacterium. Classification (GTDB taxonomy): domain Bacteria; phylum Acidobacteriota; class Terriglobia; order 20CM-2-55-15; family 20CM-2-55-15; genus JAJEDW01. Next base: position 19,370 of record JAJEEE010000031.1, read on the forward strand.
GCGCCCAGTTCACGGTCAGGTTCCGGAAGTAGTTGACTTCCTCGGGCGGCGTGGCGTCGAACTCCAGGCGGGTCTGAGCGGTTTCGAACGCCGAGGCGGCCTCCACGTAACGGCCGGCGCGCTCCAGGGCGCTGCCCAGGTTGGCGTGGATGACGTGCTGGCTGGAGTCCGCCTGGACGGCCATGGTGAACTGGCGGACGGCTTCCTCGTAATCCTCGGCCGCCATGGCTTCGCGGCCGGCCGCGAAGGCGTCTTCCAGCGCCGCCTCCTCGGCCTCCTCCTCCGCCCGCGCCGCGGCTTCCTCGTCGTTGCGCGGCGTCCGGACGATGCGCGCCGCCGAGTTGACCCGGCGGATATTGCGTGTGACGCGCTCGACGGCCCCGGAGCGGCGGTCGAACTCGTAGGCGGTGTATTCGAGCCGGTCCAGGTCGAGCAGGATTTCGAAGTCTCCCGGAGAGACGCGGGACAGCGTGAGGTAGAACCCCCCGTCGTATTCGAAGGTAATCTCGTAGTCGCCCGGCTCGATGGCCAGGTGGACGAAGTCGCCCCGGTCGTCGGTCGTCAACTCGTAGTGGTCGTCGAAGCCCTGGTCCTGCCGGTCGAGGTTGACGAGGACGCCGGTGACCGGCTCGCCGTCGTTGATGCGCACCTCGCCGCGCACCTGCCCGACCTGCGCGTCGGCGGCTTGCACGAACAGGCCGAGCGCGGCCGCCGGCAGCAGTGTCCGGACCGCGGTTTTCACGGCGCCCTCCCTCGCGGTGATCGCGGCGCGACCGCCGAAGCAATCACGTTCAGTCGACGAAGTCCGGGATCCGCCACGGCGAGATCGAGCCGTCGAACAGTCCCAGGTTGTTCTCCTCGCAAGAGTATTCCATCAGGACGTCGGGCGCGTCGCGCAACCGCCACGTACGGACGTTCATCCAGTCCATCGTGTACATCCTCGGGTCTTGTACCGTGACGGTGTGCTCGATCGTCCGCTCGTCGAGCCGGGTGAACGTGTTGATGAACTTCACCCCGCTGCTGTGCGGGTGGCCGGTCGTGTCGAGCTTCGTGTACCCGTTGAAGTTGTCGGTCTCGACGACGAGCGTGTCGCCTTCCAAGCGGCCCGTCGAGTAGCCGTTCCAGGCCGGGGGCAGGTCCTCGGGCCATTCCCAGGCGCCGTCGATCGGAATCAGGTGGAACCAGGTGTTCTGCTCGAACAGGATCGCCAGCGCCTGCTCGTTGTGGATGATGTAGCTCCCGTGCGGCGAGTTGATGTTCCTCGACATGCCGAACGGCATGCAGCTTCCGGCGTAGTCCCCGTTGGCCACCGGGTCGTATTCCTTCCATCGCTGCAGCCCCAGCTCGGTGTAGGGCAGGTCGAAGGTTCGCGTGGGATCGACCGCGTCGGGCAGTGGCTCGCCCTTGCGCGGCCAGTCCAGCAGTTCGCGCGTCTCGGGATGAACGACGCTGGCACTGCCGCGGCCGGCCATGTTGGGGGTGTACGGCTCGGCCCAAAGCCCGGTCAGATCCGGCTGGCCGTTTGCCAGGCGGGGCGTCGGCCCGGCCGGCGGCGCGTCCTCGCCGCCGCCGCCGCGTTGCGCCAGCAGGTCGGCGGGACCGGCCACGAGCATCACCGCCGCCAGGGCGGCCATCGATACGTTCAGTCTCGTTCTCACGTCGATCGGCTCCTTGGTTTCTTCGAATCGGTTTCGGATGCGTTCACTATGCCAAATCTTCCCCTCGGATGGGAAGCTTTCGAATGGGCCGCCCCGTCCGGGCGGCGATGGCGTTGACGACGGCCGGGGCGATGGCGGGCGTGCCCACCTCGCCGATCCCGCCGGGCGCTTCCGCGCTGGGGACGATGTGCACGTCCACGACCGGCATCTCGTCCATTCGCAGCACGTCGTAGTCGTGGAAGTTCGACTGCTGGACACGGCCCGCCTCCAGCGTGATTTCTCCCTTCATCGCGGCGCTCAGCCCATAAACGATGCCGCTTTGCATCTGCTGCACGACGCCGTCCGGATTCACGACCTGTCCGCAGTCGATGGCGCACGTCACGCGGTGCACGCGCAACCGCCCCCGATCGATCGAGATCTCCGCCACCTGCGCGTTGTAGCTGCCGAAGCAATGCGTCACGGCCACGCCGCGCGAGCGGCCGGACGGCAGTGGGCCGCCCCAACCCGAACGTTCGGCGGCCACGTCCAGAACCTGCCGGAGCCGGGGCTCGCCATCGAGGAGACCCCGCCGGAACTCGACCGGGTCCCGGCCGGCGGCCGCGGCCAGCTCGTCGAGGAACGCCTCGGCGAAGTACGTGTTCTGCGAGTGCCCGACCGACCGCCAGTAGTTCGTCGGGATGTCGACCTCCGGCGGATGGTACTCGAAGTGGACGTTGGGGAACGCGTAGGGCGCGTCGGCCAGGCCGGCCACCCCTTCGCGGTCGACGCCGTTGCGCAGCGCGACCCACGACGGGCACGCGACGCTCCCGGTCCAGGCCGTCGGCCGCCCGTCCGCATCGAGCCCCGCCTCGAGCCGGGCGTACGCGACGGGCCGGAAGCGGTCGTGCCGGATGTCGTCTTCGCGCGAGTAGACCAGGTTCACCGGCCGGCCCGCCGCCCTGGAAACCTCCACCGCCTCGGCGTACACGTTGCCGCCGCCGCGGCTCCCGAAGCCCCCGCCGATGAGCATGGTATGGACCCGGACCTGCTCGGGCTCCAGTCCGGACGCGGCCGCGGCGGACGAGTGCGCGAGGCCCGGGATCTGGCTCCCGGTCCACAGGTCGCAACCGTCGGCGCGAACGTCGGCCGTGGCGTTGGGCGGCTCCATCGTGGCGTGCGCCAGGTAGGGGGCCTCGTAGACGGCCCGGATGCGCGTGGCGGCGCGGGCGAGCGCCTCCGCACCCTCGCCTTCGTGGCGTGCGACGGCTCCGGGTGAGGCCGCCAGCGCGGTCAGGCGTTCCCGGATTCCGGCCGTCGACAGGTTCCGGTTGGGGCCCTCGTTCCAGTCGATGTCCAGCGCCTCGCGCCCTCGGAGAGCCGCCCACGTGTTGTCGGCCACCACGGCCACGCCGAACGAAATCTCGACGACGTCCCGGACCCCCGGGACGGCCCGGGCGCGCGCGGCGTCGAAGCCGGCCAGGCGGCCGCCGATGACCGGGCAGCGGGCCACCACGCCGTAGAGCATGTCCGGCCGCTGGACGTCGATCCCGTAGACGGCTTCTCCGCGCGTCTTCGCGGCCGTGTCCAGCCGCTTCGTCGGCGTTCCGATCCGCTTGAACTCCGACGCGGGCTTCAACGGAACGTCGGCGGGAACCGGCAGCCGCGAGGCGGCTTCCGCGAGCTGACCGTAACGGAGCCTGGAGCCGGACGCGGCGTGAACGACCTGGCCGTTCTCGGCCCGGCAATCGGCGCGCGGCACGTCCCATCGCCGGGCGGCGGCCTCGACGAGCATCTCGCGCGCCGCGGCGCCGGCCTGGCGCAGCGGGCGCCACGAAGTGCGGATGCCCGTGCTGCCGAACGTGCCCTGGAGCGGGAACCCGTAGACGCGGTCGATGGGCGCGAATTCCCAGCGGATGGTGTTCCAGTCGCATTCGAGCTCTTCGGCGACCAGCATCGAGAGCGACGTGATCGTTCCCTGGCCGTTCTCGGGCTTGTGGATGACGATGGTGACCCGGTCGTCGACGCCGACGGAGACGAACGCGTTGAAGCGGGCGGGGGAGTCGGCGGCCTGGGACAACGCGTTGCGGGAGGGGAAGGAGACGCCCAGGACCAGCCCCCCGGCGGCGAGCGCGCCCGTCCTCAGGAAACTGCGCCGATCGATGGTTTCCAGCATCATGGGTACCCTCCCGGGGTGCAGGCGGCAGTATACCGTTTGGGGTTGCGTGGGCCAATGGAAGTGAGGTTGTGGGCCGGGGGGTTGGGAGGGAAGAGATTGTTTTATTGGGCTGACGGCTCGGCTCCGCCAGCCCAATAAAACAATCTCTTCACCCCAACTACCCCACAGTCTCAGCCGCCGCGGACCCCGCCACCGCCGCCCGAACCAGCTCTCCCACATCCTCCAACCCATCAATCCTCCAGCACAGCCCGATGGCGTCCTCCACCTGCGCCTCCGGCAGCGCCCGAACGGCCTGGCCGCGGAACTTCTCCTCCAGTTGCCCGTCCGTCATCGGCTTGCGCAGGTTCCCAAGCGACTGCTCGACGAACGTCTCGATCACCGCGCCGTCGTTCAACTCCACGGCGATGCGGGCCTGATCCTCAGTGAGGGAGTCATCCGCATCCGCAACGGCGCTCTCCCGAATCCGCCGGATCTCGGGATCCGTCACGGCTTGGTCCGTGTACTCGTCCAGCCCCGCCCGCCCGCGGACGAGGCCCACGGCCGCGCCGTGGTACACCGAGAACTTGCCTTCCAGGCCCGTGCCGATCCGTTGCTTGTTGCACAGGTCCTTGACGAGCGGCGCCACCTTCAGGCGCACCTGCCGGACGCGGCCGGCCGTCAGACCGTGGGCGTCGTGCAACTGGATGCAGCCGTCGATCGTCGGGTGGTTGACGATGCCGCAGGGGAACGGCTTGTAGGTGTTGACCCGCAGGTCGTAGTCGACGCCGAGGCCCGCGGTCACGCGCGACAGGTCGGAGCGGGCGGCTTGTACGGCGGCGAAGCCCCGGGGCGCCTCGATGGCGTGCTCGCCCGCGGTGAACCCGGCTTCGGCCAGGAGCGCGGCGGCGTAGCCGTTCTGGGCCGCGCGGCCCGGGTGGAACGACTTGGCCATCGAGCCGAACATCTCGCGCAGCCCGGCGGCCTGCGTGGCGGCCAGCCCGAGGGCCCACACCATTTGCGGCGTGGCGATGCCCCGCAGCCGGCCGATCGCGGCCGCGGCGCCGAACACGCCGGCGGTGCCGGTGATGTGCCAGCCGGCGTCGTAGTGGGCGGGGAAGACGGCGTTGCCGACCCGGCATTCCGCCTCGAAGCCCAGGACGAACGCGTGCAGGAAGTCGCCTCCGGTGATGCGGGACTGGCTGGCGTAGGCGAACAGCGCCGAGGCGACCGGCGAGCTGGGGTGGATGTAGTTGCCCGGGGTCGTGTCGTCGTAATCGTGCACGTGGGAGCTGATGCCGTTCATCAGCGACGCGTGGAGCGGGTCGAGGCGCTCCCCGCGTCCCAGGACGGCGGCCGTCGCCGGGCCCGAGTACGGCCCGAGCGCGCGCATGGCGGCGTCGACGGCCGGCTCGCGGCTGCCGCCCAGCGCGCAGCCCAGGTAGTTCAGTATCGAACGCCGCGCCTCGTGCCGGACGTCGTCGGGCACGTCCTCGGGCGGGCTCGTCGCCAGGTATTCGGCCAATCGTCGCGTTTCGTCCATGGTTCCGTTCCTCGTCGGCCGGTTATTGTATAACCTCGATCCCGGCCATGACGGCGCTATCCACCGAGATTGCGGACTGGGTCTCCCGCCTGTCCTGTGACGACCTGCCCGGCGACGTGGTCCGGGATACTCGGCTCCGCGTCCTGGACGTCATCGGGCTGTGCCTGGCGGGCGCCGACACCGCGTTCGGCCGCTCGGTCCGGAACGCGGCGGTCGCGATGTTTCCCGAGGGGCCGTGCCGCGTGCTCGGCACGGGCGAGCGCCTGGGCGTGACGGCCGCGCCGTTCGTCAACGCCGCCGCCGCGCAGGCGCTCGAGTACGACGACACGCACGTCGAGTCCATCGTCCACATGAGCAGCCCCGCCGTCGCCGCGGCGCTGGCGTTGTCCGAGACGTCGCACGCGTCGGGACGCGACGTGATCGCCGCGGTGGCGCTGGGGAACGAGATCTCATGCCGCGTCGGCAGCGTGTCGCCGGGCGAGCTGCACAAGCGGGGTTTCCATCCGACCGGGCTGTTCGCTCCGTTCGGCGTGGCGTACCTCGCCGGCAAGATGTTGGGTCTGGACCGGCCGGCCATGTCGGCGGCGGCCGGCATCGTGGGCAGCTTTGCCGCAGGCATCCTGGAGTGCTGGGTGGACGGCACCGAGTCGAAGTTCCTGCACTCGGGTTGGGCGGAGCAGTCCGGGATCGCCGCGGCGTTCCTGGCCCGGGAGGGCGCGACGGGTCCGCCCGCCGTGCTGGAAGGCCGTTTCGGCCTGTTCGCCTCGCACGTCCAGGACCCGGACGCGCGGCGGGACCTCGACCGGGCCGCGCGCGGGCTCGGCCGCGAATGGGAGAGCCGGAACGCCGCGTTCAAGCCGTTCCCGGCGGCCCACGTGCTGCACCCCTACATCGACGCCCTCCTGCGGCTTTGCCGGGACGGCGGCATCGAAGCCTCCGACGTGGCCGCGATCGACTGTCCCGTGGCGGAATACATCGTCCCGATCGTCTGCGAGCCGGTCGCCGAGAAACAGGCGCCCCGGACCGGCGCGCACGGCCGTGTCTGCCTGCAGTACACATTGGCCGAGGCGCTCCACTTCGGGGAGCTCGGCCGCGAAGCCTACCGGGACGAGAGTGTCCGGAACCCGGAGATCCTCGGGCTGGCCCGCCGCGTCCGTTACCATGTGGACCCCGGCTACCCGGGGCCCGGCCGCTTCAAGGGCGCGGTGACGGTAACGACCAAGGACGGCCGGCGCCTGGAGGCCGTCGAGGAATTCAGCCGCGGTTCGAGAGAGAACCCGATGAGGGAGGACGCGATCCTGGCCAAGTTCGAGGACAACGCCGGGGCGCGGTTGTCCGCCGCCGCCCGCCGCCGGCTGATCGACGCCGTCCTGGGGCTGGAGCGGCTGGAAGACGCCGGCGCGCTCGCCGGCATGACTGTCGGGGACCGGTAGGTCGAGCGTCCCCGAGCGATCGTTTTCTATCGCAGGAGAGAGGAGATTTCATGGACAAGGCGACGTTCGACAAGGGGCTGGAGATCCGGCGCAAGGTGCTGGGCGCCGAGTACGTGGACAACGCGTTCGCGACGGCCGACGACTTCAACCGCCCGTTGCAGGAGCTGGTGACCCAGTATTGCTGGGGCGAGGTCTGGGGGCGTCCCGGATTGGACCACAAGACGCGCAGCATGCTCAACCTGGCGATGATCTCGGCCCTGAACCGGCCCCACGAGGTGCGCGCGCACGTACGGGGCGCGATCAACAACGGGTTGACGAAGGACCAGATCATGGAGGTGCTCCTGCAGGTGGCGATCTACTGCGGCGTGCCGGCGGCCGTGGACAGCTTCCGGATCGCGCGCGAGACCTTCAAGGAACTGGGGATCTGACATGGCCACTGAGACACTGGGATGGGTGGGCGTCGGACGCATGGGCCACCGGATGGCGCGCCGCCTGGTGGAGGCGGGACACAGGCTCGTCATCCACGACACGAGCCCGGACGCCGTGCGGGCGCTGACCGATCTGGGCGCCGAGGCCGTGGATTCGGCGGCCGCGGTGGGGTCGGCGGCCGAGATCGTCTTCGTCTGCCTGCCGACGCCGCCCGTAGTCGAGGCCGTGGCGCTGGGTCCGGGCGGGGTGTCGGAAGGCGCCCGGGCCCGCGTGTTCGTCGACATGTCGACGACGGGCGCCGCCTACGCCCGCCGGATCGCCGACGGGCTGGCCGCGCGGGGCGTCACGGCCGTCGACTCGCCCGTGAGCGGCGGGTTGGCCGGCGCCGCCAACGGAACGCTCGCCCTGATGCTGGCCGGCCCGGAAGACGTCGTCGACCGGTTGCGGCCCATCATGGAAGTGCTGGGCCGCCCCTTCTTCATCGGGCCGAATCCGGGCATGGGCCAGACGATGAAGCTGCTGAACAACCTGCTGTCGGCGACCGCGATGGCGATCTCGGCCGAGGCCGTCGTCATGGGCACGAAGGCGGGCCTGGACCCGGCGCTGATCATGGACGTCATCAACGCCGGGACCGGGAAGAACAGTGCGACGGAAGCCAAGATCCCCAAGTTCGTGATCCCGCGCAAGTTCAACGTGGGCTTCCCGATCGCGTTGCTCAACAAGGACGTCCGGTTGTGCCTGGAGGAGGCCGACGCGCTGGGCGTTCCGATGGTGGTCGGCACCGCGGTCCGGCAGATGCTGGCCATCACGTCGGCCAGCGAGGGCGAGGCGGCCGACATGACCGAGATCGTCCGCACCCTGGAGCGCTGGGCTCACGTCCAGGTCGGCTCGGAGGACTGACCCGCCGGCGCCGGGCTGTCAAGGTTTCGGTTCGTCGTCGCCGGCGTGAAACTCCCGGCCCCGCGTCTCGGGTCCCAGCCAGATCAACACCGCGGCCAGGACGCCGGAGATCAGCATCGCCGACGTCATGGCCGTGGTCAGCTCCATGCCCCGGTCCTGGAGCCATCCCAGAACGAAGGGCATCACGGCCCCCATCGCGGCCGCGGCGTGGTAGCAGAAGCCCGGGCCGACGCCGCGGACCGAAGTGGGAAAGCGCTCGGACGTGTAGGCCGGCGCCATGCCCCATATCCCCATGCCGAAACCGCCCATCAGGACGGCGCCGGCCATCAGGGCCGTCGGATCTCCGGCGTCGTTGAGATACCAGGGCAGCGAGGCCATGCCCACGGCGATGGTGATCGTCACGGCGCCGCGCCGCCCCAGCCGCGTTTCCGACAACCGGCCCCAGGTCGCCGTTCCGGCGATCGCGGCCAGGTTGAACGCGACCAGGTAGGGCAGCGTCGAGCGTCCGGCCTCGATGTGGAACGTGGGGTACCAGAAGTTGATGGAGTAGTAGACGCACATGAAGCTGCCGATGACCAGCGTCGTGTGCACGGTCGTCAGGAGCAGGTCGAGCCGGAATATTCGAAAGACGGAGATCCGGGGCTCGTCCAAGGACTGTCCGCGCGCCGCGGCCTCCCGGATGCGCCGTTGGCGCTCGACCCAGACGGGGCTCTCCTTGACGCGCGCGCGTATCCAGAGCGTCAGCAGGGCCGGGACGATGGCCGCCCAGAACATGGCGCGCCAGCCCAGGTCCGGCGTGGCGCTGAACAGGGGATAGACGAACTCGTAGGTCAGCGTGGCGAGCAGGTAGCCCCAATACCAGCCGCCCAGCATGATTCCCGAGATCAGGCCGCGGAATCGCGTCGGCCAGTGCTCGAAGACCAGCGGCATACCGGCGGCCCATTCCCCGCCCATGCCGATGCCGAACAGCGCCCTGAATACGAACAGCATGGCGTAGGAGGTGGAGAAACCGCTCAGGAACGCGAAGAGCGAGAACCACAGGATCGACAACATCAACGGAAGCTTCCGGCCCCACCGGTCGGCGATCGTGCCGGCGAGCGTCCCGCCGACCAGCCGCATCAGGAGCGTGACGGTTCCCAGCGCTCCGGCCAGCGCGCTGTCGACGGTGAAGCTGCGCTCGATGTCGATCAGGATGAACGTCAGGATCGTGAAGTCGAAGGCGTCGACGATCCAACCCAGGAAGACGGCCCAGAAGGCCCGCCACGGGTCCTTGGAGACCTGCCGGTACCAGGGGCCTTCCGTCGGGGTGTCGGTCCCGGCGTCCACGGGGCTCAGTCCAGCCGGACGACGCGGCCTTCGAGCTCGGGGCGCGGCGCCGGGTACCGTTCCATCACCAGCGGGTCGTGCCCCGGAATGACGTGCCCGGGCGAGTCGGCCAGCGCGTAGATCCGGCGGTATCCCTCCAGGACTTCGGAGATGTCGTAGGTGACCGGAAACGGAAGCCCGCGCTCGATGTTGGCGTACAGGTGCGACGCGTCCGACGCCAGGACCACCCGGCCGCGCCGCGTGTTCACGCCGACGACCTGCATGCCCATCGTGTGGCCGCCCACGTGGTGCACCGTCACGCCGGATGTGACGGTGTCGTCGCCGTCGTGGAACACGACCCGGTTCCGGAACACGCGCCGCACCATCCGGACGACGTCCTCCTCGTCGAAGGGGAAGCGGGCGAACGCGTGCGTCATGGCGCGGCCCGTCGCGAACCGCATTTCCCGATCCTGCACGTGGTAACGGGCGTTGGGGAACATGTCGTGGTTGCCCGAGTGGTCGTAGTGCATGTGGGTGATGACGACATCCCCGACGGCGGTGGGATCCACGCCGATCGCGGCCAGGCCCTCGGCCGGGGACTGGAGGAACTCGCGGCCGCGCCGCTGGGCCATCGCCCGGTCGAAGCCCGTGTCGACGACGAGCGCCTCATCGCCGGAGACCAGCGCCCAGACGAAGTAGTCCAGCGGCATCGGCGCGTTGTCGTGCGGGTCCCCGCCCAGCAGGTTCTCGCGCGCCGTCCGGTCGTGGTGCGCATAGCGCACGGCGTAGATCTCCCAGACCGTCTCGCTCATCGCGCCGACGTTATACCACACGCGAACCGCGGCGAACGAAGGTCCGGGAAGCCGCGTCAACGGCGGACTCCGAAGTCGCGGAATCGCGGGATTACGCGACCCCGCGCGGGGGCAAGTCACTGATTCCGGTCGACGGCAATCGACATGCATGCCGGGGAGGCATGGTGTATTCGAATATCCGATATAATCGGCGCGGTGGCTTGAGATGCCCCCGTCCGTGGAAGAGCGCGTGGCGTACCCGGAAGGGAAAGTGGAAGAGCATTCCCGGGGATTCGGCGAGATTCGGGAGATGCTGGTCCATCTGGACCAGAAGGTCGACCGGTTCCGCGCGGAGCTCGGTTCGCGCATCGACGCCCTGGACCAGCGATTGACTGCGCGGGTCGACGCGATGGACCGGAAGCTCTCCCGGCAATTCACCTGGTTGGTCGCGATGCAGATCGCGTTCATGCTGACCGTGGTCGGCGCCCTGATCCGGGGCTGAGCGCGCGGATCCCGGCCGCCGATGTCCACGGACCTCCGCGAATGGATCGGCCGGACCGAGACCCGGACAGACCGGATCACGCCCGCCCCGATGGCGGGCTTGTCGGCGACCCTGGACCGGGACGACCCGTATCCCGGGGCGGGTGACGCGCTCCCGCCGCTGTGGCACTGGCTGTATTTCCTTCCGCACGAGCCTCAGTCCGGCCTTGGACCGGAAGGCCATCCCGTTACCGGCGGGTTCCTCCCGCCTTCTCCGCTGCCGCGCCGCATGTGGGCGGGCGGCCGGCTGGAGTTCGCCGGCGCGCTGAGGGTCGGCGACGCGGTGACGCGCCGGTCGCGCATCGTCGACGTCGTGGGAAAGGAAGGGCGCAGCGGGACGTTGCTGTTCGTCGTCGTCGAGCACGAGATTTCCAACGATGACGGCGTGGCGATCCGCGAGGAGCACGACATCGTCTACCGCGGCGCGGCGGGGGCGGGCGATCCGGCGCCGGCGGCGCGTTCCGCGCCGGACGGTGAGACCTGGACGCGGCGCATCGACCCGGACGACGTGCTGTTGTTCCGCTACTCCGCGCTGACGTTCAACGCGCACCGGATTCACTACGACCGCCGCTACGCGACCGAGACCGAGGGGTATCCCGGACTGGTCGTCCACGGCCCGTTCATCGCCACGCTGCTACTCGACCTGCTGTGGCGGAAGCGGCCCGGCGCCGATGTGGCGGCGTTCCGTTTCCGGGCCGTCCGTCCGCTGTTCGACACGGGGCCGTTTTGGGTGTGCGGTAGCCCCGCCAATGACGACGGCTCGGCACGGCTCTGGGCGCGGGACGGGGAGCGCCGGCTGGCCATGGATGCGGAAGCGAGGCTTCGAGGTGCGTAGATACGGGACGCAGTCGTGGGCGCGATTCGGCGGGTTCCAAGTCAGCGAACATGTTTACCGATACGCGTCCTTACGGTTGCGGAACGAGTGGAGTATTACATCGCTGCTTGCTACATCGTATCGGACGCGGTAATCGCCGAATCGGATGCGCCACTGGCCGTCGCCGTGCACAACGCCTGCGAGCTTCTTTATCTTGTGCTGGCCGGAGAGATTGTGCGGGTCGGACCGGAGCACGACGACGAGTTCTTCGAGCACTGTCGCAAGTTCCGGTGCACGGCGGATCGCCTTGCGGGCCTGGCGGTCGAATGCCGGGGTCGTGAGAACGCGGAAGGGTTCGGCCACTCCGAATCGCGTCAGCGCTTGGAGGCCTTGAGCGCGGCGATCAGATGTCCGGCTTCCTCGGAGTTCCCGGCGCGGTGTTGCCGGGCGCTCTCGCGAATCTGTCGCTTGACGGCTGGATCGCGCAGTTCGAGGTAATCCTCGAGCTCATCGATGTCGATGATTCCGGCAACCGGAACGCCGTCTTTCTCCAGCACGAAATACTCCTTGTTCACGTGCGCGCGGCGCACGACCTGACCCAGGTTGATACGGGCCTGGGTCATGGGAATTCGCTGGATCACGATAGGTTCGTTGGCTCTCTTGCTCACGACGATCTCCCCGGCGAAGACTTCGACACGGGCCGATGTCGAACATTCTACCGGACTGAATCGGGCACGGCTCGCCGGTTGCAGGAATTGTGGAACTTCGGTCCGGACTTGCGAGCGCCGGCCGGCCCATCTGGGCACGTGACGAAGCGCACGCCAAGCCCCTACGCCTGCATCCCCCAGCGCCGCACCGTGCGGTTCTCGATCGACTTGAAGATGAGGTTCTCCACGAGCAGGCCGAACAGGATGACCGTCAGCAGGCCCGCGAAGACGTTGGCCGTGTTGAGCTGGTTCCGGTGGTTGTAGATGAACCAGCCCAGGCCGCCCGATCCGCCCGTGGTGCCGAAGACCAGCTCCGCGGCGATCAGCGTCCGCCAGGCGAAGGCCCAACCCACCTTCAGGCCCGTCAGGATGCTCGGGAACGCCCCCGGCAGCAGGATGCGCCGGATGTAGCCGAACGCCGAAAGGCCGTAGTTCAGTCCCACCATGCGAAGGGTCGGGCTGACGGTGCGGCATCCCGCGTGCGCGTTCAGCGCGACGGCCCACAGCACGGCATGGATCAGGACGAAGATGATGGCGTTCTCGCCGATCCCGAACCAGATCAGGGCCAGGGGCAGCATGGCGATCGACGGAAGGGGATTGAACATCGACGCCACGGTCTCGAGGAAGTCGGCGCCGATGCGGGTAACGCTGGCCAGCGAGGTCAGGATGGCCGCCAGGACGAGTCCGGCCGCGTATCCCTTCAGCAGGAGCTGGATCGTGAAGGCCGCCGCGCCGGGCAGCTCGCCCGATGCGATCGACGACGCCAGCGCGCCGACGGCCGCCGAGAACGTGGGAAACAGCAGCGCGTCGTCGAGCCAGCGCCCGTAGCCTTCCCACACTACGGCCAGCACGGCCAGCAGCGTGATCTTCCGCGCCGTCGCGCTGTCCCAATAGCGGCGCCAGCCGCCCACGGGCCGCGGCGCCACCTCGCCGACGGTGTCGGTGATCTCGTAGAAAAGCTCGGGGCGTTCGGGTGCGCCGGCGGTTTCAGCCATCGGAGGGGTCTCCTTCCGCCTCGTCCCCGAACAGCAGCGCGTGGATGCGGTCGGAGAGCGAGCCGCCCCGGGGGTCGGAGTCGGTCCCGGAGCTGTTGATCTCGGCTTTCACGCGGCCCGGGTGGGCGCTGAGCAGCAGGATGCGGTTGCCGATGCGGACGGCTTCGTCTATGGAGTGGGTGACGAACAGGACCGTGAACCGGGTCTCCTCCCACAGCTCGAGCAGGTCTTCCTGCATCCGGGACCGGGTCAAGGCGTCGAGCGCGGCGAACGGCTCGTCCATCAACAGGATGTCGGGTTCCATGGCCATTCCCCGCGCGATGGCCACCCGCTGCTTCATGCCGCCAGAGAGCGTGTGCGGATAGCGGTCGGCGAAGGGGGTGAGGTTGACCTTGCCGATGTAGTGCATGGCCCGGTCGACGGCCTCCTTTCCCGCGAGCGTGCCGCTCGACGTCAGCGCGAACGTGACGTTCTCCCGGACGGTCTTCCACGGCAGCAACTGGTCGAATTCCTGGAACACGAAAGCGCGGTCCGGTCCGGGTCCGTCGATGGGCCGGCCGCGAAGCAGGATCCGTCCCTCGACCGGCGTGACGAAACCGCCGACGGCTTTCAGGATCGTGGACTTGCCGCAGCCCGAAGGGCCGAGGATCACGAAGCGGTCCGATCGGAGAACCTGGAAGCCCACGCGGTAGGTGGCCGTCGTCAGGTGTTGCTGGGTCGGGTATTGGAGCGTGACGCCGTCGACCTCCAGGAGCGGGCCCGTCGTCATCGCTTCAGCTTCCGTCGGCGTCGTGGATCTCGGGGAAGAACAGCTCGCGCCACGAGGCGGGCCGTCGGGCGATCGTGCCGATGCGGGCCATGAAGTCGGCGTAGCGGGTGACGTTCTCCGGCGTGGTGGTGAAGCGGATGTCCGGGTCTTCGAGGACCGCGGCGATGTCGTCCACGGTGAAGCCGCCGGGGCTTCGCGCCAGCAGCAGCTCGGCGGCGGCCCGCGTGTCCTGGCGGATCGCGGCGTTGGCCTCTTCCAGGGCCGCGATCACCGCGGCGTGGACGGCGGGGTTCTCGTCCCGGTACCGCGCGGTCGTCGACAGCATCGTGAACGTCGTCGATCCGCCCATGACGTCGCGGGTGGTCATGATGGTCCGGATCCCCGGGTCCTGGATCTCGCGCTGGTGGAACGGCGGAGAGGTGAAGTGGGCGTTGACGCCCCCCGCGCGCGCGAGCATCGCCACGACGCAGTCGGGATGCGTCATGGAGACCGTGAACGGGTCGAAGCGCTCGAACTGCTCCACGCCGTAGTTCTCGGCCGCGTACATCTGCATGATGATGGCCGGAATCGAAACCTTGATCGCCGTGAGGGCGATCTTGTCCTGTTCGGTGAAGTCGTCGAGCGATTCCAGGTGCGCGGCGTGCGTGTTCAGGTACATCGGCAGCGAGGTCATCGCCGCCACGCCCCGCACCTGGACCGAGTCGCGCGTCCGGTCCCAGAGCGTGAGGAACGCCGGTGGCCCCGCCGAGACGAAGTCCGCCGACCCGGACAACAGCGCGTCGTTGACGATGGCCGGGCCGCCCAGGTCGATCCACCGGACGTCCAGATCGGGGACGCCGGCCTCGGCGGCGTGCTTCTCGATGAGGCCGCGCTCTTCCATCACCAGCAGCGGCAGGAAGCCGACGCCCCCGGCGCCCCGGGTCAGGCGCACCTGGTTGGCGTCGCCCGAGCCCCCGCAGCCGGAAGTCAGACCGATCGACAGCAGGACGAATGCGAGTTTCTTCATGGATCGCGGCCTCGGTGACGTTAGCAAAATATATGCTGAATTGCCATGGGGCCGGCACCTATACTGGGGCCGTAAATTCCAGTCGTCAAAGGAACTTAACTCATGAAGACGGCAGCCGTACTGGCATGGGTCGCCGTCGTGCTGGCCGCATCCGGCGGCCTGGCGCAGGACGACGCCGACGCGGAAGACTGGACGCCCCTGTTCAACGGGCGGGATCTGGGCGCGTGGACCGTCAAGATTCGCGGGTACGAGGCTGGCGACAACTTCGGCGGCACGTTCCGCGTCGAGGACGGGTTGTTGACGGTCGGCTACGACGCGTACGCGGCGTTCGACGACCGGTTCGGCCACATTTTCTTCCGGGAGCCGTACTCGCACTACCGGCTGATCGTCGAGTACCGGTTCACGGGCGAGTCCGTGCCCGGCGCGCCGGAGTGGGCGCGGCGCAACAGCGGCGTCATGCTGCACTCGCAGGCCCCGGAAACGATGCCCGCGGCCCAGAACTTTCCGGTTTCGGTCGAGGTGCAGTTCCTGGGCGGGTTCGGCGACGGACAACCCCGCTCCACCGCGAACATGTGCTCGCCAGGGACCCACATCGTCTACCAGGGCCGGTTCACGTCGACGCACTGCATCGAATCCGCGTCGGAGACCTACGACGGCGACCAGTGGGTGACGGTGGAGGTCCTGGTGCTGGGCAACGAACGGTTCGTCCACTTCGTCAACGGGGACCCCGTCATGGAGTACGGGGGAACGACCGTCGGCGGCGGGGCCGTCGCAGGCCACCGGCCGGAGGCGAAGCCGGACGGCCACGCGTTGTCGGACGGCTACATCGCGCTCCAGAGCGAGGGGCACCCCATCGAGTTCCGCCGCGTCGAGTTGCTGAACCTGGAGGGCTGCATGGACCCGGCCGCCACGAATTTCAGGTCGTACTACGTCGAGGCCGATCCCGAGGCTTGCCGGTACTGAGGCCGACGACTACGGCGCCGCGCAGCTCGCCGCCTGGTGGACACGGCGCAGCCCATCCGACCGACACGCCGCGCAGGCCGGAATCCGTCCACTGCTGTTCGAGTTATTCTCGGGCCGTTACGAAAAAGGGGTCGCTGCCGGTTGCATCGAAGCTGAGTCTCGCTCAGGGTCCCTCGGCCAGAACCACCTCCGGTGCGATCCGGACCGCGTCCCCTTCGCGGATCTCCACGCGTGCGCCCTCGGATTCGATGCGGGCCCGGAGAACGGGGTCGAAATAGCCGTAGGGTTCGAGGCGCTCGAATGCCAGGATGCGGTACGCTCCCGGAGCGACGGCGCTCACGTGGAAATACCCGGACTCGTCGGCGGTCACGGACCGGAATAGACGGGGGCTGTCGCGGTCCGGCCCCTCCGGGACGAGCACGATCCGGGCGTCGAAGTACGGCCCGTCGGCGTCGGCCACGATGCCCTCGACCGTGGCGCCATCACTTCCGAGGAGAATGTCCAGGCGCGTTCCCGGCTCCAGCACGTCGATGACGTCGCCGATGACGGTCCGGTTGTCGAAGGTCATCCGCTTCACGTAATACGCATCGAGGTACGGCGCGTCGGCGCCGGCATAGGCGCGCACATCGACGCGGTAGCGTCCCGGTCGCACGCCTGCCGTCTCCCGGACCACCCGGACGCCGTGCTCGTTTTCCATCGGCCGGGTCCCGTGAGTCGACGTCCCGCGATCCAACCCGACGAGCTGGACGGGCAGGCTGGACAAGTCGACCGCCGGATCGGCTTCGTCGAGCACCACGCGAATGGAAAACGATACACTCTCGGCATTCGAGATCGTCCCGGCGCTGTCAGCGAGGACGGGAAGCGTAACCTCCAAGTCTTCGCCGAAGACTTCGACCGGAAGGCTGGAGACTTGGACCGAAAGCGCAGATCGACCCGGTAGTAGCATCAGTTCGTACGAGCCGGGAGCGATATCGGGAAAGACGAACGACCCGTCGTCGCCGGTCTCCACCATTCGCGCCATTCCCGGCCCGGCCAATTCGGCGGGTATGAGACCCACGCTGGCGCGTGTCTCCAGGGCCATTCCGACCAATCGTCCCCTGATCGACGCCGTTCGAGCCTCCGCCGCGCGGATGTCGACGCCGCTCCGAACCTGGCCGGCCCCGACCTCCACGCGAACCGCCTCCTCGCGGTCGAGAACCCCGGGATAGAACACCGGGGCATGCAGGCCCGACGGCGCGATATTCGGGTAGGTTCCCGGGCGGGTCACCAGCGTTCCGGGAACGTCGACGCTGATCAAGTATGCGTCCGGATCCAGTCCGAATAGACGGTATTCGCCGAGATCGTCGGTCCGGCCGGACTGGGCTCGCTCCAACCGGCGCGAACCGTCTTCGGAGTAGCGTTCACGCCACGCCTCCACGATCATCGCCGGGAGCGGCTCCGCGGCGCTGTCCCGGACACGTCCGGAGATCGTCGCCGCGCGAGTCAGGAGAAAACGGAGTTCGGTTTCCTCCCCCGCGGACAAGCGGACGACCGTCCCGGAGCCGCCGATGTGCCGTGCCCCGTACGGCTGTCGTACGAATCCGGCGGCGCGCGCGACCACCCGATACCCGCCGGGCCGGTATCCCTCCAACCGGAATCGCCCGGCCGTGTCGGACCGCACTGTGCCGAGCGTCGATTCCGGATCGTCGAGAGGATGCACTTCGACGAGGGCGTTCGCCACGGGTTCGCCGCTGTCGCGGGACTGGACCGTTCCCGTGATCACGGCGAGTACCGTAGGGTCCTGAGCGTGAGCGGCCGGCCCGACGAACACGCCCGGGCCGGCGATGGATACCATGCACACGACCCCGAACCGAAGGCGCAGCGCGGTCGTTCTCGCCGAGCGCGCGCCCGTCATCGGCCGGCTCCCCGGGGCGCGGCGCGAAGTGAAACGTCCGCCTCATCCCCTTCGCCGACGGTCAGCGCCTCGGTCCGATCCTCGGTGCGCGCGGCGAAACCGGGATCGAAATAGGCATTCTCGGCGAAGTCCAGGCCGGCCACGATGCGGTATGTTCCGGGAGCCAAGCCGCCGAGTTCGAATCTCCCCCGAGCATCGGCCATGACCTGTCGGAAACGAGTCCGGCGGTCCGATCCCACGGGCGTGAGGACGATCGACGCCCCGGGGACCCGGCCGCCGTCCCCGCCGACGACCTCACCCTCGATCCGAGCGACGTTCGGGCTGACCAAGAGGTCGAGCCTGGCGGGGCCTGCGATCTCGACGCGGTCCGGGTCGGCTTCGACGTCGTCGACGCGGACGCGTTTCAGGTAGCGGTCGCCCGGCTCGACGAGTTCGACGTTGTAGATCCCACGCGGGACATGTGCGAAGACGAACTCTCCGGTATCGCTGACCGTCACGCCCCTCAAGGGTCCCACCACGTCCCCTTCAACGTTGCGCAAACGGATTCCGGGCGGCTCCCGCGGCGTCGCCGTATCGGTCGCGAGCGAGTCCTCGGTGTAGACCCGCCCGTGAACCGCGTCGGCCGGTCCCAGCACGACGTCGATCCCGTCCACGTGGTTGCGGACCTCGATGTTCATGCTCGTCCGAATCGCATACGGACGGCCGTCCGGGCCGCGCGATTCCGGAACGCTCGCTTCCGCAACGAGTCGATACGATCCGGGGGCCACGTCGAGTATCTGGAACCGCCCGTCCGGACCGACGGGCGCCGAATACGCGACCGGGGAGTCGGATTGGCCGCTGATAACGAATGCGCCGATCACGTCGACCTGCGGACGAAGGGAGCCGGCAAGGAGATTCACGGTCGTGCGGACGTCGGCACCGATGCGAACATCGACTCGTCCGCGGAGGTTCCAGGCCTGGGCGGGACCCAGGCGGACGTTGACACCAGTCATCGTGTCGCCCGGGGCGAGGCGCAGCGGCTCGGCGGCGGCCCGAGAAGGCGTGCCCGGATAGTAGTGCGAGAGGTAGTTCCGGGCGGGCGGAACGTTCCAGGATCGAAAGGTACCGCCGGCGTTCCGGAGACCGGCCGCGGAAGACACGGCTTCCTCGGAGCGGACCGCTACGAGATACGCCCCGGGATCCAGCCAGAACAGCCGGTAGTCTCCCAGGTCGTTCGTCTCGGTGCGGGCGACGGCCTCGACGTACTCTCGGCCGTCGGCGTCGTAACCGATCCGAACCACCGCCACTTCAGCCCCCACGACGGGTCGGCCCTGCTCGTCGGCAACGTTGCCTGCAAGGCGCGCAGCGGGCTCAAGAGCGAACGAGAGTTCGCGCGTCTCGCCCGGTGCGAGCGTCAGCGGGGAGCCTGGACGGCCGGAAGCCGCGCCGCCGAATTCCGTCCTCACGTAGCCGTTCCGCGAAATCGTCACGTAGTGCGGGCCCGCCGGAAGGTCCGCGATTTCGAATCGGCCGCCGTTGTCGGTGAGCGCGGCGGCGCTGAGTTGGGCTGGATGGAGACCGTTCAGATCGTCGACGCGTCGGTCCGTGACCTGAACGGCCGCCCTGGGGAGGCTTCGACCGGTCACCCCGTCGACGACGATTCCGCGGACCGTGGCGGTTTCCGAAGGCGAGAGAGACAGAACCTGGAGCGCGGTCAGAAAAACGCCGGCGATTGACGTCAGGGTGAACATCTGGACGCCTCTACGACAAAACGGACTCCGTAACACTCCCGGTCCGACGGACCCAGCCCTTCGTTCGAGTTCAGTTCACCACCGAACCGCCTCATGCGCGAGGTCTACGGCCATCCCGCACCGTTGACCAATCCAGGACGGACGACGAGACGGCCGCCGTGGCGTCCGCACGAGGAGACGATCGGAAAGCCCGAACTTGGCGGGCGTTCGACCGCGGGCCCTACGGCGCCGCGCAGCTCCAGTTGGCGGCGTCGGCCAGGCTGCCGCTGCCGTCGTATCGCGCGTACTGCGGGTACGGGCACAGCGGCCGTGTCAGGCCGTTGCCCGGGTTCGACGCCATGATCCGGTCCGGGGCGGCGCCCTGCTCGCGCCACCGCTCCATCGTCGTGAGCGCGTCGAACGTGTTCGGGCCGGGCCCGCCGCCGCAGTGTCCCATGCCGGGCGCCATGAACAGGCGCATCCAGTCGTCCTGGTCCGCGCCCATTTCCTCCAGGACCGACTCGTAGTACGCCACGGTGTTCTCGGGCGTGATCGCCGTGTCGCGCCATCCCGTGTAGAGCAGCAGCTTGCCGCCGTGCCCCTGGAACCCCCGCAGATCGGGGTTGTCGGCGTCCACGAAGCCGACCGCGGCGTCGATGACCGGCATGTCGCGGTCCAGGTCGAATTCGCGCCAGTCGTAGTTCTCGTCCTGGAAGCCCCAGATCCGGACCGTGTCCGATACCGTGGCGTTCTCGCCCATGCCCGGCATCGGCCGCATGGGATTGCCCAGCGCCTGGCCCGAGAAGATCATCTCCCCTCGGCTGTTCCGGACGCCGCCGTACCAGGTCTCGACGGACCGGAGCTGCGGCTCGGTCAGGCAGAGGCCGCCGCCGGCGCCCCCGCTCGCGTTCGAGCAGAGCAGGGACGCGAAGTCGAACGTGCACTGGCGCGGATTGTTCAGGAACCCCTCGCCGAGCGTGTCGCACTGGTTCATGACCGCGTCAGACACGAATCCGGCCAGCTCTTCGGAAATAGCCTCGTCCGGGTTCCGGGCGACGCGGATGTTGCGCGCGACGCCGGCCGTGTGCATGTAGATGTGGCGGTTGGCCAGCGCGCCGGCGATGATGCCGTCGAAGTCGCCGGGATAACGCTGGGCCGCCATCATGGCCTGCCGCCCCCCGGTGGAGCAGCCCTGGAAGTACGAATAGGCGAGCGGTTCGGCGTAGTGGGCGTCGATGACGCGCTTGGACTTGACCGTCATGTCGTGGACGGCGCGATAGGCGAAATCGACGATCTTCTCGGGATGGCCCAATCCGAACATGCCGCCGGGTCCGTCCTCGGCGTTCGAGTGACCCGTGTCCGTGCCCGCCGTGGCGTATCCGCGGCGGAGCGCCGCCTGCATGTTCCCGTAGCCCTGGATGGAGCCGGCGAACCCGCCGTTGCCCACGGCCAGGAACCGCCCGTTCCAGTCCTCGGCCGGCATCCACAGCTCCACGTTGATGCGGGAGTCGTCGGTGGGGGTCAGGACCATCCGCACGCGGCAATGCGCGGGGATGGGTTCCGGCGTTCCGGCCGGCCCGCCCCGTCCCCGGCCGCCGCCCGGCCGGACGAAGGGCCCCTCGGGCACGCTGTCAGCCGTCGTGATCGTGCCGTTCTCGATCGTGAACGACGTGAGGCTTTCGCACGGTGTCGTCTGAAAAGCCAGGGCCAGTGCGGCCGAGCCGATGATTCCTGTCATTCCGGTGTCCTCCGTCTAGTCTTGCGAATCGCGTTCGGCCTGCCATTCTCGCAGCGTCCGGATGTACTCGGGCCGGGTCGTCTCGACGCCGCCCAGCGCGGCCTCGACGGGTATGCCGTGGCGTTCGGCGAAGTCCGCCACGAACGGGTTCTCCCCCGGCAGGTAGTGCGGGACGTCGCCCTGTTCCCAACCGGCGACCTCGACCACGTATTCGCACGGCCAGAGCCAGTTGCCGCCGGATTCCTCGTTCAGCCGGAACGACTGGCTCTTGACCATGGGCTCGGCCAGGAACACGGGATCGTCGGCGATGGTGATATGCGTCATCACGTCGCCGTGCCGGGCGAAGTACTCGATGAGCTCCATCCGGTCGCTCGAGGGCAGGCCGTTGCGCCGGTGCCAGCCCTGCTTGATATGCGTGGTGCGGACCCGCAGCTTGTCGCCCACCCATTCGCCCGTGGAGAAACCCATCCACGTGTGGGGCGCGTTTTCGGACGGGTGCGCGCGGCCGTCCATCCAGATCGTCCGCGACTGTTCGTACGTGCTGATGTACTGGTGGATCGCGATCAGTTCCTGCGAGGCCGGGTCGCGTTCTTCCCAGATCCTCACGCGCAGCGGCCCGCGATAGATGTAGCCGACCGTGTGCACCTGGCATTGGTGCTCGGGCAGCGTGTAGCGGGCCGGGTCCCAGCTCAGCGCGAACTGCCGGCCGGCTTCGCTGATCGGCAGTCCCAGGAAGTCCGCCAGCGCCGGGCCGGGTCCGCGCTCGAGGCGGTCTTCCTGCCGCGGCGGCGACCAGTTGCCCGTCAGGTCGCGCTGCGCGGCGGCGGCGGGCGCCGCCAGGATGGCCAGGAAAACTATGAGCAACGTCGTGCGCATGGCATTCAGTCCGCCGTGATGGCGTTAACGGAGAATATAGACGATATGATCCGTTGTACAGAGTTGTCGCCACGCCGCGCATCGTCGTCGCGGCCTGTCGGCCACAACGGGAGACGCCCATGCCACAGAGTCGACGAGACTTCCTGAAATCCACGGCCGCGGTGGGCCTTGCCTCCGCGACCGCCGGCGCGACGACGCGTTCCCAGGATCCGCCGGCCGCCGCCGGTTCCGCGCGAAGCGTTCGGACGCCCGTGCTCGAGATCGGCTACGAGGAGCACGGTGCCCCGGAAGGCGCCGCCGTCATTCTGCTGCACGGCTTTCCCTACGACACGAGGTCGTTCGACGGGGTGGTCGGGCCGCTCGCCGACGCCGGACATCGCGTGCTCGTGCCGTACCTGCGCGGTTACGGGCCGACTCGATTCCTCGACCCCGCGGCCCCGCGAATGGCCGAGCAGGCCGCCATCGGGCAGGACCTGATCGATTTCGCCGACGCCCTCGGCATCGAGCGTTTCGCGGTGGCCGGATTCGACTGGGGCAACCGCGCCGCCTGCGTGGCCGCCATCCTCGCGCCCGAGCGCATCGTCGGCCAGGTCGTCGTCGGCGGCTACTCCGTCCAGAACACGGTCGCGCCGAACCCGCCGATGCCGGCCCGGCAAGCGGCCCGGTTCTGGTACATGTGGTACTTCAACACCGAACCGGGCGCCCGGGCGCTCGAAGCGGACCGCCACGACATCGTGCGGTATCTCTGGGACACGTGGTCGCCCGAATGGGAATACACCGACGCCGTCTACGAGCGTTCGGCGCCGTCGTTCGACAACCCGGACTTCGTTCCCGTCGTCGTCCACTCCTACCGGCACCGGCAGATGAACGCGCCCGGAGAGGCGCGGTTCCTCGACATCGAGCGCCGGCTCGCCGACCGCCCGCCCATCGAAGTGCCCGCCATCGTGTTGCGGGGCACGGCGAGCGGACTCGGCGGCCGGCCGTCTCCGGATCCGACCGCCGACCGGGCACGGTTTCCCAGGCTCGTCGCCCGCCGCATCGTGGAGGGCGCGGGGCACGATCTGCCGCGCCATCGGCCCGACGCCGTCGCCGACGCGCTGCTGGAGCTCGTCGGGTGAGCCGGCGTCCACGGGGAACAGTTCGGGAATCTTCACGTGCGGGAAGAAAACGGGCGCCAAATTGAACTTTGGCGCCCGGATCGACGGGCGTCATGACCCGCAGACAGGAGGCACGATGAGCAGGGAACAGTGGAACGAAAAAGGCCGGTTCTGGGAGGACGACCATGCCTGGCTCGATGCGGACCAGCAAGCGCAGTGCGAGCGCGCGCACGAGGCGGGCGTCTTTCCGTCGCCCATACCCACGCGGATGGTTTCGAACGGCGAATACATGCCGGCCCCGCAGTCGAAGCGCCAGAAACAGGTGGAGCACCGGATCCGGGAACTCAGCGAATCGGCCAGCCGGAAGCTCGGCATCGACCGGCGGCGGTTCCTCGCCGGCACCGGCGGCATGGCGGCGGCGTTCATCGCGATGAACGAGGTGTTCGGGCGCTTTTTCGACGTGAAGCCGATCGAGATGTTCGAGACCGCGGCCTACGCGCAGGCGGGAACGCCCGGCGACCTGTTCGTCTTCGACGACCAACTGCACCTGGTGCGCGGAACGCGCGGGGCCGCGGGAATGGGGCTGCGCGCGCTGGCGCAGGGGCCGTCGTCGGGAGCGCCGCGGAACGCGATGAACCCGAACGGTCTCCCCGACGAGAACGGCGACGTCTGGGGCGTGTGGAACCCGGCGCTGGTCGGCCTGCCGAACCGGCCCGAGAACTTCCTGATCACGCAGTTCATCCGGGACGTCTATCTGGACAGCCAGGTCCACGTCGGCCTGCTGAGCAACGTCACGGCGAGCGTCGTCACGCCGGAGGGCGAGGCGCCGCGCCCGCCGCGCAGCGCCGAGGAAGCGCTGTCCGGCGAGATGCTCACGGCCGCGCAGACCTCCGCGGCGCGGGACTTCGTCAACGAGATCTCCGGGTCGACGCGCATGCTGGCGCACGGACTGCTGTACGTGGGACGCGGCAACCTCGACTACATCCGGCGGCAGATCGAGGAGAACGAGCCGGATTCCTGGAAGGGCTACAACGTGTCGATGGCCGCCAAGGTGGACGACGATCCCATGAGCCCCATGCGGCAGTGGCGTCACGACGACGAGGAGGTGGCCTATCCCACGTTCGAGCTGATCCGCGACGCCTACGCGAGCCAGCGGGCGCGGAAACCCGGCTTCAACAACATCTGCGTGCACAAGGGCCTGTCCAACGCCGAGCCCGTGCGCCCGGAGATCGGCCACCCGGGGGACCTGCCCAAGGCGGCCGCTGACTGGCCCGACCTGAACTTCATCACCTACCACGCGTGCATCCAGCCCGCGTTCTTCATGTACGACGCGCTGGAGGACGTCCGGTCCGGCCAGCTCCGGGAAGGCGTTCCCGACATCCGCTGGACCACCGAGTACGCGCAACTCGTCGCGCCGTACCCGAACACGTACGCGGAGCTGGGAACGACCTGGGCCTCGTCGGTGGTCACGTTCCCGACCGTCGCGGCGCACCTGATGGGGCAACTCATGAAGTTCATGGGGCCGGACCGGATCGTGTTCGGCTCGGATTCGGTCTGGTACGGCGCGCCGCAGTGGCAGATCGACGCGATGTGGCGTTTCCAGATCCCCGAGGACCTGCGGGAGCGATACGGCTATCCCGAGCTGACCGACGACGCCAAGCGCCGGATCCTGGGACTGAACTCGGCGCGCCTGTACGGGGTCGACACCGGCGCGGACTACAACCCCGTGCCCGAAGACTACGCCGACCGGATGCCCGACAGCCTGAAGCGGACGCTGGAACTGCCCGGCTTCGTCGCCGACAACATGGCGCGGTTCAAGGAGAACTACGCCGCGCTCGGCGTGGAGCCCGGCCACACGCGCTACGGCTGGATCCGGAAAGCGTGACGCCGCGACTATCCTGATACGCTCCCCGTGCGGCATGCCGTACACACCAAGGAGACGCCATGAACCAACCGACAATCACCGCGGTCCTTGCCTTGGGCCTGCTTCTGTCCGCGTCGCCCCTCATCGGCCGGCAGGCCGACGGAGACGACTGGGTGCGCTACGGCGGCGCCCCCGGCGAGACCCGCTACAGCCCGCTCGATGAGATCGACGACGGCAACGTCGGCCGTCTCGGCCTGCTCTGGTCGCTGGACGTCGGCCCGGGCGGTGGGAACCAGGAAGCGACCCCGCTGGAGCGCAACGGCATCCTGTACTCGATCACGAACTGGAGCGTCGTGTTCGCCGTCGACGCCCGCACCGGCGAGGAGCTGTGGCGGTGGGACCCGGAAGTCAACCGGGTGGCGGTGCGCCCCAAGATCTGCTGCGGCGTCGTGAACCGCGGCCTGGCGCTCTTCGATGACCTCGTCATCGCGCCGATCATCGACGGCCGGCTCCACGCCCTCGACGCCGAGACCGGTCGGCCCGTCTGGGAAGCGCGCGTGGGTTATCCGCAGGAATGGGCGACGATCACGATCGCGCCGCGCATCGCCGGCGACAAGGTGATCGTCGGCGTCAGCGGGGGCGACCGCCCGATGCGCGGCTACTTCGACGCCTACGACGCCCGGACCGGGCGCCGCGCGTGGCGCTTCTACACGGTTCCCGGGAACCCGGCCGACGGCTTCGAGAACGACGCGATGCGGATGGCCGCCGAGACCTGGGGCGGCGACTGGTGGCAGTACGGCGGCGGCGGCGCCGTCTGGGACGCCATCGCCTACGACCCGGACGAGAACCTGGTCTACGTGGGTACGGGCAACGCCGAGCCCTGGACCGAGATCTGGCGCGGGGCGACGGGTCTGGACAACCTGTTCGCGTGCGCGGTCATCGCCGTCGACGCCGACACGGGCGAGTACCGCTGGCACTATCAGTTCATCCCGAACGACAACTGGGACTACGACAGCGTGCAGCAGTTGATGCTGGCCGACCTGGTGATCGACGGGCGCGAGCGCCAGGTGCTCATGCAGGCGAACAAGAACGCCTTCTTCTACGTGATCGATCGGGTGACGGGGGCCTTCATCTCGGCCGAGCCGTTCGCGCGGGCCACGTGGGCGAGCGGCATCGACTACGAGACCGGCCGGCCGGTGGTCCACCCCGAGGCGTTCTACGACACCGAGACGTCGGTGACGATATCGCCGGGGCCCGGCGGCGCGCACAACTGGTCGCCGATGTCGATCAACCCCGGCACGGGGCTGGTGTACATCCCGACGACGACGCGCAGCAGCTTCACCTTCCAGGCGGTCGAGGAGTTCGATCCCGTGCCGGGGCAGACCACCGGGACCGCGCGGCCCGCGACGGCCGAGAACCCGATCGACGACCTGCCGGCCGTGGGTCCGGAACCCGTCGACGGCCCGAGAAGCGGCGCCCTGGTCGCGTGGGACCCGGTGGCGCAGACCATGGCGTGGCGCCGGCCGGGGGGCGGCGGCATCGGCGGGGGCACGCTCTCGACGGCCGGGAACCTGCTGTTCCAGGTCGTCAACGACGGCACGCTTCGCGCCTGGTCGGCCGACGCCGGAGACCTGCTGCTCGAGATCGAAACGAACCTGGGCGGCGGGATGGGTCCCCCGATCACGTACCTGGTCGACGGCCGGCAGCACGTCACGCTGATGGGCGGCATCGGGCAGGTGGGCGACGAGAACGTCATCGGGGACACCGGGAACCGGACGCCGCCGCGCATGATGACGTTCGTCCTCGACGGGGACGCTCCGATCCCCGAGGGTGTCGAACCCGAGGGCGCCGACGAGGACGCGTCCGAGGACGCGCCGGAGGCCGAACCCGTAGACAACTGAGACGGGCCCCGGCCGGGTCAGTTCTCCGGGCCGCCCTCCATCGCGAAGGCATACAGCGAGTCGCCGGCGCCGACCACGACGTACTGGACGCCGTCCAGGGCGTAGGTGATCGGCCCGTTCGTCATCGGCGTGTGCAGCCCGGCGTGCCAGAGGATCGCGCCGTCGCCCGCGTCCAGCGCCACCAGGTTGTTGCCGGTGTCGCCGGCGAACAGCAGGTTTCCCGCCGTCGACAACAGGCCCGATCGGGCGCGCCCGCGCCCGTCCCATCGGCGGCTCCACCGGATCTCGCCCGTCCGGTAGTCGATGGCCTGCAGCATCGGGATGCTGTAGCCGCCGCGGTCGTTCCCGCCCCAGCCGTTCGGGTTGTCGCCGTCGTCCCACAGGTAGTACACGCTGTAGGCGCGCGCCGCGTTGGCGTAGAACAACCCCGTGTCCGGGCTGAAGCTGGGCGGCGGCCAGTTCACCGCGCCGTACTGATCGGGCGACACCAGCGCTCCGTCGGTCTGCGGCTCCTTCTCGGGGTTGGGGATCGGCCGCCCGTCCTCGGCCAAGCCGAGCGACCAGTTGGTGCCGACGAAGTCCACCGACAACAAGTTCTCGCCGGTTTCGCGGTCCAGGACGAAGAACCACCCGTTCCGGCTGGCCTGGGCCACCAGCTTCCGGGGCTCGCCGTCGAACTCGCCGTCGAACAGGACCGGCGTCTGGACGGCGTCCCAGTCGTGCGTGTCGTGCGGCGACACCTGGAAGTACCAGGCCAGCTCGCCCGTGTCGGGATCCAGGGCCACGACCGACTCGGTGTACAGGTTGTCGCCCGCCCGGCCCTGTCCGGCGATGACCGGCTGCGGATTCCCGGTTCCCAGGTACAGCAGGTTCAGTTCCGGATCGTATGTGCTCGGCACCCAGGTCATGCCGCCCCCGTGCAGCATGGCCTCCAGGCTGGGCCACGTCGCGGCCTCCGGGTCGCCGGGGTCCGGGCGCGTGTACCAGCGCCACTCCATCTCGCCGGTCACCGGGTGGTAGGAGGACAGGTAGCCCGGAATGTCGAGGTCGTCGCCGCTGACGCCGACGATGACGTGGTCCCCCACGATGACGGGCGCCACCGAGGCATAGTAGAACTGCTGCAGGTCGCAGATCTCCGTGCGCCACATCTCCCGGCCGTCGGCCAGGTCCAGCGCGACGAGGTGGCAATCGGGCGTCTCGACGAACAGCGTGTCGTTCCAGACGCCGGCGCCGCGGTTGCCGATGCGCCAGCCGCCTTCCGACTCCCAGGTCGTGTGCCAGAGCGGCCGTCCGTTCCGGGCGTCGATGGCCCACACGTGGTCGGGAATCGTGACGTAGAGGATGCCGTTGATCACCAGCGGCGTGCCCTTGATGACGGCCGCGGCGGACCCGCCGCCGCCCTGCGGGCCGGCCCCCGGGTTCAGGCGGCGCACCCAGGCCAGGTTCAGGGCGCCGACGTTGCCGTCGTGGATGTGCGTCAGCGGGCTGTACCGCCGTCCCGAGTAGTCGCCGTTGTACGTCGGCCAGTTCTCGGTCGGCGGCTCCAGCAACATCGCCGGGTCGAGGCCCTGCGCGGCCGCGGCGCCGGCCAGAAGCTCCAGGCACAGGACGAGTCCGAGGGCTCTCATTTCAGTGTCTCCAGGTAGGTGACCACGTCGTGGAGGGCGTCGTCGGTGATGCGGTCGAGCAGGTCCCAGTGCGCCTGGTAGGGATCTTCCGTGTCGACGACCGTTTCCGGCGTGCGCCGGAACGAGCGATAGGCGCCGTCGGCGTCCGTGAGGGACACGACGAAGTCGTCCAGGAACTCGAGTGTGCCGCTGACGGCGGCGCCGCCGGATGGCGTGACCGTGACCAGCGTCGGCGTTTCCGGCCGCCCGCCGCCTCGCGGGAAGAGGAAACGCTGCTGGAGATCGGAGGGCCGATACCGGCCGCCGATACCGGCCAGGTCGCCGATGGCGGAGTGGCAGGCGTTGCAGCCGCCCTCGCCGTTGAACCAGGCCCGCCCGGCGTCCGCGTTGCCGGTCAGGACGTCGGGCGGTTCCATCGGGTTACGGTTGCGCGCCGTGGTTTCGATCTGCAGCTTGAGGAAATGGGAGACGTCGACCCGTTCCGCCTCGGCGAGGTTGGCCGCGTGCACGTTCGTCGCCGCCATCGCGGGGCCGATCTCGCTGCCCTCGAAGTCGCGGAGCACGGCGACGGACCGGATCAGGCTGGGGCCGTTCTCCGTACCCTTCACGTCGAGGCCGTGACAGTTGATGCAGCGCGCGACGTAGACGTTGCGGCCCCGGGCCGCCGCGTCCGGGTCCGGACGCTGCCGGTCGTTGGGTCCGGCCTGGCCCCGGCCGGATGCCGCGGCCGCCAGTGTCAGAAGCAGGATTCCCGCAGCGTGTCGGCGCATGGTGCCTCCCATCGGCCGGGCGCCGCCCGGCCGCCATGGACGTTAGCAACGGCCCCGTTCCGGGTCAAGAGAACGCGCTTGGCGCGATCGAAACCTTGACTTCGCCGCGGCTCGACGCCAATTTAGAACGGATGCGGCATCCGGCCACTTGGGCGGCGTCCCTCGCGTTGGCGCTGTCGTCGACGTCCGTTGCGCAAGTCGGGGGCGTGGACGAAGAGGCGCCCGAGCCGATCCAGCCGCAGATCCGCCTGACCGGGCGCGTGATTGCGGATGCGACGCTCCAGCCCGACGAGATCATCGAGGTGCGCCTGGAGGGCAGCGGCGGCGACCGCATCGGTTTCGCCTACACCGAGACCTCCGGCGCGTTCCAGTTCCGGCCGGTGGTCCTGGAGCCCGGCCGGTTCTACTACGTCGTCGTCGAGTACGAGGGACACCGGCCGTTTCGCGAACGGCTGGACCACATGACCGATATCCGCAGCGGCGCGCCCCTGATCGTCTTCCTGGAAGGCGTCGAGAGCCCGGCGCCGGCTCCGGGCCCCTCGGACGACGTCGTGGACGTCCGCCAGTTGGAGGCGGCGATCCCGGCCGAGGCCCGGGCCGAATACGACCGGGCGATGGAAGAGATCGGACAGGGACTCTACCTGAGCGCGATCCCGCGCCTGGAGCGCGCCGTGGAACTGGCGCCGGACTTCTACGAGGCGCTGAACAGCCTGGGCGGCCAGTACGTGCGGGTCCATCGCTACCGGGATGCGCAGGCCGCGCTGGAGAAGGCGCTGGAGTTGAGTCCCGCGTCCACGCCGCCGCTGGTGAACCTCGGCTTCCTGCACTACCAGGAGGGCCAGGCGCTGACCGAGGACGGGGACGCCGACGGGGCGCGCGCACGCTTCGACCGGGCCGTCGACGCGCTGGACAGGGCCGCGCGCAACGATCCGACCGACGCCACCGCCCACCACTATCTGGGCGCGGCCCTTTACGCGCGCGGCGATGCGGACCGCGCCGAAGCCGTGCTCGACCTGGCGCTGGAGCTGGACCCCGCGGACGACGAGGCGCGGCTGGTCCTCATCAACCTGTATGCCCGACAGGAGCGTTTCGACGAGGCGCTCGAGGAGGCGGGCAGGTACCTGGAGCGGCGTCCGGACTCGCCCATGCGGTTGCCGCTGGAGCGGCTCGTGGAGCAGATCCGGGGCCGAATCGATCGACGTGACCGGCGGGACGACTGACGCCGGGGATCCCATTCGAAAGGCAGGCAACGCCATGATTCGACACGCCCTGTTCTGGGTTCTGGCCGCCGGGACCGCAGGCACCGTCCACGCCCAGGTGACGTTCGAACGTCTTCTGAACGCCGGCGAGGAACCCGAGAACTGGTTGACCTATTCGGGCAACTACGACGGCCAGCGGTACAGCCCGTTGGCTCAGGTCGACCGCGACAACGTCCAGGACCTGGAAGTCCAGTGGGTGTACCAGGCCCGTTCGCTGGAGAAGTACGAGACGACGGCGCTGGTCGTCGACGGCGTCCTGTACACGATCCAGGCTCCGAACGACGTCATCGCGCTCGACGCCGCCACGGGCCGCCCGATCTGGACGCATCCCTACCAGAACGCGCCCGAGGGCGGCAACTGCTGCGGCCGGGTGAACCGCGGACTGGCGATTTCGGGGAACACGCTGCTGATGGGGACGCTGGACGCGCACCTGGTGGCCATCGACGCCCAGACCGGCGACCGGCTCTGGCGGACGGAAGTGGCGCCGGCGTCGGAGCGCTACGCGATCACGCACGCGCCGCTCGTCATCAAGAACATGGCCCTGGTGGGGACGGCCGGCGGCGACCGCGGCATTCGCGGACTGCTGGCGGCCTACGACATCGACACCGGCGAGGAGGTGTGGCGCTTCCACACGATCCCCGCTCCCGGGGAGCCCGGGAACGAGACCTGGATCGGAACCGATCCCGACTCGGGCCGGGCCGCCTGGGAGGTCGGGGGGGCTGCCATCTGGAACACGGGCGCGTACGATCCGGAGACCAACCTGACGTTCTGGGGTACGGGCAACCCGTGGCCGGACTGGGACGGCCGCGACCGACTCGGCGACAACCTGTACAGCGACAGCGTCGTGGCCGTCGACGCCGACACCGGCGAGCTGCGGTGGTACTACCAGTTCACGCCGCACGACGAGATGGACTACGACGCGACGCAGGTGCCGGTGCTGGCCGACGTCGAGTGGGAAGGCGAGCTCCGACGGGTGATGTTGTGGGCCAACCGGAACGGGCTGATGTACATGCTCGACCGGGTGACGGGCGAGTTCCTCTACGGCCAGCCGTTCGTGCAGGTGAACTGGACCACGGGCTTCGACTCCGACGGCCGTCCCATACTGAACCCCGACGCGATCCCGCGGCCCGACGAGCCGGTCCTGGTCATGCCGACCGTCCTGGGGGCGACCAACTGGTATCCGCCGTCCTACAGTCCCGTCACCGGCCTGTTCTACGTGCCCGCGTGGGAGAACACCGGGACGATGGCCACGCAGGGCGTGTTCCCGCGCGCGACGGACCCCACGCCGATGGGGAACATCAACATCTCGCCGAACATGCGCGCGCCGCTGAGCGCGGGCGAGCCGTTCGAGGAGTTGCTCGATCCCGCCGACGGGCAGGACTACTACGGCGCCGTGCGGGCCTTCGATCCGGCCACCGGGGACCTGGTCTGGCAGCACGCGATGAACGACATCACCTGGGCCGGTGTCCTCTCCACCGCGTCGAACCTGGTCTTCAGCGGCGGCCGCGAAGGCTACTTCTACGCCCTGGACGCGGAGACCGGCGAGCTGCTGTGGCGCATCTCGCTGGGCGGGCAGGTCAACAGCGGCCCGATGACCTACATGGTCGACGGGCGCCAGTACGTGGCCGTGGCCGCCGGCACCGGACTGTTCGCGTTCGCGCTGGAATAGCGCCGGCCGGAGCCAACGACAGGAGCAGGAGTCCGGACCATGACCACAACGGAACCCGCGATGTCCCGACCCGAGCCTGAAGCGCCCGCGCGGTGGGGCTTCTGGGGAACCAGCCTCCTGGGCCTCCTGATCGGCATCCTCTTCGTTGTCACCCAGAGCATCGCGTTCATGTTCGGCGTCGTCGTGCAAGGCGTGGGCCTGTCGGACGCGGACATGGTGGCGTCCTTCGAGGGGGCCGCCGAGAACGGCACGCTGGTGTCGGGGGCTACGCTTCTCACGATGTTGCTCGGTTGCGCGATGGTGGTTTGGGCGGTGAAGCTGAAACAGGGCGCCGTTCTAACGGACTATCTGGCCCTGGGACCCGTCCCGAGGGCGGTCGTCGTCAAGTGGCTGGGGCTCACCGCCGCCTTCGTCCTGGTGTCGGATCTGACGACGATGGCCATCGGGCGGCCGGTCGTCCCCCCGTTCATGACCGAGCTCTACGCCTCGGCGCAGCCGGCGTGGCTGTTGTGGCTCGCGTTGATCGTGGGCGCGCCCGTGTTCGAGGAGACGTTCTTCCGGGGGTTCCTGCTGCCCGGCTTCGCCGCGAGCTTTCTGAAGCCGGCCGGCGCGGTTGTCGTGACGGCCATTCTGTGGGCCGCGCTCCACCTGCAGTACGACGCCTACGGCATCGTAACGGTGTTCGTGATGGGCCTGCTGTTCGGCGCCGCGCGCGTGAAGACCGGATCGTTGTGGGTCCCGCTGGCGCTCCACGCGATGGTGAACCTGATCGCGACGGTCCAGGCGGCCGTATCGGGCTGAGGCGACGCCCGGGCCCGGTAACGCGATGACGGTCTTGGCGTACTCGGAAACCCTTCGCGGGGACAGGAGCCGATGATGTGGGAACGAGTGAAGTATGTCCTGAGACCGGACGTCGAGAAAATGACTCCGGCAGGAACCGTCACCTACGGGGTCTTCCGATACGTTTTCAACGTTGCCGCCGGATTGGGCATTCTCTTCGTGGCTACCGCGATTTTCGAACCGGGGACCTTCATCGAATACCTGGCCGGTGACGGTCGGATCGTTCTCTGGGTCGCGTCTATTGTGTCCGGGGTTGCCGCCTACGAATCGTACGCGCGGGCTCGCGAACAGCAGGCGACCGGGAGTGAGCCGCGAAAGCGCAAGTGGCGCGGTCGGAGCGTTGCCTATGCCGCCGTGATGTGCGGCGGCGGGTATTACGGCCTGACCCTGCTGATCGAGTATGTGGGATTGTCCGCGGCCACGATTGGCGACAACGTCGTTCTGGCGCTGACCGGAGGTGTGGCGAGCACGGCGGTGTACGCCGTTTTGTGGCGGCTTTGGAGTTCCAGGGAAGACCGGGGTAACCACGAACCTAACGGAGTCTAGGAGCCTGTGGTGAAACCCCGCGTCGCACCGAGACCGGTGAGGCATCCCGTCTGGCAAGGCGCGAGAAGGGAGCATATTCCCGATATGTGACCGACGAGCAACGCAGTCCAGACGGGATGCCACGCCGGTCGAATGCAGCAGGGGTTTCACCACAGGCTCCTAGACGCGGGGACCTTCGTGCCGCGTGACCTGCCGCGGAGAGTTGGTCGGACCAATGACTCGCGGCGACGTCTCAACCCGCTGATCAAGCAAGCCTGGCTCGCATTCGACCGTCCGAAAGACATGTTCCCGGGTCACGTGGTGGAGACCGCGCTGATCCTGTTCTTCGGCGACTTCGACGCGTACATGGCGTCGGCGGTATGCGTGCTGACGGTCGGGAAAACCCGTTGTACGCAGACTTTCCGCAAGACGATCCGTTTCGGGGCTTTCCGCCGTTCACCGGGAGCGGAAACGACCGAAAGCCCCGTCGCTACATCGACGCGATGTCAGACTATGTCCGGGAAGCGCCCTACACGAGGTGGTTCGGCGACTTCGAGCACGTGCTCGAAGGCACGGGAGCGAACTGCCGTGATCGTGCGGAATCGACGGCGCTCTGGATCCATCTGGAGCTTTTCGACGTTCGACGCAACGGCTTCGGCATCTCAGTCCGACAGTAGGCTCCAATCGAAGTTCGGGACACGAGGGAAAGGGAAATCCTGGTGGCTCCATCCCACGATGTTCAGGAGTCGCTTGTCGGACTCGCTGAACTCAACACGAGTGAAACTTCTGTTCGAGGGACACAATGTGGCCAACAGATAGAACGTCCTCGACAAGACGGTGAGCTCGGTCTTGGTCGTGGCGGCGCCAGGGACGCAGTGTGCGAGAAAGAATGGACGGTTCCATGTCGTCCTTGCCGATAAGTCGATAGTCGTTGTCAGGCATCTTCATTCAACGTGGGTCCAGGCGCAGGGTTGAATCGTCCGGCTCATAGGGAACGTGATCCACGGCGGGTCGCGCTCGGTCTTCCGAACCGTCATCGCATCCAGTTCTCGATTCGCAAGCCCGGCACGCGGCCGAATTCGCCGCTGTCGTTCGTTACGAGGGTGGCGTCCAGGCTCCGGGCATGCGCCGCGATCAACAGGTCGTTCGCGCCGATGGGTTGACCGCGCTTGGCAAGCGCATGGCGAATCTCGCCATAGTGTTTCCCGGCCGCATGGTCGAATGGCGCGATCTCCAGATCCAGGCGGAAGGCGTCGAGTTCCCGTGCGTTCTGTGCGACCCTCCTCGAATGCGCGACGCCATAGCACAGCTCGGCGTACGTGATCGCCGAAATCCGAATACTGCCGGCGTTCGCCGTGAAGCGCTCCCGGAGTCCCGGGTCGCGTTCGTTGATGAGATAGATGCAGATGTTCGTGTCCAGCATGAACATCAGCGAATCTCGCCCCGATCCTCGAGTGGCGGCTCAAGCCGCTCGGGCAGGGATCCGCGCGTCGACGAGTCGAAGTACGCGCGCCAGTTCTTTCCGCGCGGGCGCAGGGTCAGGCAATCGCCCTCCTTGATCACTTCGACTTCGGACGTGTCGAACCGGCACGGCGCCGGCAGACGCACTGCCTGACTGCGGCCGCTCCAAAACACCTTCGCGATCCCCCGGTACTCCACGGTCTGGCTCACGACGACCTCCCCAGCATGGAATATCTCACGATATATACCATCAGAGCGCCGGTTCCGGCAAGCCGTTGGGCCGCCGAACCCACAGCCCCGACCCGCGCGGCGGCGATGGTGCAGGCCGAGACGGCCTGGAGCTGGATGGACGGGGAGAACGTGGACACGGCGGTCATCTCGGCGGGCGCGGACGTGAGCGGTGTCGAGGTCGTGTCGCGTCCCGGAAGTTCGAAACAGGTCGAACCGTCCACGACATGCCGGATGGCGCTCTCTGTAGTGTCAGGGAGCACGGCAAGCGCCTCGATCGAAACGTTGCGCGCGGCGTCCATCAGCACCGGATCGTCTTGCGTTTCCGGCCTATTCTTCCCATCCCTTCGATCTTGTCGATATACGCGGTGGCCAGCGGAACCTTGCACGCCGTGTCGCCTATGTCGACCGATACGACGCCGATCCGGGCGGCCGCCGCCCGCGCCCGCTTCGTCAGGGGCTCGACGTAAGCCCCGACCGAGATCACGAAACCGTTCATCGTGTACCGCACGCGGTTCTCGGCCCGGTCGATCTCCCGGACCACCGTATCCAGAAGATCCTCGATCTCCTTCAGGTCCAGATCCGCATCCGGCGCCGTCGCGACGATGCCGGAGTAGGTGCACCAGCCGGCCGCTGCGACGTGTTCCCGCCGCGACCGGATCCACTTCAGCGCGATCTCGCGCGCGTGCGGGTTCTCGACCGCCACCCAGGCCACGGTGTTCTCCGCAATCATGGACATGCCCTCGGCCCTCTTCGCCCATCCATCGAGTTGCTTCCGGGTCATGCGGGAACCGTCCGCCACCATACCGGCCAGGTACATCGCGTCCAGGTTCCCGGTGTCGTAAATCGCGCACGCGAGATCGTGTTCGCCCTTGATGGTCTTGGCGACTTTCTTGAGATCGGCCACGCTCACGCCGAAGCTGCGGTCGGCGGCCATCCCGTGCCGCTCATACATCCTGCGCGTCCGTTCGCGGCCCATGGATTCGAGCCGGAGCATGATCGATTCGACGGTCGGCATCGGATGGCGCATCGGAATGTTGCGAAGAGAAGATGGGCGTGCTTCGTTGGGCCTTCAGACGTAGAGCAGCGATTCCATACGCGTCCGCCCCGCCGCGCGTGGTCAGAACGAAACGTAACCGCCAAGCTGAAGAAGTACGATCGACGCCCCGCCGGGCACGACCCCGCGGTTGACGATGAAGCGTGCTCCGTACCGCCGTCCGAGAGTCAGACTCCCGCCGACGTTGTGCAAGACGTCACCCCCGTCGTACTCCAACCCGACACGCACGGCGGGACGCACAAGCCAACCCGAGCGCCCGAGGCGCACCGACGCGCCGAGACGGCTGGCCGTTCCCGCCAGATCCACGCAGCGATAGTTTTCCACCATCCCGTACGCCGACACCGGGCCCGCGACGCGCCCTTCCACGCCGACGTAATGGCCGGGACACGCGAGACTGTTGCCGCCGGTGACGCCGGCCTCGAGCATCAGCCGTCCGGGCGATTCCTGCGCCACCGCCGCAGCGGGCAGCGCCAATAGACACGACAACCACAGTTTTCGCATTTCGATCCTCCGTCCGGTCGCTCGATTATAAATTCTGCCAGCGGCGTGCTTTGCTTTCAGGAACGCGGCACGTTGAACACACAAGAGCGGAATACGGAGACGGAGGTGGGTCCGGGATCCCGGTCGACGTTGTCATGGGCGCAGCCCTCGCGCTATCCGTACGGGCGGCCGTAGCCGCGTCATCCCGGAATGCCCGGGACGTACCGCACATGGGGTATGCCCCGGAAATCGATGTCTTGGGTCCACAGCGTTGCGCCGGTCAGTTGCGCGGTGGCCAGGATGATGCCGTCGGCCATCGCAAGCCCGCGTTCGTGCGCGAGGCGTGCGGCCTGAAGGGCCAGGGAGGACGTCAGCGGGACCGAGCGCCCGCGGTTCATGAGCGCGGCCGCGCGCAGCGCGTCGTCCTCGCCCCGGCGGCGCAACACCACGCGAAAGACCTCGTACACGCTCACGGTGGGCACGACCAGTCGGCTTGCGTCCGCAAGGGGTTCGGCGTAAACGCCGGCGTTGGGCCCGTCGGTGAAGTACTCGATCCAGCCGGAGGAGTCAACGAGGTTGATTGTGTCCGCCGCCACGCTCAGAGTTCACGGTCCGGTTCGCGCTCGAACCGCGGGTCCATGCCGGCCAGAAAGCCCCGCATCTCGCCCATCTCCCTCACAGGCACCAGCTCGATGCGGTCGCCGTAGGGCAAGACTTCGAGGCGCTGTCCGGGCTGGATGCCAAGGGACTCGCGGACCGGTTTGGGAATGACGACTTGGTACTTTGCGGAAACTCTGACCTGTTGCACGGGAATCACCTTCGATCAGGAGAACATCATATGACTCTAACATGAACGGCGCGCAGCCTCCCGTGGCGCTGCCGTGTCCGGAGTGCCGCTCCACGAGCGTGTCAGCTTCGCCGTGCGGGGTTCAACGAGCTAGGGCAGTCCGGCAAGGACGGCGACTAGCGGGCAAGCGAGCGGTGGAATCGCTCGCGACGAATACCGCCGGGTGCGCGAAGCTGGATTTCTCGCTGGTGGTGAACTGGCGCCGATGGCCATGCGGTATACGCCAACCGTCTGGAGGGCGAGATGAACTAGCCCGCATTTCTCGGTGTGCCGTGACCGGAACAAGCCGGATGCGTATGATGAAGCGTGATTCCCGTCTGAATCATCCGAGTATTCCCTTCCGGATTCCCATGAATTTTCGTTGTTTTCGTTGAGTCGCTGCCGAATAGGCAAAGTTGAGAGTGCAGACTTGAAACAACCCAAAGGCCAACTCGTGATTTGATGGTTCCAGGGCCTCGTTCAACGATGCCATTCTGTCGCTGATCGGTAGCGATCCAACAGCGATCTCGATGATTACTTCGAACGCCTTCCGACACGTCGCCGTGCCCCAGAATTCCTGGTCGTATGCAAGTTCGCGATTGAGAACATCGATATAGTCCACGACGAAGGGTTGAGCCGGCCGGGGCAAACCGTCGACCTCGCTAAGAAGTGCTTTCTGGAGATTGGAAACTGAGGTCCGCCTCAGGTGACGCTCCACAAGCCTTCGATACGGATTCTCGCCGGCTTCACTCGGAAACTCATCGAGGTGGCTCGTAGTCATGAGGTCACTCCCCTTCCGATACGACCTTGTACCACCGTCGGTTCCCGAGGCGGATAAATTTTGGGAAATTTTGGGAATTATGTCGGAGAGTCACAATTCCCGCTTGACGCGCCGTGCGCCCCGACCTGCCCTATAGTCACATTCGGAGGCGCGTATGGCTCACAAGGCACCCGGCAGACACCACCGCGAAGGCGTGACGCTGCTTCAGATCGCAGACATGTTCAGCGACGAGGCCGCGGCGAAGGAATGGATCGCGCAACGTCGTTGGCCCGAGAATCCGCGCTGCCCGTACTGCGGAACGGACAACGTCCAGGTGGGCATCAAGCATCGAACGATGACGCACCGCTGCCGGGAGTGCCCGGATCGCCGGATGTTCA
Organism: Acidobacteriota bacterium; assembly: GCA_022821145.1. Lineage (GTDB taxonomy): Bacteria > Acidobacteriota > Terriglobia > 20CM-2-55-15 > 20CM-2-55-15 > JAJEDW01. Next base: position 58,334 of record JAJEEE010000031.1, read on the forward strand.
CGCTTCAGACGCGCACCGTCATGGAAGGCTCGAAGCTGCCGTTTCGGATCTGGGCGATGGGTATGTACCTGTTCACGACGAACCTCAAGGGGATCTCGTCAATGCGGCTGCATCGCGAGCTTGGGATCGGCCAGAAAGCCGCCTGGTTCATGCTCCATCGGTCGCGGATCCATGTTCTATATTTGACTTCGGCGGGCGCGGGTAGAACTCATGGTATAGCCGTAGGGCCATCGTCCGATAGTGCGCGCTGAAACGAGGGCGGGTGCTGGAATCATAGACGGTGGCGATGCCGGTTTCGGACCGGGACCGCGTGACCGCGATCGAGACACCGTGGGCGGTGCGAAGTCCCGCCACGGCAGGCGGCGATGACTGCATGAAACGCGTGAACTACGACGAAATCGCCGACAAGTACGACGAGCCGTCGCGCGATCATGGGGTGGACGCGAACCTGATCGCCTTCCTGCGCGTGCGCTCGCCGACCGTCACCTCGCGCGTCCGCCTGCTCGATGTCGGCTGCGGAACGGGAAAGCAGATTCAAGCCAATCGCGCGGCGTTCCCGGGGGCCGCCATCGTGGGAACCGATCTGTCGATCGGCATGCTGAGGATCGCGCGCGGGCGATGCCGCGACGTGCCCTGGGTGCAGGGCGACGGGTCGAACCTTCCGTTTCGTCACGACGCGTTCGACTACATCAGCAACCAGTTTTCCTATCCGCACATGCAGGAGAAGGAGCGGTTCATCGCCGAGGTGCTGCGCGTGCTCCGGCCCGGCGGCCGATTCGTGATGACCAACGTCGATCCCTGGTCGATGGACGGCTGGATCCTGTACCGGTTTTTCCCGGAAGCCCGCGAGCTCGACCATCGCGACTTCATGACGGCGGAAGAGTTCTGCGACGCCATGCGCTCCGCCGGATTTGCGTACATCGAGACGCGGCGGGAGCACCGGCGCACCCGCGAGAGGCTCGGCGAATATCTGGCCTACGCCTCGGAGCGGCACCGCACGTCGCATTTCGTGGCGATGTCGGACGCGGAGTATCGCGCGGGTCTCGGCCGCGTGGAGCGCGCCATCGCGGCGGCGCATCCGGAGGACACGGTCCCTTCCGAAACCTGCCTGTTGACGATACGGGGGGACAAGCCGCGTTAACGAGGGCCGGGGCCAGCGCCAGAGTAACGACATGGCTCGTGTGCAGTACACACGTTGCAGGGATTTTCGCGGCAAGCGTGGATTTCCCATTCGCCGGAGTGCGCTTCGCACGGTGGACAGGTTCGAACCGAGGTTAGAACGGGGCGGGGCTTCGGGACGCTTCGTGGAATCGCGACGATCCAGGTGGCGATTTCAGTCGACGCGGCGCCAGAGGCGCCTTTTCCAGAGAACGAATCCACTAAGACAACCGCACGAACTCGCGTGACCGGACCCCAGTGGTGTATCATCGGTGTATGGCACGCACCAACGTTGATGTTGACGAAGAAGCCTGTGCGGCGGTGATGCGGCGTTACCGCTTGGCGACCAAGCGGGAAGCGGTCAATTTTGCCTTAAGATCGCTTGCGTCGGAACCGTTCAGCCTCGAGGAAGCCCGTCGGATGCGTGGATCCGGTTGGGAAGGCGATCTGGACGAAATGCGCGGACGCTCCGAGTGATCCTCGTTGACACGTCCGCCTGGGTCGAGTATCTCCGCGACACCGGATCGGCAACGTGCGTTCGAGTCGGAGAGCTTCTCGGCGGCGACATCGCAACGTGCGATGTCGTTCGCATGGAACTGTTGGCTGGAGCTCGAGACGAGCCGCATCGGCGCGATCTTCGAAGGCTGATCGCGCGAGCCGTGCTCGTTCCGATGCGGCCCGGAGACTTCGACCATGCGGCCGCGCTCTATCGGCAGTGCCGCAGTCGGGGCGAGACGGTTCGCGTTCTCATCGACTGCCTCGTCGGCGCGCTGGCCATCCGCTCCGACCTGCCGGTTCTCCACCGCGACGCCGACTTCGACACGCTGGCGCGGCATACCCCGTTGCGCGTCGACACGGCGTGAGCGCCGGTGTCGGCCGGCGCCGAGCGACTCTGAAGAGATTCGGAACCGCTAGTCGATGATCGCCTGCATGACCGCCGTTTCGAACAGCGGCCGCATCTCGCGGATCGGCGTCTGGATCATCATGACCCCGACGAGGTCCTCGACCGGATCCACGAAGAAGTGGGTCCCGTAGGCGCCGCTCCACCCGAACGTTCCCGGCGACAGCAGGCTGCCCGCGGCGATCGGGTCGTCCAGGACGCGCACGCCCAGGCCGTAACCCTCGCCCGCCGGGCGCCCCGGCAGCGTGTCGGGGATCCAGACCGAACGCAGCACCTCCATGGTGCGCGATCCCAGCAGCGCGCGCTGGGGGCCGGCGCCGTCGGCGGCCAGCATCATGCCGAAGCGCGCGTAGTCCTCGGCCGTGGTCATCAGGCCGCCGGCGCCCGAGAAGTAGCGCTCGCCCGACATCGAGTCGGGGTTGTTGCGCAACGCCAGCGCGCCGTCGGCGTAGTTGTAGGACGACACCAGGCGCTCGCGCTGCGCGTCGGTCGGCCAGAAGGTCATGTCGCGGATACCGAGCGGCTCGAAGATGCGGGATTCGAGGAAGCGGTCGAAGGACTGGCCGGAAGCGACCTCGACGATGCGGCTCAGGACGTCGAAGCCGGCCAGCGCGCTGTACGCCCAGCGCGAACCCGGCTGGAACTCCAGCGGCGCGGAGCCCAACTCGTCCACCCATGCCAGCCCGACGTCGTGGCGGCCGGCGCTGTACTGTCCGCCGACGGAGCCGCTCATCGCGCCGCTCATGACGCCCGAGGTATGCGTGAGAAGATCGGCGACCGTTACCTCGCGCTCCGCGGGAACGGTGTAGAAAGCGGGCGGCGCCCCGCGTCCACCGCCGGGGGCCGCGCCGCCGAAGAGGCCGCGTCCCCGTCCGGCGGGTTGCGCCACGGCGACCTCGGTGTCCTCGAAGCTGGGCAGGAAGCGGGACACCGGATCGTTCAGGCGCACCCGGCCCTCTTCGACCAGCATCATGATCGCGACGCCGGCGACCGGTTTCGACATCGACGCGATGCGGAAGATCGTGTCGGCTTCCATCGCCCGCCCGGAGGCGTCATCCATCACGCCCTGCGCCTCGAGGTGGGCGATCCGTCCGCGGCGCGCCACCAACGTGACCGCGCCGGAGATCTGTCCGGAATCGATGTAGCTGTCGACGAGATCGTTGATGCGTTCGAGCCGGTCCGACGATAGACCGACCGATTCGGGCTCGACCACCTGCGCGGCCGAGACGGGCAGCGCCGCGGCGACGACGAGCGCCGCGAGGCGAGGGAAGTGTCCGGTGATTCGGTTCATGCTTGCCTCCATCCCATGACTCAATTCGGAAGGGCGAACACGTAGAGCGCGTTGCCGTTGCCCGGATGACGGATCTCGGGCGTGATCAGGCTGGGCACCAGGCGCGGGCTGCCGCCGCCCAGGCCCGTGGGTACGGCCACGTACTGCCGGCCGTTGACGCTGTAGGTGATCGGAAAGCCCTGCACGGAGGTTCCCAGCCGCGTCTCGAAGAGCACGGCGCCGGTCTCGACGTCGAAGGCGCGGAAACGGCGGTCCATGTCCCCGGCGAACAGCACGTTCCCGGCCGTGGACAGGATGGCCGTCATGATCGAGGCCCGCTGCTCGAACGACCAGATCTCCTCGAGCGTGTCGACGTCGTAGACGCCGATCTTGCCGACCCTCCCGTCGGTGCCCGGCATCTCGAACCAGCGGCGCGCCGCCGCCGCGCTGCCGCCGCCCTCGACGAACTCGATCTCGCGCGCGGCGATGTCGATGCAGCTCTGGCTGAGCGGCAGGATCAACCGGCCGCTGTCACGGTGGTAGCTCATGGCGTGCCAGTTGTGGCCGCCGGCCGTCGACGGACAGCCCTGCACCCATTCCCCGAACTGGTGCTCCTCGATGTCGGCGCGGTACCGCGGGCGTCCCGTGTCGGGGTCGAAGAAGTCGAAGACGTTCTGGAAGACCGTTTCCGCGTGGCCGATGTATTCCCCGGTCTCGCGGTCGTTCTTCCAGAGAATGCCGTGCTTGCCGGCCGAGAAGACCACGCGGCGGCCTTCGCCGTCGTCGACGAGGACGCGCTCGAACACCTCGTCCAGGTCCAGGGCCTCGCCCGGCACGTGCTGGTAGTACCAGGACAGCTCGCCCGTGTCGGCGTCCAGCGCCAGCGTCGCGTTCGAGTAGAGCGCCGCGTCGTTGACGGTCATGCCCCGGCTGATCGGCATCCAGGGCTTGGGCTGGGCCGTGCCGATGTAGACCAGGTTCAGATCGGGGTCGTAGCTGGGCGTGATCCAGGTGTCGTTGCCCGCGCGGAACAGGTCGTCGACGCCGCCCCAGGTGTCGCCGCCCGGCTCGCCTTCGCGCGCGATGGTCAGGAACCGCCACAGCAGGCTCCCGTCGTCGGCGTCATAGGCGCTGACGTAGCACTTCTGCTCGCGGAAGCGCGTGCATCCGCCCATCCCGGTGAACACCTTGCCGTCGGCCACCAGCGGGCCGCTGGAGTTGCCGAAGCCCTCCTCGATGACGGTTTCCCAGATCATCTCGCCGTCGACGGCGCTGAGCGCCACGATGCGGGCGTCGGGCGTGTTGGTGATGATCTTGTCCTCGTAGATGGCGATGCCGCGCATCGTGCCGCTGCGGCCGCCCAGCCGGTGCTCCCAGATCAACTCGCCGGTGTCGGCCTCCAGGGCCTGGACGATGTTGGTCGGGTTGAACAGGTACATCACGCCGTTGCGGACCAGCGGCGCGGTCTGGTTCGTCCCGTCCGGCATGGCCCAGACCCACTGCAGCCGCAGGTCGCCGACGTTCGTGCGGTCGATCTGGTCGAGCGCGCTGTAGTTGTGCGCGCTCTGGTTGCCGCGGATCATCAGCCAGTCGTCGGGATCCGGATCCCGGAGCATCTCCGCGGTCACGGGCTCGAAGTCGGGCACCAATCCGGGCAGCGTGACGCCCACGGGGCCGTCGTCTCCGCCCCCGCCGCCCGGACCGGGCCCGCCGATGGGCGGGCCGCCCTGGCCGGACGCGATGAAGCCGACGGGAGTTCCGGACCCGGCGATCAGGGGCGCCGCGCCCGCCTCGGCGCCGTTCGCCGAAAGGATGAACGCCGTGACGTTGACGTAGGCCTCGGGCGTGAGCCCGCCGGCGTTGTCCGGCGGCATCGTCGCGCGGATGGCGCCGATCAGGTCACCGGCCGTTCGCGGGTTCCAGACGCCCAGGAACTGTTGGCCCCTGAGCGGGATGGCCGTCCCGCTGCCGCTGAGGTCGTTCTGGTGGCAACTGGCGCACTGGGCCTGGTAGGTGGCCAGCCCGGCGGCGACCTGCTGTTCGGTGAACGTCGTGTTCTGCGCCGCGGCGGTTCCGGCGCCGGCGACGAGAACCGCGGTCAGCACGACAAGGACGGCAGCGGTTCGTTCGGTGTGACGTGGCATCGTTTCCTCCGTTCAGTTCCGGATCAGGAAGCCCCAGAGCGTCCCGTCCTCGGCTTCCGCGCCGTCGATCTGAACATACAGGGCGCCGGTGTCCAGCGACTCCATCTGGCTTCGGTCGAGCATGGCGGATCCGTACACCAGGCCGCTGGTGGCCCGGACGACTTCCAGCTCGGCGACGGTCGGTCCGGCGACTCCGGCCGTCACGCCGCGGCGGAGCGTCGCGCCGACGGCCGGCGTCCGCATCCCCGCGAACTCGCCGACGATCTTCAGCTCCGAGCCCTCGAGAACGGCCGTCACCTCGCCCAGGCCGGTCAACTGGCCGCGCATCCGCCCGTCGATCGGGCGGGGCGAGAGCCGGCCTTCGAAGGTCGGGTTGTCCTGCGCCCAGGCGGACAGCCCCAGCGCGATGAGTCCGGCGGCGGCCAGCGCGGCGCGGACGGGGGTCGCAATCCTCATGGCTGCACCTCTGACGTTTCCCATGCGATCTCCGTGTGGAACCGTGCGGAACGCCCGTAAGTTAGTCCAACCGCTCAGATGATTACAAGGATTCGTCGGCGCGAGAGCCCACGCGGGGCGATCCCGTATACTCGACGCGACGGTGTCGGTCCCACGAGCACGAGCCGAATGAAGAAAGCGCGGCGCAGGAGACGAGGCGGGAAGATCGCGGCCGGCGTAATCCTGCCGGTCGTTCTCGTCTACGCCAATAACGCGTCGTGGGTTTCCTCGCGCACGCCGTCCGGCCCTCCGACGGTTCTGGCGCACCGCGGTCTGTCGCAGCGTTACGACGGCTTCGGATTCTCGGGCGATCGCTGCGAGGCGCGGCGGATGCGGCCGCCCGAACACGACTACATCGAGAACACGATTCGGTCCATGCAGGCGGCGTTCGATCGGGGCGCGGACGTGGTCGAGTTCGACGTCCAGCTCACCCGGGACGGCCGGTTCGCGGTCTTCCACGATCGGATGCTGGATTGCCGAACCGATGGCGACGGTGCGACGCGCGAACACACGATGGCGGAGCTGAAGGCTCTGGACGTCGCCTACGGCTACTCGGCGGACGGCGGGCGGACGTTTCCGTTTCGAGGTCGGGGCGTCGGGTCGATGCCGTCGATCGACGACGTCTTCGAACGCTTTCCCGAGCGATCGTTTCTGATCGACATCAAGGGGCGCGGGCCCGAAGACGGGGCCATGCTGGCCGCCCGTTTGGCCGAACTTCCGGATGCGCGCCGCGCGCGGCTGATGGTCTTCGGCCGCGAGGATACGCTGGACGGCCTGCGGGCCGAACTGCCCGGTATCGCGACGTTCTCGGTGACTTCCATCCAGCGCTGCCTGACGCGTTACATCGGATACGGATGGACGGGCGTCGTTCCCGGGGAGTGCCGCGACGCGCCGCTGTTCGTTCCGATCAACGTGGCGCCCTTCCTGTGGGGATGGCCGGATCGATTCCTGGACCGGATGGAGGGGGCCGGCGCGTCCGTCGTCGTCATCGGCCGGTTGGGCGCCGGCGGGATTTCGCCCGGGCTGGACAGCCCGGACGACCTGGACCGGCTCCCGGACGGCTTCGACGGCGGCGTCTGGACGAACGACGTCGATCTGGCGCGCGAGGCGGTCGGGCGATCCCCGAGGTTTTGAGAGACGGCCGGCTTCACGCTCCGGCGGCCCGCACCAACCGGTCGGCGAGATCCTCCAACGGCGTCTGTCCCGCGCGGATCTCGGCGATCCGGTCCCGCCAGCGCCGCGGGATGGCCCCCAACCCGAACCGCGCGCCGAGGATCGCGCCGGCGACGGCCCCGTTCGTGTCCGTGTCGCCGCCGGCTTCGATGACGCCCGTCAACATCGATTCGACGCTCGACGCCCGCCAGCGCGCGATCAGGCCCACACGCAACGCGAGCAGCGTGTGCCCCATCGAGCTTCCGTCGAGGGTCAGATCCGCGATGTGCGCGCCCGACGCCTCCTGAACCGCGTGGCGGACCGCGTGGGGCGCTTCGGCTTCGTAGCCGTACGGCTCGAGTTCCGGCAGCGAAGCGCGGATGCCTTCGCCAGCGGCGTCGAGCAACTCGTCAGCGGTCATCCATTCGCCGGCAAGCGCCGAGGCCGCGGCCAGGTTCAACAGCACGCACGACCAGCCGCAGCCAGGGTCCCAGTGCGTGGGTACGGCGCTGACGATGCTGTTGCGCACGAGCGCGGCCGGATCGTCGCGCCAGCGGATCGCGATCGGGGCCGTGCGCATCGCCGCGCCGTTGCCGGCCCGCGAACCCTGCCACGCCGTGCGGGACGCTTCGATGATCGGAACGCCGGCCGGGGCCCGGACATTTCCGTGCCCCCGGGGCGCGCCGAGACACCGCGGCCGGTCTCCGCCGTAGAGCGCCAGCACGTCGCTGGTCAGGTGTCCGATGCCGCGGCCGTTCGTCTCCGCCCATGCCCAGAACCGCCGTCCCAGGTCGTCCGGGTCCAGCGGTCCGCGCTCGGCCGCTTCGGCGATGATGAGGGCCTGGGCCAGATCGTCGTCGTCCGGGGGGCCGATGTCCTCGTCGATCTCGCCGACACCGTCCGGGTACGCCGCGGCGATCCGCTCCCTGGACCAGCCTTCCTGTTCGATTCCCAGAATATTGCCCGCGGCGATGCCGGCCATCAGGCCGCGGGCGCGTTCGTGCCATGTCGTTCGGTGCATCGTGTCCGTAGGGAGGCGTTCCATGATACGCGGGAACGCGCGGTTGCTTGACAGTCGTTTCAAGCGGCTTGTACGATCCGACCAGCAACCCTTTTCGCCAACCCTAGCGAGGATTCCAGATGAAACGCACCTTGTGGGCCATAGCCGCCTGTATAGTCCTGACCGCTTGCGCCTCCGAACCCGCTTCGGAAACCATGGAGCCGGAAGCCGCGGCCGAGCCCGCCGCCGCGCCGGCGGCCGACGCGGCCGCCGCGCCTGGAGACCCGAGCGGCACATGGAGCGGTGACTGGGGCCCGACCCCCGACCACCGCAATCCGGTCACCGTGGAGTTGGCATGGGACGGCGAGAGCCTGACCGGGACGGTCAACCCCGGCCCCGACGCCATCGAACTGGCCAATGCCGCGTTCGATCCCGAGACCGGTGAAGTCACCATGGAAGCCGACGCCCAGAACTTCCGGGGCGAGACCGTCCACTACACGATCCAGGGACGGATCGACGGCAACACCATGAGCGGCAGCTGGACGCACGACGACATGGAAGGCGACTTCGCGATCTCGATGGACTGATCCGCCGCTCGCCGTTCCTGTCGGGAATTGCAAATTCTTGTAAACCGGGGTGTTGCGGGCGGAATCGCGATTGTATTCGGGGTGGGCTTCGCTACGCTGAAGTCAGGAGGACGACCATGAATCGACACGCACGCACGTTGACGCGCCGCGGTTTCCTGGGAGGCGCCGCCCTGGCCGGCGCCGCGTGGACGACGCCCGGGTTGTTCGCCCAGGCCCTCGCGGAAACGGCCGGCATGACCGAGGGACCGTACTATCCCGACCGGATGCCCCTGGACACCGACAACGACCTGCTCATTCTGAACGATGCGACCACGCCGGCCGTCGGGGAAGTCACCCGGTTGACGGGGAGCATACGTACGCTGGCGGGCGAGCCGCTGTCGAACGCGTTCGTCGAGATCTGGCAGGTCGACAACCGGGGTTCCTACATCCACACGAACGGCGCCAGCGATGACGGACGGGACGCGAACTTCCAGGGATACGGCCGGTTCCTGACCGGCTCGACGGGCGAGTACTACTTCCGTACCATCAAGCCCCGCTCCTACGACCTCGGCGGCGCGTTCCGGGCGCCGCACATCCACTTCGCCGTCAGCCGCGGCGGAAACCGGGTCATCACCACCCAGGCCCACGTCCGCGGGCACGAGCAGAACTCGGGAGACCGGCTCCTCAGCCAGCTTGGCCGCCAGGCCGACGTCGACATCGACACCGTGCTCGTGGACTTCGTCCCGATCCCGGATTCGCCCATCGGCGAGCTGAGCGCGCGATTCGACATCGTGATCGGGCGGACGCTGGAAGAAGTCGACGGCGACCCGCTCGGCGGGCTCGCGCGGCCCCAGGGCGGGGGATTCGGCGGCCGAGGCGGGTTCCGACGCGGACGCTAGGGCGGTCAGGTTACTCGACCGCGGCGCCGGTCTCGACGGCGCGCAACTCGTTCCCGTGGTGCGACAGTTGCGGGCATCGCATGTCCACGTCGGTGAGGAAGGTCTGCAGGTCTTCGGGCGAAACGAGCGCTTTCCTCCCCTTGTGTTCGATCATCAGCGCCGGACTCGCCAGCGCGTACGAGATGCGAACGTTGTCCGACGACGGCGCGACGCGGGTGATGTCGGCATAGGGGATGCGGCGCCGGCGGAAAAAGCCCGCGCGAAGCGTCAGCGCGTCCCCCTCGGTCCGGTAGGTCGCCGGGTAGAAGAAGCCGAAGACCAACAGCGCGACCAGCGCCGGAGTCAGGAGGGGCCATTCGTCGATCACGCGGCTCACCCCGATAACCATCCACACGGCGCCGGTGACGACTCCCGCGAGTGACTTCCAACTGACCTTGGATCGGTATTCCACGTCCGGCCCGGCGGCCCGTTGAAGCGGACCGGCATTCACTGTACTCTGTCAGCGCACGCCTCGTGAACCCGGAGCACCGCTTGATTCCGCGAAAGATACTCTTCGGCAACCCCGCCCGCGCCCACGCCCGGATCAGCCCGGACGGCAACCATCTCGCGTTCCTGGCGCCGTTGGAGAACGTCCTGAACGTCTGGGTGGCGCCGGCGGCGTCACCCGGCGACGCCCGTCCCGTCACCCGGGACCGGCGCCGCGGCATTCGCGCGTTCGCCTGGGCCTACACCAACCGGCACATCCTCTACAGCCAGGACACGGACGGCGACGAGGACTGGCACGTCTACTCGGTCGACCTGGAATCGGACGCGATCCTCGACCTGACGCCGATCGAGAAGATCGCCGCGCGGATCGAGGGGGTGAGTCCGAAGGCGCCCGAAGAGGTGCTCGTGGGCATCAACGACCGGGGCGGGCGCGAGTTGCACGACGTCTACCGGATCCACGTCGGGACCGGCGAGCGGAGGCTCGTCCAGGAGAATCCGGGCTTCGCCGGCTTTGCGGCCGACGACGACTACCGGGTGCGTTTCGCCGTTACGGTGACGCCCGACGCGGGTCACCTCTACCTGAAGCCGGACGCGGCGGACGGTTGGCGCGAGTGGTTGCGCGTCGAGCCCGAGGACGCGATGACGACCCATGCCGCCGGTTTCGACAGGACGGCCGCGCGCTGTTACATGCTCGACAGCCGGGGGCGGGACACCAGCGCGCTGAAGGCCGTGGACCTGGAGACGGGCGCCGAGGAGCTTCTGGCCGAATCGGAGCTGGCCGACATCGACGGCGTCCTGGTCCATCCGACCGGGAAGCACGTTCAGGCCGCCTCTTTCACGCACTTGCGCCGACGGTGGAGAGTGCTGGATCCCGCGATCCAGGACGACCTGGACTACCTGGCGGGAGTGGCCGGCGGCGACGTCCAGGTGACGAGCCGGTCGCTGGACGACCGGGTCTGGACCGTGGCTTTCACGATGGACACCGGCCCGGCGCGCTTCTACCTGTACGACCGCGCGGCGCGCGAGGCGCGATTCCTGTTCACCACCCAGCCCGAGCTGGAGGGACTGCCGCTGACGCGCATGCATCCGGTCATCGTCCGCGCGCGTGACGGCCTGGATCTGGTGAGCTACCTGTCGCTGCCGGCCGCGTCCGATCCGGAGGGCCGGGGCCGGCCCGAGCGTCCGTTGCCGATGGTCCTGCTGGTCCACGGCGGCCCATGGGCGCGTGACGATTGGGGCTACAACCCGTTGCACCAGTGGCTGGCGGACCGCGGTTACGCGGTCCTGTCGGTCAACTACCGCGGCTCGACGGGTTTCGGGAAGGACTTCATCAACCGCGCCAACCTGGAGTGGGCCCGCGCGATGCACGACGACCTGATCGACGCCGTCGACTGGGCCGTCGCCGAAGGCGTCGCCGATGAGGACCGTGTGGCGATCATGGGCGGCAGCTACGGGGGTTACGCCACGCTGGTCGGGCTGACGTTCACGCCGGAACGGTTCGCCTGCGGCGTGGACATCGTCGGGCCGTCGAACCTGATCACGCTGATGGAGAACCCGCCGCCCTACTGGGCGCCGATCATGCCGTTGCTGAAGGTTCGGATCGGCGACTACACGACGGCAGAGGGCCGGGCGTTGCTGGAGTCCCGGTCACCGCTGAACTTCGTCGACCGGATCCGGAGCCCGCTGCTGATCGGCCAGGGCCGGCAGGACCCGCGCGTCAAGCAGGCGGAGTCCGATCAGATCGTCGAGGCCATGACGGGGAAGGGCGTTCCCGTCGCCTACATGCTGTTCACCGAGGAGGGGCACGGGTTCGCGAAGCCCGAGAACCGGATGGCGTTCTACGCCGTGGCCGAGGCGTTCCTGGCCGCCCACCTGGGCGGCGGCGCCGAGCCGGTCGGGGACGCGTTCGAGGGCGCGGCGTTCACCGTGCCGGCCGGCGCCGACGCCGCGCCCGGACTGGGCGGGTCGCCCGGCTGAGGCGCGGCCGTGTCATTCGCGAGACGGCCGCTCGGCCCGTCCGAAGTACAGGTAGCCGCCGACGCGCGGCATCCCTTCCATGTAGAAGGTCTCCAGGTGGGCGATGCGAAAGCCGGCGTTCTCGATCAGGCCGCGGATGTCGCGGTCGAGGCGGCAGCCGCCGGCGATTCGGCGCTGAAACGGCGTCAGGCGCGCCTGCCACTTCCGAACGCCCGCGTCCGGGCTTCGTCCGTGCTCGACGAAACGGAACACGCCCGAGGGCCGCAGCACGCGCAGCATCTCTCCGAGCGCGGAGCCGATGTCGGAGATGCTGCACAGGGTCCAGGTGCTGACGACGCTGTCGAAGGACGCGTCATCGAACGGGAGCGACTTCCCGTCGAGGACTTCCATCCGGACCGGCAGTGCGGACCGCCGTATCCGGCGGCGGGCCAGACGGTGCATGCCCGGGTTGGGATCGACCGCGGTCAGGCGTCGAACCGCGCCGGTATAGTGGGGAAGATTCAGGCCCGTTCCGAAACCGATCTCCAGTGTCTGGCCGCCGGTGTCCGTGAGCAGCCGCCGGCGCAGCGCGTCGAAGTTCTCGCCCGACATGACGCGGTCGAGCACTCGCGGGAGAACGACTGACGCATAGAATCCCATGGCGGCGAATGGGCCGGCGCTCAGGGTACCAGAATCGAACCGAAGAACTGTTCCGCGTGTCTAAGGATGAGAGAGTCGCCGGTCGAGAGGTGAAGCCATGCGTCGACGGAGTCGGAACGCGGCCATCGGACTGATCGTCGCCCTGGGGCTGGTTTGGCCCGGTTCGGCGCAGGACGACGTGGAAGTGCGGATCTGCGCCGCGGAAGCGGACTGGATCAACTGTGCGGACGGTGTCCGCTCGATAGGGCCCCGGGCGACCGCGATGCTGCACCTGCGGTCGCACGTCAGCCAGGGGCGCTGCATCCCGGCGCGCGTGGTGTTGACCGCGAGCTACACGGACCCGTCGGGCGACGTGCTGTGCGTGGGCACCATGGACGGGATCGCGCGAGCGACAGGGAACGTCCAGGACTTCACGATCGAGGTCAGCCCGCGGACGCTGGGGACCTTCGCCCGCTGGCGTAACCGCCCGGGACAGGCGGCGGAACCGCCGTACGAGCCGTTGATGTGCGCGTCTCCCGACGGCCGTCGCGACCTGCTCGACACGCACCTGGCTTCCGCGGTCGGCCTGGAGTTGGTCGCCACGGTGTTGCCGTCCGACGGCGGTCTGGCCGTGGCCGGGTGCCGGATCGTCCTTCCGCGTTGAATCGCGGACGCGCCTGGGCGTTCCCGCGCTGATCGGGCGTTGATAGAGATGTTTTCTTGGACTGACGCCTCGCTTCGCCGCCGCCATGGAGGCGTCCACCCGCGGCGAGGAACGCCGCGTGTACGACTGGGGAGTCCCGCAAGTTCAAGGCAGAACGCGCCGGGCCGGCGAAGTGTCCCCGGCGGCGCGTTCCGTGTATAATCCCCCGGCGCGGCGCCGCCCACGGTCTTCCGCTTGATGGCCCGCAGTCCGGCGCGCCGCCGACGAATCAGTCATCGCGTGTGTCCGCAAACGGGCTGCTCGGCGACGAACTCATGGAGAGTGCGACCGTATGACAGGACTGGCGATGGCGCGCGCCGCCGATGAACGGGTCGACTGGCTCGGCTCGACGCCCTTCTTCCTGATGCATCTGACTCCGCTGCTCGCCATCTGGACGGGCGTGCGTCTCCGCGACGTCGTTCTCTGCGTTGCGCTCTACTTCATCCGCATGTTCTTCGTGTCCGGCGGATACCACCGCTACTTCGCTCACCGGGGGTACAAGACCGGGCGCGTCATGCAGTTCCTGCTGGCGTTCGGCGGCGCGACCGCCATGCAGAAGGGCGTGTTGTGGTGGGCCGGCTACCACCGCCACCATCACCGGTATTCCGACCAGCCCGAGGATATACATTCCCCGAAGAAGGGTTTCTTGTGGAGTCACGTCGGATGGATCCTGTGCCGCAAGTACGGGCGGACTCCCGTGGAGTTGATCCGCGATTTCGCCAAGTACCCGGAGATCCGCTGGGTCGAGAAGTACCACATGGCGCCGCCGGCCCTGCTGGCGGCCGCGTGTTTCGCGTGGGGCGGGGCCAGCGCGGTGGTCGTCGGCTTCCTCACCTCGACGGTCATCCTGTACCACGGCACGTTCACGGTGAACTCGTTGGCGCACATGTTCGGGCGGCGGCGTTACCCCACCACGGACACGAGCCGCAACTCGTTCCTGATCGCGATCTTCACCGGGGGCGAGGGGTGGCACAACAACCATCACTTCTACCAGGCGACGGCGAACAACGGGTTCTTCTGGTGGGAAATCGACCCGAGCTACTACGTGCTGAAGTCATTGAGCTGGGTCGGGTTGGTGTGGGACCTGCGGATGCCGCCGCCGTCCGTCCTGGACCGGTCGGCCTGGGCCGAACAACCCGTGGACGCGGCGGACGAGCCGGCCGCCGGCGAGGCGCCCGCGGCCGCTGTCGCGGCCGTCGTCGTCGAGCCGCCCGTCGAGCCGGCCGAAGGGCTATAATCGCCGTCTCATGTCCAAACGGATCAAGGTGCTGATCCCGCTCGTACTGGGCGGTGCGTTCCTGGCGTACCTGGTCGTCTCGTCGATGCAACTGAGCCCGGTCACGTGCGAGGTGACCATGGATTTTCGCGGACGGACCGAGACGCGTCAGGCTTCGGGACAGACGAGTGACGAGGCCACGATGACGGCGACCAACAACGCGTGCGCGCTCATCGCGAACGGCCGGGACGAATCCATCCTGTGCGGGCAGACCCCGCCGGCCAGCGTCGAGTGCGAGGAATCCTGACTCGTTCCCCGGCCGGGTGCCGGAGGGCGGGCTCCGTCAGAACCGGAAACGCCGGTTGACGCCCGGCCGGCCGCGCCGGAAAACGGGCTCCGGGGTCAGGCGCGCCGTCCGCTGACGGCTCCATCGGACGAGTGGCAGGTTCTCGATCGCGTCCGGTTCGTCCAGCCGCACCTCGTCCAGAACTCCGTCCGGCGGCCGGCGGATCAGCGCGCGATCCGCGCCTAGACGCGCGCCGTCGAAGCGGCCATCGGGATCGCGCACCTCGAGTTCGCCGTCGAGCACGACCACGCGACGCGCCTCGAACAGGTACAGGCCGTCGTGGCCGATCGCGTACTCCAGTTCGCCGACCAGGACTCGGATGGGAATCTCCGGGTCGATGTTCCGGGCGTCGACGATGGCCATACCCTCGACGACGCGCAGGCGCGTGTCGTCCAGCGCCTCCGACTCGAGAACGATCGCCGCGCGGCCGCGGGTCCGGACGTAGGTGTCCGATCCGAGCATGGCCTCGAACCGGCTGCCCGGCCCGCTTTCGACGGTACGCCCCGTCTCCATGTGCGCGTCCACCGCGGCCGTCACGTTCTCGGCGTAGGTGATCAGGCCGGCGCGCGCCGAGATGACGGCGTGCTGGAGCAGCAGAATCGCCAGCAGCACCTGCATGGCCGCAATTGTACTCCCGTCAAGCGCGAGGGGCGTCAAGAAACGCTACTCGTGGAGCTCCTGCCACTCCTCGTACCAGGCCATCTGGATCGCCTCGAGCTTCTTCTCGTTGGAGTTCTTCGGATCGTCGTCGAAGTTCTCGATCTCCAGCGTCCAGCGGTGCAGGTCCGTGAAGCGCACCGTGAGGGGGTCGAGGTCGGGAAACCGTTCCGCGAGGGCGATGGCGATGTCCTCGGTGTCGGTCCAGCCGATCTTCCTGTTCATGCGATCTCCCGGACGCGTCCGGTTTACTGGATTTCCCGGACGCGCTTGTTCTTGAGCGCCTTGCGGACGGCGGCGTTCATCTTCAGCTCGGCCAGCCGATGCGTCGCCTGCTCGTTTTCCTCGATCGCGTCGCGAATCGCCTGGTGGTCGTCGCCTTCCATCGTGGACCGCAGCTTCGCGATGCCGGAGGCGATGCGCTGCTTCTCCTCCGCGCTCAACTCCGCGTATTCCTCGCCGTCGATGCTCTTGGCCGAGGCCTCCAGGATCTGGCGGGCTTCGTTGCGCGCCTCGATCACCAGCCGCAGCTCGATGTCCTCCTCGGCGTGCTCGAACGATTCCAGGATCATGGTCTCCACCTGCTCGTCGGTCAGGCCATAGGTGGGTTTGACCTCGATCGAGGCGAACTTCTCGGTCCGCAGCTCGCGCGCGGAGACGTTCAGTATGCCGTCGGCGTCGATCAGGAACTTGACCTCGATTCGCGGGAGACCGGCCGGCATCGGCGGAATGCGGCGCAGATCGAACTCGGCGAGGCTCCGGCAGTCCCTCACCAGCTCGCGCTCACCCTGCAGGACATGGATCTTCACGTTGGTCTGTCCGTCCACGTACGTCGTGAACGACTCGCTGGCGCTGGCCGGGATCGTGGAGTTCCTCGGAATGATCTTCGAGACGACCCCCCCCATGGTCTCGATGCCCAGCGAGAGCGGCGTGACGTCGAGCAGGAGCGTGTCCCGCCGGCTGCCGGCCAGGATGTCGGCCTGCACGGCCGCGCCCAGCGCGACGACCTGGTCCGGGTCCAGCTCGGTGTGCGGCGTTCGGCCGAACAGTGCCTCGACCTTGCGCCGGACGAGGGGGATCCGCGTCGAGCCGCCGACCATGACCACCTCGTCGACGCCGGCGGGTTCGATTCCTGCGTCCTTCAGCGCCTGGCGGCAGGGGAGGAGCGTGCGCTCGACGATGGGCGCGATCATGGCCTCGAACGCGTCCCGCTCGAGCGTACGGGCGAAGCCGATCTCGGGGATCTCCAACGCGGCCGTTTCCGAATCCGAGAGCGTCTCCTTGGCCCGGCGGGACGCCGCGCGCACGCGCTGCAGCTCGTGCGGCTCCAGGTCCCGTCCGGTTTCGTCCATGACCATGCGCATCAGGGCCTGGTCGATGTCGTCGCCCCCGAGATGTGTGTCGCCGCTGGTGGAGAGGACTTCGAAAACACCCTCGCTCAGCTTGAGCAGCGAGATGTCGAACGTGCCCCCTCCGAAGTCGTAGACGGCGATCGTGCCGTGCTTCTGTTCCTGGAGCCCGTAGGCGAGCGAGGCGGCCGTCGGCTCGTTGACGATCCTCAGCACGTCGAGGCCGGCGATGCGGCCGGCGTCCTTGGTCGCCTGCCGCTGGGCGTCGTTGAAATACGCCGGCACCGTGATCACGGCGTTCCGGACGTCATCTCCGAGCGCCGCCTCGGCCATGCGCTTCAACTCCTTCAGAATCAGCGCGGAGAGTTGGGGCGGCGTGTACTCGCGGCCGAAGACGTCTATGCGTATGATGTTCTCGCTCTCCTCCGAAGCCTCGAAGGGCAGGAGCTCCAAGTCCTCGCGAACGTCCTCCAGACCGCGGCCCATGAAGCGCTTGATCGACGAGATCGTGTGGCCCGAATCGTCCAGCATGCGGTCGCGGGCGTCCCGGCCGACGTGGACGGTCCCGTCACCGCCGAAGTGGATCACCGAAGGGACGATGGGGCGCCCGGCGGCGTCTTCGATGACGCGGGGAACGCCGTGGCCGATGGTGGCGATCAGGCTGTGCGTGGTTCCCAGGTCGATACCCACGATGTTCGGCATCAGCGCGGCGCCTCCTCGTCGAGCTCGCGTTCCAGGTTGCGGATGTAGGACGCCTGCGCGACGATCTCGGCGAGCGTCCGGAGGTGGTCTTGACGTTCCTCCTCCGAGGCTTCCGTTCCGACGAGCGCGTCCCAGCGATCGAAGGCCTGCCCGAGCGACGCGTCGTGCGTCCGGCGCTTGTCGGCGATGCGTTCGCGAACGGCGTCGGCCTTCTCCGCCATGGCCTCCGCGCCGGTTCCCGAACGGCGCGCCGCGCGCAGCTCTTCCAGCCCCTCGTTGATCTCGAAGACCTCCATCAGCATGGACGCGGGCGCCTGGCTCGAGTCGATCTCCAGCCCGTGGGACCGGACCAGGTACTCGGCCCGGCGCGCGGAGTCGCGCAGCGTCCGGTAGGCGTCGTTCAGGAGCGCGGTCGTTTCCAGGGCGCGCGCCCGCTCCTCGGGCGTCGCCAGGGTATGGAAGTCGGGATGGTGCTCGCGGCTCAAGGCGTGGAATTTCCGTTCCAGGGCCGCGGTGTCCACGTTGAGGCGCGGCTCAAGCTCGAACAACTCGAAGTACTTCATCGGAAACTTGAATCGAGAGCCGTCAGACCGAGAACGACTCACCGCAACCGCAGGTGTTCTTGGCGCTCGGGTTGAGAAACTGGAAGCCCTTGCCCATCAACCCGCTGTCGAAGTCCAGGACGGTGTTGTTGAGGTAGATGTAGCTCTTCAGGTCGCAGAACAGGCGCACGTCGTCGCGCTCGAACACCTTGTCTCCCCTGCGGGCTTCGGAGTCGAAGCCCAGGTTGTAGGACAGGCCCGAGCAGCCGCCGCCCTTGATGCCGACGCGCAGGCCGCCGGCGTCGACGCCTTCCTCGTCCATCAACCGCTTGATCTCGTCGACCGCGCGGTCCGTGATCTCGATCGCCATCGAGCGGCCTACCCCGCGGTCTCGGCCGGCGCCTCCGCCGGGTGCTTGGCCTTCCAGTCGGAGATCGCGGCCTTGATGGCGTCCTCGGCAAGCACCGAGCAGTGGATCTTGACCGGCGGCAGGCTCAACTCCTTGACGATGTCGGTGTTCTTGATATCGAGCGCCTCGTCGACGGTCTTGCCCTTGACCCACTCGGTCGCGAGGCTGGAGCTGGCGATCGCGCTGCCGCATCCGAACGTCTTGAACTTGGCGTCCTCGATCACGCCGCTCGAATCGTCGACCTGGATCTGCAGTTTCATCACGTCGCCGCATTCCGGCGCTCCGACCAGGCCCGTGCCGACGTCGTCCTGGCTCTTGTCGAGAGACCCGACGTTTCGCGGGTTGTTGTAGTGGTCGACGACCTTGTCTGAATAAGCCATTCCAGGATTCTCCTTGCTTGATGCCGTTTTCTATTCCGCCGTCCAGTTCACGGTGGAAAGATCGATGCCTTCCTTCACCATCTCGTACAGCGGCGACAATTCCCGTAACCGTTGGACCGTGCGCGTGACCTTGTCCGCGACGTAGTCCACTTCGTCCTCGGTGTTGAAGCGCCCCAGGCCGAACCGGATCGAGGTGTGGGCGAGGTCTTCGCCCACGCCGAGCGCCTTCAGCACGTAGGACGGCTCCAGGCTGGCCGATGTGCACGCCGAGCCGGACGAGACCGCGACGTCGTCGATGCCCATCAACAGCGATTCGCCTTCCACGTAGGCGAAGCTGATGTTGAGGTTGCCGGGGATCCGGCGGTCCATGTCGCCGTTGATGTAGATCTCGTCGAGGTGTTCCCGGAGCCGGGCCAGGAGCCGGTCGCGCAGCGCGCCCAGACGCCGCGACTCCTCCTCGAGCTCGTTCATGGAAAGCGCCGCCGCGTGTCCGAACCCGACGATCCCGGGGACGTTGAGCGTGCCCGACCGCATGCCCCGCTCGTGGCCGCCGCCGTCGATGATGGGCGTCAGCAGGACGCGGGGATTCCGCCGTCGCACGTAGAGGGCGCCGACGCCCTTGGGTCCGTACATCTTGTGGGCGCTCAACGACGCGATGTCGACGTTCATGGCCTGCACGTCGAAGGGAATCTTGCCGACGGCCTGTACGGCGTCGGTGTGGAACAGGACGCCGCGCTCCCGGGCGATCCGCCCGATCTCGCGGATGTCCTGGACCACGCCCACCTCGTTGTTGGCGGTCATGATCGAGATCAGGATCGTCTTGTCCGTGATGGCCCGCTCCAGGTCGTCCAGGTTGACGAGGCCGCTCCGCTCGACGGGGAGGAAGGTAACGCGGACGCCCTGCTTCTCCAGGTGCTTGGCGCTGTCGATGATGGCCTTGTGCTCGGTCACGCAGGTGACGATGTGATCGCCCTTCTGGCCGTACATCTCCGCGACGCCCTTCAGCGCCAGGTTGTCGGACTCGGTGGCGCCGCTGGTGAAGACGATCTCCTTCGGGCTGGCGTTGATCAGAGCGGCAACCTGCTTGCGGGCGGTGTCGACCGCCTGCTCGGCGTCCCAGCCGAACTGGTGGTTGCGGCTCGCGGCGTTTCCGAACCGTTCGCCGAAGTAGGGAAGCATCGCCTCCAGGACGCGCGGATCGACCGGCGTCGTCGCCTGGTTGTCCATGTAGATCGGTTGATTCAAAGTCGCCATCGCCTTGGACTCCTCGTCGCTCAATTGACGGCCAGCTCGTGGATCGTCGTATCCACCAGAACGCCGACGACCTTCTCCTTGACGCTGCGAAGCGGATCGCGGATCGAGCAGAGCGGCAACTGCTCGCAGTCGTCCACCGCCTCGCACGGCGT
>JAJEEE010000010.1 GCA_022821145.1 Acidobacteriota bacterium
GCCCGCTCCAATTCCCGGGCGGGATACGTCTGCATTCGCCCCCCTCCTTCCCGAATGCATCAATATCCCCTCCCAGAAATCCTCGGAACCGGACTTTTCATTTGCTACATCCTCCGGACACATCATTTGCTACCGACACGCCGTTCCTATGTTCTTGACCCGTTTCCCGGGCCCATTTAGGCTACCGGGCCATCCACCGAGGTCGGCGGCGTCCTCGGACGCACGGAGGGACCCTGAGAGATGAAACCCTTATCGCTATCCCTTGTCATCGCGCTCGCCTTCTGCGCGGGCGCCTGCACGACTCCGGAATCCGGGCCCGAACCCGACCCGGAATCGGCCGTCCGCGAACACGTGGAAGCCGCGCGCGCGGCCGCCGGGTCGGAGCACGCTTTCGTCCTGGGACAACTCTGCGCGGGTCCGATCGAGACGGTGAACGCGGCGGCCCCGGAAGTCACCGTTCCCGACGCCCTGCCGGCCACCGACCCGGAGCGCGACTGGTATACCGATCCGGTCCAGGTGTTCGACGATCTATTCTATCTCGGGCAGACCCGGTTCTCGGCGTGGGGGCTCCGGACCTCGGAGGGGATCATCGTCGTCGACTCGATCTTCGACTATTCCGCGGAGGCCGAAATCATCGACGGTCTCCGCCGGCTGGGGATCGATCCCGGCGAGATCCGCTACGTGATCATCAGCCACGCCCATGGGGATCATTCCGGCGGCGCGGGCGTGCTGCAGCAGCACGGCGCGCAGGTCGTCATGTCGGAGGCGGACTGGGATCTGTACGAGAGCGACAACTCCGACGCCGTGGCGGCGACGCGCGACATCGTGGCGACGGACGGCATGGAGCTCGCGCTCGGCGATCACGTCGTCCGGACGTACCTGACGCCGGGGCACACGCACGGCACGCTGTCGACGATCCTTCCCGTCCACGACGGGGGGGAACCTCATGTCGCGGCTCTTTGGGGCGGGACGCTCTTCAACTTCCGTGACGCCCCCGACGACCCGAGGCTCGACCGTCTGGCCGCGTACGCGGACTCGGCGCGTCGATTCCGCGAGTTGGCCGGCGAGGCCGGCGCCGACATCATTCTGTCGAATCATCCGACCTACGACGGCTCGACCGCGAAGATCCCGATGCTGGCCGCGCGCGGGCCGGACGATCCGCATCCCTACGTCATCGGGAACGACGGCGTCCGCCGGTACCTGACCGTCGCGGAACGTTGCGCCGAGGCGGCGCTGGTGGCGGAGCGGGACATTCAGTGAACGGACGGACGCCGGCCTCTTCGATTTCCGTCGGCGGCGATCCGTTCGAACAACGCCTCGTATTGGTCCGTTACGGTTTCCCACGAGTACAGGGACGCCGCCCGCTCCCGGGCGCGGCCGCGGAGTCCGTCGGCCAGTTCGCCATCGTGCAGTACGCGTGACATGAGCGACGTCAGGTCCGCCACGTCGTCGAAGTACAACCCCGCGTCACCCAGCACCTCGCGGTGCTCCGGCCGGTCCTTCGCCAGGACGCAGTTGCCGGCGCCCATGGCCTCGAGCAGCGCCGGGTGCGTGCCGCCGACCTCGGTGGCCTGGATCCAGGCATAGGCATGAGAGCGAAGTTGACGACAGTCCCTGCCGTATATCGCGCCGGGAAACAGAACGCGCGGGTCGGCCAGGGTCTTCAGACGCTCGATATAGGCGGCCGCGTACGGCGCGTCGCCCACGATCACCAGGGGCCGGTCGGTCTCGACCGCGCCGTACGCCTCGACGACCACGTGCGCGTTGTTCTCAGGCTCGAGCCGGCTGACATACAGCAGGTACTCCCGCGGCTCGAGGCCCAGTTGGCGTAGCGCGTCGACGCCCTCGTCCCGTTCGCAGTCGGCGCCGTAGGCGATCATCACCGGGTCGGCGTCGTACCGGCTGCGGTAGTAGTCCTCGATCACCCGCGCGTCGGCGACGACGGCCGACGGGATCCGCGTCGACAGGCGTTCCGAGACCTCGTAGACCATCCGCGCCGCCCGTCCCCACTTCTTCCGCAGGCGCTCGATGCCATCCACGTTCAGGACCACCGGCGTACCGGCCAGCCGGGGCGCCAGACAGAAGACCGCGTTGGCGGCGTTGCACATCAGGATGGCGTCGAAACCCCGGCCCAGCGCGTTCAGGACCGACAGGAACGTGTGCGCGGCCGTATCCAGGTGCTTGGTCGGGATCGTGGGCAGGACGACGATGCGCACGCCGCGGTAGGTGGTCCGGGGCTCCCGCAAATTGTTGGAGCGCGCGTAGACCGTCACATCGTGGCCCCGTCCCGCCAGCCGCGTCGCGAGTTCCTCGGCGAACGTCTCGAATCCCCCGTAGTTGGCCGGAATGCCGCGGATGCCCAGGATCCCGATCTTCATGTCGTCTATATTAAGTATGAAGTGGAGGTTCCAGGTAGCCGAGGGTGAACGATCTTCTCACGGAAACGGAACGACTGCTGCCCGAATGCATGGGGCTGCTCGAGCACTGGGTCCGCCTGGAGTCGCCCAGCTTCGACGCGGACCGTGTGAACCGGCTGGGGGATGCGGTCGCGGAGGCGTTCGCCCGGCTGGGAGGGAGCGTCGAGCGCCTGCCCGAAGCCGACCGCGGGCGCCATCTCCTGATCCGGTTCGGCAAACAAGGAGCGGAAGCGCCGGTGATGCTGCTCGGGCACCTCGACACGGTGTGGCCGGCGGGCGAGATCGACCGGCGGCCGTTCACCGTGGACGGGGACATCGCCAGCGGGCCCGGCGTGTTCGACATGAAGGCCGGAATCGCGATGATGTGGCTCGCGCTTCGCTCGCTGCTGAGCGTGCGGGGCTCAATTCCCCTGCCCGTGGCGATCCTGCTGACCAGTAACGAAGAAGTCGGCAGTCCGAACGTCCGCGAACTGGTTCCCCGTCTGGCCGCCGGCGCGCGGGCCGTCCTGGTCCTGGAGCCGCCGTTGCCGGACGGTGTCCTCAAGACGGCCCGGAACGGGATGGGCCGCTTCGTCATTCGGGCGCACGGACGTTCGGCGCACTCCGGCGTCAATCCGGCGGACGGTGTCAACGCCGTCGAGGAAACCGCGCACCAGATACTGAGGCTCCGGGAACTCGGCGACCCGGCAAACGGGACCACGGTGACCGCGACCATGGTCGAGGGGGGCACGCGGCCCAACGTCGTTCCGGCCGAGTGCTTCGTCCAGGCCGATTGCCGGGTTCCCTCCAGCGCGGAAGCCGAGCGCGTGACGCGGGCGATTCGCTCGCTGGCGCCGGTGCTCCCCGGCTCGCGGATCGAAGTCGAAGGCGGTTTTCGGAGGCCGCCCCTGGAACCGACGCCCGGAAATGTCCGCTTGTTCGAGATGGCTCGGAAAGTCGGCAAGGAAATCGGCCGGGAGATCGCGGGCGGGCGGACCGGCGGCGCTTCCGACGGCAACCTGACCTCCGGCGCCGGGATCGCGACGCTGGACGGTCTCGGACCCGTCGGGCTCGGAGCGCACCAGGAGGACGAGCACATCCGAGTCTCGTCGCTGCCCTGGCGAACGACGCTCGTCGCGGGCCTGATCGAGAAGTTGGCCTGAGGGGGCACGCCGATGCTTTACTTCCCGGCTGGCGAGGCCTAATATTTTGGGTTGACCGATCACCCCGGTTTCGGTCGGGGACGATGGGTCACACGGCTCCATGCGTTCCGTCGCATTTATCGAAGAAGATTATCTGGCGGGCCTTCTCAAGGGCTATTTCTCAGGAAACGGACGGACCCGCTACGTCGTCACCGACCCCGCGGCGAGGCGCTACCTCAAGTCGGAGGGCCAGGACGTATCGCTCCCCGGGCGCAACAACGCCGCGCTCCGGAAGACCCTGACGAGCGAGTACCCGGACCTGCTGCTGATACAGTCCGACGATTTCGAACGCATCTCCGAGGCGCTGCGGATCGCCGCGGACGAGGGGATGCGCGTGCCCACGCTCGTCATCACGAACGAACGGGAACGGGTGGTCGCGCAAGCCGCGTTCGTTCATTGCATCACGATGCAGGAGCTGCTCGAAGGCAACCTGCGGTGGCACATCGTCCTGGCGCGGGCCGCACGGCGGATGGAGGAAATCCGCGCCCAGTTCGAACACGCGCACCACGTGCTGATCCTGCTGCAGGACGATCCCGACCCGGACGCGATCGCCAGCGGTCTGGCGCTGCGCCACGCGCTGGGGCGGCACAGGCAGACGGCGACGATCGGCAGCTTCGGCCGCACGACGCGTCCCGAGAACATCGCCATGGAACGGCTGCTCGACATCAACGTGGCCGAGCTCCATCCCGAGGACGTGCCGGAATACGACCGGATCGCCATGGTCGACCTGCAGCCGCCCCACATCCGGACCGTGCTTCCCCGTCTCGACCTGGTGGTGGATCACCATCCGGAGCAGTTCGGTTACGAGGCCCGTATCCGGGACATCCGGCCCGACTACGGCGCCACCTCCACGATCCTGCTCGAGTACCTTCTGGCGACGCGCCACGGCGTCGGGCAGCGCCTGGCGACGGCCCTGCTGTACGGGATCAAGAGCGACACGTTCCTGCTCGGCCGGCAAACCAACGAATGGGACGTCGAGGCGTTCTCCTACCTCTACCCGATCGCCAACCACAACATTCTGCGCCGGATCGAACGCCCGGAACTCCCGCCGGCGGCCATCGACGCCCTGGGCCATGCGCTGAAGACCCGACACGTCGTCGGCAAGGTGGCGTTCGTCCACCTGGGACGCGTCGAGCGCGAGGATCTCATCCCGCAGATCGCCGATTTCAGCCTGCAATTCGAGGGCGCCGACTGGGCGGTGGTCAGCGGCATCTACGACTCCGACCTGGTCATCTCGGTCCGCAACGTCGGCCATGTCCGAGCCGCCGGCAAGGTGCTGAAGGACGCGTTCGGCGCGATCGGCTCGGCCGGCGGGCACGCCTCGATGGCCAAGGCCATCGTGCCGATTTCGACGGCCTGCGCACACTGGCGCATGGCCCCCCGGAACATGCGCGGCATCAACGCCAAGCTCGAAGAGCGGTTCCTTTCGAGTCTGAACAACCATTCGAAATAGTGCGGGCCGTCATCCAGCGGGTCCGGGATGCCGCCGTGCGGATCGACGGAGCGGAGCACAGCCGAATCGGCGCGGGCCTGCTCGTCCTGGTCGGTGTCGAGGACGGCGATTCCGACGACGACGCCCGCGTGCTGGCGCGAAAAGTCGTTCATCTGCGCGTCTTCGAAGACCCGGCCGGCCGCATGAACCGGTCCGTGATCGACGTCGGCGGCGCCGTGCTCGCCGTATCGCAGTTCACGCTGCTCGGGGACTGCCGCAAGGGGCGCCGGCCGTCGTTCGTACGGGCGGCGGCCCCGGAGCCGGCCAACCGGCTGTACGAGCTCTTCGTCGACCACGCACGGGAGTGCGGCGTGAGGGTGGAAACCGGAGTATTCCGGGCCGCGATGGACGTCGAGCTCACGAACAACGGACCGGTGACCGTCTTGATCGACACGCGGGGAAAATTCTGATTCCGGCCCCGTTCGCGTCAACCTCCGGCCGGCCCCGAATAGTTCATGATCGAGACCGGGTGCGGTTGACGCGGCACGGTCAGTTTTCTTATCCTGCCTTGTTCGCCCTGTTGCCGCCTCGGGCCGAGTTCCGTGCCGGCACGGCGTCGCCGGAAACGCATGGACTCCAACGAAAACCCCATCGCGGTGCCTCCCGAAGAGGAGTTGAACGACCTCACCGAGGTCCGGAAACCCACCTCGCTCCTTGTGGCGCAGTTCTTCCTGTTCCCGCTGATCATCATCGCCTTCGGTGTCGGGATTTTCGTGCTGTTCGGCTACATGGCCTACGACGAACCTCCGCCGGAAGAATATCTCGCGGTCATCCGAAGTTCCGGAGGCTATTTCGACCGGCAGCGGTGGCAGGCGGCCGCCCAGATGACCAACGTCATCGCGACACGCGCGGACGAGCTCCGGGGAACGGGGTTCGCCGACGAGGTCCTGGCCGCGTACATCGACGCGCAGGCCACGACCGTTACGGGACGCGAGGCCGCGGCCTCGGATCCGCTGCTGGGATTGTTGTCGCTCGACCCGGACGAGTCCCAGCTCCGCCGGTTCCTGGCCATGAGCCTGGGATATCTCCAGCACGCGCCCGCCGTGCCGGCGCTGACGCGGGGCCTGAACGACCCGAACGCCGAAACCCAGATCTGGACGCTGTGGGCCCTGGGCATGGTGGGCGATCCGTCGGCGGGTCCGGCGGCGGCCGGCATGATCGGATCCGGCGACGCCGGCGTACGACAGATGTCCGCCTACGTCCTCGGCGTGCTCCGGAACCCGCTGACCCGAGAGGACCTGCAGAACGCGCTCCGGGATCCGGCCGCCGACGTCCGGTGGACGGCGGCCATGTCGCTGGCGCAAATGGGAGACGCGACGGGAGCCGATCTGCTGATCGAGGTGACCGACCGAAGCTACTTCGACGGCTTCGAGGAAATGTCCGACGAGGACAAGGAAACCGTCATCACCAACGCGGTCCATTGCCTGGGTCTCCTGAAACTGGACCGGGCTCGAGGTCACCTGGCCGAGCTGCGCGCGAACGACCCGAGCCTGAAGGTGCGCGCGGCGGCGATCGCCGCCCTCGAGGCGTATTGATGAACGGTTCCGATGTCCTCTGCAGGTTGTTTCTGATCGATAGAGGAGTCCTCTAATGAGCAAAGTGAATCCTCCCCGACCCGCGGCGAAACGCGGCGAGCCCGCCGACGCGGGGCGTCGATCGTTCTTTTCGTGGATGAGCCTGGCATGGGTCTCCTTCACCGCCTCGATGCTGGCGGCCGGCACGGCCACGGCCCGTTTCATGTTCCCGAACGTGCTCTTCGAGCCGCCGCTGACGTTCCGCGCCGGCCGGCCCGAGGAATTGCAGGTGGGCATCGTGGACGAGCGGTTCAAGGACTCCAACCAGGTGTGGCTGGTGCGCGACGGCGGCGGGATCTACGCGCTGTCGACCACGTGCACCCACCTGGGGTGCACGCCGAACTGGCTGTCGGCCGAACAGAAGTTCAAGTGTCCGTGCCACGGGAGCGGTTTCTACATTACCGGCATCAACTTCGAGGGGCCCGCGCCGCGCCCGCTGGAACGTTTCGCGATCGACCTGGCCGACGACGGGCAGCTCGTGATCGACAAGGGCCGCAAGTTCCAGCAGGAGAAGGGTCAGTGGGAGCTGCCGGGAGCGTATCTGGAGTTCTAGCCGCGTGGCGCGGCCTCACCGAGGGCCGCGCCATCGAGCATTCCGACTATTCCATCAGGTCTGATCGCATATGAGTCAACTCAAGGATCTGTTATCGAATCTCTCGCCGGCCAAGCTGGGAGAGGCCATCCAGAAGAGCCAGATCTATCGGTCGGTGTTCCGGGTGGGCGTCCCGGTCTCCGATCGAAAACGGATGCTGGTCATGCTGGGCAACGTCTTCCTGCACCTGCACCCGGTCAAGGTGCGGAAGTCGGGAATCCGGCTGCGCTTCACCTGGTGCATGGGCGGCATCACGTTCTTCCTGTTCCTGGTGCTGACCTTCACCGGCCTGCTCCTGATGTTCTACTACAGGCCGACCATCGAGTACGCCTACGTCGACATCATCGACCTGCGCGAACAGGTGCCGCTGGGCATCATGCGGGAGATTCATCGCTGGGGCGCCCACGCGATGGTGATCAGCGTCTGGCTCCACATGTTCCGCGTGTTCATGACCGGTTCCTACAAGCCGCCCCGGGAGTTCAACTGGGGCGTGGGCGTGATCCTGCTGGTCCTGACGCTGCTGTTGAGCTTCACCGGCTACCTGCTTCCGTGGGACCAGTTGGCCATGTGGGCCATCACCGTGGGCTCGAACATGGCGCGGGCCACGCCGTTCGCCGGGTACGAGGGCCCAGGCGCCAACCTGCTGACCCTGGGCGAGAACATCCCGCTGATCAGCAGCACCAGCGACGCGCGGTTCGCGCTTCTGGGAGGCACGCGAGTGGGCGAAATGGCGCTGCTGCGCTTCTACGTGCTGCACTGCGTCGGTCTCCCGCTGGTCGCCGGTTTCCTGATGGCGGTGCACTTCTGGCGCATACGCCGGGACGGCGGCATTTCCGGGCCGCTCTAGAGAACGGGCAAGCGAATGGAAACCATCAAGGACATCATCAACACCCTGACGGCGCCCGAGATCCTGATCACGCTGGCGGCGATCCTCTTGTTCGTCTCGGCCCGGTACCGGCACCTGTTCTACACGAACAAGGTGGCGCTGATCCTGTTTCCGGCGATGTTCGTGTTCATGGCGATCAGCATGTTCGACGAGGACTTCTACCTGATCGTCACCAAGCCGGACAACGTGCCGATCGTCGGCATGCTGTTCCTGATCCCGTTCTTCACGTGGCTCTCGATGCGCGAGGCCGTCCGCAACGACAAGCGCACGGAAGAGGGGGCGCCGCTGATCGAAAAGGAAGAAACGGCCGACAAGGTGCTGACCTGGCCCGACCTGGTCTACACCGAGCTGATCGCCATCGTGCTGCTGACGGTCCTGCTGGTCGGCTGGTCCATCCTGATCCCGGCGCCCCTGGAAGAGTCCGCCAACCCGGCGGCCACGCCGAACCCCTCGAAGGCGCCCTGGTACTTCCTCGGCCTGCAGGAAATGCTGGTCTACTTCGATCCGTGGCTGGCGGGCGTGGTGTTTCCGGGCCTGATCATCGTGGGGCTGATGGCGATTCCATACATCGACACCAACCCGAAGGGGAACGGCTATTACACGTTCAAGGAACGCAGTTGGGAGATCATGACCTTCCTGTTCGGGTTCCTGATCCTGTGGGTGCTGCTGGTCATCCTGGGAACGTTCCTGCGCGGGCCCAACTGGAACTTCTTCGGCCCGTACGAGTACTGGGACACGCACAAGCTGGAAGCGCTGGTCAACGTGGACCTGTCCGACTATTTCTGGGTGCGGCTGCTCGGCATGGGACGGCCCGACAACATCCTCGTCCGGGAGAGCGTCGGGTTCCTGGTCGTGCTCGGCTATTTCCTGGTTCCCCCGATGCTGCTGGCCAAAACCATATTCAAGCGGTTCTACGAGAACCTCGGCCCGGCCCGCTATCACATCATGGTCTTCCTGCTGCTGTGCATGGCGTCGCTGCCGATCAAGATGGTTCTGCGCTGGCTGTTCAACCTGAAGTACATCATCGGGATACCGGAGTACTTCTTCAACATTTAGCGCCGATGCCTATTCGTAACTGGAGAGAGCCTTGAGTAGCGAAACACCGAACGGCGGAACGCCGAAACCCGCCATTCCGCCGCCCGCGAAGAAGGATCCCGCGCTCAACATCAGTCAGCGGGGCGACCGGCTGTACACCGACAACGGCCTGCACAAGTGGTTCGCCATCTCGAGCCTGCTATTGTTCGTCTTCACGGTCTGGATGATCGTCGACGACTACAACCGGGAGTGGCGCCGCTACCAGCGGGGGTTCACGCGGCTGAGCGTGCTGCAGACCGAGCTGGACAGGCAGGCCGCGGCCGGCGCCATCGACGTGGCGGCCGTAAACGCACTGAGCGCCGAGATCGAGGCGGCTCGAGTGCGGATCGCGGAGAACGCCGCGACCCTTTCGGAAGTCGAATCGCGCCTCGAAGCGCTCAACGACGAGTTCTACTCCACGAACCAAGCCTACCTGTTCGCCCGGGCGGAATACGACGTCGAACGGTACGACTACGAGGAGGCCGTGGCCAACGACCCGGAGAACGCCGAACCGCTCCGCGTCATCGCTGAGAACCGGCTAGCGGATATCAATCAGAACCTGGAGGACGTGGAAAGGCTCCAGATCGCGATCGAGGAAACGACGACCGAATTGGACAGTTACATCGGCGAGCGCGATCGCTTGTCGAGCGAGCGTGACGGCCTTGTGGCGGAAGCGACGCAACTCGAGGCGGCGATCGTCACGCTCGACCCGGGCCTGATCCGCACTTCCATCCGCAACGCGCCGATTCTGGACTTCATGAACCCGTCGGAGACGGTGAACCAGATCCAGCTTCAGAACCTCCACTATGACGCCCCTTTCCTCCAGGTGCCTCGCGTCGATCGTTGCACCACGTGCCACCTGGGCATCAACGATGCGGCGAAGGACGAATGGCAGCAGCCGTTCACCGCGCACCCGCGGCTGGACGTCTTCGTCGGCGCCGATTCCCCGCACCCGATGGACGGCTTCGGCTGCACGACCTGCCACGCGGGCCTGGACCGGGCCGTCGAATTCTCGCGCGCCGGACACGTGCCGGATAACGCGGAGCAGCAGGCCGCGTGGGAGGACCAGTACGGCTGGTACCTGGATCATTTTCTCGAAACGCCCATGCTGCCGATGGACCGGATCGAGGCCAGTTGCCTGAAGTGCCACACCGGCGCCGGCGACGTTCCCGAGGCGCCCGCGCTGAACATGGGCCGCGACCTGATCCGGACCTACGGCTGCTTCGGCTGCCACAACATGCCCGGATACGAAGAGGTGCGGCGGGTAGGGCCCGACCTGACGACCATCGGCGGCAAGCTCGACCCGGAATGGGTGAAGAAGTGGCTGGCCGACCCGCGTGCGTTCAAGTCGGAAGCGCGGATGCCCAAGTTCTGGTTCAACTCCAACAACGGCGGACCGGAGTTCGAGGCGCGAAACAACGCGGAGATCACGGCGATCACCGAGTACCTCTTCTCGCGATCGCAGGACGACCCGCTGCCGGCGGCGGCGCCCGCCGGCGGAGACGTGGGCCGTGGACAGGCGCTGGTGGAATCCGTCGGTTGCCTGGGCTGCCACGCCGTCGGGCCGATTCCCGACGATCCCGCCCGGACTCAGCACCGCCGCCGGTTCGGCTACAACCTTGCGAGCCAGGGCAGCAAGACCTCCGCCGACTGGTTGTACAACTGGGTCCGCGACCCGCGCGCCGTCTGGCACGACACCAACATGCCCGACATGAGGCTGACCGACGCCGAGGCGGCCGACGTAGCCGCGTACCTGGTGTCGCTGACCAACCCGGAGTGGGAGGCGGAGGCGTTCCCGGAACTGGACGAAGCGGCCCTGGACGAGGTCACGCTCGAGTTTCTGAGAACCGGCTCGACCGGTATCCAGGCCCAGGAAGCGCTGGCCGAGATGACGCTCGAAGAGAAGATCATGACGACCGGCGAGGGACTCGTCGCCCGCTACGGGTGCTTCGGCTGCCACGTGATCGAGGGCTTCGAGACCGCGCAACCCATCGGGACGGAGCTGACGCAGCCGGGAAGCAAGCTGCTCAACCAGTTCGATTTCGGATTCCTGGACATCGAGCACACGCGGACCGAATGGTACGCGGCCAAGATGGCGGATCCCCGGATCTTCGACGTCGACCGTGTCAAGCGTCCCGAGGAACTCCTGCGCATGCCGGATTTCGGGTTCGACGAGGAGCAGGTCGGCGCGATCGTGATGATCCTGACCGGGCTGGTCAAGGACCAGGTCACCCCGGACATGCGCAACGACCTGACCGCGGATATCGAGGCCGGCCGGGGACTTGTCGCGCAACGCAACTGCCGCGGCTGCCACGAAATCGAAGGCGCCGGCGGGGACATCCGGTCCACGATCGCGGATCAGGGACTCTGGCCGCCGTTGCTGAACACGCAGGGCGCCAAGACGCAGCCCATGTGGCTGCATTCGTTCCTTCAGGAACCCGGAGAGGAAACCTTGCGCCCGTGGTTGTCGGCGCGCATGCCGACGTTCTACCTGGACCAGGCGGAGGCGACCGTGCTCGGGAAGTACTTCTCGGCGATCGACAACGCGCCCTATCCGTTCATCGACACGGCGATCGCGACAACCGACGAGAGCCTGACAGCCGGACGGGAGCTCTTCGAGCTGGCGCAGTGCAATCTGTGCCATCCGGCGGGAGACCAGATGCCCGACCGCGACGCCGCGGATCTGGCGCCGGACCTGGGCCTGGCCGCAGAGCGGCTCCGGCCGGAATGGGTCGAGGACTGGATACTGGATCCGCAGGCCATAGCGCCGGGAACGCGGATGCCCGCGTTCTACATCGACGGCGTGTCGCAGTTGCCCGGCATACTGGACGGCGATACGCCCGGGCAGCTCGAGGCCTTTCGCGACCACCTGTTCCTGACGATCGGGAACGGGGAACGGGCCGAGGACAACTGAAGCCGGGAAAGCGGTCCGGAATGGAAACCAGTCAACCGCAGCTCTGATCAGGAGATCGACACGATGAACAGCCAGAGAGCCCTTGGTCTCGCCCTTGCCCTGACGCTGGCCGCCGCGGGATGCGGCGGAGGGGGCGACGAATTCTCGCTTCCGGAGGGCGCCGGCTCGGGAGGCGCCGCGCCGACCGGCCCAGCCTACGACCCGGCCACGGCCACCGCCAGCATCGCCGGCAGCATTCTGTTCGAGGGCGATGCGCCCGAGATGCCGCCCATCCAGATGTCGGCCGATCCCTACTGCCTGGACGCCGGCGCCGGCACGCGGGAAGAGGCAGTCATGGTCACCGATGACGCGAAGCTGCGGAACACGATGGTCTTCATCCGCTCGGGACATGACACCGGCCTGTTCTACGCCCCGCCCGCGGAACCCGTCGTGCTCGATCAGGAGGGTTGCCGTTATATCCCCCACGTCTTCACGATGATGATGAATCAGGACATCACCTTCCGGAACAGCGACAACACGCTGCACAACATCCATGCGTTCCCGATGGTGAACATGCAGATCAACGTCGGCCAGGCGATTCAAGGGATGGAAACCACCGATTCGTTCACGATCGCCGAAGGCCCGTTCGCGATCCGCTGCGACGTGCACCGGTGGATGAACTCGTTCACGGCCGTGTTCGATCACCCGTTCCACACCACGTCGGGCGACACGGGCGATTATGCGATC
This sequence comes from Acidobacteriota bacterium, assembly GCA_022821145.1. GTDB lineage: Bacteria > Acidobacteriota > Terriglobia > 20CM-2-55-15 > 20CM-2-55-15 > JAJEDW01. The sequence continues at coordinate 12,857 of JAJEEE010000010.1, forward strand.
AACGTGCCACCGGGCGCCTATGAAGTCGTGGCGTGGCATGAGCGGTACGGCGAGATGACCGGCAGCGTGACCGTAGCGGCCGGGGAGACCGCCGAGATGAGCTTCACGTACTCGGAACCGGCGGAGTAGCGGCGACCTTGGGCCCGGCGGCGCCAGCAGGGGACAACGTCGGGCTTCACCGGTTCGCCGTATTCACGGCGCTGGCCACCACGTTCCTGATCTTCGCGGGCGGTCTGGTCACGAGCACGGGCTCGGGCCTGGCCGTTCCCGACTGGCCGCTTTCCTACGGGATGTTCTTTCCGCCCATGGTCGGCGGCGTCTTCTATGAACACGGCCACCGCATGGTGGCGGCTTTCGTGGGACTCCTCACGTGCGTACTTGCGGTCTGGGCCGCGCTCCGGGAGGACCGGCGCTGGGTCCGTTGGCTCTCCATCGGCGCGTTGCTGGCCGTCATCTTCCAGGCGATACTGGGCGGGATCACGGTCCGCTACCTGCTGCCGACGCCGGTCTCGGTCAGCCACGCGATGCTGGCCCAGACCTTCTACTGCGCCGTCGTCGCGTTGGCGTTGTTCACGTCGCCGGACTGGAAGCGGGGCCTCCCCGTCGCCGGCGACCGGGCGGGCGCGCCGAGCCTGCCCTTCCTGTGCGCCATGACGACCGGCGCCGTGTACCTGCAACTGCTCCTGGGCGCCCTGATGCGTCATACCGGGTCCGGGCTGGCGATTCCGGACTTTCCGCTGGCCTTCGGCCGTCTCGTGCCGGCCTTCGAGACGCCCAACGTCGCCATTCATTTCGCCCATCGCGTGGGGGCGCTTCTCGTAACCGGCATGATCGTCTGGACGTCGGTTCGCATCCTGTCCGGTTACCGCCGCCACGCGCGCCTGGTTCGTCCCGCGATCCTGATCGCAGGGCTCCTGACGGTCCAGTTGACGCTCGGGGCCTTCACGGTCTGGAGCGAGAAAGCCGTCATGATCACCACGTTCCACGTCGCCAACGGGGCCGTGATCCTCGCCGCCTCGGTCTTCCTGACGATCCGGTCCTTCGCGATGCTGCCCCCCGGCGGCGCCCGCCGGGGGACCGCCTGACCCGCCGTGAACGCGCGAACGCACCCGGCGGCCGTGCCCGCACGGTCCGGACGGATCGGCCGTTACCTGGAACTCACCAAACCGCGTGTGACGTCTCTGGTCCTCGCCACGACGCTCGTCGGTTTCTACATGGCTTCGGACTCCGGCCTTCGGGACTGGGCGCTCCTGCACGCGATGCTCGGCACGGCCCTGGTCGCGGGCGGCGCCAGCGCGCTGAACCAGTACCTGGAACGGCACCACGACGCGCGGATGGCGCGGACACGCGGCCGTCCCCTGGCCCGCGAACGGCTCACCGAAAGCGAAGCGCTGGCATTCGCCCTGGCGATCTCGATCGGCGGGACGCTGTACCTGGCGTTGACGACCAACGTCGTGACGGGGTTGCTGGCCGCCGCAACGCTGTCGCTGTACGTGTTCCTGTATACGCCGCTGAAGAAGCGGACGGCGCTGGCGACCCTCGTGGGCGCCGTGCCTGGAGCCGCGCCGCCTGTCCTGGGATGGACCGCGGCCGGCGCCGCGCTGGACGGAATGGCGCTGGCGCTGTTCATGATCGTGTTCCTTTGGCAGTTGCCGCACTTTCTGGCCATCGCGTGGATCTACGACGCCGACTACCTGAAGGGAGGCTTTCGCCCCCTGACCATCACACACAGCGGCGAGGCGGGCGCGTCCCGCCAGATCATCCTGTATTGCGCGACGCTGGTTCCGATCAGCCTCCTGCCCACGACGCTGGCCGTCACCGGGCGCGCCTACATGTTCGGCGCCCTGGTCTGCGGGTTGACGTACCTGGGTTATGGCGCCGCGGTCGCCCTGTTCCGCACGTCCGCGGCCGCGAAGCGCCTGCTTCGCGTTTCGGTGATCTATCTGCCGGTGCTGTTCGCGCTGATGGTCGCGGACAAGGCCTTCTGATGCCCGCCGTCGAAGTATCCCGCGTCCGGCATGCCTACGGCGGGCGCACGGCGCTCGACGACGTGTCCTTCCAGGTCGAGCCCGGGGAGATCTTCGCGCTGCTCGGACCGAACGGGGGCGGGAAGACGACGCTGTTCCGCATCCTCTCCACCCTGATGCCCCCCGACGCGGGATCGGTCCGGGTATTCGACGCCGACGTGCGGACCGAAGCCGCCCAAGTGCGGCGCAGCATCGGCGTGGTGTTCCAGAATCCCAGCCTGGACGGCAAGCTGACGGCCCGGGAGAACCTGTTGCATCAGGGACGCCTGTACGGCATGCGCGGGGCGGCTCTCCGGAGTCGAATCGACGAGATGATGGCGCAGATGGCCATCGCCGGGCGCGCCGCCGATCGCGTCGAGACGCTTTCGGGCGGTCTCCAGCGCCGGGTCGAATTGGCCAAGGGACTGCTGCACGGCCCGCGCCTGTTGATCCTCGACGAACCCTCGGCGGGTCTCGATCCGGGGGCGCGCCTCGATCTCCGCCGGTATCTGACCCGGCTGCGAGACGAGCGCCGGGTGACGGTCCTCTGGACGACGCACCTGATCGACGAAGCCGAGGACGCCGACCGGGTGTTGATCCTCGACCGGGGCCGCGTGGTCGCGATGGGCAGCCCGAACGCGCTCCGGGAAGAGATCGGAGGCGACGTCATCGCCCTGGCCACCGCGGACGCGCCCGGTCTGGGCGGACAGATCCGCGAGCGGTTCGGAATCGAGCCCATGATTCTCGACGGTTCGGTCCGCATCGAAAAGGAAGACGGCCATCGCTTCGTCGCCGCGCTGATCGAAGCGTTTCCGGGACGGATCGACTCGGTCACGCTGGCCAAGCCCACGCTCGAAGACGTGTTCATCGACCGGACGGGCCACCGGCTCTGGGAGGACCGATGAGCCTCGTCCTGGGCTCGGCGACGCTCTGGCAGCGGGAGCTGGTGCGTTTCTTCAGGCAACCCAGCCGCATCGCCGGCGCGCTCGGGACGCCGCTGGTCTTCTGGCTGCTCCTGGGTTCCGGTATCGGCCGTTCGTTCAGCCTCCCCACGTCCGGCGGCGACATGTATTACATGGAGTACTTCTTTCCGGGCGTCGTGGTCATGATCGTGCTGTTCACGTCGATCTTTTCGACCATATCGATCATCGAGGACCGGCGAGAGGGCTTCCTGCAGGCCGTGCTGGTGGCCCCGACGCCCCGGGCCGCGATCGTGCTGGGAAAGATGGCCGGTTCCACCTCGCTGGCGCTGATCCACGGCATGGCGTTGCTGATCCTGGCGCCGTGGGTCGCCGGCGCCTCTCCGGCGTCGATCCCGCGGATCGCCGCCGTCGTCGCCGTGATCGCGTTCGGCCTGACCGGGCTCGGTTACCAGATCGCGTGGCGCATGGAGTCGACCCAGGGATTCCACGCCATCATGAACCTGTTTCTGATCCCGATGTGGATGCTGTCCGGAGCGGTTTTTCCGCCCGGCGGCGCCCCGGACTGGCTACAATGGGTCATTCAACTCAACCCGCTGACCTACGGCGTGTCGGCGCTGCGCTGGAGCATCTACGGTACGCCCGACTATCTGGCGACGGGAGGCGCGAGCCCGGGCTTGGCGCTCATCGTGATCTCGGTCTTCGCCGGCGCGATGTTCATCGCCGGCCTGGCCGTCACTCGCAGCCGGTCGACGTGAACGGGGAATCGTCATGAGGCGCCCCAACTGGACCTCGCTGGCGGCCGTTGCCATCATGGCGTCGAGCCTGACGTTCGCCGTCATCCTGAACCGTGCGACCGAGGACCCCGCGCCCGGCTTCGGCAGCGTTCCCGACTTCGAGCTGGTCGAACGCGGCGGGCGCACCGTCACGCGAGCCGACTTCGACGGCCGCGTCTGGGTGGCGGACTTCATCTTCACGCGCTGCGCCGGGACCTGCCCGATGATGACGTATCAGATGGGGCAGTTGAACGACGCCCTCCCCGGCGAGGTGGGCCTGGTTTCGTTCACCGTCGATCCCGCGCACGATACCCCGGAAACGCTCACGCGATACGCCGTTCAGCACGACGTGGAAGGGGACCGCTGGCTGTTCCTGACCGGCGCCCGCGACGCCCTGTACCGCCTCGCCCGCGAGGGTTTCCACCTGGCCGTCGACGACACCGTCGGCACGGCGTGGGAACCGATCACCCACAGCAGCCGCTTCGCCTTGATCGACACGGACGGCGTGATCCGGAACTACTACGACGGGACGTCGCTGGAAACCGTCGACCGGATCGTCGCCGACGTCGACGCGCTGCTCGCCGAGTAGTCGTGGACTACACCGACCTGCCGGGCCTGAACGCGATCCTCAACAGCGCCTCGGCCCTGCTGGCGTCCGCCGGCGTCTACTGCGTCAAGCACGGCAAGGTCGGCGCGCACAAGGCATTCATGCTCGCCGCGCTGGGAATGTCGGCGCTGTTCCTGACTTCGTACCTGGTCTATCACTACCAGGTCGGGTCGGTCCGATTCGAGGGAGAGGGACCGGTCCGCACCGTCTATCTCGGCATCCTGCTGACCCACACGGTCCTGGCCGCCGTGATCGTGCCCCTGGTTCTGCGGACGGTCTACCTGGCCTGGAGGGACCGCCTGGACGCGCACCGGCGCATCGCGCGGTGGACGTTCCCGATCTGGATCTACGTCTCGGTGACGGGCGTGGTCGTCTACCTGATGCTGTACCAGCTTTGACAGGGCGGGCGACGGCCGGGCTTCGTCGAGCCTAACGGTCCTCTTCGGCGCACGGCGCGATGAGTCCGTCATCGTGCGTGCACAACCGGAATGGCGTCACGGGAGTTCCGGGATCGCTTTCCCCACTGCCCGCGGGAGCGTTCTCCCCGGCGTCCGAACGGGTCCAACCAAAACGATCGGGAGCGAATTCGAGGTTCGATCCAACCGCGGCGCAGGACGGCGCCGGCGGCGCAACGCTGCGAATGGTCCCCGACGCCGGTGGCGGCGCGGACCTGAGCGCGAACGAGCGATCCCGGGGAATCGGAACACGCGGCATCTCGATCGCGCATGGTGTCCGCCGCGGGACCTCCGGCAACCGGCCTCCGAGTACGCCCGCGACGTCGATCTCGTAAACCCGGATTCGCGGTTCCGGCGATTCCTGGGCGACAGTCGTGCTCACGCCCGCCAGCAGCGCGATCATCGACAACGAGAAGAACCGCATGAGTGAAACGCTACGTGGGAAATCGGCGGGTTGTCAAATCAATTGCGTCCGGCGCGCCCGGACCGCCGATGCCGCCCCGGCCTATTCCCCGCCGGCGTGACGGGTTAGCCGAACGGCAGGAGCGGGCTGCGCGGCGTAGCGCCTATCGAGGATCGTCGGGTCCGGGATCGGGCGCGTCGTCCAATGGTGTCGTCTGCGACGCGGGTGTCCCGGGGATTTCCGCGCTGCCTTCCAACGGCAACTCGTCGAAGGGAAGCGCGGAGCGGGCATAGCGGAGATATCGCCCGTCGGCGGCACAAGGCCCGAAGTACCGAATCGTACCGTTCGCCAACGGTGGCAGTATCCGAAGCGTGAACACGCGATCGTCGGGACCCGGAACCCGCGGCATCGGCCCGGGGCATCCCCATTGGCTGGGAGGCTCCCTCAGCCGGTCGCGGAACGCGTCCGCCCAGCCCTCGTCCAGGAGCGTGAACACGTCCCGGGTCGCCAACGGCAGTGGCGCGAGCGCCGTTGGCGGTTCCTCGGTCGCCAACGGCGATTCCTGGGCGTCGGCCAAGCCCGACAACGCCGTGAGTGCGACGATCGAGAACAACGATGACCGCATGATCACGAAAGTACGTGCGGGTCAACCGGATGTCAAACGCTAAACCGTCCCGCGCGATCGGACCGCCTACGCTGGGTTCTACAATCTTCCGCTGAGACACCTCCGGGTCGCGAGAAACGACCGAAGATCGAGCACCGCGTCGACACTCTGCAATAGAACCGATCGCGACGAGATCAACAGAACTGACGTTGCCAGCCGGGACAGTCGGTCGTCCGCCTCGATCGCCAATCTCTAATCGAATCGGAAAACCCGCTGACCCAGCGCGACGGCATGCGGCCACCGCCCCTCCGGCAGGAATCTCCAGCCGTCTCCGACGCGCAGAAAGAACCAGCCCGGGTTTCGTTCCTCGCCCGTGCTCAACCGGATATCCAGCACCACGTATTGCAGCGTGTCGAAGACCTCGCTAGCTGCATGCACGATGCGAGTTGCCTCGGCTCCCGGGTAGTAGTTGCCAGCCATGAGTTCGGCGCCTTCCTCGATGGTTCCGAACGCTGGCTGGCGGCTCAATTTCTCGATCTCTTGGCTTGAGTAACTCCAGAGCGCGAACAGAGCCCAGCCAACGAGAAGGACTCCCACGGCGAGCGTTCTGTCTACGTGCTCGTCCGAAACCGTCGTTCTCCGCCGGCCGCCCCTCACGGTCGCGCGAGTGTTCCGAGACATGTTCGTGGCCTCGCTCCTTATCCAGTCAATCTCTAGACACAACGTCATCTTCGCGCGACACGAGTCGAAAGTTCGTCTTTTCTAGTCCCCGCCCAGCATGACCGGCTGGGCCGAGCCGTAGTAGATGCCGTTGAACAGGAACTTGAACGTGCCGTGCGGTTGGGCGCGGAAGGCGATCTCCGGGCCGAACAGCAGGAGCCGGCCCGCGCCGACCTCCGCGTCCACGATGGCCGCGGCGTCTTCGAGACGCTCCTCGCCCCAGGCCCAACCGCTTCGAAGGGGCCGGGAACCGAAGCGGGCGACGGCCCGGACACCGGACGCGTCCGCGTCCAACCGGAACGCCGGGCTGTTGGCAAAGACGACGTCGACCCGGGCGTCGAGACCGTAGGCCAGCGGGTGCGCCGAGTCCACCTCGACTTCCAGGATGGACCCCGGAACGTAGAATTCCTCTCGCTCCAATCGGCGCGTGCGCCCGTCGGGCGTCGTTTCCTGGAGCGCGCTCGACAGCGGCAGCCCCAGGTGCTCGGCCAGCGACGTCGAGCCCCCGATGGCCAGAACCGTGCCGCCCGACTCCATGAACCGGCGCAACGCCGGCACGGTCGTCTCGATCGACACGTCCCCCATGCGAGACGCGTATTCCTCGGGAATGTCCCGTCCGGCGCCGTTCCGGTTCGGATCGCGGGCGCGTTCCCGCGCCGGGATGGCGCCGTCGACGAAAATCAGGACATCGAAGTCCTCCGCCAGCGCGCCCGAATCCAGCTCCGGCGCATAGATGACCTCGAACGGAAACTCGAAGTTCTCCAGGATGAACCGCGTCCAGCCCGACGGGGCCGAGCCGCCGTAACGGTCCCACAGGCCAACGCGCACCGGTTGGAGCCGGAACGCCGTGACGTCGGGACGAGAGGCTGTCGCCTCGAACCGCAATCCGCGCTCCCTGGCCAGTTCCGACAACCGGGACGCCGCGCCGGCGCCGACGTCCAGGTAGATCGTGCCCGACGGCCAGGTGCGGCCGTCGACCTCGAACGGCTCGCGCAGCCGGTAGACCCCCTCGGTCGAGACCAGGCGGTTGATGGCCACGAACGCGTCGTTCACGCCGGAACTCAGGAAATAACCCTGTTGGCCGGGAACGGCGCCGACGCGGCCGGCCGGCGCGTCGATGAGGCCGGGCACGCGCTCGAAGGGTCCGTCGAAGGCGTCCAGCACCCGGTCGAACTCCACGCCCATCTGGTAGGCGAGCGTCCACCCCGTCGTGTCGTAGGGCGGCGTGGGCGGCGCTCCCGGATAGGCGAAGTCGTCCGGATAGTCCTGGGGCTCGAACATGTCCATGACGTGCGGCCGGAACGCTTGCGCGGCGCGGACGACGTAGGAACCGGCCGGGTAGTCCACGCCGTCGATCTCGAAGTCCCCCACGGCCCGTTCGATCGCGACGCCGTTCTTGATCAGGGCGTTGACGAACCGGGTCGCGGTCGCGAAGTCCGGCTGATCGGCCGTAAGAATGTATCCCCTCGGGTCCCGGAGTTCCGGCGCCCGCAGGCGCTCGAACGCGTCACCGGCATCGGCCGGCGCATCCTGCACCCGGGCCACACGGTCGGGCGTTATGGTCCAACTGTCCCGCCCGCCCCGTTCGATGGAGTTCATCCCCATCCGCCAGATGTTGAAAAGAAGCGCGTCCCGGTACCGGGACGCGACGTCCAGAACGGCGCGGTTGGCCGTGACGGAGTAGTCGATCGACTGCCGGAAATGCCAGGTTTGAGGTTCGACCGGGCGTGGATAGTCGCCCCGGGGCAACTGCAGGTCCAGCTCGAACGGAATCTCCATCGGCGTCGGGTGGCCGATCATCTCCGTGAGGAGCCCGATCATGTTGTGGAAATACGGCGTGGTCCGAAGACCCCCGTTCCACCACGTTGAGTAGGACGCGCCGGACCGCATCGTGGCGCCCGGCTTGTCTTCGGCGAGGAAGCGCGTGTGCATGGCGCCGGCGACCAGATCCAGACTGGTCACGATCAACGGGTCGAAGTTGTAGTTGAACGGATCCCGGAACGGGGGCGCGAACAGGACGGTGCCGTCGGGCCCGGACTGGTGGTGGTTGTAGACGATCTGGGGAAACCACTCGCGGTAGAGCACCCGGTTGACGGCTTCGGTCTCCGGTTGCGACGACATGTAGAAGTCGCGGTTGTTGTCGTGCCCGGTGTACTTCTGGTAGAGGCGGGGAAGATCGTCCAGCGTCCGCCGCTCGGGATCGGGCTCGCGCATGTACCAGTCGGCGACCAGATCCAGGCCGTCCGGGTTGACGCAAACGGCCAGCAGGATCGTGTCGTCCAGGAATCGCAGCGTCTCCGGATCGTCGCGGCTCACCATCTGATGGACAAACTCCATCAATTGCTGCGCTCCGAGCGTCTCGTCGGCGTGCAGCCCGCCGTCGATCCAGACGATGGCGCGGCCGGCGGCGGCCAGTTCCCGCGCCTGGTTCTCGTCGACGCCTTCGGCCAGCGCCAGGCGCCGCGCAATCGACCGGTGCGCGTCCAGGTTGCGGTGGTTCTCGGGCGAGGTGATGATGGCCATGTAGATGGGGCGGCCTTCGGCCGACTCCCCGATCACGTCCAGGCGCATCCGGTCGGACTCGTCGGCGAGACGCGTCCAGTAGTCCTCGAGCTGTGTGTAATTCGCCAACCGGTAGTCGTCGCCGAGGTTGAAGCCGAACTGCTCCAGCGGCGAGGTGACGCCGGTCTGCGCCGCACCGGCGGACCGCCCCGAAAACAGCAGCGCCAACAGCAACGCCGCGCCGTGGACCCGGAGTCGTGGCATGAGAAAGGCCGTTTACCCGTGAATGTGGATCGTTCCGGTCTTGATTGTAGGAACTCGCACCGGGGTGAGCCACCCCAAATGTGCTAAAAACACAGGACGGACCGCCCGCATCCGGCGATCAACAAGGACGAGTCGACGCCAGCATGCCCATCGATCCCGCGTTTCGCCAGATTATCGCCTCGCTCCGACGGTCGCCACGGTGGGACGAGTCGCTCGACCTGCGCCTGCTCCAGGCGCTTTGGCCGGCGCTGGTCGGCGCATCGCTCGCCGAGTCGACCTCGGTCGTCGGCATTCGCGGCTCGAGGATCCTGGTCCAGGTGCCCGATCGAAACTGGGAACGGCAATTGCGGTCCATCCGGGGACGCATTCTCGCGAGGGTGAACGAACCCTGGCCGAACCGCTGGATCAACGACATAGGATTCACGTATGAAGATCAGCGCCGCTGACGTCGCCTACGTCGCCGCACTCGCGAACCTCGACGTGGGCGACGGCGAGAAGGACGCGTTGGCCTCTCAACTGAGCCGAATCGTTCAGTACGTCGAACAGTTGGAGCAGCTCGACACGGCCGCGGTGGAACCGACGGCGCAGGTCGTCGCCGACGGGGGCCGCGCCGAGCGCGGGGACCGCGTCGAGCCTCGCGACGGGAGCTCCGAAGCGGCCGAGACGGTGGGGCTGTTTCGTGTGCCCAAGGTGATCGGCGAGCGATGAGCCCGAAGCCCGCCACGATCGCCGAGCTTGCGCGCGACTACCGGGAGGGCCGCGCCCGGGCGAGCGACGTCATCGCCCGGACCATGGACGCCATCGAGCGTTCTGAACCCGGCCTGAACGCGTTCGTTTCGACACGCCGCGACAAGGCGATGGACGAAGCCCGCGCCGCCGACGCGGCCTTCGACGAAGGCCGGCCGGTGGGGACGCTGGCCGGGATTCCCATCGCCGTCAAGGACAACATGCATATCCGCGGGGAACCCACCACCTGCGCGTCCCGCATATTGGAGAACTACGTCCCGCCGTACCACTCGACGGCCGTCGACCGCCTGCGGTCGGCGGGCGCGATCGTCGTCGGCAAGACGAACATGGACGAGTTCGCGATGGGATCCTCCACGGAGAACTCGGCGTTCTCGCCGACTCGCAACCCCCGCGACCCCGAACGCGTACCGGGGGGCTCCAGCGGCGGTTCGGCCGCGGCCGTCGCCGCCGGGCTGGTGCCCGCGGCGCTGGGATCCGACACGGGCGGCTCGATCCGGCAGCCCGCGTCCTTCTGCGGCGTCGTGGGCCTGAAACCGACCTACGGTCGCGTGTCGCGCTACGGGCTGGTCGCCTTCGGCTCGTCGCTCGACCAGATCGGCCCGTTGACGGGTTCCGTCGCCGACACGGCCCGGATCCTCCAGGCCATCGCCGGTTTCGATCCGCTGGACTCGACATCGGCCGACGTGCCCGCGCCGGACTGGATCCGTGAACTGGACGCGCCCGTCCAGGGAACGAAGGTGGGCGTCCCGAAAGAGTATTTCGCGGACGGGATGGATGCCGGCGTCGCGGAACGCGTGCGCGCGGGAATCGACCGTCTCGAGGGACTCGGTTGCCGGATCGAGGAACTGAGCCTCCCCCATACCGAATTCGCGGTGGCGACGTATTACCTGATCTGCACCGCCGAGGCCAGTTCCAACCTGGCGCGGTACGACGGCGTTCGGTACGGTTTGCGCGCCGGCGGCGACACGCTGCAGTCGATGTACCGCCGAACGCGGATGGCCGGCTTCGGACCCGAGGTGAAGCGCCGCATTCTGCTGGGCACCTACGCATTGAGCGCGGGATACTACGACGCGTACTACTTGAAGGCCCAGAAGGTGCGGACGCTGATTCTGGAGGACTTCCGGAAAGCGTTCGAGCGCGTGGACCTGTTGGTGACGCCCACGACGCCGACCCCGGCCTTCCGGATCGGGGAAAACATCGATGACCCGTTGGCGATGTACCTGAACGACATCTTCACGACCACGTGCAACCTGGCCGGTTTGCCGGGCGTGTCCGTCCCGTGCGGCCGTATCGGACGCCTTCCGGTCGGTATGCAGTTGATCGGGAAACACTTCGATGAGGGCGCGGTGCTCCGGGCGGCGCACCACTTCGAACAGGCCGGCGGATTCGATGGTTAGCCGCCTGTGGATGTCCGGCGTCGCGCTCTTCATGCCCGCCGCCGTCGCCGCGGCGCAGGAAGCGGAGTTCAAGCTCGGCGTCGTGCACATCGAGGAGGTGGTCGAAGGCAGCCCCGACTTCAGGCGGGCATCCGAACAGTGGGCCGCCGTTCTCGAGGAGAGGACCCGCGAGATCCAGCAACGGCAGCTCGAGTTGCGCGACGCCGAGAGGCTTCTGGTCGGAGAGGGCGCTCCCGAGGGAGACGAACGATCGGCCTTGATCGACCGCATCGACCGTTTGCGCGTCGAAATCGAACGCATGAGCACGGACGCCCAGCGCGAACTCGACATCGTGCGCCGAGGGCTGCTCGAGCCCGTCGTGGCGAGGGTGCGCGCCCTGGTCGAGACCTACGGCGAGGAGAACGGATTCGACCTGATACTGGACACTTCGGCGCCCGAGGTCGCGCTGGCGCTGGCCATCCGGGATATCGAGATCACCGACGAGCTGCTCGCCATACTCGAGGCGGCCGAAACGCCGGACGCCGTCACGGACGATCCGGACGCGGAGCCCTGAGCGCCCGGCCGCGGCACGGCGGTCCCCACCATGACGACGGCGTCACCGAAGATTCGTTTGCTCGGGGAAGGCGACCTGGACGCGGCGGACCGCATCGTCCGGCTCGCTTTCGGCACGTTCAACGGTCTGTCCGATCCCATGGAGTTCATGGGGGACGCCGGCTACGTCCACACGCGCTGGAAGGCGAATCCGGCGTCGGCGTTCGCCGCGGAGGTCGAAGGGCGTCTCGCCGGGTCCAACTTCGCCGCGCGGTGGGGTTCGTTCGCTTTCTTCGGGCCGCTTTCGATCGATCCCGCGTTCTGGAACCGGGGCTTCGCCGGCGCCCTGATCGAACCGGTGATCGGCGCGTTCGATCAGTGGGGTGTCACTCTGGCCGGTCTGTTCACTCATGCTCAGAGCCCCAAGCACATCGGTCTCTACCAGAAATTCGGCTTCCGCCCGCGCTCGCTGACGCTGATACTCGAAAAGGCGTCCGGACAAGGGGACGGCGGGGACGGCTGGACCCGTCATTCCCGGCTGGACGCCGCGCAGCGCCGCGAAGCCCTGGGCGGCTGCCGGCGCTTGACCGACAGCGTCTATCCCGGGCTGGACGTGACGCCCGAGATCGAGTCGATTCGGCGGCAGTCGCTGGGCGATACGATCCTGCTCGGAAGCGGCGATGTCGACGGTTTCGCCGCCTGTCACTCCGGCGCCGGCAGCGAGGCCGGCAGCGGGGTGGTCTACGTCAAGTTCGGCGCCGTGGTCCCCGGCGATCGCGGGGCGTTCCGACGACTGCTTCGGGCCGTGGAGTCCTTTGCCGCATCCATCGGCGCCGCGCGTATCGTGGCCGGCGTCAACACGGCGCGGGAGGAAGCCTACGAAGACGTGCTCGCGGCCGGCTTTCGCGTGTTGCGCACCGGCATCGCCATGCATCGACCCAACGCCCCGGGATTCAACCGGCCCGGCGTGTTCGTGATCGACGACTGGCGCTGAGGGTCTCCCCGGACGCCCCGAGGGTGGTCCAACGGCCCGCAGGAACGTCGCGTGACGACGGGTTCGTGGAAGCAGGCCGGAGTTTCGCCATTGTCTGGCGATTCGGCCGCGATGGCAGTATGCTATCGAAACGTTTCGACGACACAGGAGCCAGCAACATGGAACGGACACGTATCGAGCGCCGCAAACGCCTGCGAACGGCCGGCCCGGCCTTCGCGATGGCTTGCCTGCTCGCGCCGGCGGCCACGGCGCAGGACATCCAGGTTCAACGGGACATCGTGTACGGCACCGTCGACGGGATGGCGCTGGGGCTCGACCTCTACATGCCGCCCGGCGTCGAGGCGCCTCCGCTGGTCGTGTTCGTCCACGGCGGCGCATGGCGCGCCGGCAACAAGGACCGCGCCCCGATGGTGTTCCCGGAGAACGGCTTCGCGATGGCCAGCCTGGATTTCCGTCAATCCGGAGACGCGCCGTTCCCCGCCATGGTCCATGACATCAAGGGAGCGATCCGGTTCCTGCGGGACCACGCCGACGACTACGGCTACAACGCCGAGAAGATCGCGATCACCGGCCAGTCCTCGGGCGGGCACTTGGCGGCGCTGGTCGGCGTCACGAACGGGCACGCCGAGCTCGAAGGCGCCGTCGGGGGCCACCAGAACGTGTCGTCCGACATTCAGGCCATCATCAGTTATTTCGGCGCGTCGGACCTGACGACGATCCTGGACCAGTCGACGCCGTTCGGGATGAACATGCGTCCGCCGGCGCTGGAGCAACTGCTGGGCGCCCTTCCCGAAGACGCCCCCGAGATCGCTCGGTTGGCGAGCCCGGTCTATCATGTCGACGCCGACGATCCGCCGCTCCTGCTGTTCCACGGGGACCGCGACCCCCAGATGCCGATCAACCAGGCCCACCAGCTCGAAGGGGAATACGAGGCGCTGGGACTGGACGTGCACTTCGACACCGTGCACGGATCCGCCCACGGGGGCCCGGGTTTCTTCGATGAGCTGCACCTGCCGCCCGCCATCGAATTCCTGCAACGCACGATCGGGGAGTAGCAAACTGGATCGAATGCGCGCGCGTTCGCGCTGCCGGCGCCGGTTCGAGCGATGCCGAAGACCCTGACGGCCATCGATGACCGGATCCGGGAGTTCATCGAATCGCAACACGTGTTCTTCGTCGCGACGGCGCCGTCCGGCGCGGACGGACACGTCAACGTGTCGCCCAAGGGGATCGACGGGCTGCACGTCCTGGACTCCAGGACCCTCGCGTACCTCGATTACGTGGGCGGCGGGGTGGAAACCATCGCCCACCTCCGCCAGAACGGACGCATCGTGATCATGGTCTGCGCTTTCGAAGGGGCTCCCCGCGTGATCCGGGTCCACGGAAAGGGCGTCGTGATCGAGCCGGGCGACGTCGAGTTCGACGCGGCGGTTCGCCGGTTGGGAAAGACCCCGGCCGCGCACGGCCTTCGATCCGTGATCCGCGTCGCCGTCGAGCGCGTCGGCGACTCCCGGGGTTACGGCGTGCCCAACTACGTTTACCGCGGCCCGCGTACGGAACTGGACCAGTGGGCGTCGCACAAGGACCCGCCCGAGCTGCGAGACTACCAGCGCCGCGAGAACGCATCGAGCATCGACGGCCTTCCGGGACTCCACTGGACGGAACGGACCGGATAGGAACCGTGGACCTGAAGTACCCCATCGGCCGATTCGAGTTCACCGGGCCGCTGTCCGAGGACGAGCGGCTGGAATGCATCCGCCGGATCGAGGCGGCGCCGGCGCGGTTGCGCGCCGCCGTGGACGACCTGTCCGTGGAGCAACTCGACACCCGTTACCGGCCCGGTGGATGGACCGTCCGCCAGGTCGTGCACCATCTCCCCGACAGCCACCTCAACAGCTACACGCGTTTCCGGCTCGCGCTGACCGAGAACGATCCGACCATCCGCGCGTACGACGAGGCGGCGTGGGCCGAGTTGCACGACGCCCGGTCGGGCCCCGTCGGCATGTCGCTCGACCTGCTGGACGCGCTGCATCGCCGCTGGGCCGGCCTTTTGCGGAACATGAGCGACGGCGATTTCGGACGCGGCTTCCGTCATCCCGAGTTGGGAACGGTCACGCTGGACAGGAACGTCGCCCTGTATGCGTGGCATGGACGGCACCACATCGCCCAGATCACGTCGTTGCGGCAACGGAGGGAGTGGTAGAGAAACCCATGTCCGAACACAGAGCGCTCGTGAACTGGACCCTGGACGAGAACGGCGAGTTCCTCAAGGGACGGTTTTCCCGAAAACATACGTGGACGTTCGACGGGGGCCTGACCGTGCCGGCGTCGCCATCTCCGGCCGTCGTCCGTGCGCCGTTCTCGGACCCCGGAGCCGTCGACCCCGAGGAAGCCTACGTCGCCTCCATCGCGAGCTGCCACATGCTGACGTTCCTGTTCCTGGCGTCCCGCAAGAAGTTCGAGGTCCGAAAGTACGAGGACGAGGCCGTCGGGCAGGTCGAGAAGGCGGAGAACGGCGTGCCCTGGGTGGCTTCGGTCGCTCTCCATCCGAGAATCGAGTACGGAGGCGACGCGCGTCCGACACCGGATGAGGAACGGCAGTTGCACGAAGCGGCTCACGCACAGTGCTTCATCGCCAACTCCGTGAAGACGGAGGTCGCCGTCAACGTCTGAGATCGGGGAACGACCCGCAAGCGGTCAACGAAAGCGCGTCCTCAGGCGGATATCCAGACCGACGGCCCCGGTTTCGTCCCGGGACGCGATGAACGACGTCCGGTTGTTGAGGAAGTACTCGATCAGGATGATTTCCTGCCGGTTCGACGACAGGTCCTGGGAATAGGTCACGATCAGATCGCGCGTCACCTGTTCCGAGATGGTAATGCGCGCCGCCGGATCGTTTTCCGCGCCGACAAGAAACGGGTCGATCCGAACCAGGCTTCCGAGGCCGAAACGCGATCCCACGCGTTCCGACAACAGGTCCGAAACCAAAGTCGCCGCCGCGCCCTGAAAGAGTTCCTCGCTGGTCGGAACGGCGCCGGCGTTGCTCGCGCCCGCGAGTTCCTCACGCGTGCGTCCGCCCGCCATCAGACTGACGATCTCCAGCTGCGGCAGCGGCGGATCGCTGCTCATGGCCATCTGGATGTCGCTGCCCGTGCCGGTGATCGTCAAGATCACGCGATAATCCCGGAGCTCGGTCTCGGCCTGGACGTCGATGCGCGGTTCGATGCCCACCGGATCGACAAAATCGACCGTGCCGCGGGTGATCAGGTAACGGTTCTCCTGCAAATCGAGAACGCCGTCGATGGATTCGACCCGGCCCGTCAGCGTCGGCTGTCCCAACGTGCCGCCGATGTCCAGGTCCAGCCGCGCGTCAACGCGGGCCAGTTCGTTTTCGATGCGGATGCCCCGCTCGCCCTGCACGTGCACGGCCAGCACCAGGGCATCGAAAAGACCGGCGTCGGCGGACAAGCCGCCACCCGAGGATTCCCCGAACAAGGTCAGAAACTCCTCGAAACTCTCCTCGAAGGACAGGCTCGAGATGTCCGCGTTGCCGTCGAGCGCCGGCGATTCGAGCGTGCCGCGAAGGGAGAGCGAAGCGTCGAAGGCGGCTCGGAGGCCTTGCGGCGTCCGGACGCGGATGTCGCGGCCTTCCGCCTGCAGGTCCAGCCGGGACGGCCGGATTCCCTCGACCCCGATCGCGCCGCCGACGGTCACCGCGCCGCCTCCGGCCACGCCGGTCACGTCGAACACGTTGATCTGATCCCCGGTGAACTGAATGTCGCCGTTCAACTCCGACAGGCCGAGGAACAAGTCCGGATGACTGATCGCGGCGGAGTTCAGCACAGCGAAACCATCGAGCTCAGGGTTCGCCAACGTGCCCACGACGCTGCCGCTGATCGACAGCGTTCCGCTGGTCTCCAGGTTCGGGAAACGCGCCGACAGCACCGAGGACGACAACAGCGTCAGGTTGACGTCTCCATTGACGGCGAAATCGATTTCGGAGTCGGCGGCGAGCGACACGTCGCCGTCGATGGTCATCGACGTGACCTCGCCGGCGAGCTCGACCCGGGAAAGGCGCACTTCCTCGGCGTCGAAGTCGAACGGAAACGGAGGAGAGGCGATCGCTTCTTCGTCCAGAAAGACCCGCAATTCCGCAACCTCCCCCTCCCCGTCGATCGACTCGAGATCGTTCAACTCGCCGTCGAACCGGGCCATCCCGGTCACCAGGACCGTGCCGGGCGCCATTCCCACGATTCCGGCCGCATCGTAGCGTGTGAACGCAGCGCGGCCGGCAAACGGATAGTTGTCGTCGAAGGTGTCCAGCTCGACGTCGATGCGCAGGTCCGAACCCATCTCGATTCGGGCCGCCGTCAGCGGCGACCCATCCGCGTCGTCGACCGTCGACACGGTGACGACCGCTTCGTCGAACGCCTGTTCCCGGAACCGGAGATCGTCGATCACCGCGCGGCCGTCGATCAGGGGATTCGCCGGTGTCCCACCGATGGTGAAGTCCGCTGTCCGGACCGTACCGCCCAGCGCGTCCGGGACGCCCAGCCACCGGAACGCCGCCAGCTCGTGGCCCGAGGCTTGCAGCGTCGAGTCCAACGCCCCCGTCGCGCGGTCGAATTCCAGATCGCCGGTCACGGTAGACGGTCCTTGGCGCAGGCGGGCGTTCCGCAGCCGCACCGTGTCCCCGTTCACCGTCACGTCCGAGGCGGCATCCCCGAGACCGATGCCGTCGTATTCCAGTCCGGCCACTTGAACCAGACCGCTAGCCTCGATGGGCGCGAGGGAATCCACTCGCAGGCGCCCGGAGAGCCGTCCGGCTGCGGGAACTGCCATTCGATCCGCGATTTCGGAAACGTCGACCGCATCCACCTCCACGTCGAGCGCGGGCTCCAGCGTTCGCACGTCGATTTCGCCATCGATAACCAGGTGGGATTCCCCCACGTCGAGGCGGACGGCATCCAACGCGGCGACATCGCCCGCAAGTTCGATCCGGCCGGCAATCCGGTCGATCGGCAACGGGCCGCTCCCTCCAACCTCGAATTCGTAGCCTTCCAACGTGAATCGACCGGCGGCATCGGGGCGCGGCCAGCTCCCGCGGATGGATCCCGCGAACGAGCCCGTCCCCCGGGCTCTCGGATCGACGAACGCCAGGTCGGTCAGATCGCCGGAAACGAGGTCCACGGTCAAATCCACGCCCTCGGCGCCGACGAGTCCGGAGGCTTCGAGGGACGTGGCGCCCAGTTGGCCCGCCATCCCCTGCAGCTCGACCTCGCCGGGCCGTCCCCGATAGAAGGTCGTCCCGGCCACGGGCAGGTGAAGCGCCGCGCCCGGCGCCGTCGGTTCCGACGGCGAAAACGCGGCCTCGCCGGACAGATCGAAATCGTCGAATCGCCCGCGGAACCACCCGGCCATCGTTCCCGAGACGCTCGAATCCAACACGGGGTCCGGACCCCATGGATAGAAACCGCGCAACAGGGCGGCGTCGATATCCTGATAGGCGAGATCAAGTTCGGCCCGCGAGGGACCCGGCAAAGGGAGCACCCTCACGGCGCCGGTCGCGCGGCCGCCGAAGGCGTCGGCCTCGAGGTTGTCCGCCGTCAACACGCCGTCGGGGAACGTGTACGCGTACTGCGACGAAACGTTCGAGCCCGTCCATTCATGAAAGCGCAGGCGTGGAGAACGCATGCGCCCGCTCGACGCGAAGTGCGTCGAGGAGAAATCCAACTCACCGACGAGCTCCATGCCGCCCTCGAACTCGTCGTCCGGAAAGAAGTGGTTCATGAACGCGAGATCGGCAACGCCCGTATAGGCCAGCACGCCCGAGAAGGGAGGAAGAATACTGTCGATGCGGCCTTGGAGCTCGAGGCGGCTCTCGCCCGATACCGCCTCGATCCCGTGAACGAGCACGCCTCCCGGCGTGTAGTCGAAGTCCACGCCCAACGCGTAGGGAATCTGCAGCCCGTCTTCCCATGCCACCTGGCCGGCCCATTCCAGGCGGCCCGCAAGAATCCCGGTGTCTTCGGCGTAGTCGAATCGGCCACCGACGTCCGAGAGCCGGAAGTCGATGTCCACCCGCTCCTCGTCGAAGGAGAACTGTCCGCCGGTCACGTTCAGGTCTCCGATGGCGAGCTCGAAGCGGGGCGGCTCACCCGCGGGACGTTCGGGCGGTGGCGGCACGTTCGTTTGTCCGTTGTCTCCGATTTCGAGACGAAAGCGCGGGCGCACGATTTCCAACGACGTCAGGTCGATCTGCCGGAAAAGCAACGCGTTCCACCGGAGGCCGACCGCGACGCGCTCGATCTCGAGCAACGGCGCGTCGGCCCGATCCTCTTCGCCGCGCAGGATGAGACCGTCGATGGCGAATCCCTGGTCCATGAAATCGATTTCGAAGCGCTCCAGGGACGTTTCCAGGCCGGTCCGATCCTCGATGGCGCGCACGATGTTGTCGGCGGCCATCACGCGGAAATCGTCGGAGCCGAGGAAGTACACGAGACCGGCCGCCGCGGCCAGCAATCCGAGAACCACCGCCCCCATCGCGGCCAGAACCCGACTTTTCCGGATCTTGCGAAACTTCACGTTCACTCCACGATCTCCACCCGGCTGCGTTCCGGCAGGCCCGCGGCCCAGGTTTCCGCTTCACGCAGGATCGTCTCCAACCGAACCAGCTCCTCGACGACGCCGGCCGCTTCATCCAGCGTCAACTCGAGGCCGCGCTCCGCCGCTTCGGGGGCGAAGACGGTGTCGAAATAGAGCTGGACCTCGTCCTCGCTGACCGGTTTCTCGAAACGGATCCGAAAATAGCGCAGGCTCTCGATGCGCTCGCGGGCGCCCTGACGCAAATCCTCCGCAGACAGCGGAAAGCCGGGGTCTTCCCGCAGAGAGAAAGCGGCCAGGAAGCGATCGATGTCCTGTTCGGTCGCCGCCAGCCCGGGCACACGGGCCACATAGGTGCGCACCAGCATGTCTCCGATCACCCGGTCCAGGAGCGCACGGTCGCTGGCCGGGAGGTCGTCTTCTTCGAAGGAGGCCGCCAACGCCCGGTACCGGGCCAGGTCGCCTTCGGTGACAACCTGTCCTTCGACGATGGCCAACATGCGATCGACGACCTGGGCCGAACCCGGACCCGCCGAGGCCAGGACCAACGCGACGGCGAACGATGCACGCGATTGGACCCAAGCCCGCATCAGAACGCGTGCCCCAGGGTGAGAAACGCCTTGTTCAGGCTCTCGCCCGGCTGCCTGTTGAGATTGAACCCCAAATCGACCCGGATCGGGCCCAGCGGCGTCTGGTAGCGAAACCCGAGGCCGAGCGTATGCGTGAAGTCGCCGAAGCCGAAGTCCGAGATGCGTTCGAATACCGTCCCGGTGTCGTAGAACACGGCGCCGCCGACGCCGGAGAACAGGAACGGGATCGGAAAGCGGTACTCCAGGTTGACGATCGCCAGGGCGTTGCCGCCGGCCGGGGCGAGCCGGACGCCCCCGGGCGAGTCCGGATCGAAGCGGGACGCGCCGATGGGACCGGCGTCATCCAGGCTGAAACCTCGAAGCGTCGTCGAACCCCCGGCGAAGTAGCGTTCGGTGATCGGCAGCGACTGCGTTCGCCCGTACGGCTGGTTCCAACCGAACCGCGCCGACGCGGCGATGACCGCGCCCTTCGCGGGCCGGAACAGGCTGAACTGAGTGAACACCGACGTGAAATTGATCTCGGACCCGAGAGCACTGTTCGCGAACTGGAACGTCCCGGTGAAGTAGTTCCCGCGCGAGGGATCGAAGACGTCGTTGCGCGTGTCGCGGATGTAGGACGCGCCCACACGGGAAATCTGGTAGACGCCCACCTGGTCCGGAAACGCGTCGGTATGCCGGTTGTCACGTATGTCGCGAAGGTTGACCGTCTGATAGCTCGCCGTCAACAGCAGGCTGTCGTCGTTGGCGAAGCGCTTGAGCGACTGGAACGAGAAGTCCACCTTGCTCGCGTCGAACGCCGGCTGCCGCGCCCGCTCCACGAACAGGGACGCGAAACCGTCCAGCTCCCAGTTGAACAGGCGGGGCTCGCGATACGTTGTCTGGAAGCGTTGCTCGCGCCGGCTTCCGCGGATCCGTGCGCTGATGGAGCGATCCAGACCCCAGAGATTGGAATGCGTGACTTCGACCGTGCCTCGGATCCCCTCGCGATCCTGTGCCCCCACCCCGTAGGTCAGGACGACGGGACCGGCGTCCTCAAGTTGGATCAACACGTCCCGCTCCCGAAGTTCCGGGCGTTCGAGGGGCACGATCTCGACACGGTTGAACAGGCCCGTGGCATACAGTTGGCGTTGCGCTTCGAGGATGGCCTCCGGATCGAACGCGCGTCCGCTTTCGAGCCCGCTGTTGCGGTGAACGATCTTTTCCTGCGTCCGCGTATTGCCGGCCACGAAGATGCGCCGGATCGTCGAGGCCGGGCCTTCCGTGACCCGATACGTGACGTCGATGCTGTCGTCGCCTGCGGGCTCCACGATCGACTCCACGCGAACGGCGTCGTGCCCGCGCTCGTGATACCGCGCCGTAATGGCGCGACGCCCCTCCTGGACGAGACCCTGGCTGAAGAACTCCCCGGAAGCCACGCCCGACCAACCGGCGACATCCCGTGCATCGTACGCCCCGGCGCCCGCGATCTCGACTTGACCCACTCGAAGGCGCCGGCCTTCGACGATGCGGACCGCGACGGCGATTGCTCCCGAGCCGCGAGAGGCCTCGGCCGTGACGGTGGTGCCCGTGAATCCCGACGTCCGGTAGAGTTGCCGGATCATCTCGGCCGCTTCCTCGAGCAGCGCCTCGCTGAAGACGCCACGGCTGAACAAGCCGTCGGAGGTGATTCCGATGCGTTCGTACAGCATGTCGTCCGCGAAGTAGTCATTCCCTTCGATTCGGACTTCCCGGATCGCGACACGGTCGCCGGTCGTGACGACGTAGTCCACGGAATGCGACGACTCCGGGCCCGGCAGCTCGTAACCGGCGACGACCCCCGCCTCGAGAAATCCCTCCCTGAACAGGTGTTCCAGCAGAGCCCGCCGGCCTTCCTCGACGAGATCGGCGTCCACGCGGCGCTCGTCGTAGAAGGGCAGAAGCTCCTCCCGCAGATCGCGGGACAGGTCATAGCCGGTGACGTCCAGATCCAGGCGGTCACCGGCTTCGACGGCGATTTCGACGTCTACGGCGTTGGACTCCGGATCGTAGTTCTCCGCCTCGACCGTGAGACGCGTACTGATGTAGTCCCGCTCCGAGAACAGTTCCGCCACGGAAGCGAGCCGTTCGTCGATGCGCCGCCGCTCGAACCGTTCGCCGGCTTCGACGTCCAGGGCGTCCCGAAGCGCGTCGACCGGGAACGCGTCCTGGCCGGCGAACTCGATACGGCCCACCACGGCGCGCGGGCCGGGCTCGACGCGGAGCGTGGTCGTCACCAGCCGCGTGGCGGGATCGAAATCGAGAATCGGCTCCACTCCCGCCTGGAAGTGTCCCAGGCCCTGAAGCTCGGCCCGGATCCCGTCCACGATCCGATCGACCTCGTTCCGGGAGAAGCGTCGTCCGTAGGGAAGGGTGACATAGCTGGAGACGGCCCGTTCGAGAACGGTTTCCGGTTCCAGGCGGATCGTCGCGAAGAAGTAGGGCGGCTCGACTTCGAACACCAACCGCGTGCCCGCCGGCCCGGACTCGGCGCGGACTTCGATCCGGCCGTATCCGGCCGCCTGGTAGAGGGACTGGATGGCCTGCCGCAGCGCGGCCGGCGTCAACCGATCCCCGGTCCGCAGGCTCAACGCGTCGGCCGCGTCCGGATCGCCCCCCCTGACTTCGATCGACGCGACGCGGGTGTCATAGGGAACCTGCGCGGCCGCGGCGAGCGACGACCATGACACCAGCGCAATGATGCGGATCGCCCTCATGAGTGTTTCGACGGTCCGAAACACGAAAAACCGCCGGGACAGGGTAACAGCGGTGTAATTTGTCGGCGGACCGGGCCGGCCGGTCCGTTCAGGCCGGCTTGACGATTTTTCCGTTGCGGATGCAACTCGTGCATACGCGCATCCGCCGAGGCGTCTTGCCGTCAAGGACGCGAACGCGTTGAAGGTTGGGGTTCCATCGCCGGTTCGTCAGGTTGTGCGCATGGCTGATCCGATGACCGTACATCGGACCCTTGCCGCAGATCTCGCATCGCTGGGCCATTCTCGGGAACTCCTCGTACCGATACCCCGTCCGCGCCCGCGCACGGTTTCGGGCAACCACGGAACCCGGAAATTATAGCAGACCGCGCCCGCGTCCGGCCGCGGCGAACGCGACGGCCGAAGCGTGCGGCCGCGTTTGGCGGCGCTGATAGAATGTTCTCGACGCCGATCCGTCCCGCGCCATGAAACGCCTGACGCAAAGCCTGAGGTTGGCCGTGACGGCCGTTTGCGCCGGTATCGCCGCGTGCGGTACGGCCGGCATCGACACGGCCGGCGTGGCGGCGCGCGTCAACGGCGTCGACATCGCCACCGCGCAACTCGAAGAGGAATTCGCGTTCACGATCCAGGGCCTGGAGCCCGCGCCCGACGTGGAGGAGGCCGACGACCTGAAGCTCCAACTGCTGAACGACATGATCACCAACGAGATCATGATGCAACTCGCCGCGGAGCGCGGCTTGATGGCCACCGACGCGGAGGTGGACGCCCAGTTCAACGAATACCGCGCCCAGTACTCGACCGCACGGTTCCAGGAATTGCTCGATTCGCAGGGATTGACACGGGACGAGGTCCGCGACGACCTGAGGGTCTCGCTGACGATCGAGAAGCTGGTCAACATGGAGATCACGTCCCGGATTACGGTCTCGGACGAAGACGTCCGGACTTTCTTCGAACGCAACGCCGCCAGCTTCGACTTCCCCGAATCCTACCTGATCGCCCACATCCTGATCACGCCGGTCCGCGACGAGGCCGTCAACAACCTCGAGGGCGACGACGCCACGACGCTGGACGAGGCCCGGGACAAGGCGGCGCGGCTGCTCCGCGAGATCCAGGACGGGCAGGACTTCGGCATGATCGCCCGGCGCTATTCGGAGGATCCCTCGTCCGCGCCGGCCGGCGGCGAGCTCGGTTTCCGGCCGATCGAGTCCATCGCCGGCCTGGACCCGGCCCTGGCCGAGGCCGTGCTCCGTCTGGACGTCGGCGAGACGTTGCCTGCGCCGGTCGAAACCGGTTTCGGGCTCCACCTCGTGAAGCTGCTCGACGTGGACGCGGGCGGGCGGAAGGACCCGAGCGACCCGCGCATCGAGAACGACATCCGGCAGATGTTGTTCGCGCGCCGCGACCAGTTGCTGCGGGGGGCATTCTACGAGAAGGCCCGGAACGACGCCGAGGTGGAGAACTACTTCGCCGAGCGGATCCTGGAACGGGCCTACTGAGGGCGGGCACGGCCATACACGAACGGTCAGGCCCCCACCACGACCAGCAACTCGCCGGCGTCCACGGTCTGGCCCTCGGCCACCGCGATGCGCTCCACGACGCCCGGCCCGGCGGCGCGAATCTCGTTCTGCATTTTCATCGCCTCGACGATGACCAGGCCGACTCCGCTTTCGACGGCCGCGCCCTCCTCTACGAGCACCCGAACGACGCGGCCCGGCATCGGCGCCCGGACCTCTCGGCGGCCGGGCCGCCCAACGCCTCCGCGGCCGGCCAGGATCGCGCGCCGGTCCAGCAGCTCGACGCGCAGGCTCCGTCCGCCGACGCGCACGTCGTATCCACCGTCGACGGCCGCCACCTGCACTTCGACCGAACGGCCGTCCCGCACCGTCCAGAACACGCCGGGCGCGACCTCCCGCAACGCGATGCGGTAGTCCCGGCCCTCAACGGTGGCCTGCACCGGATCGAGGTCCGTCGAATGCAGCTCGACCTCGACTCTTTCGTTGTCGGCCCCGACGATCGCAACGTACTTCACCGACTTCGCTCCGGCCCCGACGAGCCCGGTCTCCCTTCGTGCTTCCACCGGCTGACGGGCGCCGGACGATCGTTGGCCGGCGCGCGGCCGCGGGCATGCGACACCGCCGCGGCAATCAACGCGAGATCCCGGTCCTCGACGCTCAACGGCTCACCCGCCGCCGTCCGCCTCCGGGCGAGCCACCGGTCGATGAAACCCGTGTCGAAATCGCCGGCGACGAAATCCGGGTGCTCGAGCACCTCCCGGAATAACGCCAGATTGCTCCGGATCCCCGCGATGCGGTACTCGGCCACGGCGCGGCGCATCCGCCGTATGGCGTCATCACGCGTGGGCCCCCACGCGACCAGCTTGGAGATCAGCGGATCGTATTCGATCGGCACGCGCCATCCGGCATAGACGCCGCTGTCGTCCCGGACGCCGGGGCCGGACGGCGCCGCCAGCGCCGCGATGCGCCCGGGCGAGGGCAGGAAGTCGTTGTCCGGGTCCTCCGCGTAGACGCGGCATTCGATCGCCGATCCCCGCATGACGACCTCGGACTGGGAGATATCCAGCCGCCCGCCCGCCGCGATCCGGATCTGCTCCACCACGAGGTCGATGCCCGTGACGGCCTCGGTGACGGCGTGCTCCACCTGGAGCCGCGTGTTCATTTCCAGGAAATAGAAGTTGCGGTCCGTGTCGACCAGGAACTCCACCGTGCCGGCGTTGCGGTAGCGGGCCGCCTCCACGACGCGGAGCGCCGCCCGGCCCATGCGTTCCCGAAGGTCAGAGTCGACGACCGGCGACGGACACTCCTCGATCACCTTCTGGTGGCGCCGCTGGATGGTGCATTCCCGCTCGCCCAGATGAACGGCCCGGCCGTGGCCGTCGGCCAGGACCTGGATCTCGATGTGCCGCGGCCGCTCGATGAACTTCTCGATGTAGACGGCGTCTTCGCCGAAGGCGGCCCGCGCCTCCGCGCGCGTCGTGCGGAGCGCGCTGCCCATCTCGGCTTGGGACGCGACGTAGCGCATACCCTTGCCCCCGCCGCCGGCCGAGGCCTTCAACATGACGGGATACCCGACCTCGGAGGCCATCCGCAGCGCCTCGTCGTCGGATGTCAGCGCGTCGATCGTCCCGGGGACCATCGCGACGCCGTGGTCGGAAACCGCCCGACGCGACTCGATCTTGGAACCCATCAGCGCGATGGACGCGGCCGAGGGACCGATGAAGGTCCGGCCGGACTCCTCGACGGCCCGCGCGAAGCCGGCGTTCTCGGCCAGGAAGCCGTAACCCGGGTGGATGGCGGAAGCCCCGGAACGCGTGGCCGCGTCCAGAACGTTGGCAATCGACAGGTAGCTCTCCGAGGACGGCGCCGGACCGATGCGGTAGGCCTCGTCGGCCATCCGCGCGTGGAGGGCGCCCTCGTCCGCGTCCGAGTAGACGGCCACGGATCGGATGCCGAGGTCGCGGCATGCCCGGATAACGCGCACGGCGATCTCGCCTCGGTTGGCGACGAGGATCTTGTCGAAGTACGCCATCGTCCTATCCAGGCGGCCGCCGCGCGGACCATCCCGCGTCCCGCTCGTAAGCATGCGCGGCGCGAAGCACCCGCGCCTCGTCGAACCGCCGTCCGATCATCTGGAGGCCGATGGGCAAACCGGCGTCCGAAAACCCGCACGGAACGGAGATCGCGGGCAGACCCGTCAGGTTCGCCAGCCGCGTCATGCGCGTCAACGCGTGCAAGACGGTCTCGTTCCCGTCAGCCCATTCGATCGCGGTCTGATCGACGGCCGGCGCGGTGATCGGGAGCGCGGGCAGCGCGAGCAGATCGACCGACCTCAGAACGGCGTCGACGGCCGCCGCCAGCACGCGGCGCTCGCGCTGGGCGCGAACGTAGTCCACCGCCCGCAACTCCTTGCCCGCGGCGATCCGCTCGCGGACGTCGTCGCCGTACATCCCGGGGCTGGATCGGAGACGTTCCTCGTGGCGCTCGAACACCTCCGCGGTCGCGATGGCCTTGAATATCGTTTCGTAACCGTCCGTGTCCGGCACGCCGACCTCGACGCGTTCCGCGCCCAATCCGCCCAGCGCGTCCAAGGCCGTTTCGACCGCGGACGCGACGCCCGGCTCGAGCCGGTGGAAGAAGGCGTCCCGCGGCACTCCGAGCCGCATCCCCGCGACGCCGCCCTCGAGCTGTTGCGAATAGCGTCCGGCGGGCGCGTCCGCTGAGAAGGGGTCGCCGGGATCGTGGCCGGCCACGGCCTCCAGCAGGAGCGCGGCGTCCGCGACCGTTCGCGCGATCGGCCCCACGTGGTCCAGCGACGGCGACAACGGAATGACGCCGCGGACGCTGACGCGCCCGTAGGTCGGCTTGAGGCCGACGGTTCCGCAGAGCGCCGAGGGAATGCGGATCGACCCGCCGGTATCGGACCCCAGCGATCCCAACGCCATCGAGAGCGCGACCGACGCGGCCGAACCGCCGCTGGACCCGCCCGACATCCGCTCTAGGTCCCAGGGGTTGCGGGCGGCGCCGTAGTGCGGGTTGACGTTGGTCACGCCGAAGGCGAGCTCGTGGAGGTTCGTCTTCCCGACCAGGACCGCGCCGGCCGCGCGCAGGCGCTCGACGACGCACGCGTCTTCGGCGGGAACGCGGTCCTCGAAGACGCGCGAGGCGGCCGTCGTTCGGACGCCGGCGGTGTCGATCAGGTCCTTGAGCGAAATCGGAATGCCGTGGAGCGCGCCGCGGTCCTCCCCGGACGCCAACGCCCGGTCGGCGGCTTCGGCCTGGGCCAGGGCCCGATCGTCGGTCACCGTGATGAACGCATGCGTTCCGGCATTCAGCGCGGCGATCCGCTCCAGCGCCGCACGCGTCAACTCCAGGGACGAGATCGCGCCGTCGCGAATGCGCTCCGCGGCCGAAACGATCGTCAGCGACCGCAAATCGTCCGGCGTCACCATAGGCTCTGGCGCGCCCGAACCCCGTAGGGAATCGAGACCAGGAAGAGGAAGAGCATCAGCACTTCGGAGTCGCCGAAGTTGTATTCGAACAGGCCGGCCGTCGTGAAGGCGACCAGCACCGACAGGCCGGCGACCCCCGTCCAGCGGGCGATTCCGTCGGCGGAACGCGCAAAGCGAACCATGTCCATCCCGATCCGGACGAGCAGCCACAGGAAGGCGGCCAGTCCCAGGAGACCGCGTTCGGCGGCGATCTGGAGAAAGTTGTTGTGCAGATGGCCCGTATAGAGGTCTTCGATGTCGTTCCCCCGGTAGTAGTCCGCGAACTCGAAGGCGACCCGTTCCGGCCCGACGCCGAACAGCGGGTCATCGCCCACCATCCGGGCCGCGACGGCGGCCATCTCGATGCGGCCGCTGTCGGGGGCGAACACGCCATCCGTGAAGCTCATCGCGACGCGGTTCCAGACCAGACCGGCGCCCAGGACCGCGATGGCGCCGATGGGAATCAGCACGCGCGCCATCCTCCGGAACGACACGGAGACGGCCGAAACGCCGGTCGCGGCCAGCGCCCCGAGCCAGGCGCTCCGCGTAAAGCTGAACAGCAGGGAGGCGCCGATGAGCACCGCGCCGATCCGAAACAGGTTCAGGCTCAAGACCGCCAGGAGCGGGAGCACGAACGACCAGACCAGCATCTGTTCCCCGCTGAACGTCATCCAGTGACCCATGAATCCCGTGGCTCGCGCCAGCACCGTGGGATCGTCGGCCAGACTCCCGGTGGACCGGTAGACGGAATACTGGAGGCCGAACTGCACCAAGCCCGCGACGGCGGCGGCCGACGCCACCGCGATCGTCACCATGACGGTCTGCCGCAACCGCCGCTCACTGGTCACGAACGTCGCGGCCAGGACGCCCATCGAGAACAGGACGAACTTCCGCACGGGACCCAGCCCGACGGACGGGTCCGCCGACATCGCCAGCGATACCAGCGTTGCGGCCGCGAACGCCGCCAACGGCACGAAGTACGCCGGCCACCGGGGCGCGCGGGGACGCAGTATGAGCCACGCCGTCAAGGTGAGCGTCAGCAGGATCTGGGCCGCCGCGATGGAAACCAGCGTGGCCGCGCCCGTCGCGAGCGTAAGACGGAACATCCATTCGTCGGCGGTCGCCGTCATCGGGCGGGATTCTAACACCGCCGCGGACAACGAATACCGTTGGTCCAGCCGGCTCCGGAAACTACAATGTCACATTGCCTCCGCACTGGCAGGGGCGCAACACACCTGGAGGATCCATGTTTCCAGCCCGAAACGGCAGGCGCGCGACAGCGCTCGGCGCCGCGCTGGTCCTGGCCGCATCGCTTCCCGTCATGGCGCAGGCCCCGGAAACGCGGCTCGCCGACGCCGCGCGCGACCTGGACGTTGCGACCGTCCGGTCGCGGATTGCCGAAGGCGCCGACGCCAACGCGTTCGGGACCGACGGCACGCCCGCCCTGCACTGGTTCGTGCGCGTCGACGACCTGGAGACGGCAAGCTTCCTGGTGGAGGCGGGCGCCGACGCGACGCAGGCCAACCGTTACGGCGTGACGCCGCTCTACCTGGCGGCCGCGAACGGAAACGCCGCGACGATGGAGATGCTCCTCGACGCGGGCGCCGATCCGAACGCGGTCGATCCCACCGGCGAGACCGTGCTGATGACGGCGGTCCGCGTCGGGAAGGTCGACGCGGTCCGGCTTCTGCTCGACCGCGGGGCCGCCCTCGATGCGCGGGATCCCACCTACGAGCAGACCGCCCTGATGTTCGCGGTGAGAGGCGGCCATACCGAGGTGGTGCAATTGCTGATCGATCGCGGCGCCGATCCCGGCGTGACGACGCGAGTGGGGAACCCGCCCCGCTGGGTCCTGCCCAATTCGGTGCCGGGGTTCTCCTTCGGCGTGGGTATCGTCCGCGGCGGTCTGCCCGAACGCGGCGTCCGCGATCCGATTCCGGGCGGGTTGTCGCCCCTGCACTACGCGGCGCGCGACAACCGCGTCCAGTCCGCGCGGATCCTGCTCGAGGCCGGCGCGGATATCGAGCAACGCGACCCCAACGACATCACGCCGCTGCTGATGGCGATCGGCAACAACCAACTGGAGACCGCGCGCTTCCTGATCGAGGCCGGCGCCGATGTCAACGTTTCGGACTGGTACGGGCGCACGCCGTTGTGGCAGGCCGTCGAGGTCCGCAACATGGACTTCGACAACGCGTCGCTCGTGAACGGCGTCGACCGCGAACCGGTGCTGGAGTTGATCCTCACGCTGCTCGAATCCGGCGCCGATCCCAACTCGCGGTCGCGCGAGGCCATGCCCATCCGCAAGCACATGCTGCGGATCACGGGCACGCTGGCGTGGGTGGATTTCGTCGGCCAGACGCCGTTCATCACCGCGTCGCTGTCGGGCGACCTGGACGTCATGCGCCTGTTGCTGGAACACGGCGCGGACCCCCATATCGCGACGGTCGAAGGCACGACGGCGCTGATGGCGGCGGCCGGCGTCAACTGGGTGGTCGACCAGACCTCCGACGAAGGCCCGGAAGCGCTCCTGGAAGCCGTCAAGCTTTGCCATGAGCTCGGAATGGACCTGAACGCCGCGAACTCGATGGGGATCACGGCCGTGATGGGCGCGGCCAACCGGGGCTCGAACGCCATCATCGAGTACCTGGTCGCCAACGGCGCGAGCCTGGACGCGGCGGACCAGCTGGGACGGACGCCCCTGGACTGGGCCGGCGGCGTCTTCCTGGCCACGCACGCCGCGGTGCCCAAACCCGAATCGATGGCCTTGATCGAACGGCTCATGGCGGAGTCGACCGCCAATGAGTAGCCGCATCCCGATCCTTCTGCTCCTGGTCTGGACGGCGCCCGTCGCATGGGGCCAGTCCGACCGCGATTTGCTGGACACCTACTGTGTGGGGTGCCACAACCCCGAGGTCGGCGCCGGCGGGCTGGCCTTCGACGCGTACGACGTCGAGAATGTCGGGGACCACGCCGAGGTCTGGGAAACCGTCGTGACGAAGCTCCGGACCGGGATGATGCCTCCCAGCGGCGCGCGCCGGCCGGAACGCGCCGTGCTCGACGGGTTCGCGGCCCGGCTCGAGGCGCGGCTCGATTCGGCCGCCGCCCAGGTTCCCGAGCCCGGGAACCCGGCCCTGCACCGCCTGAACCGGACCGAGTACGCCAACGCCGTGCGCGACCTGCTGGCATTGGACGTGGACGCCACGCGGCTGCTGCCGGCCGACGACGCCGCCGAAGGGTTCGACAACATCGCCGACGTCCTGGGCGTCTCGCCCTCGCTGGTTCAGGGTTACGTGTCGGCGGCCATGAAGCTGAGCCGGTTCGCGGTGGGCGACCTGACGTTGCCGCCGACGCGCACGACCTACACGGCCCCGGAGGGGTTCGAGCAGGATCGGCACATCGACGGATTGCCCCTGGGCACGCGGGGCGGCATGGTGATCGAGCACACCTTCCCGCTGGACGCCGAGTACGAGTTCACGGTGGGCGGCGGGCGGGGCGGTCCGCCGATCGACGTGACGATCGACGGACAACGGGTCGAAGCGCAGAACTTGCGCCGGTTCCGGATACCGGTCCAGGCCGGACCGCACCGGATCGGCGTCGCGCTCATCGACCGCGTGCGCTCCGCCGGCGTCGACGGCATCTACTCGGTCTACACGGTCGGCGGCGCCGTCTCGAGCGTGTCCATCAACGGCCCCTTCGACGCCACGGGCCGCGGCGACACGCCGAGCCGGCAACGGATCTTCGTGTGTTACCCGGCGAACGCGGAGGCGGAGGAACCCTGCGCCGAGGAGATCCTGGCCCGGTTGGCGCGGCGGGCCTTCCGCCGGCCGGTGTCCGCGGAGGAAACCGCGCAACTGATGCGGTTCTACCGGCAGGGACGGGACGCCGGCGGTTTTGAAGTCGGCATCCAGCAGGCGCTGGCGCGCATCCTGGTCGCGCCGCGGTTCCTGTACCGGTTCGAGGAGGAACCGCCCGACGTGGCCCAGGGCGGGGTCTATTCGATCGGCGACTTCGAGCTCGCATCCCGGCTATCGTTCTTCCTGTGGAGCTCCATACCCGACGACGCGCTCCTGGACGCAGCCGCCCGAGGCACGCTCCACGAACCCGACGTGCTCGAAGCGCAGGTCCGCCGGATGCTGGCGGACCCCAAGTCGGATGCGCTCATCGACAACTTCGCCGGCCAGTGGCTCTATCTGCGGGAGCTGGCCAACGTCCAGCCCGAGTCCGACGTCTTCGACGAGAACCTGCGGCAGTCCTTCACGCGCGAAACCGAGTTGCTGTTCGAAACGATCCTGCGCGAGGAACGGAGCATCCTCGACCTGCTGGCCGCGGACTTCACGTTCGTCGACCAGCGCCTGGCCGAGCACTACGGGATCCCGGACATCCGCGGCAGCTATTTCCGCCGGATCACGCGCGAGGACGACGACCCGCGCCGCGGGCTGATCGGACACGGAAGCATCCTGGCGGCCACGTCGGTCGCGAACCGGACGTCGCCGGTCAACCGCGGAAAGTGGATTCTCGAGAACATCCTGGGAACGCCCGCGCCGGAACCGCCGCCGGGCGTGGAGACGACCCTGGACCCCGATCCCGAAGCCGCCGCCCCGACAACGCTGCGCGAACGGTTGGAGTCGCACCGGGCGAACCCGGTCTGCGCCTCCTGCCACCAGCTCATGGACCCGATCGGATTCGCCCTGGAGAACTTCGACCTCGTCGGGGCATGGCGCGATTTCGAAGCCGGATCCCCGATCGACGCGACGGCCGTGATGGTGGATGGAACCGAGCTCGGCAATCCGTCGGACCTGCGCGAGGCGCTGTTGTCCCGGCCGGAGGCTTTCGTGACGTCGGCGACGCGCAAACTGATGACCTACGCGCTGGGACGCGCCGTCGACCATCACGACATGCCGGCCGTACGGTCCGTGGTCCGGGCGGCGGCCGACGACAACTACCGGCTGTCGTCGCTCATTTCCGGGATCGTCGAAAGCATGCCGTTCCGCATGCGAACGAAGGGAGCCCCGGAGGAACCCGGCGCCGAAGCGCCATGACTCGTATCGCTTTGTCGAAACCGCCAAATCCCTTAAGATAGGCGGCACGCATCGAGGAGGTCCGAACCATGGCAGCATTCGTCGAGAAGAAGCATCTCTCACGCCGCACGTTCATGCGCGGCGCCGGCGTGGCCGTGGCCTTGCCGATGCTCGAGTCGATGGTGCCCGCCGCCACGCCGATGGGGCAGGCCGCCGCACCGAAGAACCGGCTCGGCGCGATCTATTTCCCCCACGGCGCGACGATGGCCAAGTGGACGCCGGCCGCCGACGGCGCCGGATTCGAGTTCTCCGAGATCCTGCAGCCCCTGGAACCGTTCCGCGACAGCGTCAACGTGATCAGCGATCTGCGGCATCCCATGGCGTACGGCAGCGGGTCGGCGACGGCCAACCACAACCGGTCATCGGCCGTCTTTCTCAGCGGCGCCTTCGCCGAAACCGGACCGCAGGCCTACCTCGGCGTCACGATGGACCAGGTGGCGGCCCGGCGCATCGGGCAGGAAACGCCGCTGCCCTCGGTGGAAATGTCGATCGAGGACAGCAGCCTGAGTTGCGGCGAGGGCATGAGCTGCGCCTACCGGAACACGATCTCCTGGCAGTCGGCCACTTCGCCGTTGCCGATGGAAAACAACCCGCAGGTCATCTTCGAGCGCCTCTTCGGCGACGGCAGCACCGAAGAACAACGCACGGCCCGCCGCCAGCAGTCCCTCAGCCTGCTGGACGACGTTCTGGGCGAAGTGAACGACCTCCGGGGCCGGCTCCCCGCGGCCGACAACCGCCGCCTGGACCAGTACCTGACCGACGTGCGCGAAATCGAGCGCCGGATCGAACGCGTGGGACAGCAGGTGTCCACCGGCATCGCGGTGCCCGACGCGCCGGTGGGCATTCCCCAGGACTTCGAAGAGCACATGCACTTGATGTTCGACCTGTGGGTTCTGGCGTGGCAGGCCGACATCACCCGCATCACGACGCTGCTGATGTCGAAAGAACTCTCCAACGCGGTCTATCCGAACAGCGGCGTCCGCGATTCGTTCCACACGCTGTCGCACCACTCCCACAACCAGGAGAACAAGGACCGGTTCGCGGTCCTGAACAACTACCACGTCGGCGTCTTCACGTACCTGCTCGAGAAGCTGCGCGCGACGCCGGACGGCGACGGCGACCTGCTGCGGAACTCCATGGTGCTCTACGGCAGCGGGATCAGCGACGGCAACGAGCACAACCACGACCCGCTCCCGGTCATCCTGGCCGGCCGCGCCTCGGGCCGCCTCGAGACGGGACGCCACATGCGCAACCCGTCGGGAACGACCATGTCCAACCTGTTGCTGGCGATGCTGCACAAGCTGGGCATCGAAGAGGAAAGCTTCGGCGACAGCACCGAGGTGATGTCGATCTAGGGCCCCGCCGTGACAGGCCGCGGCGCCCGATCGGCGACGCACTGCGGCCGGGCAGCATAGCCGGAGGCGCATGCCTGCCGGCCCGTCCACACTCCACGCGGCCTGTCGACCTCGCAGTCTACCCGTCTCGGTACGACATGCACCGCAACCCGAGGCGCCTTGCCGTAACGGAGCCGTCCGTTTACCGCAAAGCCTGGCGGTTATGTCGGCGACTTGCCACGCGATGACGCAACGAGCGTGGCGAAGGGACCCTGCAGATTCGTTCCGTGACATCGTTGACAGGTCGTCCGTTCATGGACAAGAATCGGCGTAGGCGTGTCACGACCAACAACGACTCAAGGGAACGTGACGAACTGCTGGCGAAAGCCGTTCATGAGTTGACTCGGCAGTCCAGGGAGGCCGATCGCATTCCACTCACCAATGAGTTTCGCATGGCACGCGAAAAAGCAGTTGAAGGAATCCAGAGAAGGAACGTCAGGAGTACACGAAATGGCGGACAGGAAACAGTTTGTGGGTGACATGTCCGTTGACCCCAGACTGCGAGCGTTGCTCGATTCGTCGGCAGAAGTCAACGTGACCGAGGAAGACTTGAGAGAACAGAGAATCAGTTTTGCTTTTGGGAACGCTCCGGTCGACGCGAAGGACATTACCAAAGAAAGCGTCCGGCTAGCCTCCAAGAATCTTCGCTTGCGACGCTAGACGGACACCGCCAGTTCCGCGCTCCTCCATAAACTTTCTCCATGTCGATTCGCGAGAGAGAGCATCCCCAACTCTACCTGTGCCGCCCATCGGATCGTGCGCCGTCATCTGGCGCGCGTTGTCGCGGTCGGCGAACTCGTCGAAGTACAACGTGCGAGTCAATTAGTCCGTCCCAAGAATTCGTCAGTTCCAAAAGAACAGGGAGGGTATCGGGACAACACAGTGTTTCCGGCGGCTTGATCGGAAACCAACCTAGCCCTATGAAATCCAGACCGACGTCATGAACCGACGAAAGACAGTGACATCTTTCGGAAAGCTGCGACGCGACCAATGCGAAAACGGACCGACGGCGTCAGCGAGGAGAAATCCTCCCTGTCGTGCTCCGCCGTCTCGGCAATCGACCAGATCCGCGCGGTGTCCTCTTCGGCGAAGAGTCTTCGAAACACGCGATCCCGTGAACACCTCCGAAATCGATGGGAATACACTACCTAGGGCCGGCTGGACCCGGGCCGCGCCTGGATCGTCGCCAGTCCCGCCGTCGAAATCCCCAGCCCGCCGACAACGACAAAAAATCGATTTGAGTTTCGCACCTTCCGTCACCGAACCTCCCTCCGCTGCAGCGTCCCAATCGGCCCTCCGATACCGATTCTGGCATGGGCACCGCAGATAAAGTGCCCGGTTCCCGCTCCCATTCTCGAAACGTCCCAGGCATGCCGAATTCTCAGCGATGTCGGCATACAGTTCCGAATCTCGGAACACTCGGACGGCCGCTAGTGTGACCGGTCCCGCCGAATCGCCTCATAGAAGCTCTCTGAGTGAATCTTCGTAACCTTCGACAGAGCACGCCGAGCAGCAATGACGACATCACCGTGAAACTCGGAAAAGGCGAAGACTCGGACATTATAGCGAAAATGTGTATAGGCCTGAGTCCATTGACCGATTGGGAAGACCAGTGTCAACGGTATTCCGGTCTCTTCGTTAGTGCGCCTTACTACTAGTTCATTGACATCTTCGAAAGTAGGGGGTCTCGGGACATCGAGCCATACACCCGCCTTTACCAACGCCTCGTCGGCATTAGCCGCCATGCCGGCCCGCATATTCAGAAGTTCCTCCCCGATATTTCTCTGGACCTCGTCCACGATACGTTCCCGATTCGCCTTGTCCTGCAGAGCCGTCAAAAAATTGGTCACCAACGCCCTCTCCGCATGGCTCGGGACAGATCCGTTGATTCCATAGACTTCACGCGGCAAAACGCGATTGCGGATTCTATAAAGATATTGCTGAAGAACCGCGTCCGTCGGTTCCGCCGCCAAGTCTCCGCCGATCGCCGCATCGCTCATGCCGAGAAAAAAAGTCACAATGTCATCGTCAGACGTGCCGTGGCGTTGCCACATGTCAACCTTACGCTCCAATGCCCTCTTCAGAAGACCTTCCGCCGCACGAACCTTTGGATGATGGTAGATGTAGCTGAACAACATCAACTTGCAGATGACAATCTGCTCAATCGCGTTCATACCCTCTTTTGGAAGTCTAAGCCGATACGTGTCGTAGAAAGGAAATGAATTTGACGAGTTCTTGGGAGAGCGGCTGACTGAGTGTCCGGCGGCGTTGTACAGCGCCTCAAGGCGATCTTCACCGTCCGCCAGCGTTTCCTTTTCGATCCGGATGGAATAAAGATACCTTTCCAAGTCATATCGTAAGGGCAGTCCGGCGTTAGCGGCGTCTCGAAGAAGATAGTCGAGCTTGTCGGAATCGAATCCGGAGGAAACGATGTCGGCGATGAATTGAAAGAAGGGGTGGTCGCTTCGTCCAACGAGAAATAGTGCCACCCGCACGAGATTGACCGGCCCTTCGTACTCCTTCGGTGTGCCAGACTTCAAACGCCTCGATTGAGCACTGCTCAACAGCCCTGTCACTCCGTCCGAAAGGGCAACACAGAACGAGATTACTTCGCCCGCTCCTTTGGACTTTCCGGTCAGACGTGACAGTTCAAGCGATGCCGCTTTGAGAGGCGACAACTTCTCGTACACTAATTCGGAAGTATGGCTAAACAGACTGTGGCCGACGTCGTGCAACAGTGCAGCGAGCCTCAGCTCTTGCTTGAGTTGAAGTATGCGGAGATCCGTGTCGCCGCCTACCGGAATGCTATTGAGAATCGTCTCGATCTCGCCGCGGGACCGAGTCAGCAAGGCGTCGAAGGTGCGGGAGGCAACGGTCATTACGCCGACACAATGCTCGAAGCGAGTATGACGAGCGGAAGGATACACGTGGTACGCCAAGCCGACTTGATGGATGTCGCGTAACCGTTGAAAGATTGGAGAGTCTATTAACACCAGTTCGCGCCAGCTGAGGGTATTCGTGCCCCATAGATTGTCGTGTACTACTTTCGATGTCTTCACGGGAAGCACCGGGTGGACCGCTTCCGGGCCGAAGAATTCGGGATGTGCCGTCTCGAAGTACCGATCCACTAAACGCGAAATGTGCGCCAGAGCTGGAAGGTCCTTGAGAAACGCAGCGCGGTTCATCGAAGGGGTTATCACGCACCGGGGGAAAACTGTTGCTTGGCCAACGAAACGGCTTCTTTCAGGAATCGTTTGGTGCCGTCGGGGAGGTCCTCGGTCTCTTGAGACCACAAGTCAGCGACAGCATTAGGGAGCGTTATCGTGTCGTAGTGGGGATTCGCGGCAGAAACGCTAGCATTCCAGTGCAGTGCTTGCAGGAAGTCCGTCAGTTCTTGACACTTTGGGTATGGACCATCCCAATTGAAACAGAGGTGAGCGAGAAATTCCGGCTTGCCCTGTGCGTCACGGCGCTTCAACTGGTAAAACAAGGCATGCCATGGCTCCTCGTCCTTGAAGGGCATAGCAACGCTCGCCTTCTGCATTGCGGCAGCGATCTGCTTTACCAATTCACCCAGAGACATTTCGAGATTCATGCGTGCTCCTCGTGCAAGCGTAGAGCAAGAACGACGGTCCTGATCGTAAACCCGTGCCCGCCATCAACGCAAGAAAAACGGGAACTACAGCGCGTTGGGCCAAAGTACGTGCTAACAAAGTAGCATCCGACGGCGGCAGGCCAGGTAAGGTCCCAGCAGAGCGAGCCGGGGACACTCATCGCGTCGACAATAACACCGTCGGACGGCGGCGGGATTGCGGCGGGAAACGGCGCAGCACTGCGCTTCTTTCACCACCGCGGCGGTGTCCGGCTGAGTTGATCGAGGGGCATTGTCTGCATATCGATCGCGGAGCCGCGAACGGCCGATGTTGTTGTCGCAGAGAGTTCGGCGCATGAGGTTCGCCCGTCGGCCGTTCATGGACCACCAGGGCGGGACTTCCTCGCCGACATGTCAGCGCGAGGCAAGCATATCGCCGTTTTCGAGCGTTGCGAGGATGCGCTGACCGTGCTGGCCGCCTACACGGCTTTTCCGCCCGTCGTTCGCAACGCGCTCAAGGGCCTGCGCCCGTCGCACTCTCTGGCACTGGCAGAGAACGTGGAGTTCGGCGGGCTGGATTCGAATCACCGACTTGGACGGGGACTCGAACCTGCCGCCCGTCGTTCACGAGACCCGTCTCACGAACGCTGAATTCACAACGGCCCGGCGGTTGATGAGCGCGACCATCCCGCAAGCAGTCGAAATCGGCGGCGACGCCGGCCAACGCCGCCTAGCCGTGCATGATGCAGCGACGCGGGAGACCGGTTCGTTGTGGCTTCGCCGTGACGAAGAATGACCGAGCCGGGTCGAAGAAAATGGGCCGTGCGGCGGCCCGATGATACGCTTCAGTTGTCGGTTCGCGGCGACGTCAGCGAGGATCTGCGCCGGTACTGTCGCTCCGACAACGCTGTATGACACGCATCGTGGTATACGGTCCGAACCGAAGGCTGGGTACATTGGTCGCCCGACTGGCGGTCATTGTCTGTCTTTGGTCCGGCGCGAGCCTTCTATGCGCCGCGCAAGCCGGAGACGAACCCGATGTCCTGCGTGTCGGCGCCCAGCTCGTGCAGGTGAACGTCGTCGTCACCGACGACGACGGCCCCGTCCACGATCTGACGGCCGACGACTTCACCGTGCTGGACGACGGCGTCGTACGCACGATCGAGGTGTTCGAGGTCATCCGCTCCGAGACCGGCGATTCCGATGCGGCGGCGATGCTGCCCGACCACGTCGTATCGAACCGGCTGGACCGCCGCGGACGCCGGCCCGAATCCGCCACGGCCATTCTCGTCGACCGGCTGAACACGCTCGGCCCCGATCAGGCGTTCATGGACGACCAGGTCCGGACTTTCCTCGATGAAGCGGCAGCCGGCGGCGAGCATGTCGCCGTCCTCGAACTCCGAGAGGACGGCCTGACCGTCCTGGCCGACTTTACGAATCACGCCTCGGTCCTTCGGAACGCGCTGGAGAGCCGCCGCCCGTCCCACTCCCTGGCGATGGAGTCGAGCCAGGACTTCTTCATGGGCGGATTGGACCCCGTGCTGGCGGAAGCGGCGGGGGAATCCACCGGCGACGAAGACGACAATGCCGACGGATTGGCGACCACGTTGCTGATCCAGGTTCAACGGTACTACATGAACCGGCGCGTCTTGCTGACGGCCGCGGCGCTCGAGGCCGGCGCACGATACTTGTCACCGTTGCCCGGCCGGAAGAACCTCGTATGGCTTTCCGCGCAGTTTCCGTTTCCGTACAGGCCTTGGCAGGACCCGCGATTCAACATCGCCGGCGCCAACCTGCCGCCCGCGACGCTCGACCGGATCGAGGACGTCTTTCGCATCATCGTCGACAGTGACGTCGCCGTGTATCCGATCGATGCATTGGGACTCCGCAGCGAACGCTTCCGCGGCTTCGGGGGCAACCGCGACGCGGCCGCGGACTTGAACAAAATAGTCGATCTGCCGATGAGGATCGCCGCGGTCACCGGGGGACGCACGTCGTTCAACACGAACGGGCTGACCACCCGGATGCGCGAGGCGGTCCGTGACATGAACGCCAGCTACTCGCTCGGGTTCTACGTTCCGGAAGTCGAGTCCGACGCGGAGTTCCATGAGATCGACGTTCGTGTCGAGCGCGATGACGTCGACGTCCTGCACCGGAGCGGCTACTTCGGGTTCGACGCCTCCCCGTCGGTCGAACGCGCCCTGAACCAGACGTTGACGGATCCGTTCGACGCGACCGGCATCGGCCTGCTCGCGGCCGCGGAACCCATACCGGACGAAACGGGCAGCTATACGGTCACACTCGCAGTCGACGTGAATGACATCGACCTGATTCGGAAAGGCGACCACTGGGCCGGTTCACTCACGGTCGCGATGGGTTTCTACGCTACTTCGTTGGACGAGTATCGGCGTTTCGCGCCCGTCCGTCACGAGGTCCGCCTAACGGATTCGCAACTCGCAACGGCCCGGCAGGTGATGAGCGTGATCATCCCGCAAGCAGTCGATACGGGGAACGACGCCGGCCATCTCCGCGTGGCCGTGCAGGATGCAGCGACGGGCGAGACCGGTTCGCTCTGGCTGAGCCTCGGCCAAGAATAGCCGAGCCCGGTCCAAGGAAATGTCCGGTCCAAGGAAATGGGCCTCGCGGCGATCCGATGATACGCTTCAGCTACAGGTCTACGGCGACGTCGGCCGCCTCGGTAACGCTGTATGACATACATCGCGCGACACGGTCCGAACGGCAGGCCGGGCACGTCGGTCGCCCGGCTGTCGGTCGTCGTCTGTCTTTGGTCGGGCGCGGACCTTCTCGGCGCGGCCCAGGTGGGCGAGGAAGCCGGCGTCCTGCGCGTCGGCACGCAGCTCGTGCAGGTGAACGTCGTCGTGACCGGCGACGAGGGCCCCATCCGGGACCTGACCGTCGACGACTTCACCGTCCTGGACGACGGCGTCGAACGCCGTATCGAGGTCTTCGACGTGATCCGCTCCGCGACGGATGACGCCGATCCGGCGGCGATGCTCCCCGACGGCATCGTGTCGAACCGCCTCGATCGCCGTGGACGACGGCCGGAATCCGTCACGGCCATCCTCATCGATCGGGTGAATACGCAGGTTATCGACCAGCCGTTCATGGACGACCAGGTCCGGTCGTTCCTCGACGACGCGTCGGCCACCGGCGAGCACGTCGCCGTTCTCGAACTCGGCGAGGAGGGGCTGACTGTCCTGGCCGACTTCACGGCTCACCCCGTGGCTGTTCGCGACGCGCTCCAGTCCCGACGCCCATCGCACTCGCTGGCGTTGGAATCGAGCCGGGATTTCGTCACGGGCGAGATGGACCCGGTGCGCGCGGGAACGGAGGGATTTCCTCACGCCAACGATTACATCCGATCGAGCCTGGAATTCTTCTGGGGACGGGACCCCATGAGCGCAATGACGGCAGCACGATCGCCCTTCCGGCTATACGCGGACGTGCTCTCGCGCCAGATTGAAGCGTATTACATGGAACGGCGAGTCGTACTGACGGTTGCCGCACTCGAGGCGACGGCCCGGCACCTGTCAGAGTTTCCCGGCCGCAAGAACCTCGTGTGGCTCTCCGCGCGGTTTCCGTTTCCGTTCCGGCCGTGGCAGGACCCTCGACTCAACTTCGCTGCCGCGAGCGGGTGGCCGCATTCCACTCTGGATCGAATCGACGAGGCGTTTCGCAGGATCGTCGACAGCGACGTCGCCGTGTATCCGATCGATGCACTGGGCCTACCCGCTCGATCGGACGCAACAATCGGCATTCAGATGGAGATCGCCGAAATCACGGGCGGACGCGTGTCGTTCAACACCAACGGACCGGCCGCACGCATGCATCAGGCGGCCCGGGACACGGGCACCAACTACTCGTTGGGATTCTACGTCCCGGAAGTCGAGTCCGACGCGGAGTTTCACGAACTGGAGGTTCGCGTGGACCGCGACGGCGTCGACGTACTGCATCGGAGCGGCTACTTCGGATTCGGCGCCGACGCGCCGGGTTCAGGCGACCTGGACCGGACCCTGCAGGACCCGTTCAACGCGATGGGAGTCGGCCTGCTCGCCACGGCGGAACCCGTTCCGGCCGCGCCCGGCCTGTATACGGTCACCCTCGCCATCGACGTGAACGACATCGACCTGATCCGGGAAGCCGATCACTGGACCGGATCGCTCGCGGTTGTGACGAGCTTCTACATCACCGAATTGGACCGGTACTCGAACGGGCCGCCCGTCATGCACGCGATCCGGCTCACCGACGCCGAATACGAGACGGCGCAGCGGTTGTCGAACGTCGTTCTCGAGGACGTCGTCGAAACCGACGGCTACGCCGGTCATCTCCGCGTGGCCGTGCAGGATGCAGCGACGGGCGAGACCGGTTCGCTCTGGCTGAGCCTCGGCGAGGAGTAACCGGCCCGGCCGCGGGCGCGGGACAACGATTCGACCCCCGCTCGCCGGAAGCGTCGCTACGACTTCTCGGGACCGCGTTTGTGCGAATAGAGAGGACTGTATTCCAGTCCGTATGGAGTGGTGCGCTTCGTGGCGGCTTTCTCCCGGGAGTACTCTTTCCGAGACCGCCAGATCTCCGCCACCTCCGCCTCCGTACAATCGTCCAGGGCGATCTCCTCGCGCGGCACGAAGAATACCTGACCGATCGGCATGCTGTGTATCCCGGAGATTCCCTCTCCGGGTTCCAGGACGTAACGGAATTCGGAGTCGTGGACGTACCAATCCGTTTCGACCCGTACGACCAACATCGGCGCGATCGGCCGCTCGATCATGTTGAGAACGGGAACGTACACGGTGTCCCAGGCGGCCTCGGTGCGGAAGTTCGTCGCGCCGCGGAGCGTGACGGCGCCCGCCGGAGTGCCGAGGTCTTCGGGTACGAAGAACGCTCGCGCCAAGGCGGGCGCGGACTTCGGGGGGAGCGGCGGGTTCGCGACCATGAACTCCACGTCGTGCCGCATCTTGCCGTTGCTCCCGACCGGAAGCGCGTAAGTGATCGAGAAGATCGCCTGCCGATCCCCGGAGGCCGCGGTGACGAAATAGGTGAAGCGGTATTGCCCGTCGCCGAGGAACTCGACGTGATACGACTCCGCCGGCTCCAGCGGCGGATAGACCAGAAACCCGAGGGCGCTCCCGGCCTCCAGGACCGGGCAGTTGCGCGAGTGTTGCGGCAGGTGCGGCCGCTGGGATTCCTTACGCGGCTTCAAGCCGACACCGGGCCGCGTCGAATTGGGGAACATCCGGACTCTCATGGGCAGATGACAGGCGACGGGCGGTTCGTGTCGATGACGAGCGGGAAACCGTGCGCTCGAGGAACCGAGCGGCGGCCACGCCCCGCGCCGCGCGCGGCGCCGGCTACTGGTTCGGGTTGATGCCGCGGGTCCGGCTCAACCACTCGACAAGGGTTTCCAATTCTTCGTCCGTGATCACCGCGCCCTGTTCTCTCATGTTGACCAGCACGACGCGCCATCCGTCGAGCGAGTACCGCGACTCGTTGATCCGGTCCATGCCGTGACACGGCGTACACGCCCTCTCCATCAGCCGGAACGCTTCCGGATCCGTGAAGAACACGGTGATCTCGGGAGGAATGTACGACCGGGGGAATGCCTCCGAGTCCGCGCCGAACTCGGCCACGAGCCAATCGAGGAGAAGGTTCCGGTCGTCGTCGGAGAGGACCACGTCCTCGTAGTCCATGTGCTGGGAGTCGATGAGATCCACCCATCCGGCTCTGTCCAGGGCAAAAAAGGCGTAGTCGTCGATGCCGTGGCACGAAATGCAGTTCTGGCGTATGACCTGCCACACGGGGCCATCCGGTCGTTCGACGCTCGGCCGGGCGGCGCTCCTGTCCTGCGCGCCCGCGGACGCGCCCGGCGGGACCCACAGCCCCACGAGGACGAGGACCGCCCACGATGTTGCGGATTTTCTGGAGTTCGCCTTCATCCGCCGTCTTCCTCGATTGAGTTCATCCAACCCGCGTGAGGGAACGCTTCTCGCAAAAACCGATGATCGCCGCGCAGACCCGAAGGATCGGGCGCGCGGCGATCATGAAACGGCGGTTCCGGTTCGGGCCTAGGCTATGGATAGCCGTCCCGTGCTGTCACCGAGTACGCCTCGCTTGAGACCGTACAACTCGCTCAGCTCGGGGCCGTACAACTCGACCGGCTCGATATCGTACAGCTCGAGGACGCCGAGGAGCATGTTCGAACACCGCTCGACGTTGTCCGGGTACACGATGTGACGATTGCCCCGGAAGGTCCCGTCGACGCCGCCCACCAGGATGACGGGCACTTTCTCATGAGCGTGGCGATGGGAGTTGCCCATGTTGGTGCCCTTGTAGATCAGCACGTGATCGAGAACGCTTCCGTCGCCGTCGGGAATGTTCTTCAACTTCTCGACGAAGTACGCGAGGTTCTGGACGTGATACCGGTTGATCTTGGCGTAGTTGGCGATGTTGTCCGGCTTGTCGCCGTGATGGGACGATCCGTGCCACCCGCCGTCGAACCCGGACTCGGGGAAGGTGGTGCCGGTCAGATCGCGGCCCAGCATGAACGTGATCGAACGCGTGATGTCTCCCTCGAAAGCCAGCGCCATCAGGTCGTACATCAAGTGGAAATGGTCGTGCTTGCTCTGGGGCACGCCGAAGGGGATCTCCTCGGTGGGCTCCGCCACGTTCTTGTCCATCGCGATCTGGATGCGGCGTTCGATCTCGCGGACATTGT
Source organism: Acidobacteriota bacterium (assembly GCA_022821145.1). Classification (GTDB taxonomy): domain Bacteria; phylum Acidobacteriota; class Terriglobia; order 20CM-2-55-15; family 20CM-2-55-15; genus JAJEDW01. The sequence goes on from JAJEEE010000010.1 coordinate 57,510, forward strand.
CCAGATAGGTGTCAAGGCGGGCCTGATCTCCCGCGGGCAGGTCGCGCTTCAGCGCGGGGATCTCGCGGGTGACCGAATCGAGGATGCTGGCGTTCCGCATGCGTCCCCGCAGCCGCTCCTCGGTGCTCGTCCCGTCGCCGAACAGCCGCTCGAAGGCCACGCGGGGGTTCGTTTCGGTCGGCAGCGGCTGGGTGGGCGTCGGCCACGAGATGCTGTTGGAGTAGGCGCAACTGTAGCCGAAGTTGCACCCGCCGAAGTTGCCGGTATCCTCGATCCCGAGCTGAAGCGACGACAGGATCGTGTCCTGGCCGTACTTCTTCGCGACCATCTGATCGACCGTGACGCCCAGATACGGGTTCACGTTGTTCCGTCGCGGGCGGGCGCCGGACAACAACGCGGCGCCGCGCGCGTGATCGCCCGCGGGTTCTTCGAGGGTCGGCGCCGAGGCCGTTGCATCGAGGTTGGTGAGGAGAACCGTGTGGTCCCGGAACGGCTCCAACGGTTTCGTGATGTAGGAGAAGTCGAAATCGGAGCCTTCCTGCGCGGGGCTCCAATAGCCCGGGGCCGCCCCGTGCGGGTGCCAGATCCCCACGAAACGGGGGGTCGGCGCCGCCGCCGTCTGGTTCAACGGCGTTTGAGCCGGAAGCATCGATTCCATCAACGGCAGGGACACCGTCGCGCCGACGCCCTTCAGGAACGTCCGGCGGGGGATCGCCTTCTTGGTGATAAACATGGACGCGGCCTCCTTCACTCGCAAGATGCAGGCATGCCTGTCGGCATACTAAGTCCGCTATTCGGCCGATGCAAGTTCTTCCGACCTCGCACGCATCAGAAACTGCGGGCTCTCGACGATGCCCTTGACGATCGAGCTGAACCGGTATCCGTCCTGCTCCGCATCCCGGACGATCGAACGGATCGAGGGCATATCGGAGTATTGGACGCCACGCCCCAGGGCGTACGTCATCATGTTCCGGGTAATCGTCCGGACATACTGCGGCGTGTAGCCCAGCAGGAACTGCCGCAGCTCGGCGGGTCCGTTGACCACCGTGCCGTCGTGAAGCTCCACCGTCGTATCGAACGGCGTCCGGTCCTCGTCTCCCCGATCGGTTCGCCAGCTTCCGTCGGCGTCGAAGTTCTCGAGCGCGAAACCGATGGGATCCATCAGCCTGTGGCACGTCGCGCACGGTTCGTTCACACGGTGGATGGTCATCTGCTCGCGCAACGTGAGAACCCTTCCATCGTCGTTGCCGGAGTCCTCCAGGGCCGGAACGTTCGGCGGTGGGGCCGGCGCCGGACTGCCGAGAATGTTCTCCAGGATCCAGACCCCGCGCTTGACGGGCGAGGTCCTGAAATTCTGAGTGAACGTGATCGACAGGAAGCTCCCCTGCCCCAGCAGCCCCCGGCGATAGTCCAACTCCGGCCCGAGGTTCACGCGGCGGAAGTGGGAGCCGTAAATGCCCGGGATGCCGTAGTGTTGGGCCAGCCTCTCGTTGATGTACGTGTAGTCCGCCGTCAACAGGTCGACGATGCTGCGGTCCTCCCGGATGATGCTGTCGAACAGCAACTCCGTTTCGCGGTGGAAGCTCCGCCTCAGATCATCGTCCCAGTTGGGATAGAACTTGCCGTCGGGGAACGTCACGGGCAGGTTTCGCAGGTACAGCAACTGGTTGGCAAAATTCTCCACGAGAGCTTCGGATCGGGCGTCCCGGAGCATGCGGTCGACCTGCTGTCCGAGCACCGTGGGATCGCCCAGCCGCCCCGCGGCCGCGAGGTCGATCAACTCGTCGTCGGGGATGCTGCTCCACAGGAAGAATGACAAGCGAGACGCCAATTCCAGATCATCGATGCGATAGGTCTCGCCCGGAGCCAGACCGGCCGGCTCCCTTTCCAGGCGCACCAGGAACTGCGGGCTGGCCAGGATCCTGCGGAGCGCCAACTCGATCCCGTCCTCGAAGCCGCCATCGGCGCGACCCTCGTTGTAGAACACCATCAAGGCCTCGAGGTCCTGCGCGTCCACGGGACGTCGAAAGGCCTGCCTGGCCAGCGTCGAAATGATCTCGTTCGCGCAGGACGCTTCCTGATCCGGGTTCTCGGGCCGGCACGTGAAGACCTTGCGGATGCTGGGCGAGTCCGTCGGCCGCTCGGCGCCGAACGGCCCGGAGATCCTGAAGAAGCCGATGATCGGGGGATACTGCAACTGTGCGATGCGGTTGTTCTCCAGGGACTTCCGATCGTATTCCTGGACCATGTTGAGGCTGGGTCCGTAGTTCCTCGCAAGGAACGTGGCCCCCACGTCGCGAGTGCCGGCCCGCACGTAGGCCGTCACATCGATGGATCCGTCATTCTCCGCGGACATGCCGGAACTGATGCCGACGCCGGTATAGTCGGCCACCCCGATGCGCTCGCCGTCGACCAGGAACACGACGCGCTCTCCCGGGTGAAAGCTCCCCAGGCCGTAGTTCTGGACCGAGAACCTGTATTCGCCGTCGGCCGGGAAGGTGTGACGAACGCGCATGCCGCCGCGCGTGCCGAACGGCAGTCCCTCGATGTGATGCGACTGCGACGTGTCGGCCGACGCGATGTAGCTGGCCTGCGTCGGGGACCGCCAGTAGCCGACCGCCATGCGGGCGATCCGCGCCGCCGCCGTCAGGTAGGATTCCAGCAGCGTCGGGGACAACGTCAAGGAACCCGCGACGTTGTCGAAGCCGTCCGCCGAATCGTCCGGAGGCAGGAACAGCGCGGGATCGATTTCAAGGTCGATAAGGTCGCGAACCGCGTTGGCGTATTCGGCCCGGTTCATGCGGTGCATCACGATGGATCCGGGATTCGGACGATCGGCCGCGGCGCTGTCGATCGTGTTCTCCAGCCAGTCCCGAAGCGCCTCGTACTCCGCCTGGGCGGGCCGCCGCACGCCGGCCGGAGGCATCACGCCGGCCCGCAGTTTGCGTATGACCGTTTCCCACAACTCGGCGTTGCTCGCGATATCGGAGAAATCGGCGTTCTCCAGCGTCAGGTTCGCCGTTCGGACCTGATCGCTGTGGCAGGTGACGCAATACGTATCGACCACTGCCTTGTGGTTCCGCGCGTCGGCGGGTAAATCGGCAGCGGTCGAGACACCCTGCCCGTAGCCGGGGACCGCAGCCAGCAAAGCGATGCAACTGATTGCCCACGCCGTCTTCATGGCCGGCTCCATCGGATCCAATAATGTTGAACGGAATTCTAATGCAAACTATGATCGACCACGCAGCAAATTGATTCCCGTGATCGACGAAGCTGCGGGAGGCCACAGATGCGTAAAAGAGGCCTGATCGGCTGCTCGCTGGTCGCAGTGTTGTTGTGCGCCGCCATTGTCGGCGCGGCGGCCCACGACGTCGCCGACGCGGTGATGAACGGGAGCGGGGCGGCGGCGGTGCGCTCCATGCTGCAGGAAAAGGCCGCGGAGACGCTCCGCCCGGCGGCGGCTGAACCCGATTTTCCGTTCGAGCGCGTCCGCGAGTTTCTCGACTACGTCAATGCCCCGCAGGTGGATGGCGCCACCGCGTTGCACTGGGCCGTGCGTTGGGATGACCTGGAAACCACGGATCTGCTGCTCAGCGCGGGGGCGGAGGTGTCCTCGGCGAACGCCGAAGGCGCGACGCCGCTGTTGCTGGCGGCGGTGAACGGGAACGCAGCGATCATCGGCCGGCTGATCGAGGCCGGAGCCGATGCGAACGCCCCGCTCACGCTGAACGGGGACACCGCGCTCATGCTGTCGTCCCGCACGGGAAAGACCGGCGCAGTTCGAACGTTGCTTGACGCCGGCGCCGACGTCAACGCGCTGGAGACCTGGGGGGGCACGACCGCGCTCATGTGGGCGGTCGAGGAAAACCACCTCGATACGGTCGCGATGCTCCTGGACAACGGCGCGGACGTCAACGCCCGGTCGTATTACATTCCCTCCGCCACGGGACGCGGATTCGAAGGCGCCTCCCCCGTGCCTCCCGCGCCGGATCAATCGCCGGCCGAATACGCCAACGGTTGGCTGACGCCGATGATGTTCGCCGCGCGGGAAGGCCACATGGAAATCGCGCAGGCCCTGGTGGCGGCCGGCGCGGACCTGGACATCGTCTCGGCCGACGGAAAGAACGCGCTGGCCCTGGCGATCTTCAACGGCCACTACGAAATGGCGTCGTACCTGATCGACAACGGCGTGGACGTCAACCAGGCCGACGCGCAGCGCTTCACGCCGCTGTTCTGGGCCGTGGACCGGCGCAACATGGAATTGGCGACCAATGGCCTGCCGTGGACCGTGACGGCGGATCCCCTGCCGCTGATCCGGAAGCTCCTGGACGCGGGCGCGGACCCCAATGCGGTCGTGGACAACACACCGAGGGCGCGCAATCGCGGGGCCTCTCCTCGGATCGTGTTCGCATCGGCGCTGATGCGCGCCGCGTTCACCGGCGACCTGGCCACCACCCGGCTTCTCCTGGAATACGGGGCCGATCCTTTCGCGGTCTCCAGCGACCGGGAATCCATGCTGCAGGCCGCGGCCGGCCTCGCGCTGATCCCGGGCTACCAGATGGAAAGACCCCTGGACGAGAGACTCGAGGTCGTCAAGCTGTTCGTGGAGCTCGGACAGGACGTCAATTGGGCCGACGGCTACGGCATCACGCCGCTGATGGCCGCCGCCAACCTGGGATATACGGAAATCGTCGAATACCTGGTGGATCAGGGCGCGGACCTGGGCGCGTACGACCTGGGCAAGAAGCTGGACGGATCGTTCATGGCGAGCGTCGAGCCGCTGATGCCCGTCGACTACGCGATCGGCGTGGGCACGTTCCTGCCGAACAATTCCGTCGAGAATCGTCCCGAGACCGAAGCGGTCATGTTCCGGCTGATGGCGGAACGGGGCATCGAGCACACCACCTCGGAATGCACGTTGAGGGGATTCACCTGCGCCACGGCCAACGTCGATCCCAAGACGGCGACGCCGGCGGAAATCATGGTGATGCGGCGTGTGCAGGTCGGAAAGGACGTCGACGGGCTCGCCACGGGTCTGGACGCCGACGAAGAGCTGGCGAACTCCTCGGAATCGGAGCGCGGCGATCGACCGCTCTTCGAACGGAACCAGCAACAGGATCAGCAGTAGCGAAACCGCGGCGGGTTCGGGCCTAGCGAAACGGGCTCCCTGAGAGTCCAAGTGTCGGAATCACGGCCGTGTCACGCATCGCACCACACCTGCCGCGCCGAAGCCTGAGTGCCTCGTTGGCCCGACTGTCACTGGTTTGGGCTTTCGCCTCCGGCGCATCCAGTCTCTTCGCGGCGCAAGTCGACAATGAACCGGACGTCCTGCGCGTCGGCGCGCAACTAGTCCAAGTCAACGTCGTCGTGACCGGCGACGACGGCCCTGTCCACGGTCTGACCGTCGACGACTTCACCGTGCTGGACGACGGTGTCGAACGCACGATCGAGGTCTTCGAGGTCATCCGTTCAGCGACGGTCGATTCCGACCCGGGGGCGATGCTTCCCGACAACGTCGTGTCGAACCGGCTGGATCGCCGGGGACGGCGGCCCGAGTCGGCCACGGCCCTCCTCATCGACCGGCTGAACACGCTGGGTCGCGACCAGGCGTTCATGGACCAGCAGGCGCGGGAATTCCTCGCCGAGGCGTCGGCGGCCGGCGAGCACGTCGTCGTTCTCGAGCTCGGCGAGGAGGGGTTGACCGTCCTGGCCGACTTCACGGCTCCCCCGGAGGCCATTCGCGACGCGCTCGAAGACCGGCGCCCGTCCCACTCCCTGACGATGGGATCGAGCCTGGAGTTCTTCACGGGCGGGCTGGACCCGATACTGGAGAACCTGAGGGACCGACTCGAGGAAGAGCAAGGTACGGGAGAGTCGGAAGGATCGAGCACGATCCTGGAAGTTGATCCGGACGAACTCCCGGATACGGTCGAGTTCGAAGTTCAGCTCCAACGCTATTTCATGAACCGGCGACTCCTGATGACCGCCGCGGCGCTCGAGGCGAGCGCCCGTCACCTGGCGCGGCTGCCCGGCCGGAAGAACCTCGTATGGATGGCCGCTCAGTTTCCGTTCCCGTACGAGGCGTGGCAGGACACCCGCTTCACCAGTTCCACCAACTTCATGCCGCCTTCCACCCTGAATCGGATCGACGCGGTGTTTCGCGAGATCGTGGACAGCGACGTCGCCGTGTATCCGATCGACGTCATGGGCATTCGGAACCCCGACTCGACCGAGGACATGGACTTCACGCTCGATCTTCCGATGAAGATCGCCGAGGTCACGGGCGGACGCGCATCGTTCAACACCAACGGATTGGCGACACGGATTCGCGAGGCCGTCCGCGACATGCACTCGAATTACTCGTTGGGATTCTACGTTCCCGAAGTCGAGTCCGATGCCGAGTTCCACGAGCTCGAGGTGCGCGTGGACCGCGATGACGTCGAGGTGCTGCACCGGGACGGCTACTTCGGATTCGGCGCCGACGCGACCGGCGCAGGCGACCTGGACCGGACCCTGGAGGACCCGTTCAACGCGACCGGCATCGGCCTGCTCGCAACCGCGGAACCCGTCCCGGACGCCACGGGACGGTACACGGTCACGCTCGCCGTCGACGTGAACGACATCGAGCTGAACCGGGCCGGCGACCATTGGGCCGGGTCACTGGCGGTCGCGGCGAGCTTCTACATCGACGCACTGGACCGGTACTCGAACCTGCCGCCCGTCATGCATGCGATCCGGCTCACGGACGCACAGTTCGAAACGGCCCGGCGGTTGACGGGCCTCATCATCCAGCACGTCGTGGAAACCGACGGCTACGCCGGCCAACTGCGCTTGGCCGTACAGGATCCCGCGACCGGCGCGACGGGTTCGCTCTGGCTCAGTCTCGGCGGAGAATAGTCGGTCCGGACGCTATTCGCCCAGTTCCTCCAGCAGGCTGACGAGGTCGTCGGCGTGCTCCTCCTCCATTGCGAGAATCTCTTCCAGCATGCGCCGCGTCGTGGGATCGTCCTTCCCCAGGTAGGCGATCATCTCGCGGTAACTGTCGATGGCGATGCGCTCGGCGATGAGGTCTTCCCGGATCATGCTCACCAGGTCCGTCCCTTCCACGTACTCGGCGTGGCTGCGGGTAAGCAAACCTTCCGGCGACAGGTTCGGCTCGCCGCCGAGCTGCACTATGCGCTGCGCGATCTGGTCGGCGTGCTGCTGCTCCTCGTTGGCGTGCTGCAGGAACTCCTGCGCGACGCTCTGGGCGTTGATCCCGGACGCCATGAAGTAGTGGCGCTTGTAGCGCAGGACGCACACGATCTCGGTAGCGAGCGCCTCGTTGAGCAACCGCACCACCGTTTCGCGGTCGGCCGCGTATCCGGGCGTCACGGCGCCCTGCTCGATATGCTCGCGCGCCCTCCGGCGCAGCGTCTGGATGTCGGTCAGGAATGGTGTATCGGCCATGATGTCTCTCCGTTAGTCTTGATTACAATGTACCAGACGCGCGGCGCCGCGAGCGCCGCGACCGATTGACCGATCCAGGATTCGCGCGGTCCATGGCGTCATGGCGGACGGGGCCGCCGGGGGGCGACAATGAAGATCATCCGAACAACCGTGCTCGCTCTCATGCTGGCGGTTCCGGCCTCGGCTCAGAGGATCCCCGGAACCGACGACCGGGCGGCGGAAGGCTTCTTCGAGATTCGCGCCCGCATCGACGGCGAGGTGATCCTGCAGGTCAAGGGGACCGACATCACCCATCGCGTCGTAAGCGGCCGTGCGCTGCAACTCGAACGGTCGACCTATTCGCAACCGATCCCGGAAGCGGTGTTCGGGATATTCGAGCTCGAACGGCTGGACGGACGCGGTCGGGTCGAGTTGGTCGAGCGGCCGCTGCTCAGCAACGACTACACGGCCATCATTCGAGTCCGCGACGACGACGGCGGCGCGGATGACTACCACCTGAGGCTCGACTGGACCTGGAACCCGGACGATCCGCTCCGCCCGCCGCCCGGCCGCAACGTCGGGGGCCGCGCCGGAATCGATCTGCCGAGACTGTTCGGACCTCGCGAGGGCTACTTCGAGTTCTCCGGGCGCGTCGATCACGTCACGGCGATCTCGATCAGCGGAGAGCGCGTGCGCAGCGAGGACTTCGGCGGTCAGCGGCTCCGCGACGGGTTCTATGACTGGTCGAGCCCGATGCCCGCGGCGCCGGTGGATATCGAGCTGGTCAACGTCCGCGGACGCGGCCGCGTCGAGTTGGTCGAGAGTCCGTGGGAAGGCAACGGATACACGGCCGTCGTCCGGATCGAAGACCTGAACGGCGGGGCCGCGGACTACAGTTTCGAACTCGTCTGGAGGCAGCGTTGACCCGGCCGCGCCCAGAAATCGGTCACGCGATCGAGACTGCCAATTCCGCACGGGTCGTCGAGACGATTGGATCAGGCGGCCCACCGTACCGATTTTGCCAGACTGACCCCATGTCACCCGATGCCAGGCAGTTACTCGACGCGGTGTTGAAGCTGCCGCCCGAAGCTCGCCGGCAATCGCTTGCCGCCGCCAACAGCCCGCAAGCCGCCGCCGATCAGGCCTTCATCGAGGCCATCAGCGAGACCGGGATCGAGTGGAGTGCGCCGTAGGACGGCCGTCCACCCGCTTCAGCCGGCGCTTCTACCCTCAGCGTGCATGTCTCTCGCCAGCGAGAGCGACTGCCGCCAAGTCGCCGAGGGCACGCGGCCGGCCATCTGCAGCCAGGCCAGACCGGGCCTCAGGTGGTGCAGGCGGTGCATGGAGAGTCCGAACGAGAACCAGTACAGGAACCGCCCGCGGTAGTTGTGCGAGCGCGTCTCGGCAGCGCCCGTCGAGTATCCCTCGTGGGTCTTGACGGCGAAACCGTACCAGAGCAGGAACGAGTGGAGAACGAGCGCCGGGAACAGTCCCAGCGCCACGCGTCCGATGCCCACGTGCGCGGCGATGGCGGCGTAGACGGCGACGTGTCCGAGGCGCGAGACGACGTATTCGACCGTGTCGGTCCGGTTCCAGCGTCCGTTCCGGACGAGCCAGACCAGCCAGTAGTTGGGCAGGGCCCAGGCGCGAAGCGGGATCTGCCAGGGACGCCGGACGTTCATGAACGCGTCGGGATCGTCTCCTGCAACGTTGGTGGCGGCATGATGCCTCAGGTGCGTCTTCCGGAAGGTCACGAACGGCACGGCCGTGGGGAACATGGCCAGTCGGCCCCACCACCGGTTCGCCGTTTTCGAGTTTCCCAGGTGGCCGTGGGCCGCCTCGTGCGCCATGCTGCCGGCCACGAAGTGGAGGTACGCGCGAACCACGATGTCGAGAACGTAAAAGATGACGCCGCCGGGTTGCCAGAAATAGCTTCCGAGCGAGCCGGTGACGGCGACGGCCGTCGTCATGCGATTGACCCCGACGGCGCGGCCGCGGGTGACGGTGCGAAATCGATTGATGGTCGCTTCCATGATGGCGACTCTACGCGGCGCGGGAAGCGTCCGTGGCGCGGGATGTCACAGTTTCGGGAGTGTCACAACGGGGTGTAGATTAGGGCCTGTGAGACTCTGGCTTACCAGGAACAGCGACGTATCCCTGAAGGAGCAGTTGAGCGTCCAGATCCTGCTCGGGATCGTCAGCGGCGACCTCGGCGTCGGGGAACGGCTGCCGAGCACCTCGCAACTGGCCCGGCGTTGGGGCATCCATTCGAACACGGCCCGGGCGGCTTACCGCGAGTTGGCGGACCACGGCTGGATCGAATGGCGCCGCGGCAGCGGCTTCTACGTGGTGGAGCGCGACACGAACCCCGCGCCGGACCCCGCCGTCGAGCTCGACCGCCTGATCGCGTCGTTTCTCGAGACGTCGCGACGCCAAGGCCACGCCATGGGCGATGTCCGCGCGCGGGTGCTGCGGTGGTTCTCGGCGCAGCCGCCCGAGCGCGTCTTCGTCATCGAGCCGGAAGCGGAGCTCCGAGAGATCATGATGGCCGAGATCCGGCCGGCCGTGACGCTGCCCGTGGCGGGCGGCGGGATCGAGGACTGCGCGAGCGCCCACGTCCGGACCGGATCCTACTGCGTGGCGCTCTACGACCATGCGGCGGAGGTCCGCCGCGCGCTGCCGCCGTCGGTCCCCTGCCTCCTGCTCCGGTCCAGTTCCGTTCCCGGAATGCTCGCCGGCGAGACACGGCCGTCGCCGGACACGCTGATCACCGTCGTCTCGCGGTGGCCGGGATTGCTGAAATGGACCCGGACCGTGCTTTCGGCGGTGGGGATCGACGAAAAGGCGCTGGACCTTCGCGACGCCCGGCGGAGCGGGTGGAGTCGGGGGCTGCACCGAGCGGACCTGGTCGTGACCGACAGCCTGATGGCCACCCGACTGCCCGCGCGCTGCCGGCCCCGGGTGTTTCCGATCATCGCTCGGCCGTCCCTGGACGCGTTGCGCCGGAGCTTGCCGTCGTCATGATCCGGGTCCATCGGCGCCGCGTGGGTCTCGCACACACCGTTCCCTGTAAGTCATTCTTTTTAAAGGACAATCCTGTACAGGACGCCGTCGATCGGATACGATTCCGCGCAGAATTCGCATGTTCCAACCCGGTAAAGCACCCGCCGTCACGATTCACTCGACGGTCGCGCCCCGCGACAACGACCACGACGCGGTCGTGTCCGGAAACGGTTATCCGCGGTGATCGAGTTCGCGGAAGTCAGCAAGACCTTCCACGATCCTGGAAGTGACGGCATCGTCGCGGTCGATCGCTTCAGCCTCACTGTCGCCGCCGGCGAGACGCTGGGCCTGATCGGGACGAGCGGCTGCGGCAAGACGACGACGATGAAGCTCGTCAACCGCCTCATCGAACCGACCGGCGGGCGGATACTTCTGGACGGCCAGGACGTCCGGGAACTGGACGTGATATCCCTGCGCCGCCGCATCGGCTACGTCATCCAGACCGGCGGCCTCTTTCCGCACATGACCGTCGCCCGGAACATCGGGCTCCTGTGCGAAGTGGGAAACTGGACGGCCGGGGACATCCGCGTCCGGGTCCGCGAGCTGCTCGATCTGGTGAACCTGCCGCCGGACGACTTCGCGGACCGCTACCCGCGCGACCTTTCCGGCGGACAACGGCAGCGCGTCGGCGTGGCCCGGGCGCTCGCCCTGGATCCCCCGTTCATGCTGATGGACGAGCCGTTTGCGGCGCTGGACCCGATCAGCCGCGACAAGATCCACGAAGAGTTCGCGCAACTGAAGGAGCGCGTCCGGAAGACGACCGTCCTGGTCACCCACGACATGGCGGAAGCGTTCAAGCTGGCCGACCGGATCGCGCTCATGCACAAGGGTCGACTGGTCCAGGTCGGCGTGGAAGACGACTTCAGGGAACGGCCGGCGACTCCCTTCGTGGAGGATTTCCTGCGGAGTCATCTGCATGAAGGGGCGGCCGATGTATAGGCTGTGGGTCGTCGTCGCATGGGCCGTCATGTGGCCTCCGGCACTCGCGGCGGCCCAGGAGGGCGACCCGGGCGCCGGCAGAATCGTCATCGGAAGCAAGAACTTCACCGAGAACCGGCTGCTCGGCGAAATCATGGCCCAGCTCATCGAGGCGCACACCGACATCCAGGTGGAGCGCCGCGTGAACCTGGGCGGCACGACCGTCGTGTTCTCCGCCCTCCGGAACGGCGAGATCGACATGTATTCCGAGTACACCGGGACGGCGTGGACCGTTCAACTCGGCATCGCCGAAACCGCCGTGGACCGGCTTCGCGCCTACCTGCACGTGGCGGGCGAATTCGAGCGCCGGTTCGGCGTCACCTGGCTCCAGCCGTTCGGTTTCGAGAACAGTTACGAGCTGGCGATGGACGAGGCCGCCGCCGAGACGATGGGGATTCGCACGATATCGGATTTGCTCCCATACGAAGATCGGCTGCGCGCCGGCGTCAGCCACGAGTTCCTGAATCGCGACGACGGCTACCCCGGACTGGCCGCGGCGTACGGCCTGGAGATTCGCGACCTGCGGGGCCTGGAGCACGGGCTCGCCTACGAGGCCATTCTCTCGGACCGGATCGACGTGATCGACACGTGGACGACGGACGGGAAGCTGCGGGTCTACGACATCCGGATACTGGAGGACGATCGAGGGTTCTTCCCCCCGTACGACAGCGCGCCCGTCGTCCGCAGCGACACGCTCGAGCGATACCCCGAGGTGGGCGAGGTCCTGGGCCGACTCGCGTTCAGGATCGACAACGAGACGATGCAGGCCCTGAACTATCGCGTCGAGGATCAGGGCGGCGGGTTCGACGAAGTCGCCCGCGACTTCCTCGTTTCGGCCGGTCTCGTCGACGATGCCGCGGCGGCGGAACCGGCGGTGGTCGACCGGGACGGCGGCTTTCCGGCCTTCCTCTGGTCGCGGCGCGGCCAGACGGCGCGGCTCGTCGGGCAGCATCTGGGACTGACGGCCATCGCCGTCCTGCTGGCCGTCGTCGTCGCGGTCCCGGTCGGCGTCGGCCTGACACGGCGGGAGGCGCTGGCCTCGCCCGTGCTCGGCGCGGTCGGCGTCATCCAGACGATTCCCAGCCTGGCGCTGCTAGCCTTCATGATTCCGATCCCGCTGCTCGGTCTGGGGGCGCGATCCGCCATCGCCGCCCTCTTCCTGTACGCGTTGCTCCCGATCGTGCGGAACACCTACACGGGCATCAAGGAAGTGGACCCCGACCTCCTCGAAGCCGGACGCGGCATGGGTCTGGACAGCCGGCAGATCCTTTTCAAGCTGCAACTGCCCCTGGCGACGCGAACCATCATGGCCGGAGTGCGCACGTCCACGGTCATCAGCGTCGGCGTCGCGACCCTGGCGGCCTTCATAGGCGCCGGAGGGCTCGGCGACCCGATCGTCACGGGCCTGCAGCTCAACGACACGTACCTGATTCTCTCCGGCGCCGTCCCGGCGGCGCTGCTGGCCCTCGCGGTGGATTTCCTGCTCGGGCGCTTCGAGACTTTCCTCGTCCCCCGCGGTCTGGCCTGAAGGCCGAGCGCCGTTCCTTGACGCGCAAAAAGGGGCGTAACAGGGTCGCCTCCGTCCGCCGGAACCGGGCGGCGAAACTTCGATGCCGTTCCGGAGCCTGGACTACCGGAAGTTCACGTTCCTGTCCGTCGAGGCCACCAGACCGAAGCCATCCAGGATCGGAGCGCGCGGGCTTGCACGGGGGTTCCCTTCATTCGCATCCAGATAAGGAAAACGCGGTGATTCCCGACCCCACTCGGCCCGAGTTCAGGGTCGGACGCCGTAAGCGTTGTCTCCAGTTCGGCGGCGCCCCGCAAATCCACGTAAATTGAACGGTAGGCGTTCGATTTGCACGGTTGTCGAAGTACGCCGGAACGGCTCGGATGCACCGTATCTCGCAGTTCGCAGGCGTATCCGGTGGCGTCCCCAGTCGGTGCGCGGCAGTCGGGCGCGACGACGCTTGCGGCGCTGGAGTCGTTCGGTCCGGAGCAGATAGCGATCGTCTACCCCGGAGATTCGCTATGCCGTCCGCGCCGCCGCACACCAATGTGACGGAAGCCGCCGCCAGATCCGGCCGGGCTCGATGCCGGTCGCTATTCCCCGCCCATGAGCTCGGTCAGCGGCTCCTGAACGGCTTCGGCCCAGATTCGATACCCTTCGGTCGACGGGTGCAGCCGGTCGCTCATGACGCTGGCCGGGATGTTGCCGTCCGCGTCCAGGAACGCGTCGCCGATATCCAGGTAGTGGACCGACTCCCCGTCGTGCAATCGAGATATCGTGTCGTTGATCTCGGCGATCGTTCCGCGCACCGGATCGCCGGCCCGCCCCCTGGGGAAGACGCCCAGCAGCAGGATCTTCGCTTCGGGAAAATCGTCCCGCAGCTCCAGCACGACGGCCCCGATCCCTTCGGCGATTTCCGCGGCCGTGTTCCGCCGGGTATTGTTCGTGCCGATCATCAACATGACGGCGCGCGGGCTGAACCCCTCGCCTTCGCCGTTCGCCAGGCGATAGAGCACGCCCTCGGTGGTGTCTCCGGCGATCCCGAAATTCGCGATCCTCCAGTGCCCGAAGTACTCGTCGAGAACACTCTTCCCGGCGAAAGCTCCCTCGGTGTTCCGCCAGAAATCGGTAATCGAGTCGCCCATCAGGAGAAGCTCGGCGTCGCCGCCGCGCGCGACTTCGAGGTTCTGCTCGTGCTTGGCGCCAAACTGCGGCGCCAGGTTCGGAACGATCGCCGTGTTGGCCCGCGGCACGCTGACTTCGAGCATGCCGGGATACCGTTCGAGAACCTCGCGTGTCGCCGGATCGGCCGTCCGAAGAAACTCTTCGAGGCTGCTCCGAACCGTTTCGACTTCTTCCGCGTCGGGCCGCGGAATGCTGACGGCTTCGGGCACCGCGGCCGGCGCGCCCCCTTGCGGCGCGGCGAAGACGAGACTCGTTGCGCAGAGCAAACCGGCAACGACCGCGAGTGCCCGCGTCGCTCGACCAGAAAGACAACGTTCGTGAATCATCGAATCGATCCTCATATGGTTATTGTTTCGGAAGATACGCGACCCGGTCCCCGTTGAAGGTTCCAACCCAGAAGTTGTCGCCGACGGACAAGGCCGAGCTGACGCCCTGGATGGCCACGTTCTGATCCGCCCCGCCCACGCGGGTGACTTCGAGCGTTTCCGCATCCACTTCCACGATCGACCAGCCCGTCGCGCAGTCCGGCCCCTGACAGTCTTCGAGCGACACGTAGTTGCCGCCGGCGGTCAGCAGTTTCCCTTCATCGCCCCAGCGCACGTTGTCGGGGGTGATGTCGACCGGCACCGCGGATTTCGCCGCAGGCGTTTCGCTGCGATCGAAACGGACGATCTCGCGAGTGCCGAAGGCCGCCACATAGACGAAGCGGTCGTCGGGAGACACGGCGATGCCGTTCGCCCCGGACAACTCGGTCCCCTCCATCATGAAGACCTCGCCGCCCGGATGCCATTCGTAGACGTTCCCGGTGATCTCCCCGCGCCCGATGGCGCCGAACCCGACCGTCGGATCCATCATCTTGGTGGTGACGAAACCGCCGTCCGACAGGATGGCGACGCTGTTGGCGAAGGTGTTGTCCGGCAGCACGACGCATCCTCTCCAGGTGGCCGCGACATCCTCGCCCGTGGCGTCCAGGTCGAATATCTCGATCGCTTCCCGCTCGCCGTGGCTCGTGATGTAGAGATCGAACCGGTCCGCGGCATACTCCCGCAACGCGAGGCCGTGCGCCGAGAAATCGCCCAGGTTCAACGGGCCCGGGCATTCGGGAAACGCCGCGGCGTCGTGCGCGAGCATGGGCGTATCGCCGGGAAACAGCACGCGGAAGCTGTCGTCTTCAGGGTCGACCAGGTAGATGTGCCCGTCGACGTCCTGCCCGCTCATCCCCGAAACCAGGATGGATCCGGTATCCCCGAGCAGCAACAGATCCTCGGGATTCTCCAGACCGCAGACATACGTGAGATTCCCTTCCGGTTCGCAGCCGTCGATTGCAGCCGCCTCGGGCGCAGCTCCGGCCTCCGGCTCCTCGTCGGACGCGCCGGCGCACCCGGCCAGCGTCAAACCGCCGATCAGGGCCAGTACGCCCAGGATCCTCTTGTTGGTGTTCATTGCTTCGTTGTCCCCCGAGAGTTGAGCGGTTCGACGCATGCGCAGACACGGATGTCGCCCGGCGCCGCCGAATTGCGTGCTCCTTGTATAGTCCAAGTCCGCGCAACTCGCAACGGTGGAGTCTCGACCATCCAACTCGGAAGCGTGATCGTGAACGAAACATCCGAGTCGGACTCCCGGCATCCTGTGCATAGTCCAACGCCAGGCAAGCCGTACGGAACTTCTTGGAGTCGGCGGCGCATGAGGCGTCCGGCCCTGAAGGAGCCGGGTTGAGAGTGCCTTCGCGTTGCACGGATGCGAACGGAAACGTCCCGGGCCCGGGCGGCGTCGCCAGATCGCGAGAACCGATCAGGCGGACGTTGAGCGGGCAAACGAACCGGACGCGCGGTGTCCGAACGCATCCGCACGGCAAATCTGTCCGCCTCGGCGTGCGGCAGGAACAGCTCCCCGTTGACCAGCGACACTTGTCTATTTACCCTGAATGGGATGATAATGAGCTTTCGACATCGCGGGCTCAAGCGCCTGTTCGAGCGCGAGGATCGCAGCCTGATCCGTCCCGGCCTCGTCGAGACGGTCGAGAATATTCTGTTTGCCCTCGACGAGGCGGCGAACGTACAGGATCTGGCCATTCCCCGGTACCGCCTGCACCCGCTCAAAGGCGCGCTCAAGGGATATTGGTCAGTGACGGTCAAGGCGAACTGGCGGATCGTCTTCCAGTTCAAGGAAGGCCATGCCTACCGTGTCGAGTTGATCGATTACCACTAGCAGAAAGGGAGAAAACGGCCATGTCGATGAAGAGTCCGCCGCATCCCGGCCGCATCGTCCGCCAGGATTGTATCGAGGCCCTGGGAGTGACGGTGACCCGAACGGCCGAACTTCTTGGCGTGACGCGTCAGGCCCTGAACAACCTGGTCAACGAAAAGGCGGGTGTTTCCCCGGCCATGGCCATCCGCCTGGAAAAGCTCGGATGGTCCACGGCCGACCAGTGGATGCGGCTACAGGCCGCCTACGATCTGGCCCAGGCGCGCCTGACCGAGGACCGGATCAAAGTGGAGCCCTATGAGCCGCATCATGCTTGAAACGGAACGCGGCAACGAGCGGCGCTTCGCGAGCGGCCGGTGGATCGTCGACGCATGAGTCGCACTGCCGCGTTTCAGGGAAGTCACTTCATGATTTCGGTCACGCGGTCGTCGAGTCCATCGGCATCGACGTCGCCGGCCAGCGGCTTCACGAGCTGTTCGGCGCCCCCCCCCGCGGTCGGGACCGTGGATACGTGAAACCGCGCGAAAGCGCTGCGAGCCGGGCGATGACGATGTCGGGCAGCCCGAAGCCGCTGGAGTCGGCCACTCGAAGCTGACCGGGATCGGACCGGGCGTATTCGACGAGCTCTTCGATCGTCGCCCCCCGGGCTGTCGGCGCCAACCCACAAGGCGCAGGCGGACTCGTGCGTGGAGCCGACGAAATTCAGCTTCAGCGGGTCGAATCCCGGGTCCATCGTCCACGGCAACACCGTGAGAATCGAGCCCGAGGTCATCCCGATCGCGTAGCCGTCGGGTTCGGCCATGAAAGCCGCGCGCCCGCCGCGCCGTTGCCTCCCGTGCGGTTCTCGACAACGGCGGGCTGCCCGAGCGCGCGATCGAGACGCTCCGCGACGATCCGTGCCGCCAGGCCGGTCGACGGGACCGCCCCGCACCCCCAGTCCGAACACGGCGAGTCTGACGCAAATCGGAAGGGCCGGGCCGGGAGCTCCAACGTTCCGTAGTGGATTCCCGGCTCGTCAAGGCAGTCTTTCGAAAGGGTCGGTCGCCGGAACACCCAAGGGGACAAAATGGCGCAGGTTGCGTGTCAGCACGGTCAGGCCACGGCTCCCGGCCGTGGCCGCGATCGCGACATCGGCGAAGCCGGGAGAATTCCCCGTCGCTCGCGCCTGGTCCATCAATTTACCCGCCAAGCGAGCCGCGGCCGTATCGAACGGCAGCACGCGTTCCCCGTAGAGATGGAGCACGAGTTCAAGCCAATCCCCAAGGGTTCCAGCCCTGGGATCGGACCCGGCCCGTTTCATCTTTGCAATCCCTTGGGAGATTTCGGCTACGGTCACCGCCGAGACGAAAAGACGGTCCGAGTGCGTGTCCATCCACGTGACCAACGACGCCGATCGTTGGGGGCGGCCAGGCGCGCCGGACGACAGGACGTTGGTGTCGACCAAGTACAAGCAGCCTCCCTACAGCTCGATTCCCCGTGATGGAGTGGTGTCGCGCGACGGCAGGTTTCCGCCCTCCAAGGGCGAGGACAACAGCAACTGCCCAAAGGACGGCACGCGGCGGAGACGATTCCACTCATCCACCCCCACGATGACGGCGCGCGGTTTGCCATGTCGGGTGATGACCGCCGTTTCACCGTGGGCCGCCGCTTCCACAAGCGCCGACAATCGGATCTTCGCATCGCGCAACTGCACCTCTCGCATAACAACCCCCTAAAAGAACCACTGTGGTCATTTTAAGCGACACCACGTGGCAGGGCAACGGACGGTGAGCGCGCTATCGGATCGCGCCCCACGACCCGCGAATCGCCGACGGGTGCGCGCCCCCGGCCCACGACGTCTCGAAATGCGACATGCGGGACCACGTCTTCCGACCGTTCGATTCCGGATGTCGCTTGACACCGGGTCTCGGCGTCCGCCGCGCCAGCCGCCGGTCACGGTCCGTCACTCGGGTCGTGGCGCACGATGACATCGGAATGTGCTCAAATGTACAGGCGGTCTCAGGGGGTTCCATGCTGGATAAACAGTTGCTGACAACGTCCGGACTTATCGTGTTCGTCGCGATCGGGATCGTAACGGCCGAGGCGCGGCAGGCGGCCGCGGATTACAACTCCGCCGCGGTGGAAGGGACGATCGAGATCCGCCCGGACCTGTACTTCGTCTATGGCGGCGGCGCCAACGCGGTCGTCCGCGTCACGCCCGAAGGACTGATCCTGGTGGACACCAAGAATCCGAATCCCGAGATCTCCGCGGCGCTGCTCCGCGAGATTCGAGCGATTTCGGACCTCCCGGTCCGCTACGTGTTCAACACGCACCATCATCCCGATCACATCGGAAACAACCAGACCTTCGTCGACCAGGGCGCGACGGTGGTGGGCCTGGAAGCGCTGACGAACCTGTGGGCTTCAGATGGCCGCACTCAAGACATTCCGGGCCAGCCGACGGTCACGTTCGAACGCGACTACTCGCTCAGCTTCGGCGGCGCCACGGTCGAAGCGCACTTCTACGCTGCCGGGCATACGGGCGGGGACACGATCGTCCACTTCCCCGATCTGCGGTTCGTGATGCTGTCGGACACCGTCGGGTACGCCCGCCCCACGCCAGGGATCAACGGCACGAACGCGGCCCGGATCCTGACCCTGTACGACGGCATCCTGAGCCTGGACTTCGACGCCGCCCTGGCGGGCCGCGGCCCCGTCATGACCCGAGCCGAGATCGAGGCCCAACGGAGCAAGTGGGAAACGCTTCTGGGCCGCGTTCGAGAGGCGATCGACGCCGGCGCCACCCGGGACGACCTGATGTCCCGCACCCGCCAGGGCGATCTCGGCTGGACATTCAACGAGGGTTTCTACGGCCAGCTCTACGACGCACTGCAGGCGAACTGAGGCGCGGAATGGCTCGTCCACGGGCCGTGAGCCGGCATTTCTGGTTCTTCGCGGTGGGCGACTCCGGGTGGGTCATTTCGACCAGGCCGGCGGACCGCGCCGGACGAATGTAGTCGTTGCGGAACGTCGGCCGGTGCGACAAACCGAGCGCCGACATGAGTTCCGCCGCCGACATCCGGCCGTCACTCAACGCGGCGAGCAGCCGCGCTACTAGGTCGGTTACTTGGTCGCTTTCCTGGTCGGTCGGCGTCGAATCCCGGACAGCCTCGAGAATGGTCTCCAGCATGAAGACGATGAACGCCGTGCTCTTCCCCGGGGTGGAGCTCTCCCGGATGGCCTCGTAGTATTCGCTCTGCCGCACGCGAATCAGGCTCTCCACCGGGATGTCCGGGAAGAGAGGCTTCCAGCGAGTCTGGATCGCGGTCTGCCAGAGCCGCCCCATCCGTCCGTTGCCGTCCTCGAACGGATGGATGAACTCGAACTCGTAGTGGAAGACCGAGCTGGCGATCAGCGGATGTTCCGCCGTGCCATCCAGCCACGACAGTAGTTCCGCCATTAGGCGCGGCACGCCGCTGGCGGGCGGGCCGATGTGGTCCACGGCTTCCGGTCCGGTTACGGCAACGCTGCCGCGCCGGTACTGCCCCGGAGCGTCCAGCAATCCGGCCATCAGGATCTCGTGCGCGATGAGCAGATCGGCTTTATCGGCGGGATTCCATTGTGGGTACTGTTCATAGGCCCGGATGGCGTTCCGCACCTCCTGAATCTTCCGGAGCGGCGCGACGACTGGCTTGCCGTCGAGGATGGTCGAGATCTACCCTTCCGTGAGTGTGTTGCCCTCAATCGCGAGCGATCCGTGAATGGTGCGGATGCGATTGACGCGCCGCAGTCGCAGATCCGCGCGGAGGGCCGCGTCCTCCGCCCGGCCGATGGCTTCGCCGATCCTCTCGCTCAGGTCGAAAATGGTCGAGGTGATCGTGTGCCGGTGTGTCGCGGTCATGATCGTGGGATACAGGTTGCCGTCCCAATTCGGCTCCGCAAGCCGCGTTGGTCCCGAGCGCCAGGGGCTTGCCTGAGTCAGTCGGCATGCGGAGGGCGGACGCCGACGAGGCGACAGGTTCGGAAGCGCGCTCGCTTCCGGATCCAGTCACGGACGGACTCGCTGAAGTCCGTGGTGTATCGGCTTACTCAACCCGAATTCAACGTCAATGACAACATCGGCTCTTGAGAAGAACGGCGTGCAGCGCCAGGACGGCGCTGTGGCCGGATCTAGCGAACTGGATCATCCGGGTCTCGCGCAGGCTGGCGGCGACGACGTGTGTAACCGTCGCCACATGCCGATGAGCGCCGTTGTCTCGACGACCATCAGGTCGGAATCCCGCGTTGGTCATAACCGACGATCTGCTCGGCGCTCCGCCCGTCGCGACGCGGCAGACCGGCGCAATGGAGCGCGATGCGATCCAGTTCATCGGCAAGTCGCATGGCGCTCTGGGACTCTTCCACCCGCGCCAGTCTTTCCTGGACAGCCCTCCTGACGGCCTGCGTCAACGATTCTCCGGTCACGCTCGCGAGCCGTTTCGCCAGGACATGCGTGTCAGCGTCATTGATGTTCAGGGGCACTGATTATTCCTCAATGGCTCAACATAAGGACGAACGAAGGAACAGTCAACCGGGACGAGTCACGCACCGCGGGCCGATGGAACACGACGGCAGACGGACGGAGATTCCCTGTAAGCCAAGTCCGTGATTTCGCAGGCGTGACGACGATAACGCCAGGACGGATGCCTCGCTCTCTCGCCATCCTCGACACATCCGCATCCGAACGGAGCGCGCGAAGACGTGCGTTGATCCACCCGCGGGGCGAGGGTATGCTGGCGTTCTCGGTGTTGAGGTTCATGTCCAGCGGGACATAGACTTCACTTTTCGGGGATCGTTTACCGCGAGCGATGCACTTGCGGAATTCGTACCGTGGCAGTGTTCGATGACCTGCGAAAAAACGGTCTGAACGGTGTTCGTTCACGCGTCGTACCATGCCCCGCGACCCCGCGCACCCCGATATCGACTGCGGTGAATTCAAATCGATAAACCCAAAAATCGGATCTATGTCGTATCGTTTCAATCTCTTACAAGGAACCCGGTACGCCTTGAGCGGACAGCAGTGGGCTGCACTCCTCGAAGAGTGGGAGGACGCCGCACTCGACGACTTGGAGGTAAGCGATGGCCCGGCATGAGCGCGTCGACCTGAGGGCGATCCTGGCGGACCCGGATCTTCGCCGTGAGCTAATGGTGCGGACGATCCAGGCGACACAGGCTCGCGAAGGCATCGAGACGACCAAAGAGCAGGCCGAGCGCGCGTACTACGCGGTAACGGAGGGCGAGCGGGCAAGTGTTTTCGACTTGAGGCGTTTTCGAACAAGCAAAAGCGGCGGCGGCGATCGGCGACACCAGATGTTCGTGAAGGCGCTTGCCGGCGCGGACGACGGCATTCGGTACGATGTTCGACGGCGGGAGTTCGATACGCTCACGGCTAGGGGAAGCCAATAAACCAGTGTACGCACACCACCGGCAGCACGACGGTTAGAAACACGAGAATCTCAACAAGGCCGGCAATTTCCAAGAGCCTTGGCAGATCCCAAATCACTTGCGGCCCCGTCGTTCAGAGGCGGTATCGTAGCCGAACCACGCCCGGCGAACTCCCCGGCGATTTGCGGCGGCGATTCGAATCGTATCGCGCGCCCGAACGTGGAAGTGTGGGGCGCGGCCGAGTAGACATCATGGAGAGAACGTAATGCGAAGCCGTTCCAGCACCGCGAGTGAAGTCATCAACAGGATCGTCGCCGACATGACAGTTCGGTTCAACGCCGTTGTGGCGTTCCTGATCATGTTCGCCGGTTTGGTCGTCGCCGTCATCGCATACACAGAGGGCGGCGGGCTGTCTAGGTTCGACGCGTTCGCGATCGCACTCGTGTTCACTGCCGCCGCCGTCGTCACATGCGGCATGTTGGCGATCCTCATCGACATCCGGTCCACGCTTCGCCGGGCATGCGATCTGCTCGAGGAGTCGGCGAAAGCATCGCCGCCTACGGCAAAGGGCCGAGGCTTCCTGGGACAGGGCTGACACTAGCCAGTTCGCCGGACCGTTGCCTCAACCGTCCAGAATGTCCTTCAACGTCGTGCCGGCGGGCGGTGGTTCCGCGTCCGACGTGAAGTCGGGCGGGGCGAACAGCGGGTTGCCGGGCCACCAGAATTCCACGCTCTCGGCGTTTTCCTCGAAGTACTCCGGATCGGTGGTCACCCGCAGGTGTTCGGTCATGCCGGGCGCCAACAAACCGTATTCGCGACGCCCGAGGCGTTGGACATCGACGCCCGGCGGCATTAGGTCGCTCGATCCGACGATCCGGTCGAGGTCGCGCATGTTGACAGGCGACGGCGGGCGCGGCGGCGCTTCGAGGTCGCGCTCCGTCACGGCGTCGATGTCGAAACCCCGGACCTCGCTTTCCTCGGCTTCATGTTCGATGGAATCCGCCAGCCTAACGCGTTCTCGCGGGTCTCGACCGCCGCCGGACAGGACGCTCTCGGTGATCTTTCCGGGCAGTCGCGCCAGGATCGGCTGCATACGGCCCACGACCGACTCGAACAGGCCGATGCGCGTCCGTAGCGCCCGGTAAACGTCGATTTCCACCGTCCCTTCGTAATGGAGGTTGATGATGCGGATCGTGGAGTTCTGCTGACCGAGCCGGTCGATGCGGCCGATACGCTGCTCCACGCGCATCGGGTTCCAGGGCATGTCGTAGTTGATCACATGACGCTCGCGCTGACGGAGACGTTTCTTGGCTACGGTGCGGGCGACGATTTTCCCCTGTCAGGTCGCCTTCCGGCCGCGGTGGTTCGAGTCAACCACCGACAGCTTGTGCATCGATGGCTGCGCGACAGCGAGAGTCGTCCGGCGTGGGATCGATGGATACAAGCTGTCGAAACCGATGTAGACCTGACAACTTGGGCAAAGGACAAGCCGGGCTACTGCTTCGGTTTTCCTCATCTGGTTCGCCTGCGCTGGCAGCAGATCGCCAACGCCTTCACGGCGGTCGCGATCAAGACGTCGTCGACGGCAGCGTTCTTCGAAGAACACGGTGCACTCATTGCCAAAGAGGCGGAGCACAGCAACGCCAGCCCATACCCGACGGGATCCTGGGAATTGATGCGCCGACTGCAGGTGTACCTGGCCGCGTGCGAGCACGCCACCAAGTCGTTGAGCAGGCCGACACCATCGACGACCTCGTGCGCGTCTACGTGGAGCAGGCTACCGTCGTTGACGCCGTGCACATCGATTTGCGGCAACAGGCCGACCAGCAGAGCCTACCCGCGGTAATCCGGGTGGCCGACCGGGCGTATGCGACCTACACGAACACGCTGAACGATTGATTCTTCGAACGCTACGTCGCCGGCGCGACCACGAATATCCCGACGCTGCCGTACGTGACGGACCACCTCGAAGAGCGGCTTTGGACGGCTCGGGGCAAGCGGGCCGTTGTCATCGTGGATGCTCTGCGCTACGACTGCGCTCACATCATCCGCGAGATGCTCCAGAACTTCGACGTGGACTTGAAACCCATGCGGGCCGCGATACCCACCGTGACACCGGTGGGAATGACGGCGTTGCTGCCGCTGTCGGATGCGGAAGTCTCGTTCGAAATCAAGGGGAGGAGCCTGCATCCGAAGATCAACGGGAAGGACGCCGCCGCACGCAGCACGCGAATCGCGTTCCTGAAGGATTTCGGCGCCGACTGTCGCGAGATCACCGAACTCGAAGCGAACTCCGATCCACCGGATGGACTCGGCGAACTGCTCGTCGTATTCGGGCATGACGAGGTCGACCACATCGGTCACGGCGGCGCGAACGCTCTGGTCCGGCATCTCCACACCGAGATCAAACGCATCGCGCGCCTCGTCCGCACGCTGCACAGTTGGAGCTATACGGAGGTCCACATCGTCACCGATCACGGCTTCATCCTCCTAGACGCAGACAAGCTCCCCGACGAGGTTGACTGCAACACGGAGTGGTGCCGATTGAAAAAGGAGCGTTTCGCGCTCGTTGCGGCTGAAGCCGACCTGCCGGTGGCCAGCCTGCCTTTCGAATGGGACTCCTCGCTACGCGTCGCGTTGCCGCCCGGGCTGGCGTTCTTCAAGGCCGAAAAGTCCTTCTCCCACGGTGGCGCGGCACTGCAAGAACTTGTCATCCCTCACTTGGTGTCGCGCACTCGGACGACTTCCGCAAAGCGGATCGGCGTGGAGGTGGTGCTGCCCACGCTCGAATTGATGCGAACCGCCGTGAAGGTGACCCTGCAGGCGAAACCTCCGGCTTCGTCGCAGAGTGAACAGATGGCGCTCTTCGCGCCGACCGGCCGCACGCTGGCTCTTGACGTGCTGCGGACCGATTCCGCGGACCCACACGATTCGGTGCTGGCAACGGGGCGCCCCAAGGAAGTGCGCCTCGATGCGGAGGCGGACGAACAGAACGTGACCCTCTTCTTCCACACGGCCCAGTCTTTCTCGGCGCGCGAGACCCTTCATCTGGACATCCGCGACATCGAAACGACGGAGCAATTCCCGCCTGGCGGCGTCAAGCTGACCGTCGGCCGGGACATGTAGCGAAACACCGATGACCGACGAACGATTCGCCCTGAACCATCTCGATACCCTGGCAACGGAGGCCTACCCCGGCCTCGTCGTTCGCAAGGACCTCTTGCGCCGCATGCGCACTGCCTTCGGCGTGCCCGCGTTCGTCATCGAGTTTCTTCTCGGAAAATACTGCGCGTCAACCGATGACGAGACGATCCGCGAGGGACTGGAGTTCGTCCGCGACACGCTCGCCGGCAAGTACGTCAAACCCGATGAACGCGAGGCCGTCAAGTCCGCGATCAAGCAGCACACATCGTTCGAGATCATCGACAAGATCTCCGTGCGTCTGATCGAAACCCACGACAAATACTGGGCTCGGCTGTCCAACCTGGACCTCGACTACGTCAACATCGACGAGAGCGAGGTGCGCCGGCACGACCGTCTGTTGATGGGCGGCATCTGGGCCGAGGTCACGCTGCGATACGACGACGCGTACATCTTCAAGAACCAGAACCGGCCGTTCTTCGTCGAGAGCATCCGCCCGATCCAGCTCTCGTCACGAAGACTCGACGACTTCATCGAGGGGCGCCGCCGGTTCACGCGCGACGAGTGGCTCGACCTGATGATGCGCTCCTTGGGTTACGAGCCGGAACATCCCTACTACACCAAGCGGCGCAAACTGCACTACATGCTGCGGCTCCTGCCGTTCGTCGAGAAGAACTTCAACTCCATCGAGCTGGGTCCGCGCGGCACCGGCAAGAGCTTCGTGTACCAACAACTCAGCCCCTACTGCCACCTGGTGTCAGGCGGGCAAACGACGACAGCTCAAATGTTCGTCAACCTGTCGTCCGGCCAACGAGGGCTGGTCTGTCTGTGGGACGTGGTGGCCTTCGACGAGGCGGCCGGGGTTCGGTTCACCGACAAGAGCGGCCTGAACATCATGAAGGGCTACATGGAAGACGGCGCCTTCAGCCGCGGCCGAGACATCATCACGGCCGAGGGCTCCGTCGTCTTCGTCGGAAACCTTGACGGCGACATCGACACGATCGTCAGAACCTCAAACCTCTTCTACCCCATGCCGACCGAGATGGACACGGCGTTCTACGACCGCATTCACGCCTACATCCCGGGGTGGGAGTTTCAGAAGACATCCGACGCCGCCTACACGGATCATTTCGGCGTCGTGACGGACTACCTCGCAGAAGTCTTCCGCGAACTCCGCAAGCAGAGCTACGCCGACTATGCCGAACGGTACTTCACGTTCGGCACTCACCTCGGCGGCCGCGATCAGAAAGCCGTACGCAAGATAGTGTCCGGGTTGATCAAGCTGCTGCACCCACACGGCGAGGTCAGCAAGGAAGAGGCCGAGGAGTATCTCGCCTACGCGATGGAGATGCGCAGAAGGGTCAAGGAGCAGTTGAAGAAGATGGGCGGCCTGGAGTATTGGGGCACGAATTTCTCCTACACGGACAAGGAGACCAACCAGGAAACGTTCGTGCCGCTGCCCGAAATGGGCGGCGGCTCCCTGCTCGCCGAAGGCGGCCTGCCGCCAGGCAGCATCTACACGATCGGCTCCGACGTCTCCGACCACCGCCTGGTCCTGTTTCTCTTACAAACGCAGATGAATCGCGGCTCGGGACGCATCATTCCGCTGGGCAACCTGTCCAGCAAGATGAAGGAGGCCGTAAAAACAGCCGAGGCCTACCTGAAGGCCAACGTCCACAACCTCGGGATCGACCACGACCTGAAGGCCTACGACTTCACGACGCAGGCCATCAACCTGAATCAAGCGAAAGAAGGCGCCGAGACCGCCGTCGCGTTCTTCATCTCCCTGGTGTCGTCAATACTCGAGAAGCCGGTGCTCGACCGTACCGTCGTCCTCGGCGAGATGAGCGTCCAGGGCATTCTAATCAAGGTGGACTCGCTTCCCGAGCGCATGCAACTCGCCGTCGAGGCCGGCGCCAAGCGCATCCTGATCCCAAGCGACAACAAGCGCGATGTCGCCGAGGTCCCCGACGCGATCATCACCGCAATTCAATGGCAGTTCTTCGACTCGCCGATCAAGGCGGCGATCATGGCGATGGGGATGGGATGAGGAACAGCGGATGCATGCCATACCTTGCCCGCCCGCTTCGCCGTTCTTCGTGTGAGACCGATAACTGTTGGCCACGCCGCGCGAACTGGACGCCATGCACAGAACGACACCCTCACCCTCAGCGATGAGCAGATCCGGCTCCTGGAGCGTCATTCCTGTGAATTTCGGATGCTGGACATCGAAGCCCAACCACCCGGCAAACTGCTGAACCAAAACACCTTCTATTGGGGGACCCTCAACGCTGTCGGCGAAATCCATGTCCAGATCGCCGTCGATGTTCTCTGCTCGCTGGCCTTCGCAGAAGTCTACATGTGGAAGATGCCGATCACGGCCGCCAACGGACTCGACGACCGCGTCCGGCCCTTCTACCAGGCGCTTGGGTGATTCAGTGCAGCCGTTCTCACCGACAACGGCCGTGACTACTGCGGACGGCCGGAACGCTATCCGTACCAGTTGACGCTCACCCTACATGACATCGTGCACCGTCGGACACAGTCCCGGCATCCGTATGTCAACAGCTTCATCGAGCGAACGAACCGCCTGTGGCTGGACAAGTGCTGCACGGTCAAAAGCCGAACACATGCTCTCGCGCTCCGTCCCGCGCTCGATCGAACTAACCTGCCGACACTAAGCTGCCGCCGATCGTTCCAATCCCCGAAACCGAGGTCCCGAAGCACGCCCCCTCATCACACATCGACGCCACCGCATGTCCGGCAAGTCCTCAACTTGACACCAGCCGAACTCCAAGGTCGTACGCGACAACGTGCCACGGTACCCGTCACACGCCCGAATAGGAACAATAGCGTTGCACTCCGTCTTGGCCTGACTCGTCCCCGCGAAGACCCCTCCGCCGAGCTGACCACCGAGTAACACCGACCAGTTGTCCCTCGCGCTGAACGCGGCGATCGTGTCATGGTCCCTGAACTCTCGCGGTGCCGGCGCAGACTTCGCGTGCAGTCGCGGACAGCGCACCGGAACACTCGACAAGCTAGCGAAACCTACGATCCCGGTCGTCACCATCTAAATAGAGAGTCCGTGATACCATTGACAAGGACGGAGAACTTTGCTGGTTATCGTTTGTTGACTCTATGTCGGGGAAGAAACAGGTACAAGGCTCACGTAACACGAGGCGGCACTACCGGAGATCTCTTGAGTTCGTCGAGACGGGCTTCCGCGCGTGCTGGCAGAATTCGCTAGACCTCGTCGCCGCATCGAGGACACTCTTGGATACCGGCTTGCACGCTCCTGCTTTATCGATCGCAGTGCTAGCGATCGAGGAATTGGCGAAGCTGTGTGCTATCGATGGCCTCCTTTTCGCGCGGCCCGAGGATGACAAGGATCGGCGGTTCCGCCGCTCCCTGAAAAGCCATTCTGCGAAGCTGGAGATGTTCGAGGCCTTCCCGTTCTTCATCATTAGTTTGTCCGTGTCAGACTCAAGGCATGGTAAGGACGCCGCGTTTGACAAGGCGGTCCCCATCATGATTCAACTCTTGAGGGACGATCGCGACGCGGTACAGGAGTACCTGAAGAAACCGGCGTACACAGATCTGAACACCGAGAAACAGACGGGATTCTACGTTCAGCAAAAGGACGATGACATGGTACCACCGCGAAAGGCGATCGACGCAAAACTCGCTAGAGCCGTGTATCGGCTCGCTTGGAGAGCTACAACGTCGGTCGACTTTCTCCTGACTGCGGGGAACTTGGAACGCTACTTGGACAATGCACGCAAGTTGCGGTCACAACTTAGCGAGCGGCAACACCAAGAACTTGAAAGAATGGGACGAGCACGATTCGACGCGCTTTTTCAAGTGTCCGGACTTTAGCCCGCTGCTGCTTGCGGCACGCGTTCACGACCGGTTGTCACTGCCACCTGCGGCCTGCGACTCACGCCGAAAACGATCCTTCGCGCTCACTCACGAGCAAGATCCCGTTGTTGGAGGGTCTTTCCTAACAGCCTCGGATCCAGCGCGTCGGACGCAAAGCACCGCGCCGGCGACATCAACCTCGTCTGACGCCGTATGCTGGATTCCCGATCGTCTTGACTCCTTGATTCCCTTATCACACCTACGTCAATTAACCGCACCCTTCGATCGCACCGGTTACTCGCGACCGTCACTGCTTTCAACTCTGAACGGATGCTGATCAACAAAAAAGTCGACAGGAACACTAACATCAACCTCCAGATCTAACTTTTCGCTGACGGTGTTGTAGGAACGACTGACGTACTTGGCCGAGCGGTACAGAAAGTCTGGATCCGAGTCGAAGTCGGGGATCACCGGGATTCGATGACGTTTATGCAGAGGACTCTTACAAGGCACGACGTTGAATCTCCCGACGTGCTGCCACATGCTGTGAACCGCGCCGCTGAATGGCACGTAGGCGAACTTGTAGAGCGATTGACAATTCGCCTCTTGCGCCATTTCGCGCGAGGACTTTCCTGACCAAGAGCCAACGTTTACTTCAATGGCCCACTCCGATAGCTGAGTACTGAGCCACGCGCTACTCAATTCGATGAGCTGTTCGAGCGGTCCGTCAAGTTCACCGTCTGGGACTTCCTCGGATTCATTTTTCAAGTATTCCAGGAACAACTTCTCTTGACCTATACCGTATTTAATATACTCTTTGCTGCGACTGGCAGGATCATCGACAATCCACGCGAGCGTGATGTGTACGTCAGTCATCGATCTCAACAGGATCGGGGCCACGTGGGGATTCCATATGCCGGGATTGCGTGCCATTTCCACGGCGAGCGTCGCTTGGCGCGAGACCAACCCCCATATCGCTTCCGAAATCTCATTCTGATAGATTTCAGGCGTATAGCTCTTCCATCTCGCTTCAAAACCTTCGATTACGTTTTCCGAATACCGGTCGAGAAAATTTTCCAGCGGCGACAATATTTGGTCAGTCATGCCTTTGCCAGTGATCCGGGAGTTCGCATTTACTCAATTCAGCGTTCCGATTCCAGAAGTGCCGCGACCAATCGCTTGCGACCCCCAGCATTCCCCATTCCGCCGCGGCAGCTGCCCTCATAAATGACGCAGCTGTCCTCGCTTCGTCGCTATCTGGTTTGTCAATCACTGCGTTAAGGTCCGGAATCTCGATCTCGCGAGAAATCTTTATCGTCCCAGCCATAAGTCGCGTCAGTAGCAACGTACCATGTAAAACGACACCTGGAGTCTCACTCTTATCAAGATGATTTGCGACCGATTTACTGAGTCGGTCAATGAGCTCTTCTTCTGACGGGACACTGTTGGGCCGGCCAACAAATGTCAATGAAGATCCTTCGTATAGCAGGAGAAGCGGGGCGATCGCGTCACGGATCGTACCCAACATTCCCTCCTGCTGCCAATGACGCACGATCGTCGATTTCGCATCAGTCGACAGATCGGAGTAAGCACTTTGCAGAGCGAGGTTGAAAGGTGTTTTTCCAACCGGGATGTGTTTCGAAGTGTCTACGACAACTTTGAGCGTTCTTGCGCCAAAGTGATAGCCGGCGAAGTCGTGAATGAGACCCAGCCATATGAGTTCCGGAAGCATGTCATTCACATAACTATACTCCCGCATCTGCGGTAACTGCTTCAGTGGAGGAATATAGCGTTTGCCTAGCCTCTTATAACCCTCAAGACTTCGCTTTATTGTGGCCACGGATCACCCGGCCACCAATTATACGGAGATCGAAGAGCGTGTACAAGTTCAGTATTTCTCTGACGGTACAGGTTCAGAATGCGACCGACGCGGGTGCCTTCGGTACGGGATCAGGCGAGTTTGTACGAGTTTGTTTTGTACCAGTGTACAAGTTAAGTATTTACCCGACAGTCGGGATCGTCGGCACGCTGGGACAATTGGTGGCCGAACACTCTTAGCGCGCCACCAGCGGGGCAGGGTTGCGTTTCCGGATGCGTTAGACGAACCCTCGCGTGTTGATCCTTCTCAACTTCGGCGTCGTACGACTACGCCTAACCTGCGACTCCACCGTTACCGGGCCCGCATCGCGTTCCCTAGTCCCGCGAGCGGATGCGACCCGCGTGTCGACACTTCTTGGCTGGCCGTCGACAAGACGAGTCACATCAATAACATGTACGAACGGAGAGGGGGGGATTCGAACCCCCGGCACAGTCACCCGTGCAACTGCTTAGCAGGCAGCCCTGTTCAGCCACTCCAGCACCTCTCCCGGGCCTTCGAAAAGCCGTGGATGCGTTCGCCCGCAGCTTGCTCGAATCGCCTTAATTATAGGAAACGGCCGCCCAAAAGACCACCGCGCCCGGTATCCTGGTTCGAGCATGCTGACGCTGTTCATGGGATTGATGCTCGTCTTCGTGGCGTGTAACGCCGTGTTCCTGTGGATGATGCGCCGGCGGCTCAAACGCACCGCCGACGCCGCGGACCACTGGGGGCCGAAGACGCGCGCGGCGGCGGCCGATCTCAAGGACCACCTCGAGCGCCTGGAAGCGGCCTCGGCCAAGGCGGCGGAGTTGTCGGCCGGCGCTCGGGCGCGCGTCGTCACGGCGCAGGAACATCTCGATCGGGCCGACAACCGGCTTCGCTACGGGTTGGCCACGATCGACTACGAAGCCGACCGGTTGTCGGAGCGGGTCGATGGGGAGGCGCGGCGCATCCAGGGGCGGCTTGCCGAACCCTTGGCTCACACCGCGGCGGGCGTTCGGAGTTTCCGCGGAGTGCTGGCGTTTCTGGACGGTTTGTTGCGGCGCTTCGGCTGGATGGAGGTGGACGAAGATCCGGCGCCGCGGTCCGACCGCGCGCGGCGATGAAGAACGCCATCGTCGTGGGCGCCTCGTCGGGCATCGGGCGGGCGCTAGCCCATGTCCTGGCCGAGGACGGGTACGGGGTGGGCCTGACCGCGCGCCGATTGCCGCTGCTCGAGGAGCTTGCCCGGAGCCTGCCGACGCGCACCTGGACGCGTCGGATGGACGTGGCCGATACCGAGGGCGCCGTCGCGGGGCTGCGGCATCTGATCGACGAGATGCGGGACGTGGAGCTCTTCGTGCTGAACGCGGGCGTCGGCTTCGCCAACTGGGATCTGGACTGGGCGCTCGAGCGGGAGACCATCGACATCAACGTGCGCGGTTTCGCGGCCACGGCCAACGCGGCCATCGAGCACCTGGTGGGGCGGGGCGGCGGCGCCATCGCCGGCATCTCGTCCGTCGCCGCGCTGCGCGGCTACGGCAGAGCACCCGCATACGGGGCCTCCAAGGCGTTCATGTCCCACTACATGCAGGGTCTGCGGCACAAGTTCGCGCGGCAGAACGTGCCTATCACCGTGACCGACGTGCAGCCCGGATACGTCGACACGCCGCTGCTGAAGAGCGACAAGCCGTTCTGGGTGGCGACCCCCGAAGAGGCCGCGCGCCAGATTCACCGGGCGATCCTCCGGAAGCGCAAGCACGTGTACATCACGCGCCGGTGGCGGCTGATCGCGTGGCTCATCCGCGTCCTGCCGGACTGGATTGCGCACAAGCTTTGAAGGTACACTGACGCGTTCGTTTCATCGATTCTGGAGGCATACGCATGTCGCATCGATTCGCACCGGCGCTCGGCCTCGCGGCCTTGCTGCTCGCCGCCGGGCCGGCATCGGCCCAGGACAGGGGAAAGGAAGCTCTGATGAACCCGGCTGACGCCAACGAGACGGCGCCGGACACGTTCCGCGCCCAGTTCGACACCACCAAGGGAACATTCACGATCGAGGTCACCCGCGAATGGGCGCCGCTGGGCGCCGACCGCTTCTACAACCTGGTCAAGCGCGGCTACTACGACGAAGTCCGCTTCTTCCGGGTCCTTTCCGGCTTCATGGCGCAGTTCGGCATCAGCGGCGACCCGGAGCTGAACACCCTGTGGCGCGAGGCCCGCATTCAGGACGACCCCGTGCGCGAGAGCAACCGCCGCGGCTATGTCTCCTACGCGATGGCGGGCCCCAACACGCGCACGACGCAGCTCTTCATCAACTACGGCAACAATTCCGGCCTCGACTCGCAGGGCTTCTCGCCGTTCGGGCAAGTGGTGGAAGGCATGGACGTGGTGGACGACCTCTACAGCGGGTACGGCGAAGGCGCGCCGAACGGGCGCGGCCCGAGCCAAGGGCTCCTCCAGACCCAGGGAAACCCGTACCTGATCGAGAACTTCCCCGACCTGGACTACATCAACCAGGCGACCATCGTCGAGTAGCGTCCCCGGCGGCCCGGATCACGCCAGGACCTGCCTGAAATAGTCGATGGTCCGCAGGAGGCCGTCGTCGATGTCGACCCGCGGCTGCCAGCCCAGTTCGGCTCGCGCCCGCGTGATGTCCGGGCACCGGCGTTTGGGGTCGTCCCGGGGGAGCTCGCGGCGCTCGATCGGACTGCGGCTGCCCGTCAGCCGCAGGACGCGCTCGGCCAAGTCCTTGACGGTACGCTCGGCCGGGTTGCCGATGTTGAAGGGCCGGGCCGTCGCATCGCTCCGGGGCGCCTCGGCCAGCTTCACGATCCCCTCGATCAGGTCCGACACGTAACAGAAGCTCCGGGTCTGTCCGCCGTCGCCGTAGACGGTGAGCGGCTCCCCCTGGAGCGCCTGCGCGATGAAGTTCGACACGACGCGCCCGTCGTCGGGGCGCATGCGGGGGCCGTACGTGTTGAAGATGCGAACGATCCGCGTGTCCATGCCATGGTGGCGGTCATACGCCGCCGTCATCGCTTCCGCGAACCGCTTCGCCTCGTCGTAGACGCTGCGCGGCCCCAGCGGGTGGACGTTGCCGGCGTAGTCCTCGGATTGGGGATGGACCAGCGGATCCCCGTACACTTCCGACGTGCTGGCCAGCACGAAACGCGCGCCCTGGAGCCGGGCCAGGTCGAGAGCGTTGCGGGTGCCGGCGGAACCGGCCTCGAGCGTCTCGATGGGCATCTTCAGGTAGTCGGGCGGAGACGCCGGGGACGCCAGGTGAAAGACCGCGTCCACGCCGCCGGTCAGCGTGATGGGGCGCGTCACGTCGTGCTCGCGGAACTCGAAGTCGGGCGCCGGTGCGAAGTCCTGGACGTTCGCGCGCCGGCCGGTCGACAGGTTGTCCACGCAGACGACCTCCCAGCCGTCCGACAGCAGGCGTTCCGAGAGGTGGCTTCCCAGGAACCCGGCTCCACCGGTGACGACGGCGCGCACTATCGTCGTCCGACGCCGTAGTAGGTGAAGCCGAGGTCGCGCATGTGGTCCGGCGAATACACGTTGCGCCCGTCGAAGACGACCGGCGACCGCATACCGGTCTTCATCCGTTGGAAGTCGGGGTCGCGAAAGGCCGGCCACTCCGTGACCACGCACAGCGCGTCGGCGTCGGCGAGGCACGCGTAGGCGTCGGCTTCCAGGTCGACGCGGGAACCGAAGATCGCGCGGGCCGTGTCCATGGCGGCGGGATCGCAGGCCGCGACGGCGGCGCCGGCCTCCAGCAGCCCGTTGACGATCTCCACGGACGGCGCCTCGCGCATGTCGTCGGTGCGCGGCTTGAACGCCAGCCCCCAGACCGCGATGCGCCGGCCGCCGAGCGCGCCTCCGAAGTGATCGCGGACCTTGTCGAGAAAGAGCCGGGGCTGCTCGGCGTTGACCTTCCGGACGGCTTCGAGAATGCGCAACGGATAACCGTTCTTCCGTCCGGCGGCGGTCATGGCCTCGACGTCCTTCGGCAGGCAGCTCCCGCCGAATCCCACCCCGGCGAACAGGAACGACGCCCCGATCCGCGCGTCCCGTCCCATGCCTTCACGGACGCGGTCGACGTCGGCGCCCGTGCGCTCGCACAGGTTGGCCAACTCGTTCATGAACGAGATCTTCGTCGCCAGAAACGCGTTCGACGCATACTTGGTCATCTCCGCGGTCCGGATGTCGGTCACGAGAACGGAGCTTCCGTCCCGTACGAACGGGGCGTGCAACTCCCGAACGAGGACGGCCGCCCGCGCGCTCCCGGCGCCGATGATCACGCGGTCGGGCTTCATGAAGTCCTCGACGGCGGCGCCCTCTTTCAGGAACTCGGGATTGGAGACCATGTCGATGGATCCGGGCGCGACGGCGCGGATGCGCTCGCCTACGCGCTCGGTCGTCCCGACCGGAACCGTCGACTTCATCACGATCACCTTGTAGTCGTCGATCGCGGGCGCGATGGCGCCGGCCAGGGCGTCGACCTCCGTGAGGTCGGGCTCGCCCCCGGTCTGTGGCGTTCCCACCGCGATGAACAGCACCGACGACGCCCGCACCGCCGCCGCCAGATCGGTGGTGAAGCGCAACCGGCCGTTGCGCAGATTCCTTTCGAGAAGCTCGGGCAGCCCGGGCTCGTAGATCGTGGCGCGCCCCTCGGACAACCGTTGGATCTTGGATGCGTCCTTGTCGACGCAAATCACGTCGTGGCCGCTGTCGGCGAAGCAACTGCCCGCGACCAGTCCGACGTAGCCCGTTCCGATGACGGCGACGTTCATCGGGCGCCGCCCTCAGAACCGTCCCACATGGCCGGCCACCGAGAGCGGGGCGGCGGTCACGGCCCGGACCGCGTCCAGCGACACGCCGTCGCGAAGCTCCTGAAGTTGGAAACCCTGCGGCGTGACGTCGATCACGGCCATCTCCGTCACGACGCGGTTGACCACGCCGACGCCGGTCAGCGGCAGGGTGCAGGCGTCGAGCAGCTTCGGTTCCCCGTCACGCGTCGTGTGCGTCATGCCGATGACGACCCACCGCGCGCCCGAAACCAGGTCCATCGCGCCGCCCATCCCCTTGACCAGCCGCCCCGGGACCATCCAGTTGGCGACGTTGCCTTTCCGATCGACCTGCATCGCGCCCAGTATGGTCAGATCCAGGTGGCCCCCGCGAATCATCGCGAACGAATCGTCGGTGGAGAAGAACGAGGAACCCGGCAACTCGGTCACGGTTTCCTTGCCGGCGTTGATCAGGTCGGCGTCGGCCTCGCCGGCCTCCGGATACGGACCGATGCCCAGCATGCCGTTCTCGGCCTGCAGGACCACCTCCACGCCCTCCGGAACGTAGTTCGAGCACAGCGTCGGCACGCCGATGCCCAGGTTGACGTACATGCCGTCGGTGAATTCCCGGGCGATCCTGCGGGCGATGACGTGTCGGTCGTCCAATGGAAACCTGCTCTCCGGACCTATCGAAACCGCACGGTCGGTTTCTCGATCGGCTTCTCGTAGCGCGGGCCGCGCACGACCCGCTGCACGTGGACGCCCGGCGTGTGCACGGCGTCCGGGTCCAGGACCCCGCGCTCGACCACTTCCTCGACCTCGGCGATGGTCGTTCGCGCGGCCGTCGCCATGACGGGGTTGAAGTTGCGGGCCGTCTTCCGGTAGACGAGATTGCCCCAGTCGTCCGCCCGCCACGCCTTCACGAAGGCATAGTCGGCCCGCAACGGGGCTTCGAAGACGTACATCCGGCCGCCGATCTCGCGCACCTCCTTGCCCTCGGCGACGGGCGTGCCGTATCCGGTCGGCGTGTAGAAGCCGCCGATGCCGGCGCCGCCGGCGCGGATCCGTTCCGCCAGCGTGCCCTGCGGCACGAACTCGGCCTCGAGGCGGCCGGACATGACAAGTTGCCCGAACCGCTTGTTGTCGCCGGCGTAGCTGAGCACCATCTTGCGCACGCGTCCGGCCTTCAGCAGGCGTCCCAGCCCGAAGTCCTCGAGCCCCGGGTTGTTGCTGATCATGGTGAGCTCGCGCGTGCCCCGGTCCAGGATGGCCTGGATCAGGTTCTCGGGTATCCCGCACGCGCCGAACCCGCCGGACATGATGACGGCGCCGTCGGCGATGTCGGCCACGGCCTCGGCGGGGCTGGCGACGATCTTGTTCACGCCGGCTGCGCCTCGCCCTCGCCGCGCAGCCATCGGATGAGGGCGCCCACGCGTTGGGCGGTCTCGCTCCCCGTGCTCCCCTCGTCGATGGCCTTCTCGATTGCGTGCACGATCGCGCTGCCGACGACCGCCCCGTCCGCCTCCGACCACACCGCGCGGACGTGCTCGGGGTTGGAAATACCGAATCCGACCGCGACGGGCACGCCGGTGCTTCGGCGAAGCCGCCGGACGAAGCCGGCCAGTTCGTCGGACAGCGCGTCTGTCTCGCCCGTCACCCCGGTCCGGGACACGGCGTAGAGAAACCCGGTGGAGGTTTCGGCAATCGACGCGATCCGCTCCGGCGAGCTTGTCGGCGCCGCCAGGAAGACCGTGTTCAAGCCGGCGCCGCCGATGGCCTCGACGAAGGGTCCGGACTCCTCGACGGTCAGGTCGGTGGCCAGCAGACCGTCCAGCCCGGCGTCGGCGGCGCTTCGGCCCAGGCGCTCCAGCCCGAAGCTCAGCAACGGGTTGTAGTAGCTCATCGCCAGCAGCGGGATGTCGGAACGGTCGCGAACCCATCGGACCAGCTCCAGGATGCGCGGCAGCGACACGTCCCCCTTCAGCGCGCGGTCCGTGGCGCGCTGAATGACGGGGCCGTCCGCGATGGGATCGGAGAACGGGACACCCATCTCGATGATGTCCGCCCCGGCCGCCTCCATGGCCAGGACGATGTCGCCGCTCGTCGGGATGTCCGGATCCCCGACGGTCAGGTAGGGGATGAAGGC
Source organism: Acidobacteriota bacterium (assembly GCA_022821145.1). Taxonomy (GTDB): domain Bacteria; phylum Acidobacteriota; class Terriglobia; order 20CM-2-55-15; family 20CM-2-55-15; genus JAJEDW01. The sequence goes on from JAJEEE010000010.1 coordinate 95,054, forward strand.
TTTCCGGCCCGCGGCCCGGAGCTCGGCGAACTTCGCGTCGATGCGGCTCAAGAACCGTCCTCTTCGATGCGGGCGACCTCGGTGACGTCCTTGTCGCCGCGGCCCGACAGGTTGACCACCACGACGTCGTCGGGGCCGATGTCGGCCCGGGACAGGTACGCCACCGCGTGCGCGCTCTCCAGCGCCGGGATGATCCCCTCCAGGCGGCTCAGGCGATGGAAGGCTTCCAGGGCCGCGGCGTCGTCGACCGACGTGTAGACGATGCGGCCCGTCTCGTACAAGGCCGCGTGCTCGGGCCCGATGGCCGGGTAGTCGAGGCCGGCCGAGACCGAATGGGTGGGGACGATCTGGCCGGCCGCGTCCTGAAGAATGTAGGAGTACGTGCCGTGCAGCACGCCGGGCCGTCCCCCGGAAAAGCGGGCCGCGTGGTCCCCCAGCGACGGGCCGCGGCCCCCGGCTTCGACGCCGACCATGCAGACCCGCGCGTCGTCGAGGAACGGGTGGAAGAGCCCGATCGAGTTGGAACCGCCGCCGACACAGGCCACCAGCAGGTCCGGAAGGCGGCCTTCAAGCTCCATGATCTGGGCGCGTGCTTCCCGTCCGATCACCGACTGGAAGTCCCGGACCATTTCGGGATACGGATGGGGTCCGAGGACCGATCCGAGCATGTAGTAGGTGGTGCGGACGTGGGTCACCCAGTCGCGCATCGACTCGTTGATTGCGTCCTTGAGCGTCCGGCTGCCCGAGGCGACGGGCAGGACGCGGGTGCCGAGCAGCTTCATCCGGAAGACGTTCAGCTCCTGCCGCCGCATGTCCTCCTCGCCCATGTAGATGTCGCACTCCATCCCGAGCCGGGCGCAGACGGTGGCCGTGGCCACGCCGTGCTGGCCGGCGCCTGTCTCGGCGATGATGCGGTTCTTGCCCATGCGCCGGGCCAGCAGCGCCTGGCCCAGGCAGTTGTTGATCTTGTGCGCGCCGGTGTGGTTCAGGTCCTCGCGCTTCAGGTAGATCCGACCGCGTCCGACGGCCTCGGTCAACCGCTCGGCGTGGTACAAGGGCGTCGGGCGGCCGGAATAGCGCTCCGACAAACGCCCCAGCTCGGCCTGAAAGCCGGCGTCCGCCTTGGCGTCGTTGTAGGCCGCCTCCAGCTCTTCGAGCGGATACATCAACGTTTCGGGCACGAACTGCCCGCCGTATGCGCCGTAGTGGCCTTTCCTCACCATGGTCAATCCTGTCATCGACCGTGTCTCCTCGTCATTCTCGGTCCGCCTCGCGGACGGACTCCACGAAGCGCCGCATCAGGTCATAGTCCTTGCGGCCGGGCGCGGACTCCACGCCGCTGGCCACGTCCACGGCGAACGGGTGCAGCGCCGCGACCAGGGCCCCGACGTTTTCCGGATTGAGGCCGCCCGCCATGACGATGCGGCCGAACGCGTTGGCGCCCACCGCACGCGACCAGTCGAAGGTGCGTCCGGTGCCGCCCCGCGCGTCCCGGCTGTAGGTATCGAGCAGGAATCCGGAAACCGGATAGTTCCGCAGGCTCTCGACGTGAAACTCCGACGTCACCTGGAACGCCTTGATCACCTTCACGCGGCTGATGACGCGGCAATAGTCCGGCGACTCGTCGCCGTGGAGCTGCACGGCGTCGAGGCGGATCGACGTGGCGAAATCCTCCAGGGCCGCCGGATCGCCGTAGTTGACGAACACGCCGACGGCGGTCACGAACGGCGGCAGCGAATCGATGATCCGCATCGCCCGCTCCGGCGTCACGCACCGCGGACTCTCGGGATGGAAATTGAGCCCGATCGCGTCCGCGCCCAGCAGCGCCGCGTCGCGGGCGTCGTCCATGCCGGTAACGCCGCAGATCTTGATCCGGGTCACAGCAGCCCCCTCAAGGCCTGGGCCGGGTCGGATGATCGGAGCAACTGTTCGCCGATCAGGAACGCGTCGGCGCCGGCCTCGGCCAGCCGCAGCCGGTCCTCGCGCGTGCGAATCCCGCTCTCGGTGACGAAGACCGCGCCGGCGGGCATCCGGTCGGCCAGCTCGAGGGTCGTCTCCAAGCGGACCTCGAACGTCTTGAGATCGCGGTTGTTGACACCGATCATCGTCGCGCCCGCCGCGACCGCCGACTGCAGCTCGCCGGCGTCGTGGACTTCGACGAGCGCGTCGAGGCGCGCCGCCGCCGCCGCCTCGATCAGCCGTTCCAGGTCGCCGGCGTCGAGCATGGCCGCGATCAACAGGATGGCGCTGGCCCCGGCCGCCCGGGTCTCCCATACTTGGTACTCGCTGAAGACGAAGTCCTTTCTGAGGACGGGCAGCGACGACGCCTCGGCCGCGGCCTTCACCCAGCCCAGGTCGCCCTGGAAAAAATCCTCCTCGGTCACCACGGAGATCGCCGACGCGCCCGCCTCCGCGTAGCATCGCGCCAGGGCGCCGGCGTCGAGATCCTCGACGAGCACGCCCGCCGACGGGGACGCCTTCTTCACCTCGGCGATGATCCGCGTGCGCCCCGGCGCTGCCAGCGCGCTCCGGAACGACGGACGGTCCGGCGCCATCGCAGCCATCTTCCGCACGATGGCCTCGGGCACGCGCATCTCGGCGTCGGCCACCCGCTTGCGCTTCGCCCCCACGATGCGCGTCAGGAATTCCGCCGGTTCTATTCTGGTCATGACGCCGACAAGGCCCGCAAGGCCTCGAGTTTCCGTAGCGCGCTGCCGGAATCGATGGCGGCGGCGGCCCGGCCATACCCGTCAGCGAGGTCGGCGGCGTGTCCGGCGGCGGCGATCGCGGCCGCGGCGTTGATCAGGACGGCGTCGCGATGCGGTCCCGTCCCGCCCGCGAGCACCTCGCGAACGATCGCCGCGTTCTCGTCGGGTCCGCCGCCGCGGATCGCGTCCAGCGGCGCCGCCGCGACGCCGAAGTCGGCGGGTTCCACTGAAAAGCGACGGATTCGATCGGAACGCACCTCGAGGATATCGGTCGGCCCGGACAGGGAAATCTCGTCGAGGCCGCCCGCGCCGTGAACCACGAACGCATGGCGGACGCCCAGCCGGCCGAGCGCGGCGGCCATCCGTTCCAGGATCGACGGGCTGTTGACGCCGACCACCTGGTAACAGGCGGCGGCCGGGTTGGCCAACGGCCCGAGGATGTTGAACACGGTCCGCAGCTTGATCTCGGTCCGGACCGGCGCGACGTGTTTCATGGACTTGTGAAACGCCTGAGCGAACAGGAAGCCGATGCCGATCTCCGAAAGCGCCCGGCGGAGGCGCTCCACCGGCATCTGGATGTCGACGCCGAGCGCCTCCAGGACATCGGCGCTGCCGGACCGGCTGCTGACCGACCGGTTTCCGTGCTTGGCGACCGTGGCCCCGGCCCCCGCGGCGACGAAAGCCGCGGCCGTCGAGATGTTGAAGGTCCCGGACCGGTCGCCGCCGGTGCCGCACGTGTCCAGAACGTCCGGGGGCGGCCCGTCCCACACGGGCGCGGCGCGTTCGCGCATGACGCGCGCGAAGCCGACCAGCTCGTCGGCGGTCTCGCCCTTCATGCGCAAGGCGGTCAGAAAGGCGGCCACCTGCGCATGCGTCGCGGCGCCCGACATGATCTCGTCCATCACGGCGCCGGCCTCCGTCTCGGCGAGATCCCCCCCATCGACCAGCCTCTGAACGGTATCGGTAATCATCGCGCCGCCCGGACTCTCAGGAAGTTCCGGAGCAGGGTCTTTCCGACGCGCGTCATGATCGACTCCGGATGGAACTGTATCCCTTCGGTGGGGCCCTCGCGGTGCCGCAGGCCCATGACGACGCCGTCATCCGATGTCGCCGTCACTTCCAGGATCTCGGGAACGTCGGTGACCACGAGGGAATGGTACCGCGTGGCGGGAAAGCCTTGAGGCAGTCCCTCGAAGACGGTCCGGTCGTCGTGCCGGATGGCGCTGACCTTCCCGTGCATCAGGGTCGGCGCCGGCGCGATGCGTCCGCCGAACACCTCGCCGATCGCCTGGTGGCCGAGACAGACGCCCAGGATGGGGATCTTGCCGTGGAAATGCGCCACCGCGGCCTCGGAAATCCCGGCGTCGGACGGCACGCCGGGTCCGGGCGATATCACGATCCGCTCCGGGTCGAGACCGGCGAGCGCGTCGACGGTCGTCTTGTCGTTCCGGACGACGTGGAGCCGCTCGCCCAACTCGCCCAGGTACTGGACCAGGTTGTAGGTGAACGAGTCGTAGTTGTCGATGACGACGATCATCGTGGTCACGTCTCCAGGCCGTTGGCGGCCAGCTCCAGCGCGCGCATCAGGGCCCGCGCCTTGCTCACCGTCTCCTGGTACTCGTTCTCGGGTACGGAATCGGCGACGATCCCCCCGCCGGCCTGGATGTGCGCCCGGCCGCCGCGGGCCACGAGCGTGCGAATCGCGATGCAGGAATCCAGGTTGCCGCTGAAGTCCGCGTACAGGACGGATCCGGCATAGACGCCCCGCCGCGTCGGCTCCCGCTCGTCGATGATCTCCATCGCCCGGACCTTCGGCGCGCCCGAGACCGTGCCGGCCGGAAAGCACGCCATCAGCGCGTCGAAGCGGTCCACGTCGTCCCGCAACTCCCCGGCGAGCGCCGACACCAGGTGCATCACGTGAGAATAGCGCTCGATGAACATGAAGTCCTCGACGCGCACGCTGCCGTACTTGCAGACGCGCCCCAGGTCGTTGCGGCCGAGGTCGACCAGCATGACGTGCTCGGCCCGCTCCTTCTCGTCGGCCGCCAGCTCCTCGGCGAGCGCCCGGTCCCGCGCGTCGTCGCCGCCTCTCGGGCGCGTGCCGGCGATCGGCCGGTAGGCCGCGGACCGGCCGCGGATCTGGACCAGCATCTCCGGCGACGCCCCGACGATGGCGCCGTCGGGAAGGTCCAGGAAATAGGTGTAGGGCGACGGGTTCACCATGCGAAGGGCCCGGTAGATCTGGAACGGACGGGCGGGCAGGTCGAGCGCGAACCGCTGGGAGAGGACGACCTGGAAGATGTCGCCGGCCGCGATGTATTCCTTGGCCCGATCCACGGCGGCCAGGTAGTCGGCCTTCTCGAAGTTGGACGTCACGGCGGCGGGCCGCTCCGTCCGCGATGGCGCCGGGATCTCGAACGGCCGCGTCAGCAGCCGCTCGACCGCCGCGATCTCGCTTTCGGCCTTCCGGTAGAGCGCCTCGATCGACGGCCCGCCCTCCTCGACGAAGAGATTCGTCACGATGTGGATCTGGTTCCTCAGGTGGTCGAACGCCAGCACGGTCCGGAAGAACATCATGACGGCGTCGTCCATGCCGACGTCGTCCGCGCCCGTCGCCGGGATGTCCTCGATCAGGCGCACCATGTCGTATGCGAAGTAACCGACCGCGCCGCCGCTGAACGGCGGCAGCCCTTCGACCGACACCGACCGGAAACGCCGCATGGTCCGGCGCAGGTCGTCGAAGAATGCGCCGCCGCGGCCGCGGTCGTAGTGCCGGATCTCCACACCGGCGTCCGCGCTCGGCCTGTCGGGCCCGACGCTGAGAACCAGGAACGGATCGCGGCCGAGGAACGAGTACCGGGCCAGCTTCTCGCCGCCTTCGACCGATTCGAGCAGGAACGCGTGCGGGCGGTCTTCGCCGAGCCTCAGGAACGCGGAGACGGGCGTCAGGAAGTCGGCGACGACCGACTTGTACACCGGTATGACGTTGCCGTCGGCGGCGAGGCGCTCAGCTTGTTCCAGACTTGGCCGCATGACGGTTCTCGAGCTCGCGGGCGATGTCTTCCAGCGACACGCCTCGTTCCACGAGCAGGACCAGCAAGTGGTAGACCATATCCGACGCCTCGCCCACGAGCTCGCCGGCGGAGGGGTTCTTGGCGGCGATGATGGTTTCGGCCGATTCCTCGCCGATCTTCTTCAGGATCTTGTCGAGGCCGCTGTCGAACAGGTAGGTCGTGTAGCTGCCCTCGGGCCGGTTCTCCTTCCGCTCCTCGATCAGGCGGTACAGCTTCCTGAGAAAGCCCTCCGCCGTCGGCTCGACTCCGAAACAGGAATAGGTCCCGCGGTGGCACGCCGGTCCGGCCGGATCCACCTCGATCAACAGGGTGTCGCTGTCGCAGTCGCCGCGAACGCTCCGGACCGACTGGAGGTTGCCCGACGTCTCGCCCTTGTGCCAGATCTCCCGCCGGCTCCGGCTGTAGAAGTAGGTCTCGCGCCGCTCCAGCGTCAGATCCAGCGATTCCCGGTTCATATAGGCCAGCATCAGGACCTCGCGCGTCGCGGCGTCCTGCACGATCGCCGGCGCCAACCCGTCCGGACCGAAGCGGACCTCTTCCAGCAGCTCGCGTCTTCGAATCATCGGACGACGACCCCCTTCCGGCGCAGATGGTCCTTGGCCTGACCGATCGAATATTGCCGGAAATGAAATATCGAAGCGGCCAGAACGGCGCTGGCCCGGCCGTCGACGATGGCGTCGACCAGGTGGTCCAGGTTGCCCGCGCCCCCGGACGCGATCACCGGGATGTCCAGCGACTCGGCGATTCGGCGCGTCAACTCCAGGTCGTAGCCGTCGCGCGTCCCGTCGGCGTCCATGCTGGTCAACAGGATCTCGCCGGCGCCGCGGCGGGCCACCTCGACGGCCCATTCCACCGCGTCGCGCTCGGTTCGGACCCGTCCACCGTGCGTGTAGGCCTTCCATTCGGGCCGCGATCCGTTGGAGCGCGGTTCGCGGCGCGCGTCGACGGCGACGACGATGCATTGCGCGCCGAAACGACGGGCCGCCTCGCTGACCAGTTCCGGGCGTTCGAGGGCCGACGTGTTGATCGACACCTTGTCGGCGCCCGCGCGCAGGATGTCCCGGATGTCGTCCAGCGAACGGAGGCCGCCGCCGACCGTGAACGGGATGTTGATCGAATCGGCCACGCGTCCGACCATCTCGCCGACGATCTCCCGCCGGTCCGAGGAAGCCGTGATGTCCAGGAACACCAGTTCGTCGGCGCCCTCCTCGGAATAGCGCAGTCCGGCTTCCACCGGGTCGCCGGCATCGCGCAGATCGACGAAGTTCACGCCCTTGACGACCCGGCCGTCCCTGACGTCCAGGCATGGAATGATACGCTTAGCCAGCATGGGTCAACGCCAGGGTTTCTTCCAGGTCGATCCGCCCCTCGTAGAGCGCCTTCCCGATAATGACGCCTTCCAGACGCGGGTGGGCCAGATCCCGGAGGCCGGCGACGTCGGCCAAGGTCGCCACTCCACCAGAAGCGATGACGCGCAGTCCAGTGGATTCCAGCATTGTTCGGCTCGCGGCAACGTTCATTCCGGACAGCTCCCCGTCCCGGGAGATGTCGGTGTGGACGATCAACCGCACGCCGGACGCCTCCAGCCGCCGGGCAAGATCCACCGCCGAGACGCCCGCTCCCGCCGTCCACCCGGACACGCGCACCACGCCGTCCCTCGCATCGATACCGACCGCCACGCGGTCCGCGTAGCGCTCCAGGGCCTCCGCGAGAAACTCCGGACTTTCGACGGCGGCCGTTCCCAGAATCACGCGGTCGATCCCGATATCGAGGAACCGCGTGACGGCGTCCATGTCGCGAACGCCGCCGCCCACTTGGATCCGGATCCCGGGACACGCCCCGCGAATCTCGCGAATCGAATCGGTATTGACGGGACGGCCCGTGAACGCGCCGTCGAGATCGACGACGTGCAGCCACCGCGCGCCCGCGCCGGACCACCGCGCCGCCATCTCGACCGGCGCTCCGTAATCCGTCGCATCTTCTTTCCGGCCCTGCCGCAGCCGCACGGCGCGGCCGTCGAGAATGTCGATTGCCGGATAGACGTTCATTGCCTTGCGAAGTTGTCGAGGATGCGTTCACCGACGTGCTGGCTCTTCTCCGGGTGGAACTGCGTCGCCCACACGTTGCCGGACCCCACGACTGCGGGGAAGTCGACGCCGTAGTCCGTCTCGGCGATCGCCAGGTGCGGATCCTCGGGCGCGGCGAAGTAGGAATGGACGAAGTAGACGAAGCTCTCTCCCCGCACGCCTTCAAGGAGCGGATCCTCACGCCTCATGTGCAACTGATTCCAGCCCATGTGGGGAACGTGGACGCCCGCGGGCAGCTTGACGACGCTGCCGGGCAGGAGGCCGAGCCCGCGGTGTCGGCCGAATTCCTCGCTGTCGTCGAACAGCAGTTGCATCCCGAGACAGACCCCCAGAAGCGGCGTTCCGGCGCGCGCCCGGTCGACAACGGCTTCGGACAACCCGAGGTCGTCCAGATGCGCCATGGCGTCGCCGAACGCTCCCACGCCGGGAAGAACCAGTTTTTCCGCGGCCAGCACGTCCGCGGCGTCCGACGTGACGCTCGCCGTGTACCCGAGGCGCCGGAACGTGTTCTCCAGACTCCGCAGGTTATTCATCTTGTAGTCGACGATCGTGATCGCCGACGATGGTTGCGACGGCATGGGCGTCACCTGCTACAACGCTCCTTTCGTCGACGGTATTTCGCCGTCGGCGGCGACGACGCGGGAAGCCTGGTGGAGCGCCCGCGCCGCGGCCTTGAACATCGTTTCGGCGATGTGGTGCTGGTTTCGCCCGTAGATGGACGCCACGTGGACGTTCAGCCGGCCCTCCTGCGCCAGCGCCTTGAAGAACTCCTCGATCAGCTCCGTCTGGAGCCCGCCCAGCATCGGCGTTTCGAACCGGGCGTCGTAGACCAGGTAACCCCGGCCGGAGAAGTCCACCACGACCCGGCTCAACGCCTCGTCGAGCGGGACGTAGGCATGGGCGAAACGCGCGATGCCGCGCCTGTCGTCCAGGGCGTCGTTGAGCGCCTGTCCCAACGTGAGACCCACGTCCTCCACCGTGTGGTGGCCGTCGATCTCCAGATCGCCCCGCGCATGGATGTCCAGATCCATGCGCCCGTGCCGCGCCAGTTGCGCCAGCATGTGATCGAAGAACGGGATGCCCGTGTCGATCTCGTGCCGGCCGCTGCCGTCCAGGTCGAGCCGCACGCGAATCTCCGTTTCCTTCGTCCGCCGGTGTTTCTCAGCCTTGCGCATCGAGTGCCTCCAGGGCGTCGTCCAGTGCGTCCAGGAACCGCGCGTTCTCGGCGGCCGTCCCGACCGACACGCGCAAGGCCCGGTCCAACATCGGGTAGTTGCTGACGTCACGGACCAGGACGCCGCGCTCGTAGAGCCGTTCGAAGACCTCGGCCGCGGGATGCGCCGTCCGGAACAGGACGAAGTTGGCGGCCGAGGGAAACGCCTCGACGCCGGGCCGGGCGTCCAACCCGGCCTTCAGGCGCTCCCGGTCCTCGATGATCGCCCGGATCGATCCCTGCAGCTCGTCGACTGCGTCGATCAGCGTCTCGGCGGCGGTCAGCGTGAACACGTTGACGTTGTAGGGAAGCTTCACCTTGTTCACTTCCCGGGCGATCCCGGGGCCGGCCAGCATGTAACCGAACCGCAATCCCGCGATTGCCATCGCTTTCGAGAAGGTTCTCAGAACGACCAGGTTCTCGAACCGTTCGAGCAGCGGCGCGGCGGACTGCCGACTGAACTCATGATACGCCTCGTCGACGACGACCAACCCACGGGCCGAGGCGATAATCCCGGACAGGTCGGCCGCGGGCAGGAACGTTCCCGTCGGATTGTTCGGCGAGCAGATGATCGTGACGTCCGACTCGCGCGCGGCCGCCCGGAGCCCCTCCACGTCGAACGTCAGGTCGGCGCGGAGCGGCGCCTCGCGGACCGCCGCGCCCATGGCCGACGCCAGGAGCCGATAGACGGTGAACGTCGGCTGGGGCATGGCGACCGTCTTGCCCGGCCCGGCCGTGGCCACCAGGGTTGCCAGAATCAGCTCGTTCGAGCCGTTGCCCACGAGGATGCCGTCCGCCGGCCACCCGGTGAACCGGCTGAGCGCCGCCGTCATGCGCGAGGGCACGAACGCCGGGTACCGCCGCCATCCCGACTCCCCGAAGCGCGCCATGATCTTCCGCTTCAGGGAATCGGGAATCTCGCGCGGGTTCTCGTTCTGGTCCAACTTGACGTCGGCTTCCAGGTACTTGAGCGTGTAGGCCGAGGCCTCCCGGACTTCCCGCTTAATGACGTCGGATGGCGATCGACCGGGCATGTCCCGTCAAACCCTCGGCGGTGGCGAATTTCTCGATCATGGCGCCCGACTGCTCGATGGCGCGTCCGGAATAGCGGACCACGCTGGTCCGCTTCTGGAAATCGTAGACCCCGAGCGGCGAGAAGAACCGCGCGGTCCGAGCCGTCGGCAGGACATGGTTCGGACCGGCGAAATAGTCGCCGACGGCGGTCGGGGAATAGCGCCCCACGAAGACGGCGCCGGCGTTGACGACCCCGTCGGCCACCGCGTCCGGTTCGGCCATCAGCACCTCGACGTGTTCCGGAGCGATGTGGTTCACCAGCCGGACGGCGTCGTCGGGGCCGCCGAGGACGAAGCTGATTCCGTTGTTGGCGACGGCCATGCGGGCGATGGCGTCGCGGTCCAGCGATTCGAGTTGAACCTGAACCTGGTCGAAGACCGCCGCGGCCAGTTCATCCGACCAGCAGATCAACCAGACCCGGGCCGTCTCGTCGTGCTCCGCCTGCGCCAGGAGATCGGCGGCGATCCAGGCGGGGTCGCAGGTCTCATCGGCCACGACGGCCACCTCGCTCGGTCCGGCGAACATGTCGATGTGCACCCGTCCGAACACCAGGCGCTTGGCGCCCTGGACATACGTGTTGCCCGGCCCGACGATCTTGTCGACCCCGGGAATCGACTCCGTACCGAAAGCCAGCGCCGCGATCGCCTGGGCGCCGCCGATCCGGTACACCTCGTCCAGTTCCAGCAGGTCGAGCGCCGCCGATACCAGCGGGTTCCCGTCGAGCGCGCCGGGAGGGGTCACCGCCACGATCCGCCCGACGCCGGCGACCTGAGCCGGAATGGCGTTCATGAGCACCGACGAGGGATAGGCCGCCCGCCCGCCCGGGATGTAGAGCCCGACCCGTCCCAGCGGCGTGATCCTCTGGCCGAGGTGGACGCCGTCGCCGCCGTAGATTTCCCACGGTTCCTGGCGTTGCTCCTCGTGGAACTGCCGGATGTTGGAGATCGCCACCTTCAGTATCGCGACGAGTTCGTCGTCGGCCGCCGCGGCGTGGGACCGGATCTCGTCCCGGGTAACCCGGACGTTGCGCGAGTCGACCGGCACGCCGTCGAATTCGCGCGTGTATTCGAACAGCGCGGCGTCGCCCCGGGCGCGCACGTCGTCGACGATATCCGCGACCGCGGCGCTGACCGACGTCCCGACGTCGGGGGTCTCGATCAGCCTGTCGACCGTCGAGAAATCGAGCCCATCCGTCAGATCGACGATTCGCATCAGGCCCTCCCCGCGCGCGGACCCGCGGCTTCGAGCGCGTCGACGAAACCGACGATCTCGGACCGTTTCGTCTGGTAGTTGGCGCGGTTGACGATGAGGCGGGCCGAGCTTTCGGCGATGACGTCGACAACGACCAGCCCATTGTCGCGAAGCGTCCGCCCGGTCTCGACGAGGTCGACGATCCGGTCCGCCAGTCCGACGAGGGGACCCAGCTCGATCGAGCCGGACAGGGGAATGATCTCCACGGGAATGCTGCGCCGGTTGAAATACTCCGTGGCCGCATTCGGGTACTTGGTCGCCACGCGAACGATCGGCCGGTCCGCGTCGGCCGACGAAGCGCCGTTCGGCGCGGCCACCACCAACTTGCACTGGCCGAATCCGAGATCGAGCGGCTCCAGGACATCGGCGCGCGACTCGAGCAGGACGTCGCGCCCGGTGATGCCGGCGTCCGCGGCGCCGTATTCGACATAGGTCGGGACGTCGATGGGCTTGACCAGAATCACGCGGCATTGCCCATCCGACGAGTCGAATACCAGGCGCCGGGAATCGGTCACGTCCTCGTCGAAACGGATTCCAGCCCGGTCCAGCACGGCGAGCGACGGCGCCAGAAACCGTCCTTTCGCGATCGCGATCACGAGCACAGGCGCACCGCCTTGCCCTCGCCGCGCAGGCGCACGGCATCGGCGACGCTGGCCGCGTCCGACGGCCGGCCCTCGGCCGAGCGCCCGGCCGGGAAGGGGCGGGCCACGACCTGCTCCAGTCGTTCCAGGGTGAAGGAGAATCCGACGGCCGGCGTGTCGTGGCCGAACTGTGCCAGGAGATGGTCGTACCGGCCGCCGAGCGCGACCTCGAACCCGAGGCCGGGAACATAGGCCCGAAAGAGTATGCCACTGTAGTAGTCGAATCCCCGGATCTCCCCGAGGTCGATCGTGAGGCGTCCTGCCAGATCCAGCTCTTCGAAGACGGAATAGATCGATTCCAGGTGCGCGATCGCCTGGCGCGACCGTTCGTTGCGAACCAGGCCGCGGGCCGCGTCCAGCGTCTCCCGGCCGCCGGTCAGGTGCGGCACGGCCCGCAGGACCGCCTTGCGGCGCTCCTCCATATCGAGGCCGTCCAGCATCCGTTCCAGGCCGCTCTGGTCCTTGCGGTTCAACAGGCCCTTCAACCGGTCGATATCGGAATCCGGGAGACCGATCCGATCCACGATCCCGCCGAAGAAGTCGACGCTGCCCAGGTTGATCTGAAAGTCCGATACGCCCAGGCTTCGAAGCGACTCCATGCAGACGAGCAGAACCTCGGCGTCGGCGCTGGCGGACGAGACGCCGTACTGCTCGATGCCCATCTGGGCGAACTCCCGCTGCTGACCTCCTTTGGTCGTCTCGAACCGCAGCACCTCGCCCGAGTAAGACAAGCGGATCGGTCCGGGTTCCTGCGAGAGCCGCGTGGCCGCCGTCTTCGCGAGCAACGAGGTGAATTCCGGACGGAGCGCCAGGACGTTGCCTTCCCTGTCGATGAACCGGTAGATCCGGTCTTCCAACTCGTGGCCCATGCCCTTCACGAAGACGTCCAGGTAGTCCAGCATCGGCGGGATGATCTCCTGGTACGACCAGCCTTCGAAGACCGAGAATATGGCGCGCTCGACGGCCCGGCGCCGGCGCACGGCGTCTCCGATCAGGATTTGCGTCCCGGGCGGTATCTGCGTCAACGAGTTCATCCGATCCACCCGCGCCGGTAGAGGAGCTCCGCGTTGAGCAGGGCCGCGCCGGCCGCCCCGCGCAGCGTGTTGTGGCTGAGCACGCGGAACCTGAATCCCAGGACCGGACACCGGGACACGGGACCGACGATCACCGCCATGCCGCGGGACCGGTCCCGGTCCAGGCGGGGTTGCGGCCGGTCCGCCCGGCCGTCGACGAGGATGGCCGGGCGGGGCGCCGACGGCAGGTCCAGAGCGTCGATGTCGGACGTGAAGCCACGCAGGCTCTCCTCCAACGCGTCCGGCGACGCCGCCGACTTCAGCGTGACGGAACAGGCCTCCAGGTGCCCGTCCCGGACGTTCACCCGGTGGGTCATCGCGCTGACGGGAAACGCGCGGTGCTCGAATCCCTCTCCGGTCCATCGGCCCAGGATCTTCAACGGCTCGCTCTCGATCTTTCCGGCTTCCTCCCCGCCGCCGACATCGGGCAGGACGTTGTCGCTGATGTCCAGTGAAGCGACGCCCGGGTACCCGGCGCCGGACAGCGCCTGCAGGGTCACCACGTGCACGGCCTCGAGCCCGAACGCGCGGTCGATGGCGGCCAGGGGGATCACCAGCCCGATCACCGAGCAGTTCGGGTTGGTGACAACGAAACCGCGGCCGCCGATGCGGCGGCGCTGCGTCTCCACCGCCTCGACATGAGCCGCGTTGACCTCGGGCACGATCAACGGCACGTCGTTGTCCATCCGGTGGGTGGACGCGTTGCTCACCACGGGATATCCGGCCCGCGCGAACTCGACTTCGACCTGCGCCGCGATCGAGGACGGCAAGCCCGACAGCACGAAGTCGCAGTCCAGCCCGGGCTTGCAGGCGTCGACGCGCATCGCGGCCAGCCGCTCCGGCATCGGGGCCTCGAGTTGCCAGTGGGCCGCTTCGCCGTACGGCCGTCCGGCCGAGTGATCCGACGCCGCCAACGCGGTGATCTCGAACCACGGATGGTTGTCCAGCACCTGGATCAATCGCTGGCCGACCGTTCCGGTCGCGCCCAGGATGCCTGCCCGGATTCTCGTCATGTCGATGGCCCGCTCAATGGAATACCCGTCCGGTCGTGTCGATCGCGCACACGTGCACCGAGGACCGGACGCCGTTCTGCTCGAACACGCCCGCGATCCGCCGGCCGATCGCATCGGCGCAATCTTCTCTGGCCAGCGCCAGAACCGTCGGACCGGCGCCGCTGAGCGCGGCGGCGATCAGGCCGTCGGCGCGGAGCGCGAGCACCTGTTCCAGGCCCGGAATCAGCGAGGCCCGATACGGTTGGTGCATCCGGTCCTTCATCGCCTCGGCCAGCAGATCCCACCGGCCTGTCGTCAGCGCGCCCACCGACAGCGCGGCCCGCTGAACGTTGAACACGACGTCGGCGCGGCTGTACGTATCCGGCAACACCTCGCGGGCCCGTTCGGTCGACAACTCGAACTCGGGAACCACCAGAACCGGATGCACGCCTTCGGCGACCCCGAACGTCGACACGAGCGTCGGCCCGTCCGGCCGGGCGGCCGATACCGCAAGCCCGCCGCGGAGGGCGGCGGCCAGATTGTCCGGATGCGGTTCGAACTCGAATGCGCAATCGAAGAGCTCGTCCTCGGTCAAGGTCTCGTCCGCAAGAATCTCGTAACACGAGACGCCCGCGACGATCGCCGCCGCGCTGCTTCCCATTCCGCGGGCGATGGGAATCTGGTTCCACGCCCTCAAGAGCGCGCCCGGAAGCGATCGGCGGCGCCGTTCGGCGACGCGGTGCATCACCCGGACGACCAGGTTGTCGGCGCCGGACGGGATCTTGTCGGCGTCGACGCCCGCGGCCGCGAACCGTGTCTGGCCGGGCCCGGCGTCGGGAACGACCTCGACATCGAGGTACACCGCGATGGCCAGGCTCAGGGCGTCGAACCCCGCCCCCAGGTTCGCCGTGCTGGCCGGCACCCTCACGTGTCGCCGGGAACTCATGCCACGACCGCCTGGAACAGCTCGGGCCGCGCCGGCCGCCCGGTCCATATCTCGAACTGCCGGGCCGCCTGCCGAACGAACATGGCCGTTCCCGGTATCGCCGTCTTGCCCTGCCTCCGGGCCTCGGCCAGCAGCCGGGTCACCGGGGGGTTGTACACCATGTCGAAGACCACGCCGGCCCGGATCGGTCCCGATACCGGGCACGCGTCCGAGGCCGGGCTCATGCCGATGGGCGTCGCGTTGATCAGGATATCGGCATCATGCCGCGCATAGTTCCCGATCGCGTCGACGTCGACCGGCCGCGACCACTCGAGCCGGCCCGGCTCGCGGCTGGACGACAACAGCGTCACGCTGCCGGCCTCGCCCAGCGCCGCGACGGCGGCCCTGGCGGCGCCGCCGGAACCGAGAATGACGACGCGCCGGCCGCGGACGTTCACGTCCCTGAGCGCCTCCCGGACCCCGCCGACGTCCGTGTTGTCACCCATCCATCGTCCTCCGCGGCGATACACCGTGTTGACCGCGCCCACGGCGGCCGCCTCCTCGGACACGCCGTCGAGGAAACGCATCACCTCGACCTTGTGCGGAATCGTCACCGAGAAACCCACGACCCCCAGCGCCTCGGCGTTCTCGAAGAAATCGCCGACGTCCTCGACCGGGAACCGCATGTAGACCAGGTCGAGACCCGCATCGCGAAACGCCCGGTTGTGCAACCGCGGCGACCGCGAGTGCGCCACCGGGTTGCCGACGATTCCGATCAGGCCCGTACCGGGCGTGAGGCGCCGCACCCGGTGCGTGCGGACGATCTCGTCCAGCGACAACTGACCCGGCGCCGACCCCCGGCCCGCCGCCGCGTAGGTGAGCACGCTCCCGCGGCTCGGACCCACCACCCGCGTGATCTCGCCGACGGCCCCCATGCCCACGACGATCAGCGGCTTGGGCCAGCGGCGTTTCAACAGGTCGAGCAGCCGGCGGTTGTCCGACCACGAACGCGCCATGGTCGCGACCTTGGCCATGGCCCCCGGCCGGTCGCACACGGCGCCGACCAAACCCTCCAGATCGTCCGGCGTGCGCTCGAAATCGTGATAGGAGGCGATCACGTCCGCGCCTTCGATGGGACGGGCCCAACGGTAGTCCACGTCGACGAACCGCGCGCCGTGGGAGGCGGCGGCCGCCAGCGTCGCCAGCTCCGCGTCGATCGTGCCGTCGAACCGGCCGCCCCGATCCCGGCCGCGGCACGTGGCGATCGCCGGTACGGGCAACGCTCTCCACGGGACGCGGCG
Source organism: Acidobacteriota bacterium (assembly GCA_022821145.1). Classification (GTDB taxonomy): domain Bacteria; phylum Acidobacteriota; class Terriglobia; order 20CM-2-55-15; family 20CM-2-55-15; genus JAJEDW01. The sequence continues at coordinate 111,393 of JAJEEE010000010.1, forward strand.
CGCGGCGTCAGGATCGTCCAGGTAATCGAGCCGCACCTCGACGCAATCGGCGCCTTCGATATCCGCGTCGAGGATCTCGGACACCTGCGCCGGCGCCAGCGACGCGCACACCGGTCCGGGGATCACCACAGTCTCCTAACCGAAGAGCTCCGTGCTGAGGTAGCGTTCGCCCGTATCGCACAGGATCGCAAGAACGCGGCGCCCCGGTCCCAGCTCTCGAGCGACACGCATCGCCTCGTGCAGGATCGCCCCCGATGACACGCCCGTCAGTATCCCCTCCTCGCGGGCCAGGCGCCGGACCGCGGCCCGTGCATCGCCGTAGTCCACCGGCGCCACGTGATCGATGAGCTCCCGGTCGAGGATTTCGGGCACGAACCCGGCCCCGATTCCCTGAATCGGGTGCGGCGCGGGAGCCCCTCCCGACAGCACCGGCGACTCGCCGGGTTCCACCGCGTGGAGGGCGAGGCCCGGGATCGCTTCCTTCAGGACTTCACCGGCTCCCGTGGCCGTCCCCCCCGTGCCGATGCCGACGACGAGCGCATCCAACTCCGTGCCGACGGCGTCGAGAATCTCGCGCGCCGTCGTGCGGCGGTGCGCGTCCGGATTGGCCCGGTTCCGGAACTGGTGCGGCATGAAGTAGTCCGGATGATCGCGGACCAGCGCCTCCGCCCGGTCGATGGCCCCCTGCATCACCTCGTCGCGGGGGGTCAACACGATTTCAGCGCCGTAAGCTCGCAGCAGGTTGAGACGTTCCAGGCTCATGTCCTCGGGCATGGTCAGAATCACCCGGTAGCCCTTGGCCGCCGCCACCATCGCCAGCCCGATTCCCGTGTTTCCACTCGTCGGTTCGACGATCGTCCCGCCCGGGGCCAGCCGGCCGTCGCGCTCGGCCGCCTCGATCATGCTCAAACCGATCCGGTCCTTGACGCTGCCGCCGGGATTGAAGAACTCCAGCTTGACGAGAAGCTCGGCCCATTCCGGCCCCGCCAGACGTCCGAGCCGGACGATCGGCGTTCGCCCGATCAACTCGCAGATGTTGTCGTAGATTCGACTCGACATCGTATGACCCCGCCGCCGCCCGGCCACGCCTGCGCCGACCGAACCGTCATGCAGGCCGGCCGAAACCTTTTACAATAGCACAGTGCAGGGTCAACTGGTTCAATTCATTGGTAGATAGCGCGACGTGCGCCACCCGCCCGGATGCGCGGAAGTCCCGTTCGGCGTCCGGTCAGGTCCGCCCGTCGCCGTGCGGGGCGGCGCCGTCGGATCGAGCGGCCCGGAATGCGCGGAGCAGCAGGAACGCTCCCAGGAGGAACATCGGCAGGCTGAGCAACTGCCCGCGGGTGAACGGCCCCAGGTCCAGACCGATGTGGGCGTCCGGCTCCCGCACGAACTCGACCAGGAAGCGCACCAGCCCGTAACCCGCCAGGAAGCCCCAAAAAGTCGCTCCCGGCGCGAGCCGCCGGCCGAAAAGCCAGACCAGAAACAGGGACAGCACCAGACCCTCGAGCAAGGCCTCGTAGAGTTGCGAGGGGTGCCGCCCGATGTCCCCGCCGCCGGGAAAGACCATGGCCCAGGGCAGCGACGAGGCCCGGCCGTAAAGCTCGCCGTTGATGAAGTTTCCGATCCGGCCGAGCCCGAGGCCGATCGGCGTGGCGACGGCGGCCAGGTCGGCGATGTCGAGGAAGCGCCATCCGCGCCGCCGGGCCAGAACCCAGGCGGCGACGGCGGTTCCCGCCAGACCGCCGTGAAACGACATGCCCCCGCGCCACAGGGCGACGATCGCGGCCGGGTTCTCGAGGTAGGTCGTCAGATCGTAGAGCAGGATGTACCCGGCCCGGCCGCCGATGAGCACCCCGAGAATCATGTAGAACAGGATGTCGTAGATCTCGTCCCGCGACATTCCCAGGCGATGCACGCGCACCACGCGGCGCATCACGAAATAGGCGACGACGAACCCCAGCATGTACATCAGGCCGTACCACCGGAGCTCGACGGGACCGAGGCGCAGGAAGACCGGATCGATGCCGTGGAATGGCAACTGCAGGAGCACTACGTCTCTCCCTCGCCGAAAACGACCGCTTCGAAGGCCCAGACGCTCGCGCCCGTACGCCACGCCTCGGGCTCCAGCCCGGCCTTGATCGATGTCCTTCGCAAGAACTCGTCGCGGTCCCATCCGCATGCGACGGCGACCTGAGGCAGCAGCAGGCCGCGCTTGCCGTGTTGCTCGACCAGAAGTCCATGGCGGCCGACCTCGACGGTTTCGATGTCCTCGACTTTCGCGAGCGGAGACAGGACCGAGATCTCGAACGTGGCTTCCCGCAACTCGTCGAGGCTCATCGGGACGAAGCGCGGGTCTTCGAAAGCCGCCGAGACCGCGCATTCGGAGGTGGCCTGGGAGAGCGGCGCGTCCGCGTGGACCCGGCCGATGCAGCCGCGCAACCGGCCGCCGTTGTATATGGAAACGAATACGCCCCGCTTGTCGCGTAGATTCGAGTCCGGCGCGCCGCGCTCGGCGCCGGGATTCAGGCGGCCCTCGACCGAACCCCGGGCGATCCTGAGAAGCGACTGTTTCTGGGAACTATTGAGTTGGAGCATGGCGGCGCTGCCGCTTCTTCAGCAGAACGTGGCGGCGTCGCTCCTCCTGGGCCTTGAACCGGTCGTCTATCTTGGACCAGAACGTCCGAAAATAGTCCACGGCGGACCAGACCGCGAACAGGACGACCATGTACAGGGCCACGCTTCCCAGGGTCTGAAGGACGGCGTATTCGCTGCCCAGGATGAGCAGGGTGATCGCCCCCACCTGGGCGCCCATCTTCAGCTTGCCCAGCTCGGAAGCGCCGATGGTGAAGCCCTCCGAGGCGGCGATGCTGCGGAGCCCGGTCACCGCGAATTCGCGGCCGATGATGATGACCACCATCCACGCCGGCACGAGCTGGAGCTGAACGAGCGATATGAACGCCGCGGAAACCAGCAGCTTGTCGGCCAGCGGATCCAGCAACGTGCCCAGCGTCGTCACCTGATTGCGCGACCGCGCCAGGTAGCCGTCCAGGAAATCCGTCATCGCCGCGGCCAGGAACACGCACGCCGCGATCGAAGCGCTGTAACGGGTCAGCAACAGCGCCACGAGCACGGGAACGAGGAAAATCCTCGACAACGTGACCGCGTTCGGAAGATTCATGGTCCGGGGCGTCAGTCTATCAGATAAGCGCCGTATCCGGTCCACTCGAAAGCCGTGTGGGACCCGCCGTTTCCCGGGCGCGCCCGTGGGCGGGACCGCGTTGCGCATTCACGCCCGCAAACCGGTACAATCGGGGCTGCCTTATGAAAGGACTCATCCTGGGAGGGGGCAAGGGAACGCGCCTTCGACCCCTTACGCTGAACACGCCCAAGCCGATCGTGCCGGTCGCGAACAGGCCGTTCCTGCTCTACCAGATCGACCTGATGAAGACCGCCGGGATCGACGAGATCATCCTCAGCCTCGCCTACCTGCCGCGAAAGATCGAGGACCTCCTGAAGGACGGCGCCGACTTCGACGTCCGCGTGCGCTACGCCGTGGAAAGCGAGCCCCTGGGCACGGCGGGCGCCTTCAAGAACGCCGAGGAGTGGATCGACGAGCCCGCCGTCGTCTTCAACGGCGATGTCCTCACGTCGTTGGATTTGCCGGCGGTCATCGCGGCGCACCGGGAGAGGGGCGCGGTGGCGACGATCGTCCTGACGCCGGTCGACGATCCGTCCGCTTACGGGCTGGTGGAGCACGACGACGACGGCCGCGTCACCCGGTTCCTGGAAAAGCCCGACATGGACGCCATCACCTCCAATCAGATCAACGCCGGCACGTACGTCCTCGAGCCGCGGGTCTTCGAACACATCCCCGGCGGCCGCCCGTACTCGTTCGAGCGCGAGCTCTTCCCGGCGCTGCTGGAAGCGGGGCTGCCGGTGTATGCCTACACCTCCGACTGCTACTGGATCGATATCGGCACGCCGCGGCATTACCTGGAAGCGCACATGGACATCCTGGCGGGGCGCTTCCACTCGCCGTCGATCCCGCCCACGACGCTCGAAACCGGCGGCGTGGAAAACGACGCATCCATCGACGAACGCTCCCTGATCGCGCCGGGCGTGTCGATCGGCCGGGGCGCGCGCATCGCGTCGTCCGTGATCGGACCGAGTTGCCGGATCCGGGAGGGGGCGCGCGTGGTGGACTCGGTCGTCTGGCCGGGCGCCACGATCGAGGAGCACGCGTCCGTGACCGGCAGCATCCTCGGACGGAGCTGTTCCGTCGGCCGATCGGCCGTGCTCAGGAGCGGGACGGTCCTGGGCGGCATGTCATCGATCACGGATTTCTCGTCGCTATAGGGCCAAGGCTACCCGGGAGGGCGCAACGGCGATGATCCGTTTCGGCACCGACGGCTGGCGTGCGATCATCGGCGACGAGTTCACGTTCGACAACGTGCGAGTCGCCGCGCAGGCTACTTCGGACTACTTCCTTTCGCTCGGCGGGCGGGATCGTACGATCATCGTCGGCCACGATGTGCGTTTCCTTTCGGACCGCTTCGCCCGCGCCGCGGCCGAGGTGTTCGCCGGAAACGGTTTCCGGGTCCTGCTCCTGGACCGGCCCTGCCCGACGCCCTACGTTTCCTACGAAGTCCGCAGGCGCGGCCTGACGGGCGGCGTCGTCATCACGGCCAGCCACAATCCGGCGTCATACAACGGTTTCAAGGTCAAGGGCGCATTCGGCGGCAGCGCGACCGGGGCCATGACGGCCGAGATCGAGCGCCTGCTGGGCCGCCGGCCGGTGCGCCGGGCGACGGAGGGGATCGAGTTCGCGTCCCCCGGAACCGAGTACGTCGACAGCCTGCGGCGCCTGATCGACTGGCCGCGGTTGGCGGCGTCGGGACTGCGCGTCACCGTGGATTCGATGCACGGCTGCGGGGGCCGTTTGCTGGAAGACTGGCTGGCGGAGACCACCTGCAGCGTCCGGACTCTCCGAGCCCGGCCCGACCCCATGTTCGGCGGAATCGCGCCCGAGCCGATGCTGCCTCAATTGGACCCGCTCGTTTCGGCCGTCCGCGCGTCCGGGAGCCACATCGGCCTTGCGACCGATGGAGACGCGGACCGGTTGGGCGTCGTCGCCGAGGACGGACGCTTCGTGAGCTCGCTGGAGATCCTGCCACTGCTTCTGATCCACCTCCGGCGGCGGCGGCGATGGGACGGCGCCGTGGCCCACACGTTCTCGCAGAGCCGACTGGTCGGTCTTGTCGCCGCCGCTTTCGGGCTGGAGGTGTTCGAAACGCCGATCGGCTTCAAGAACATCGCCGAACTGATGCTCGAGCGGACCATCCTGATCGGCGGGGAGGAGAGCGGGGGCATCGGCATGTCGAGGCATCTTCCGGAACGCGATGGAGTCGCCGTCCACTTGTTGTTGCTGGACTTGTTGGCCGAGACCGGAAAACCGCTCGGAAGTCTGATCCGGGACATGTGGGACGAGTTCGGCGAGTTTCGCTACGCGCGCCGCGACATGCACCTGGACGAACCCACCACGGCGCGGGTGCGCGCGCGTCTGCAAGACGATCCGCCGCGCCGGATCGGGGAGCGGACGGTCGCCGACATCCGCACGGTGGACGGCGTCAAGCTCGTCCTCGACGACCGAAGCTGGATCCTGTTTCGCCCCTCGGGAACCGAACCCGTGCTCCGCGTTTATGTCGAGGCGCCGACCCTGGAAGCAAGCCGGCGTCTTCTCGACGACGGCGTCGAATTCGTGGAACAATGCCGTAGTACGGGTGTCTAATCTATCAGGCTGTTCCGATCCTCAGGGCAGCGCGGGTTCGCGTCGAACCCGTCGCGGAGGGCCGGCGATGTGATGTTGCCCCGAGAAATCTCCTACACGGATCTCAGCACGGCCGACGGTTTGTCGACGGAAGAGACGCTGTTCGTCTCGCGGTTGCGCGCGAACGAGGACGCCGCCTACGACGAGTTGGTCCGCGTGTATCACGCCGGGATCTTCCACGTGGCCTGCCGAATGTTGAACGATCCCGGCGAGGCCGCCGACGTCACGCAGGACACGTTCGTCAAGGTGTTCCGCAACATCGGGCGCTTCCGGGGACAATGCAGCCTGAAGACGTGGATATTCAAGATCGCGCTTTCGGAAACCCTCAACCGGCTGCGATGGGCCAAACGGCGTTTCCGGCATCGGACCCTGCCGCTGAACGACGGCCCCTCCGGCGACGACGATCGCGGCGTCCCGATCCAACTCCAGGCCCCGGGCCTGGAACCCGAAGCCGCGCTACGGAAGAAGGAACGCGAGGAGGCCATTCAGGCCGGTCTGGCGAAGCTGACGCGGCAACATCGGTCGATCGTCGTGCTTCGGGACATTCAGGGCTTTTCCTACGAGGAGATCGCCCAGATCCTCGGCCTTTCGATCGGCACGGTGAAGTCCCGACTCGCGCGGGCGCGCGGCGAGCTCAAGAAACACCTGGTCCGGCACCTCTCGGTGCGGCCGATCGGCTCCTGGTGAACGAGAGCCGGTCCATCGGCGCGGGCCGTTCCGGATCGGCAGGGTAGGATCATGAAGTACTGGAACGACAACTTCGGCGACTCGCCGCGAGCCGAGGACATCGGCTGCGGCAAGGCTCAATCCCTGATGAGCGCCTTCATCGACTCGATGGCGCGAAACGACGAGGCCGCGCAACTGGAAGCGCATCTGGCGACGTGCGTATCCTGTCAGCGTCAGCTTCAGGCATGCAAATCGGTCCGCAACCTGCTGCGGTCCGTCGAACCGCCGCCGGTTCCGGCGGACCTCGTCCTGGAAACCCGCGTCCGGCTGTCCCACGAACGCGTTCCGGCCGGCTTGGCCCGCATCCGGGAACGCTTGGAAGTATGGGCCGCGAACACGATCCGGCCGCTGGCGGTCCCCGCGGTCGCGGGCGTCGTTTCGACCGTGCTGCTCTTCGGCTTCATGCTCCAGAACATGGAAGCCTACGAATCGAGCCGCATCGAACTGAGCCCGTACACTTACACCCGCCTGGAAAGGCCGCCGGCGGATCTCACGCAGCCGCTGTTCGTGGAGATCTACGTCGACAAGAACGGCAAGGTCCCCTATTACATCGTGCTTTCGGGTCCGGACGACAGCCCGGTCGTGGACACGTGGTTGGACGACCTGCTGTTCACCGCCGTCTTCAAGCCCGCCACCGCCGGAGGACAGCCGATCCACTCGAAGCTGATCCTCTCGCTGGCCGGCGTGTCGATCGGCGTCGACGAGAGCTGAACGGCCCGGATCGCCTACAGGACGCCGTCGACGGCGGCGGCCACCCGCTCCGCGACGTTGCCGCGGCCGAGCCGCCGCCGCAACTGCTCGTAGTCGCCCCGTATCCGGGACTGCGTCCACACGTCGTCCATCAGCTTCAGCGTCATCCCGGCGACGTTCTCGGGCGTCATCCGGTCCTGGTAGAGCTCGGGCGCCACTTCCCGCCCCATGATGATGTTGACGAGGCCGAACATTCGAATCTTCAGCAGGAACCGCCCGAGGAACCAGGTGGCCCGTCCGATCCTGTACACGATGACCTCGGGAGTGCCCAGCAACGCGGTCTCCAGCGTCGCGGTGCCGCTGGCCACGATCGCCGCGCGGGAATGACGGATCGCGTCGTAGGCGTCCTCCGTCACCAGGCGGATCGGACGTTCACCCAGGTAGCCGCGCACGTAATCGGCCGGCAGGCCGGGCGCCACGGGCAGAACGAACTGCGTCCCGGGCTTCTCGGCCCGGATCCGGTCGACGGCCAGGCACAGCGTGGGCAGAATGTACCGGATCTCCTTCCGGCGGCTTCCCGGAAGAACCGCCACCACCGGATCCTCGCCCGAAAGCCCGTACTTGGTCAGGAAGACGCTCCTCGACATCCGGGCCCGCACCGTGTCGAGCAAGGGATGTCCCACGAACTCCACGTCGACGCCCTCGCGCCGGTAGATTTCCTCCTCGAACGGCAGGATCACCAGCATCTTGTCGACCAGACGCCGCAGACGTCGTACGCGCCCGGATCGCCACGCCCACACCTGCGGGCCGATGAAGTAGACGACGGGCACGCCGGCGGCCTTGAGCCGCGCGGCGAGGCGCATGTTGAAATCGGGAAAATCGATCAGGACCGCGGCGTCCGGCGGCGCCGCCTCGATCCGGCCGGCGAGCTTCCGGAACACGGAATACAGCGCGCCGACGTGCCCGAGAGCCTCGAAGGGGCCCACGACGGCGGTCCGGCTGATGTCGGCCTCCAACTCGACGCCGGCGTCACGCATGCGCGGTCCGCCGAGCCCGAAGACGACGGCGCCGGGAAACCGCCGCCGAAGCGCCGCGGCCACCCCGGCGCCGTACATCTCGCTGGACGCCTCGCCGGCGACGATGAGGAACCGCCGGGTCACCGAACCGTGTCCAGAACCTCGACGAGCTCGGGAACGGAACTCCGCACCGTGACGGCCCCGGACCAGATTCGGCCGGCGCCGGCAATGCTGGCCACGACGATGACGCGATAGGCGCCGTAAGGCACGCGCGCGAACTCGAACGCGCCGTCGCCGTCGATCGTCCGAACGGCGTCACCGAGGTTTCCGCCCAGGCTCGCCCTCATCCGCGCGATCACCGCCATGGTCGCCTCCCGCTCCGCGCGTTCGGCGATCAGCCCAAACAGTTCCCGATCCCGATCGACGGCGGCGATGTTCCGCGAGAAGTCGTCGTCGATCCGCCGTTGCACTTCGCCGTTCCAGGCCACGGCCCACTCGGGCGACAAGAGCACCGCCTCGGCGAAGTCGTCGCCGGCGAGTTCGGAACCGAGGTCGACGCGCCCGAATATCGTCCCGGTCGACGGTGGCTGCTGGATGGCGGCGACGGCCACGGCGTTCGAAACCGCGGCGAGCAGGACGACACGCCGCAGCCGACCCGGCGCGTTCACGTCAACCTCTCGATCGACGCGCCGACGCCGCCCAGCTTCTCCTCGATCCGCTCGTATCCGCGGTCCAGGTGATAGACCCGGTCGACGACGGTCTCGCCTTCCGCCACCAGCCCCGCGAGCACCAGCGACGCGCTCGCGCGCAGATCCGAAGCCAGCACGCTCGCGCCGCCCAGTCGGACGGGCCCCTTCACGATCGCCCGCGAGCCGTCGACCTTGATGTCGGCGCCCATCCGGACCAGCTCGCTGGCGTGCATGAAGCGGTTCTCGAAGATGTTCTCGGTGATCACCGACGTGCCGCGCGCCTGCGTCGCCAGAGCCATGAACTGCGCCTGCATGTCGGTCGCGAAACCCGGGTACTCGTGGGTCTCGATATCGACCGCCGCGGGCGCCCCGGCTGCACACGCGGTGACGCGATCCTGCCCGCTCTCGATCCGCACACCGGCCTGCCGCAACTTCTCGATCGGGCTGGCCAGCAGGGACGGATCCGTGTGCGTCAACTCCAGCCGGCCTCCCGTGATGGCCGCGGCGACGAGAAACGTCCCGGTCTCGATGCGGTCCGGCATGATCGTGTGCGCGCCGCCGCCCAGCTCGTCCACGCCGTCGACGACGACGGTCGAACCCCCGGCGCCATGGATCCGGGCCCCCATGCGGTTCAGCATGTCCGCCAGGTCGCGGACTTCCGGTTCGGAAGCCGCGTTCCGCAGCGTGGTCCGGCCGCGGGCCAGGACGGCGGCCATCATCAGGTTCGCCGTCCCGGTGACGGTGATCCTGTCGAATACGATCTCGGCCCCCTCGAGCCGGGCCGCGCGGGCCTCGACATAGCCGTGCTCGGTGTGCACCTCGGCGCCCATCTGCCGCAGACCCTTGATGTGCAGATCGATCGGGCGCGCCCCGATGGCGCAGCCTCCGGGCAGCGATACGCGGGCCTCGCCCATCCGGGTCAGAAGCGGGCCGAGCACGAGGACCGAGGCCCGCATCGTCTTGACGACGTCGTAGGGAGCTTCGCACGACGCGATCGCCGTGGCCGATATCCGCGCGGTGTGGTCGTTGCGGACTTCGACGTGCGCGCCGAGGCCGGAGAGCAGTCGCCGGCAAGTGTCGATGTCGCGGACCAGAGGCAGATTCCGGAGCTCCACCTCCCGGGCCGTCAGCAACGCGGCGGCCATGGCCGGCAGGGCCGCGTTCTTGGCGCCGCTGATCCGAATGGAGCCTTCGAGTCGGGCCCCGCCGGATATCCTGAGCTTGTCCATCGCTAGCGAGCCCGCCCACCGGAATTCCCGTTCTTGCCCGCGGTCACAGTCGGTATTCTATCCCGCGTATGTCCGAACCCGACACGCGTATCCGGCGCGCGGAAGGCCTGGACGACGTCGGCGCGTGCATGGAACTGCAGCGCGACGTGTGGGGCTTCACCGACGCCCGGGACACGGCGCCCCCGCCGCTGCTCGTCCTGGCCGACCGCTACGGCGGCTCCGTGCTACTGGCCGAGTCGGCCGACGGCGGCGCCATCGGTTTCTCCTACGCCCTCCTGTGCCGCGATGCCGACGGAACGCTCTTCTGGTGGTCGCACATGACGGCCGTGCGCCCGGACCATCAGGGAAGGAACGTCGGTTTCCGGCTCAAGCTGGCCCAGCGGACGGCGGCGCTCGAGGCGGGCATCGATCGGATCCGCTGGACGTTCGACCCGCTGCGGGCGCTGAACGCGCACTTCAACATCCGAAAGCTGGGCGTGCGCGTGCTGGCGTACGAGACCAACATCTACGGGTACAGCAGCAGCCCGCTGCACCACGGGATGCCCACCGACCGGCTGCTCGTCGAATGGGACCTGAACGCCCCGCCCGCCCCAGCCCCGGGGGACGTCCGGTCCGGGGCGATCCCGGATAACCTGGACGAGCTGCCCCCCGCCGTCGCGTCGGACGGACCCGGCGCACCCCGGCCGGTGCTGGGCCTCGAGGCATTGCTCGTCGGCATCGAGATCCCCACCGACATCGGCGCGTTGCTCCGAAACGACCCCGAATCGGCCCGGCGGTGGCAGCGGACGCTGGCCACCACGTGCAGTCACTACCTCGAACGGCGCTACCGGGTGACGGACTTCCTTAGAGTGGAAAGGCCGCGACCCCGAACCCTGTACGTCCTGGAACAGCGATCGGAATGAACCGGCGCGCCGCCTCGGACAGCGGTCCGGTCCGAGGGGCCTTTCCGGAGGCGAAACGCGAGTTGACAGGGCGCCGGAATGCCGCGTATTATCACGGTTTTGCGTTTGGGTTCGAGAGGGCATTCGATGCCGACGCGTTTTCTCAACAAGGCCGAAGCGATGGCCGGGGATCGATGGTTCGTCATCGACGCGGCCGACCAGGTGCTGGGCCGGCTGGCCTCGCGGGCGGCCACCGTGTTGACGGGCAAGCACAAGCCGGGCTATGCCCCGTTCCTCGTGACCGGCGACCACGTCATCGTCGTCAACGCCGGCCGCGTCCGGCTGACGGGGCAGAAGCTGGACCAGAAGATGTACCGCCGTCACACCGGGTACATGGGCGGACTTCGCGAGGTGAGCGCGCGCAAGATGTTCGAGACGCGCCCGGAGCGCATGATCGAAGACGCCATCCTGGGCATGCTGCCCAAGAACAAGCTGCGCAAGAAGTTGGCGCGGCGCCTCCGCGTCTATCGCGGCGCGGAGCATCCGCACGTGGCGCAGAAACCCGAGGCGCTGTCATGGTCGGAGGTTCATTGAGTTCGGTCCAGTACTACGGCACAGGCCGGCGCAAGACATCGACCGCGCGCGTCTTTCTGAGACCGGGCGGCGGAAACATAAAGGTCAACGGGCGACCCTTCGAGACGCACTTCTTCGACGAGGTGCACCGGATGATCATCCGGCAGCCCCTCCAACTCTCCGACTCGCTGGACAAGTTCGACATCCAGGTCAACGTCCTGGGCGGCGGCGTGACCGGTCAGGCCGGCGCCGTCCGGCATGGGATTTCCCGCGCGTTGGTGGAATACAACCCCGAACTGCGGCCCATGCTGAAGAAGGCCGGGTTTCTGACCCGGGACCCGCGCATGAAGGAACGCAAGAAGTACGGGCAGAAAGGCGCCCGCGGGCGATTCCAGTTCTCCAAACGATAGGACGGAGGTCCATTTGTCGTCGATCACAATGAAGGAGCTTCTGGAAGCGGGGGTCCACTTCGGTCACCAGACCAAGCGGTGGAACCCGAAGATGAAGCCCTACATATTCGGAGAACGGAACGGAATCTACATCATCGATCTCCAGCAGACCTTGAACCTGTTCAAGGGCGTCACGCAGTTCGTCACCGGGCTGGCTTCCGAGGGAAAACACTTCCTCTTCGTGGGAACCAAGCGCCAGGCGCAGGACGCCATCGCCGAAGAAGCCGTTCGCTGCAACATGTTCTATGTCAATCAGCGTTGGCTCGGCGGCTTGCTGACCAACTACGCGACGATTCAGAAGTCGGTCAGCCGCCTGAAGGAGCTCGAGGCGATGAAGGAAGACGGCCGCTACGATCTGCTTCCCAAGAAGGAAGTGTTGCGGCTCGAGCGCGCGCGGCTGTCGCTGGACAAGAACCTTTCGGGAATCAAGAACATGCCCGGCCTTCCCGACGCCGTCTTCGTTATCGACTCGCGCCGCGAGGAGATTGCGGTGGCCGAGGCCAAACGGCTGAAGATACCGGTGATCGCCGTCGTCGACACGAATTGCGACCCGGAAGTCATCGACTACGTCATCCCGGGCAACGATGACGCCTTGCGGGCCATCCGGTTGTTCACGTCCAAGATCGCCGACGCCATCCTCGAAGGCCAGGAGTTCGCCGGGAAAGCGGCCGCGGACG
>JAJEEE010000056.1 GCA_022821145.1 Acidobacteriota bacterium
CCGCGGCGCCGGCGGCGGCGCTCTTGAAGAAGTCGCGTCGAGGGACGTTCCGTTTCTTGTCGTCCTCGGGTGATTCGGACACCGGCGGACCTCCTTGCGGGGTGTGGTGTCGGGTGCGGGACGCCGCGCGTTTCCATGACGCCGCCCCGCGGGGCAACCCGCGGCCCAATCGGCGGCATGGGTCCGGCGGCGCGCCCCGGCCCGGTCTGCTATCGAGAACACACCATAGTCGAATCACCGGACGCCTCAAAGCCCTTTTTGCTCTCGCGCGAGTGCTTCTCAGGGCGCCCCGACTATGGGGTCCGGGTCCGCCGCAGGGCGCGCCCCACGCGCTGGAACCCCAGGCCCATCCCGATCAGGCTGGTCGCCAGCCCCCCGATGCTGAGGACGATCACGCCGATGTCCCACGCCGGCCGATTGTGATACCAGAAGCCGAAGTCGAGGCTGTGGAAGCCGTTGTAGATCCACCGGTCCAGCCGTCCGCGGTCGGTCAGCCGCCGCATCAGCCGGCTTCGGGCCGGATCGATGTAGAGCCACGTGCGGTCCGCGTCGCCGAGCTTGAAGCGGACCACGGGCAGGGGCGGGGCGCCCGCCCTGGGATAGTAGTAGTGGTCGTAGGCCGTCAACGTCTCGGACTCGACGACGGCGCCGTCGCCGAAGGCGCCGCGCACCTGATCGAGGAGACGCGCCGGCGAGACCGCGCCGGCCGGCGGCCCGGGCGGCGATGCGGACATCAGCGTCTCGCGGCCGTCCCCGCCGACGGCGACGTAGTGGGGCCGGCCCTGGATTCGCAGGAACCGCAGTTCCTTGACGCCGTTTCCGGCGGCCGCCGCCCAAACGTCCGGCTCGGCCTTCGGGAACAACCCCAACTCGAGCGGGCCGCCGGTCAGGGTCCGCTCCAGGCGGGCCGTGTCCACGCCGCCCTCGGCGGCCCATCCCCACGGGTCCATCGACAGCAGCCCGCTGAAGACCCATGTCAACGTGAACAGGCCGAAGACGAAGCCCGTCACGTAGTGCCAGCGCATCCATCCGCGGTAGGGCGCGTATTCCAGCAGGCGGCGGAACCGGAACGGGCGCGACGGGCGGAACTGGAGCAGGCCGACGAACAGGCCCAGAAGCGCCATGGCGCAGCCGGCGGCGGCCAGCCAGATGACGGTCTGCGCCCACAGCGGCCCGTTCAGGCGCAAGGGCGTGAAGTAGAGCCAGTGCGGAATGGCCGCGACCCATGCCAGGGCGCGCGTGCCGCGCGTCGTCAGGACCGCCACTTCCCCGGTCCGTTCGGAGACGTAGAGCTCGGTGCGCGCGCGGTCGTTCACGCGGATCCGGTGCATCGGCAACCGGGCGCGCTCGACCAGCGTCCACTGGTCGGCCTCGTGGAGAACGCCGGCGTGCTCGAGCCGCGCGCCGGAATCGCCCACGAAACGCGCGGCCACCGACAACGCGTCGCCGGGGTCCACACCGAACAGCAGCTCGCCGGTGTCGGCGAAGACCGTCACGTCCCCGCGCGTCGTGAACCGGTACGCCGGCCGGCCCATCACCGTCAGGAGCGCGGCGCGGTCCGGGTGGCCGCCGAGCCGCGCGGCCTCGGCGGCCTCGGACGGGCCGAGGCGGACGCGGGAGAAGTCCAGGGACGGCATCCGGGCCAGGCGGGTCTCCGGCGACAGCGCCGGCATGCCGCGCGCGTAGATCATGGCGATGCCCGACACGAACCAGGCCGCGAACAGCAGGCTGAACGGAATGCCCGCGTAGCGATGGATTCGAATGGCCCACCAGCGGACGTGGGACAGCCCGGGGACGGGCATCATGACACCGCGTGCAGCGGGCCGGCCTGCGCGACGGAGGCCCCGGGCAGCGTGATCCGGAACCGGCAGCCGGCGCCGCCGGAGTCCTCCAGCGTCAAGCGCCCGCCGTGAGCCTCGACGGCCCACTTCGCGATCGACAAACCCAGGCCCACGCCCGCGCTTCCGCCGGAGGCCGGGGCCCCGTCCGCGCGGAAGAACCGGTCGAAGACGCGGTCGCGCAATTCCGGGGCGATGCCCGGACCGGTGTCCACCACGTCGACGATGCCGCCGCCGCCGGCGTGATCCACGAGCACCGTGACGCGTCCGCCCTCGGGCGTGTGCCGGATGGCGTTGTCGACCAGGTTGATCAACGCCTGGCCGAGCACGAGCCGGTCCCCGTCGAAGGTCACGTCCCTCAACCGCTCGACGCGCACCGACTGCCGCTTCTCCTCGGCCAGCACGTCGAGCTGTCCGACGACATCGGCGGCGAGGCCGCCGAGATCGATCCGTTCCGAGGACAGCCGGATCGGGCCGGCGCCGGTTCGAGACAGCATCAGCAGGCGCTCCACCAGGCGCGTCATGCCGTCGGCCTCCTCGAGCATGCTGCCGATGACCTGCCGGTAGGCGGCGGCCGTCTTCGGCTGGCGCAGGCCGACTTCGCCGACGCTGCGGATGGCCGTCAGCGGCGTTCGCAACTCGTGCGAGACGTCGGAAGTGAAACGGCGCATCTGCTCGAACGACGACTCCAGGCGGGTGAGCGTGTCGTTGAACACCGTGGCCAGCCGTCCCAGCTCGTCGTCCGGGTTCTCCACCGGCAGACGGTCTCCCAGACGGTCGGCCGTGATGGAGCGGGCCCGATCCGCCATGCTCCGGACCGGCGCCAACGCTCCCCGAGCCAGGGAGTATCCCCCCAGACCCGCCAGGGCCACGCCGACGGGCAGGCCGAGCAACAACACCAGGAGCAGCTCGACGCGCTCGCCCCGCATGGGTCCTTCCGATCGGGCCACCTGGATCACGTAGGGCCGGTCCCCGATCCGCGACTCGCCGCTCAGCACCCGCCACGGCGGCTCAACGTCGTCCACGGACACGATCGCGTCACGGGCGTCCACTGCGAGCGTGTCGACGCTTGGGACGAGGCTGCGCTGGGCGTTCCAGGTGCTGTAGAGCAGGTCGCCGTCCAGGCTCCACACGCGAAGCCACGGGCTGGCGTCGGTGTCCGCGCTCGCGTCGAACGTGCCGAGCGACCCGTCGGGCAGCCGCTCCAGCATTTCGTTCGGCCACTGAAAGTCGGCGCGCAGCCGGTCGTTCAGGCTCTCGGAGCCGTTGCGGCTGACCACGACGAACACGGTGCCGGCGTACACGGTCAGGATGGCGACCATGACGGCGACGTTCCAGAACGTCAGCCGGATCCGGAACGCGGAAATCGGCCCCAGCGTCACGGCGCCGTCTCCCCGAGCGCGAAGCCCACGCCCCGGACGGTGTGGATCAGCCGGGGCGCGCCGCCGGCGTCGATCTTCCGCCGGAGTCGCGCGATGTGGACGTCGATGACGTTATCGATCGGCGTGGCGCGTTCGGTCACTTTCCAGACGTCGCGGGCGAGCGTCTCCCGTGACACGGTCCGTCCCTGGCGCCGGAGCAGGTATTCGAGCAGCTCGAACTCCCGGGTGGTCAGATCCACCGGCTGGCCTGCGCGGTCGACCTTGCGCGTGAGCAGATCCATGTGCAGGTCCGATACGCCGAGCGACAACGCGTCGTCGATGCGCCCCCGACGGAGGAGCGCCCGGATCCGGGCAAGCAGTTCCTCGAACGCGAACGGCTTGACCAGGTAGTCGTCGGCGCCGCTGTCCAGCCCCAGGACGCGGTCTTCGAGCGTGTCCCGGGCGGTCAGCAACAGCACCGGCGTCTGGACGCCCTGCTCCCGGAGCGTGCGGAGCACCTCCAGGCCGTCCCGTCCCGGCAGCATCACGTCGAGCAGAATCAGGTCGAACCGCTCGGCCGACGCCCGGAAGAAGGCGTCCTCGCCCGTCTCGGCGATCGCCGCTTCGTAGTGTTCGCCCTCCAGGCCCTCCTGGAGGGCCCCGGCGACCTTTTGCTCGTCCTCGACGATCAGGATACGCACCTTCCGCCCCGCATCCCAGGATTCGGTGATGGTCTCACAGGCCCGGAAGACAACGAAGCCCCGACCCGGGGGCCGGGGCTTCGTTCCAGGCTTCGAAACGATCGGTCCGCGTCAGCGCGCCTGGGGCGTGGACGAGAAGAACGGGTTGCCGAAGTCGTCCCGCAGATCGAGCAGGAACTTGTTGTTCTCCTGGCAGATGTACTCCTGCAGCTCCTGGCCCTCGCGCCACTCGATGTCCCACGCGATGGTCCACGGCTCGGTGTAGGCGCCGGGATCGTCGATCGTCGTCTCGTAGCGCAGCGTGTTCCGGTCCGGGCGCGTGATCCGCTCGACGGTCCGCAGCATGCCGGTGTGCATGTGCCCGCCGAAGTCCAGCCAGGTCTTCTCGTTGAAGCCGACCGTGTCGACGACGAGCGTGTCGCCGTCCCAGCGGCCGACGGAATGCCCGAAATAGGTCGGGTTCAGCGCGTCGCCCTCCGGATGCGCGCGGCCGTCCATGTGGATCTCGCGCCAGACGTGGGCGCCGCCCTCGTAGATGATGATGATGCGGTCCTCGTCCTGGATGATCTCGGCCGGATACGGCGTCCCGAACGCGCGTGGACCGCCCGGGGGCAGGCAGAACCCTTCGGGATCGTAGGCCACGTTGTTCGAGGCGTTGTATGCGTGCATCGCCCGGGTCCAGGGCAGGAACGGGACCTCGCCGCCGTCGACCTTGAAGTCGGCGAAGTTCCGGATCCAGGGCAGTCCCCACACCCCGTCGCCGCCCAGGTCGACCGTGCCGTCGGGCATTCGAGGGGTCGGCGGCGCGTCGGCGGATCCGTCCTGCGCCCACGCGGCGGGCGCGAGCGCCAGGAGGCCGGCGGCGGCCAGCGCCAGGAGTCGGTGGTTTCGGTTCCTCAATGCTGTTCGCATGACCGTCTCCTCAGTTGAGCACCACGCGGAACGTCCCGTCCTCGTCGCCGTGGGAATAGGTTCCCGAGTAGGTCCGGTTCGTCCAGGAACCCAGGTTCTCCAGCGTGCCGACGGCCGTGTAGCGCTCGACGCCGGACCGGGTGGGGACCATGGCCTCGATGGTCAGCGTCCAGGTGGACGGGTCCAGCTCGGCGCGATCGATCGCGATCGCGTTCGGACCGGGGTTGATGGTGCCCGAGATCTCGTTGCCGTCCCAGTCCAGCAGCAGCAGGATGCGGTTGCGGTGGTCCTCGGTCGGTCCCCAGTCGCCGCTCCATGATCCCTTGACGGGATGCCCGGCCTGCGCCAGCGCCGTCGCGGCGATCGCCAGGCAGGCGATAAGGGAGAAAAGACGCGATGTTCCGGTCTTCATCGTTGAATCCACTCCTTAGACGGTATCCGTCTCGTTGAATCGAAGACCCGAATATAGCATCAGTCGCGGCCGGAGCGGCAACCGAATCGCCGTCGGGCGCGGGCCGCCCGACCTTGACAGCCGGCGACCGCCCGAACGACAATTCATGCTCGCTTCGGTTCCGAACCTGGAGGTATCTCGATGAAGACGAGGCTGGCAATCGCATTCGCCGCGGCGGGCGTCCTGGCCGCGGCGTCCGTTCCCGTCCTGGCGCACCATTCCTTCGGCGCGGAGTTCGACGCCGAGCAGACGTTCGAGTACTCGGGCGTGGTGACCAAGATCGAATGGCTGAATCCGCATGTCTACTTCTACATGGACGTTACGATGGACGACGGCTCCGTCGAGAACTGGGCCATGGAGATGGGCAGCCCGAACGGCCTGATGCGGCGGGGTTGGACGCGCAACTCGCTGCGGATCGGCGACACCGTCTCGACTGCCGGCAGCAAGGCCCGCGACGGCAGCGCCAAGGGGAACGCGCGCACGGTCGTCCTGGCCTCGGGCCGGCAACTGTTCGCCGGGTCCTCGCAGGACGCCGAGAACAACTAGGAGCCGCCCGCCCGATTCTGGCCGGGCCGCGGCCGCGGCCCGGTCGATTCCGTCTCTGTCCCGGGAGTCCCATACGCCTATGCCAAGGAGCGTCTTCAGTCCGCGCCTGCTTGCCGGGTGCCTCGCCGCCGCCCTGTGCGTCCAACCGGGCGCGGGGGCCGCTCAGGAGCCGGAAACCCTGCTGGCCCGCGACTTCTTCCTGAACGTGCCCGACATGGGCGACGTGCCCGTGGACGAGTTCATGGAGACCATGGGAATGTTCGCGGCCGCGCTGGGCCTGAACTGTGCCGATTGTCACACGTTCGAGAGCAGCAGCAGTTGGGAGGCCTACGCGGACGAGACCGACATCAAGGAGACCTCGCGCCGGATGATCCGGATGGTGCGGGCCATCAACGAGGAGAACTTCGGCGGGCAGCAGTTCGTCAGTTGCTGGACCTGCCACCGCGGGGACCTGCGGCCCCGGGTGGTCCCGAACCTGGAGATCCAGTACTCGGCGCCGATCGACGACCCCAACGAGGTGTTCTTCGCGCCCGACCCGGACGCGCCTCCGGCGTCGGACATCTTCGACGAGTACATCGCGGCCATCGGCGGCGCCGGGGCCGTGGCGGCGCTGGACGGCTTCGAGGCCGACGCCGTCTACAACGGTTTCGACACCGGTTTCGAGGACGCCGAGGCGGAGCTCTACGCCACGCGGCCCGACCGGCTGGCCATGACCGTCCACGCGCGGCCCGGCGACAGCGTCCGCGTCTACGACGGCGAGCGGGGGTGGATCGCCGCCACCGACAAGCCCATGCCGCTGATGACGCTGACCGGCGACACGCTGGGAGGCGCCCGGCTCGATGCGGTCCGGCTCTTCCCCGACGCGCTCCAGGCGGAGCGCAACTTCTGGCAGATCGGCTACACCGTCCTCAACGACGCCGAGGTGCGCGTGCTGCGCGGCATCAGTCCCGGCCAGGCCCCCGTCAACCTGTATTTCGACGACGACGGGCTGATGGTCCGGATGCTGCGCTTCGTGGACACCCCGGTGGGCCGCGTCCCCACCCAGATCGACTTCTCGGACTACCGCGAGGTGGCCGGCGTCCGGATCCCGTTCCAGTGGACGTCGACCTGGACGAACGGCCAGGCGTCGGTGCGGCTGACGGATGTGCGTCCGACGGCGGACGTCGACCCGTCGCGCTTCGACACGCCGCCCCCGTCGCCGCCGGCTCGGGCCAACGTTAACTAGCACACCCAATAGCACACGGAGCAGACCGTATGAAGATCAGCATGGTTGGAAGGGGCGCGTTCGCCAAGAAGCACCTGGCGGGGCTGGCCCGGATCGACGGCGTGGAAGTCGCCTCCATCGTCGGGCGCGTGCCCGAGACCACCGAGGCCACCGCGCGGCAGTTCGACATCCCGCACTGGACGACCGACCTGGCGGAATCTCTGGAGCAGCCCGGGATCGAGGCCGCCATCCTGACCTCGCCCACGCAGGTCCACGCCGCTCAGGCCGAGCAGGTGATGCGGGCCGGCAAGCACGTCGAGATCGAGATCCCGATCGCCGATTCGCTGGCCGACTCCCGGCGCATCCTGGAGGTCCAGCAGGAGACCGGCCTCGTGGCGATGGCCGGCCACACGCGGCGCTTCAACCCCAGCCACCAGTGGATCCGCAACAAGATAGCGGCCGGCGAGCTGTCGCTGCAGCACCTGGTCGTCCAGACGTTCTTCTTCCGCCGGACCAACATGAACGCCGAGGGCCAGCCCAGGAGCTGGACCGACCACCTGCTCTGGCACCATGCGTGCCACACGGTCGACCTGTTCCAGTACCAGACGGGCGAGACGGCGTCGGACGCGTTCGCCGTCCAGGGGCCGACGCACCCGGAGCTGGGCATCGCAATGGACATGACCATCGGCATGAAGACGGCGTCGGGCGCGGTCTGCACGCTGGCCCTGTCGTTCAACAACAAGGGGCCGCTGGGGACGTTCTTCCGCTACATCTGCGACAACGGCACCTACATCGCCCGATACGACGACCTGGTCGACGGCGACGAGAACCCGATCGACGTGTCGCAAGTGGACGTGTCGATGGACGGCATCGAGCTGCAGGACCGCGAGTTCGTCGCGGCCATCCGCGAAGGGCGGGAACCGAACGCGAGCGTCGCCCAGGTGCTGCCGGCGATGGACACCCTCCACCGTCTCGAGCAGTCGTTGCGGTAGGCGGGAACGTCCGCCGCCCGGGCGCGGGTTGGGGCTACTGCGGCTGTTCGATCGCGGAGCCGCCGGACAGGAAGATGCGCCGCCCGTCGGGGAAGGTCATGTCCCGTCCGTTGGCCCGGTTCGATCCGTCCAGCGCCCGGAAACCGTCGACGAGGATCTCGGTGCCGACAGGCAGCGTGTTCTGATTGACGCCGCGCCGGAACAGCGCGTTGGGCGTCCCGCCCTCGATCATCCAGCGGGTCACCGTGCCGTCGTCCTCGGTCACGTCGATATGGAACCACGAGTGCGGGTTGATGAACTCCACGCGGACGATCGTTCCCCTCAGATTGACCGGTTGCTCGGCGTCGAACTCGGCCGAGAACGCGTGATGCGCCCAAACGCCGGCCGGGACGGCCAGCAACAGCAGGACGGGTCCGGCGGCGGCCTTGGCATTCATTGCGAGTGCTCCTCTCCCGGTCCGAACCGGGCGATGGTACTCGAATGATCCCCGCGATCGGAATCGATGTCAACGAACGCGGCGGGACGCAAGTCGAGAGTCGTTGCCAGGGCGTCCGTATTGGCGGTACCCTGACCGCAACGCGCAGATCGGGAGGTCTTCCAATGAGCGGCCGTATTGCCTTGTTCGCGGGTGTGGCGGGTGTCGCCGTCCTTGCATCGGCGTGTCTTGTCCCCGCCGCGCACGCCCAGTCGGCCACCGAGCCGGACACGCCGTTGACGCCCTGGGGCGACCCGGACCTGCAGGGCGTCTGGGCGAGCGACTCGGCCACGCCGCTGGAACGTCCCGCGGCGCTCGAAGGCCGCGCGACTCTGACGGATGAGGAAGTGGCGTTGCTGGAACGGCGGGCGGGGGAGCTCTTCAACGGCGAGACCGACGCCGCGTTCGGAGACAGCGTGTTCAACGCCGTCTTCAACGAGGCCACGGACTTCACCTCCACGGACACGACCGGCAACTACACCCAGTTCTGGCTGATCGATCGCTGGTTCGAGAACCGCACGTCGTTGATCGTGGACCCGCCCGACGGCCGGATCCCACCGCTGACGCCCGAGGCCGAGGCCCGGCAGGAGGCCCAGCGCGCCCAACGCGCCGCCGAGCGCGCGGCCTCGCCGTTGCCCCGCGGGCCCGAGGACTTCGCCGCGGGCCTCCGCTGCACGGGCGGCCGCGTGCCCATGACCGGACGCGGCTACAACAGCAACTACCAGATCGTGCAGGCGCCGGGATACGTCGTCATCAACATGGAGATGATGCACGACGCCCGGATCATTCCCCTCGACGGGCGGCCGCACGGTCCATCCCACATCCGCTCCTACGTCGGCGACTCGCGCGGGCGTTGGGAGGGCGGCGCCCTGGTCGTCGAGACCACGAACTTGAGAGCCGGAGGGCGCGCGACCGGCGCGTCCACGGGCGAGAACCTGCGCCTGATCGAACGGTTCTCCCGTGTCGGGGCCGAATCGCTCCGGTACGAGTTCACCGTCGACGATCCCACGACCTGGACGCAACCCTGGACGGCGGTGATCTTCATGAGGCCGGCGCCGGGCACGGGTCTGATGTACGAGTTCGCGTGTCACGAGGGCAACTACGCTCTCGAATACGCTCTCCGTGGCGCGCGCATGCAGGAAGCGGAAGCGGGTTCGAACTAGTGCGGCGACCGTCGACGATCGCGATCGGGGTTGCCGCGATGGCCCTGGGCTGTTGGGCCGCCGCCGCGGCCCAGGACTTCAACGCTCCCCGCCTGGAGGGTACGCCGTATCCGGACCTGAACGGGATCTGGCAAACCCTGAACACGGCGCACTGGGACCTGGAAGCCCACGTGGCGCGGCCGGGTCTGGCGACCGAGCCCGGCCCGGACGGGGACGTGCCGGCGGCGGCCGTCCTGGCGCTCGGGGCGATCGGGGGCGTTCCCGGCGGGGCCGGTGTCGTCGACGGCGGGCCCATCCCGTACCAGGAATGGGCCCTGGCCCGGAAGCAAGAGAACTTCGAGAACGCCCTGGCGCGCGACCCGGAGGTGAAGTGCTTCCTGCCGGGGGTCCCGCGCGCCACGTACATGCCCTATCCCATGCAGATCGTCCAGAGCACGGACCGGATCCTGCTCGTCTACGAGTACGCGTCGGCGAACCGCACGATCTACATGAACGACGTGGGTCCGGCCCCGGCGCCCTCCTGGATGGGGCACTCCGTCGGCCGCTGGGAAGGCGACACGCTGGTGGTCGAGGTGACCGACCAGCGCGCGGAAACGTGGCTCGACCGGGCCGGGAACTTCCATAGCGGGGCGTTGCGCGTGACGGAGCGGTACACGCCCCTCGGCCCCGACCATATCCAGTACGAAGCGACGATCGACGACCCGGAGGTCTTCACCCGCCCCTGGACGATCCGCATGCCCCTGTATCGCCGCGTGGAGCCCGACGCGCAACTGACCGAGTACCGCTGCGTGGAGTTCGTCGAGGAACTCCTGTACGGTCACCTGCGGAGCGAGCCACTGATCCGGCGTTGGGAGGGAGACTTCGGAACCCTTGGCGGAAACGTCGTCATCGACGTCACGCGCTCCCCGGACCCCTGAGCCGGACGCGTCACGGGCGCCGCCGGATGGATATGGGCGGATGACCGGGGCGATGGTGCGTGAGCCTTGGGCACGAAGCACCGGGGGTTCGGTCGAGGGAACCTTCTCGCGTCTGCCTCAAAGGGTACCCGCGGCGTCAGTTCAAGAAAACCATTCGTCGGGACAGGCCGCACGTCGGGGGTTACGGGGCGTGGCGGCGGAGGTTTCCTGGCGGGAGGGAAGAGATTACTTTCTTGGGCTAACGCCTCGCCGTCCGGCTCGTTGTTCAGTCGCGGCGAGGAACGCCGCGACTACACCGGGGAGAAGAACTAGACGGCAGTGCGTGATCCTTGGGCGCCTGGGGCACGAAGCACCGGAGGTTCGGCCAAGTGAACCTTCTTGCGTCTGCCCCAAGGGTACCCGCGGCGTTCCTCGCCGCGGGTGGACAACGCGGCGCCAGCCGCGGCGTCAGTTCAAGAAAACGATTCGTCGGGACAGGCCGCACGTCGGGGGTTACGGGGCGTGTCGGCCGAGCCTTCCCCGGGCGAGGGAAGAGATTATTTTCTTGGGCTAACGCCTCGCCGTCCGGCTCGTTGTTCAGTCGCGGCGAGGAACGCCGCGACTACACCGGGGAGAAGGCCGGGACCGCGGTGCGTGATCCTTGGGCGCATGAAGCCACGGAGCATGATCTTGTATTCGATTCATCTCTCCGACCCCCCCCCGCGGCGTCAGTTCAAGAAAACAGACCCGCTGACAACGACGCCATGAACTTTCCCGACGCTACAGCCCCCTAGATGAACCCCAGCATCGGGCCGACGATGGGGAGCAGGATCGTCATCATGATCACCCACAGGATGCTCAGGACGATGCCCGGCCCCAGCATGTCGAGCATCTTGTAGTAACCCTTCCCGTAAGTCAGCAGCGGCACGGCGTCGATGGGCAGCAGGAACGCGCACGACGCGGTGAACGCCACCGGCAGCGCGTAGAGCGCGGGGTTGACGCCCGTATTCTGGGCCAGGATCGTCAGCGGCGGGATCAGCACGGTGACGATGACCGGGTTGATCGGCAGCACCAGGTGGATCAGCACCGTGAACGTGCTGATCAGCGCGATGACCGCCATGGGGGTCCAGTCGGCGATGCCGCCCAGCGACGAGTCCACCAGCCACTGGGCCAGCCCCGTCCCCACCGACGCATTGCCCAGCGAGGTGACGCCGCCCACCAGCAGCAGGGCTTCCCAGCCGGTTCCGGCCTGGGCCTGCTTCCAGTTCAGGATGCCGATGCCCGGCAGGAACAGGGCCACCGCGCCGGCGATGCCCACGACGTAGACGTCGAACATCGTATACCAGGTGCTGAGGATCCACAGCGTCACCATGATCGCGAGGATAAGCAGCACCTTGGTCTCGGCTCCGCTCATCGGACCGGCCGCCGCCCGCTCGGCGCGGATCTCGTCCGCGCCGCCGATCGTGGCGACCTCCGGCTTGTAGAAGCGGGCGATGATGAAGGCCGCCAGCGGCAGCAGGACGATGACCATGGGCATGCCGATCGCCATCCACTCGAGGAACCGCACCTCGATCCCGCCGAACTGCCGGAGCTGGTCCAGGCCCAGCAGGTTGATGGAGCTGCCGGCCGGCGTGCCGACGCCGCCGATCAGCGCCCCGATCGGTATGCCGATCATCAGCGCCTTGGCGAACGCGGAGCCCGGCTTCAGCTCCATCTTCTCGATGATGCCCAGTCCGATGGCCATGAAGATGGCGCACGCCGGCACGTCGGACATGATCAGCGACATGATGCCGGTGCCGATGACGAACACCCAGATGACGCGCGTGCTGTCGGTGCCCGCGAGACTCAGCAGCCACAGGGCGAACCGCCGCGCCAGGCCCGTCGTCGTCACGGCCTGGGCGATGACGAACATCACCAGGACGAAGAAGAACACCGGCGTGACCCAGGCGGTGAACGCCTCGCGGATGTTGGCGGTGATCCCCATCAGAGGCTGGAGCATCAGGACCAGCACCGACGTGATCGCGATCGGTATGGCCTCGGTCACGAACAGGATCAGCGCCACGGCGAACAGGGCCGCCATGCGCTGGCCTTCGACCGACAGGCCGTCCGGCGTCGGCAGCGCCATGATCAGGAGCGCCGCGGCGATGGAGGCGACAATGCCCCAGAGCGCGCGCCGGTTCATGGAAGAGGGGTCAGCCATCGTTTGAGTCCTCCGTTGCCGGCGCCCGCGCCGACAGCGATTCGATCGCCGCCGCGATGGCCCGGTAGTCCTCGGGGGGATCGCCGTTGAACCAGTCTCGAATGCCCAGGCGCGCGCACCGGTCCTGGACCCGTGCGGCGGCTGCCGCCATGGTCGGCTCGATTCCGATCGCGTCCAACATGCGCGCCGCCTCGTCCATCTCCCGCGCGCGCCGCTCCCCGTGGATCGCCACGCGGCGGCTCATGTAGCCGGCCATCCGGGGCCAGTCCACGCCGGGGAAGCTCTCTTCCAACGATGCGAAGACCCGCTCGCCGGCGTCGAAGCGGCCGGCCGCAAGCGCCGACTCGACGATCAGGGCCTCCAGGCCCTTTATGACGATGCTGCGGCACAGCTTCACCGCGGCAGCCGCCCCCACCCTACCCGAAACCACGTCCATCCGCATCCCAAAAGACGCGAGCGCGTCGACCAGTTCGCCGGCGTCGGGCCCGGCCAGCAGGATCGGGGCGCGATGCCCGCGCCCCGGGGCCGGCGCCATGATCGCGCCTTCGACGAAGCGCGCCCCGGCGCCGGTGACGACGGCCTCGACCTCGCGCTTGGCGTCGGGGGACACCGAGTTCAGGTCGGCGTAGAGATGGCCGGCGTCCAGGAAGGGCGCGCATTGCCGGGCGGCCGCGGCCGCCTGGTCGGCGGTGACCAGCGAAAGGAGCACATGGCCGGCTTCGGCCAGCGACGCGGGCGAATCCACGAGCGGCACGCCGCTTTCGGCCGCATGCCGTCGGATGCGTTCTCCGAGCGCTGGGTGTTTCGCGTTCAGGTCGTAGGCCGCGATGGATTCGAGCCCGGCTTCCTTCAGGCCCCGTCCGATGTGGAAACCGGCTTCGCCGAAACCGATGACGCCGACCGATGGCGGGCTCACGCGCCTTCCCGTCAGTTCGTCGCGGCCCGGCGCCGGTGGTCTCCGTATATGACGTGCAAGGTCATCAGGGCCTGCAGGGGGTGTACGCCTTCCTTGACCAGCGGGGCGCAGTAGTCGCTGACCGTGCCGGCGTTCTTCACGTCGATCAACGCGCGGGCCGCGGTGCGTTCCGCCTCGGTCAGCTTCCACTCCGAGGCCACGCCTTCGAAGTCCTCGATCAGCGCCGCGCGCATGTCGCGGCGGGTCCGGGCCTGGAAAAGCAGCTTGTTCAGCTTGAAGGCCTCCTCGGGCGGGTGCACGTAGAACTCGAACCCGGTGTCTGGAAACGCGTACCGGTCGGGCCAGTCGCCGGTCCGCTTCTTCTCGACCTCGGGCAGGAACTGCATCATCGCGTGCCCGTGATGCCACGTCGGCGTGTACTGGAGCAGCCGCCCGTGCCGGGCGCCGATGGCGCCGAACATCATCGACCACGTCAGCAGCTCCGTGTTGCCCGTGGCGTCCAACTGCTCCACGCTCATGTCCAGCAGCGCCTCGACGTTGCCGTCCTCGAGCTGCCCGATCATCCAGTAGTCGAAGTCGAACTCGGGTTGCGGATAGCGCTCCGTGCCGGGATAGTGCGACATGCCGCCGCTGGCCAGGATGGCCCAGCGTTCCGGCCGCGACTCCATCAGCTCGGCGATCTTGCGCCCCACCGCCGCGCAGCGCCGCGTGCTCGGCAGCGGCGGCATGTAGACGTTGGTGTGGATGGGGACGATCGGGATGTCCCGCTTCTCGAGCAGGAACTCCATGGGCACGGCGAAGGTGTGGCCCAGCATCGCGTCCTCGGAGTACGAGATGTCGAAGTCCGCGCGGACCAGGCCTTCGAGCAGGTGGTTCGCCACGCCGTGGTGGATGGGCCAGTCGTACTCGCGGCCCGCGAACTCCGCCTGCGCGCTGGCGCCGGCGATCATCGCGAACGTCGGGACGCAGGTCTGCGAGAACGTTTCCAGGTGGTCGCTGCCCAGGAACAGCAGGACGTCGGGCCGGGTCTCGTCCAGCAGCCGCCCCAGTTGACCCATCGCGGCGATCGACGCGTCCAGTTGCGCCGGATCCTCGTCGGGCGGGCGTGACAGGAGTTGGGGCGCGTGGCAGCTTGCCATCGCGGCTACGATTTCACCCATGTCGGCGGCTCCTCGCTCTACTTCTCGAATTCCACGCCCAGGCGGATCAGCTTGTCGCGCAGGCCGTCCATGTCCAGCCCGAGCTCTCCTGCCTTCAAGCGGGCGCGCTTCGTCTCTTCCTTGTCGATCCGTGCCTGGGCCGCTTCGGCCACCGCCCCGACGTCCTCGCGCGCCACGACGCACACGCCGTCGGCGTCCCCGATGACGGCGTCGCCGGGCCGGACGCGCGCGCCGGCGCAGACGACGTCTATGTTGACCGAGCCGGGCGTCTCCTTGACCGTGCCCTTCGAGTGGACGGCCCGCGACCAGACGGGGAACGCCATCTCGGTCAGGTCGCGGGTGTCGCGCACGCCGGCGTCGATGACGAGTCCCCGAACGCCGTGCGCCCGGCACGACTCGGCCAGCAGGTCGCCGAAGTATCCGTCGGTGCAGTCGGCGCTGACGGCGACCACCAGGACGTCGCCGGGCCGGACCGTGTCCAGGGCGGCGTGGATCATCATGTTGTCGCCGGGATGGGCCAGGACCGTCACGGCCGTGCCCGCCGCCTGCGCCGACGGATAGATGGGCCGCATGTAGGGATGCATCAGGCCCGTGCGCCCCTGGGCCTCGTGGACCGTGGCCACGCCGTAGGCGCCCAGCCGCTCCACGGCGGCCGCGTCCGCGCGCTCGAAGTTGTATACGACTCTGTGTTTCAATGCCCGACCTCTGATCCGGTTCCGTGCGCGGGAGCCGCGACCGAGCCGGGCAGTAATGATAAGGGGGCGGGCGGCTCGGTACAAGGCCGTGTCCCGCTAGGAGCCTGTGGTGAAACCCCGCGTCGCACCGAGACCGGTGAGGCGCCCGTCCCGCAAGGCGCGAGGAGGGAGCATATTCCCGATATGTGACCAACGAGCAACGCAGTCCGGACGGGATGCGTCGCCGGTCGAATGCAGCAGGGGTTTCACCACAGGCTCCTAGGCCAGCAGGCGCAGGGTGAAGCGTTCACCCTCCTCGATCAACTCCGGCTCCGTGCCGTTGTGCTTCCGCATCCCCGCGACGATCTTGCGTGGAATGCCCATCCCCATGTGCTCCAGGTAGCCGTAGTCGTACATGACGTCCTTGAGGAGCTGGTTCCGGTATGCCCGCGTGCCGGCGCGCATCCGGTCCGGCGTGATCCCGTTCGGAAGCCGGCCCGGCGAGACGATCTCCAGCCGGTCGCCGTAGAGGGCCAGCTCGACGTCGGTTCCCGTCAGCAGGTAGTCGCGGTGAATCAGCGCGTTCACGATCCCTTCGCGGAGCGCTTCCGCGGGATAGGCGGGTCTCTCCACGCGCCGTCCGCCTTCGAGCTTGACGGTTCCCGGCGCGTTGCGGCGCACGAACTCCAGCGCCTTTTCGACCAGGCCGTTCTCGACGATCTCGCCGTCCGCGCCGAGCAGGGGCGTCATCGGACCGCGCAGAGTCTTCCGCTCGCGCGCGGCGTAGTCCTTTTCCGTTCCCAGAAAAGCGGCGGCGTCGATGCCGGCGTGAGGAAGAAAGCGGTTCGGCGTCTTGCCGAACAGCAGCATGCCTCCGACGCTGACACCCTCTTCGGTCATGATCTCGGTGTTGACCAGGAGTGTTTTCCAGCCGGCTTCGTCGTCGTCGTTGCGCACGTCCTGCCCCCGGACGCGGCCGAAGTAGTCCCGAAGCCGCCGACGGTCCAAGTCCGTCGTGTCGGCGCCGGAAACGGGCCCGAGCTCCGCGCGGATGGCGCCGCGCTGCTGGAACAGCCGCCGCAGTTCCTCCGGAGAGGTTTCCCGGCTCTGGGTGCCGACCCGGATGTAGTACCGGTTCCCGTGCTGGCGCCACAGGCTGTGCACGTCGAATCCGCGCGTCACTCGGACAAGGGCCACGTCCCGTCCCGCCTCCACGTCCCGAACCACTTCGTAGAACGGGATGATCGCCGGCCGGATCTTGTCGCGGCATGTTGTCATGACCCATTCTTCCAGGCCGTCGCGGGTGATGCCCCTCACGCCGCCGTCGTCTTCAACGCCGAGAAGAACGATCCCGCCATCCAGGTTCGAGAGCGCCACCAGCTCCTTGGCCAGTTCGTGGTTCTGGATCGCGTCGCGCTTGAACTCGACCCCGGAGCTTTCGCCGTTGCGGATGATTTCCAGCAGCCTGGTCCGTGTCGTCATGCCTGGGAACCCATGATCGGTACGCCGCGAGTTTCCATGGTACCCGGTCCCGCCCCCATTTGGTCTTTCCCCGCGCGGTATGTCACTATTCGGGACCCCGAACGGTTCTGACCATGCCCGATCCCGACACCGACGCCACGCGGTCCGCCCTCGCGCTGAAGCTCGCCGACGCCACCCTGGAGACGCTGCGCGATCCGCGCGGCGCGCTGCTTCCCATTCTCCACGCCATCCAGGAAGAAATGGGGTGCATTCCCGAGTCCGTGATCCCGGCCGTGGCCGAGCGGTTGAACCTGACGCGCGCCGAGGTCTACGGCGTCGTCACCTTCTACGCCGACTTCCGCACCGAGCCGCTGGGCCGCTCCGTCGTGCACGTCTGCCTGGCCGAGTCCTGCCAGGCCCTGGGAAGCGCGGCCGTCGCCGACGCGGCGAAGGCGCACCTGGGCGTCGACTTCGAGGGCACGACCGCGGACGGGGCGTTCACGCTGCGCAAGGTCTATTGCCTGGGCAACTGCGCGCTGTCGCCCAGCGTCATGATCGGCGGCGACGTCCACGGCCGGGTCTCGCCCGGCGCGGTCGGGGAACTGATCGAAGCCGGGAGGGCCGGGCCGTGACGGCGCGCGTCTTCGTTCCGCGCGACTCCGGCGCGCTCGCGATGGGCGCCGAATCGGTCGCCGCGGCCATCCGGGACGAGGCCGGCCGGCGGGGGGAGCCGGTCGACGTCGTCCGCACGGGCTCGCGCGGCATGTACTGGCTCGAGCCGCTGGTCGAGGTGGACGCCGGCGGTTCGCGGGCGGCGTACGGGCCCGTCGCCGCCTCCGACGTCGCCTCGCTGTTCGACGCGGGCTTCCTGGCCGGCGGCGCGCACGCGCTGGGGCACGGGCCGGTGGAGGCGATCCCGTACTTCGCGAACCAGGAGCGCGTCACCTTCGCGCGCGTCGGCATCGTCGATCCGTGGTCGCTGGACGACTACCTCGACACGGGCGGCTTCAAGGGGCTGGCGAACGCGCTCTCGATGGGCGGCGCGGAGATCGTCGATACCGTCACCGAGTCCGGTTTGAGAGGCCGCGGCGGCGCCGCGTTCCCCACCGGGATCAAGTGGAAGACGGCGCTGGATGCGCCCTCCGACGTCAAGTACGTCGTCGCGAACGCCGACGAGGGCGACTCGGGGACGTTCTCGGACCGGATGGTCATGGAGGGCGACCCGTTCATGCTGATCGAGGGCATGATCATCGCCGGGCTGGCCATCGACGCTCGCGAGGGCTACATCTACCTGCGGTCCGAGTACCCCCACGCCCACGAGACCCTCCGGCGCGCCATCGCCACCGCCTACGACCACGCCTACCTGGGCGACGACATCCTGGGCAGCGGCCGCGCGTTCCACCTGGACGTCCGGCTGGGCGCCGGCGCCTATATCTGCGGCGAGGAGACCGCGCTGCTGGAGAGCCTGGAAGGCAAGCGCGGCATGATCCGGCCGCGCCCGCCGCTGCCCGCGGTGTCGGGCCTGTGGGGCCGGCCGACGATCCTGAACAACGTCATCACGCTGGCCTCGGCGCCGCTGATCTTCGAGAAGGGCGCGGCGTACTACAAGGACTACGGCATGGGGCGCTCCCGGGGCACGCTGCCGTTCCAGGTCTCCGGCAACATCCGGCGGGGCGGTCTCGTCGAGAAGGCCTTCGGCCTGACCCTGGGGGACCTGCTCTACGACTTCGGCGGCGGCAGCCGGACCGGGCGGCCCATCCGCGCCGTGCAGGTGGGCGGCCCGCTGGGGGCCTACATCCCCGAATCCCAGTTCGACACGCCCCTCGACTACGAGGCCTTCAGCGGCATCCGCGCCATGCTGGGCCATGGCGGGGCCGTCGCCTTCGACGACACGGTCGACATGGCCGCGATGGCGCGCTTCGCCATGGATTTCTGCGCCGAGGAGTCGTGCGGCAAGTGCACGCCCTGCCGGATCGGGTCCACGCGCGGCGTGGAGGTCATCGACCGCATCCGCGCGGACGCGGATCGGTCCGGGAACCTGCGCCTCCTGGGCGATCTGACCGACCTCATGCTGTACGGCTCGCTGTGCGGCCTGGGCGGGTTGATCCCCTATCCCGTGGTCAGCGCGCTGAAGCACTTTCCCGAAGACTTCGGCGCCGAGGATGTGAAAGAATTGAATCTTCCGTTCTGAGGCCGCCCCGGGCGGCGACCGGAGCCCGATCATGCAATCCATCACCGACCGCGACCTGGGGACGCCCCGCCCGAAAACGACACGGACCGTCACCGTCGAGATCGACCACCGGACGGTCGAGGTCCCCGAGGGCAGCACCGTCATGCACGCCGCGGCGGCGAACGGCATCGCGGTGCCCAAGCTGTGCGCGACCGACAGCCTGGAGCCGTTCGGCTCCTGCCGCCTGTGCCTGGTCGAGATCGAGGGCCGGCGCGGCTATCCGGCGTCCTGCACCACGCCCGTCGAGGCGGGCATGAAGGTCCGGACCCAGAGTGAGCGGCTGGCCGATCTGCGGCGGGGCGTGATGGAGCTCTACATCTCGGACCACCCGCTGGACTGCCTGACCTGTCCGGCCAACGGGCACTGCGAGCTGCAGGACATGGCGGGCGCGGTCGGCCTCCGCGACGTCCGCTACGGTTACGAGGGCGTCCACCACCTCGACGCCGAGACGGACGCGTCGAATCCCTACTTCGCGTTCGACCCCTCGAAGTGCATCGTCTGCAGCCGCTGCGTCCGCGCCTGCGAGGAGACGCAGGGCACGTTCGCGCTGACCGTCGACGGGCGCGGGTTCGCCTCGACGATCGCGGCCGGCATGAACGAGCCGTTCATGGACTCGGAGTGCGTGTCCTGCGGCGCCTGCGTCCAGGCCTGCCCGACCTCCACGCTGATGGAGAAGTCGGTCTATGCGCACGGCCAGCCCGATCGGACCGTCACCACCACGTGCGCCTACTGCGGCGTCGGCTGCTCGTTCAAGGCCGAGGTCAAGGGCACGCAGGTGGTCCGCATGGTGCCCAACAAGGACGGCCAGGCCAACCACGGGCACTCCTGCGTCAAGGGGCGGTTCGCCTACGGGTACGCGTCGCACCCGGACCGGATCACGCAACCGCTCGTACGCGCCTCGATCGACGATCCCTGGAAGGAGGTGTCCTGGGACGACGCGATCGCGCACGCCGCTTCCGAGTTCAAGCGCATCCGCGACCGGTACGGCCGCAACGCCCTGGGCGGCATCACGTCGTCGCGGTGCACGAACGAAGAGGCCTACCTGGTCCAGAAGCTGGTGCGGGCGGGGTTCGGCAACAACAACGTCGACACCTGCGCGCGCGTCTGCCATTCGCCCACCGGCTACGGCCTGAAGACGACGCTGGGCACGTCGGCCGGCACGCAGGCGTTCGACTCGGTCGAAGAGGCCGACGTGGTGATGATCATCGGCGCCAACCCGACCGACGGCCATCCGGTATTCGCTTCGCAGATGAAGCGGCGCCTGCGCGCCGGGGCGCGGCTGATCATCGTCGATCCGCGGGTGATCGACCTGGTCCGGACGCCCCACGTCCAGGCCGACCACCACCTGCAGTTGAGGCCCGGCACCAACGTGGCCGTGATCAACGGCTTGGCCCACGTGATCGTCACCGAGGGGCTCACCGACGACGCGTTCGCCAACGAGCGGTGCGACCCGGACGAGTACGCCGAGTGGAAGGCGTTCGTCTCGCACGAGAAGTATTCGCCCCGCAACGTCGAGCGGATGACCGGCGTGAGAGCCGAGACGCTGCGCCGGGCCGCGCGCCTGTACGCGAAAGGGCCGAACTCGGCCATCTACTACGGCCTGGGCGTCACCGAGCACAGCCAGGGGTCCACCATGGTCATCGGCATGGCCAACCTCGCCATGGCCACGGGCAACATCGGCCGCGAGGGCGTGGGCGTCAGCCCGTTGCGCGGACAGAACAACGTGCAGGGCTCCTGCGACATGGGATCGTTCCCGCACGAGTTGTCCGGCTACCGGCACCTGTCCGATGGCGAGACACGCCGGTTGTTCCAGCAGGACTGGGGCGTCGAGATCGACCCGGAGCCCGGCCTCCGCATCCCGAACATGTTCGACGCCGCGCTGGACGGCAGCTTCAAGGGCATGTACATCCAGGGCGAGGACTTCGTGCAGTCCGACCCCAACACGCAGCACATCGAGGCCGCGATGCGGGCCATGGAGTGCGTCATCGTCCAGGACCTGTTCCTGAACGAGACGGCCAAGTTCGCGCACGTCTTCTTTCCCGGCGCGACGTTCCTGGAAAAGGACGGCACGTTCACCAACGCGGAGCGCCGGATCCAGCGCGTCCGGAAGATCATGCCGCCGGCGGCGGGGATGGCCGACTGGGAAGTCACCCAGGCGTTCTCCAACGCCATGGGCTATCCGATGCGCTACGCGCATCCGTCGGAGATCATGGACGAGATCGCGCGCCTGACGCCGACCTTCCGGGGCGTCAGCTTCGAGACGATCGACCGGCTGGGGAGCGTGCAGTGGCCGTGCAACGACGCGATGCCCGAAGGCACGCCCACCATGCACGTCGGCGGCTTCGTCCGGGGCAAGGGCAAGTTCGTCGTCACCGAATACGTCGAGACCGACGAGCGCTCCAGCCGCCGGTTCCCGCTGCTGCTCACCACGGGACGCGTGCTCGCCCAGTACAACGTGGGCGCGCAGACGCGGCGGACCCCGAACCGGGAGTGGCACGACGAGGACATCCTGGAGATCCATCCCCACGACGCCGAGCAGCGGGGCATCGCCGACGGCGGGCTCGTGTCGCTCGCCAGCCGCGTCGGCGACACCGTCCTGAAGGCCCGCGTCACCGAGCGCATCCAGCCGGGCGTGGTCTACACGACGTTCCACCACCCGCTCTGCGGCACGAACGTCGTGACGACCGAGAACTCCGACTGGGCCACCAACTGCCCGGAGTACAAGGTGACCGCGGTGGAGGTGGCGCCCGTCACGCGGCTGTCGGAGTGGCAGGAGCAGTACCGGGACTTCACCCGCAAGCAGGAGGATCTGCTCCGGGAACGCGCCTCGGTCCGGACCTGATCGGATGGAAGTCCGCAGACTGGTCAAGATGGCCAACGACATCGGGGCCTTCTTCGAGCGCGGGGGCGACGCCGGCGGCGTGGCCAACCACATCCGCATGTTCTGGGACCCGCGCATGCGGCGCGAGATCCTCGTCCACCTGGACGAAACCGGCGGCGACGGCCTGACGCCGATCGTGCGGGAGGCGCTCCAGCAGCACGGCCACGAACTCGATCCCGGATCATGATGAAGCGTGTTGAGGAGATGAGCGGCCGCGGCCGGCTCGAATGCGGCGGCGCCGTGTATCCGGGAGTTCGGTACGACGTGGCGCGGTACCAGGGCTATTCGCCCGCGGGGTTGCCCGTGCCGGGCCGGTTCCGGCTGGACGGCTCGATCGATGCGGCCGTCCTGGGCGACGCCGCCGAACGCGTCGGCTCGAGCGTGACGCTCGGGCTGGACGACGGCCGGAGCCTCCGGTTGACGCTCGTCGACAGTGACGGCGGCGTCCTGGCCGAAGGGCACGGGCCGTCGCGCTGCGGCTGCTGTTAGCCGCCCTTGTACAATTCCGCCGCGGGCTGCTACGATTCTGCGGCCCTCGGGAGCAACGAGAACGGAAAAACAGGACACGTGACGCCATGCAGAACAGGACAGTGATGATCGCCGGCTTCCTGGCCGGGTTCGTGAGCGCCCTCGTGTGGGTTCTCGGCACCGACGTCTTCCAGGGCCTGAGGCTCTGGTTGGAAGCGACGTTCTTCGGGACGTTCGTCCGCGAATCGACGTCGGCGTTCGGCTATCCGACGTTCATCGTGCTTCACACCGTCGGCCTGGCCGTCGTCGTCGGCACGAGCACGCTGGTCGCGCTTCGTGTTCTCGGATTCGCGTCGACCATTCCGATCGCGCCGCTCGGGCGGCTGTTCCCGCTGATTTGGGGCGGGTTCGCGATCAACCTGTTCTCCGGAAGCGGCCTGGCCGCGGCGACGGCCGACGGGCAGTTGACCAACCCGGTGTTCACCGCGAAGATCGTCTTCGTGGTCATCGCCGTCACGGCGATGTTCCTGCTGCAGAAGTCGCTGTTCGTGGACGCGCCCGAGCGCGAGCCCACCGTGACCCGCCTGCACCGGCAGTTGGCCGGGTCGATGGTCGGCTTATGGCTGCTGGCGATGGTGGCCGGGCGCCTGATCGCCTACGCCGGCGTCATCGTCGGTCGTTGAACCGGGTTCGAGGAGTCGCCTCATGAACTTTATCGCTGAGCTGTTCGACATGAACTACGCGCATGTCCACATCGTGTTGAACCACTTCCCGACCGTCGGGGCCGCCATCGCGTTCGGGCTGCTGATGTACTCGTTGTTGCGCCGGCACGCCGAGCTGGAGGAGATCAGCCTGGTGCTCCTGATGGTGCTGGCGCTGCTGGGGATCCCGACCTTCATCACGGGCGCCGCCGCCGAGAGCACCATCAGCGTGCGTTCGGACACGGCGCTGGTCGAGGCCCACAAGGACGCCGCGGTGATCGCGTTCGTGCTGCTCGCCCTGACCGGGACCGCCGCCTGGCTCGGCCTGTGGCAGTCGCGCCGGTTCAAGCGCGTGGCCATGTGGAACCAGGTCGCCGTGTGCGGGCTCTCGCTCGTCACGCTGATCGCGATGGTCTGGACCGGAACGATGGGCGGCGAGATCAGCCACGTCGAGATCCGCGAGGAAGGGATGGTGATTCCCGCCGAGGCCGAGACGGGCCTCAACGGGGAACTTGAGGCGTGGGTGCTGGACAACGCCTGGGTGTGGCCCGCCGGCGAGACGCTGCACTTCACCGGCATGACGATGTTGTTCGGCGTCGCCGTGCTGGTCAACCTGCGCCTGGTGGGCCTGCTCCGCAGTATCCCGTTCCGAGCGCTGCACCGGTTGTTGCCGATCGCCATCGCGGGTTTCGGCATCTCGCTGATTTCGGGCATGCTCCTGTTCAACGCCAACCCGATGCGGTACATCGCCGTGCCCACGTTCTTCCTGAAGATGTTCCTGCTGGTCGTCGCGGCGATCCTCGTGCTCTACGTGACGGTCTTCGACACCACCTGGAACCTGCGCGCCGGCGACAAGCCGCCGGTGGTGGCCAGGACGATCGGCGTCGCGACGACGGCCATGTGGTTGTGCGTGCTGTATTTCGGCCGGATGATCCCGTTCCTGGAGTAGCCCGGCGAGACGCGTTCCGCGGCGGCGACGGGGCCGCCCGACACTCATCTGCTACTGGGAGAGCCGCATGCTGGCACTATGGGTTTTCTTGGCCGTCGCCGTGGTCGTGGGGGTCGCGTTCTCGGCGATCTGCCTGCTCGACCGGGAGGCCGCCCGCCACGAGACCGACGACGAGTAGGCGCGGCCGACGCCGTCGACTGCAATGCCTGCGGGCCGCTACAATATGACCACGGGCCGTTAGCCTGCGCCGATGTCCGACAGCACACGCTTTGCGCTACGCTCGGTCAGCGTTGTCGTGACTGCCCAGTTTCACAATCCGTCGATTCCCAATCCCGACTTTCTCGTAACCGATGACATCGTCCCGGAGGACTGGAAGGTCACGGACACGCTCACAACTCCACCGGTTTCGGTCGTAAGGTACGATAATGGGGTTGAGTGGGCTCTCGATCAGTCGCGCATGACGGTAACGGAAAGAGCCGGACCCGATTTTCGGGACGTTTACCAAGTCCATGAGCCCGTAATCGCCTACGTAAAAAGGGCTGGCGTACGTGCCCTACAGAACCCTTGGACTCAACTGCTTGGTGTCGCGGCAGCGGGCCGATTCGCGCCGCTGGCTCATAGAGCGGTTCGGAACGAATTGGCTGGCCGATGAAACGTCCTTACGGGCGATGACTCCCAAGTTCTCGCTGGATGCCGAAGATGCCGTGTGCCATATCAGTGCGGAACCGTCCGACGACGGAGACGGGTTCAATGCGGACTGCAATGTGCATCATCCGGGACCGCTCTCCTCTGAAAGAATATGTGCCGCCATTCGGCGCTGGCCCGAGAGACAGAAGCATGTTCTTGCAGCACTCGCGATGCTGTTCGGAGATTGAACGACATGAGCAGTTCGGAAACCACGGTCAGCCCTCGGTTCGAGGAAGTTTGCCGGAGTGCCGCGTTGGCGGCGCTGGCTCGCCAGGAGTTTTCGCCTGTCGGACATCATGAGCGGTGGCACGCTGAGAATTGGCTTGTGCCGGAGGTTATCGGACCGTTCGCGAGTTCGTGGGTTGCGGGCGAGGTCGGGAGTCGGACGGATGATCCCGCGTCACATTTGATTGACCGCGTGCTCGGTGCGACCGAGCCGTGCGATATCGTTGCGGCCGTTCGGTTGCTGGGTTTTCGCGCGATCGCCGATCGCCTCGAGTACCTGCAAGATCTTTCCGGTGAGGATGATTCCGACGAGCCCGCAATGGTGCTCGATTCTCTTCGAGAGTTGGCGTTCTTTCTTGTGAGCGATCATCACTATGGGGATCCGGAAATCGCAATCAGCCCGGACGGTTGCCTGCAGACAGAGTGGCCGGTCGGGCGCACCGGGATCATCGCGATGAAGTTTCTACCGACCGGGTTCATCCAGTTCGCCGGTGTCTCCGGTCCGGCCGGCGATCACCCGATGCTCCGCGTCCATGGGACGTTGCCAAGAGTTCGGGCGTTGAGTGTTGTCGAAGCGTTCCAGGGAACGTCGTAAGTGGGTTCCGATACACTGCCCGACGACGATCATCTCTCGAGGTACTGCAAGCCTCGGCGGTCGGAAGGGGCGGGTTGCCGATGCCGGCCGCGTTCGAGCTAAGGCCTGGTGAGGACTATCTGTCCGTCAACTGGCTCGAATACTGGCGTGCCCGGGATTTCGAGACGGCCATCGAACATGTGCGAGACGTCTTCCGCACCCAGGGCTTCGGTCTCAGGGCGAACGGGAGATTCGCTGTGCTCAACGTCGGGGCCGTACGGACGGCCGTTTCGGAGAACGTGAACGGTGTCGGCAACGTCCGGCGAGTGCCGCTCGCTGACGACGATTCACACAGCGGTGTTTTCGGATACGCGACAGACGACTTTGCGGTCGCGGTCGCCATTCGGGCGCTTGTCACTCGCGACAGCGTGCATCCGGCCATAGCGGACACATCCGCGTGACGGGGTCCGGCTTCAGCTTCACGTCCAGCGGAAACCCTACAGGCTGAAGCCCCGCTCGTCGTGCAGGGCGATGTCGAGGCCTTCCTGCTCCTCGTCGGAGGTCACCCGCAAACCGATGGCCGCGTCCAGCGCCTTGGCGATGATGAAGGTCAGCACGCCGCTGTAGACGATGGTGGCGGCGGCGCCGACGAACTGCAGCCACAACTGGGCGCCGATCCCGTTTTCCAGCCCCGACCCGCCCAGCATCTCGGCCGCGAACACGCCGGTCAGGATCGCGCCCACGAAGCCGCCGACGCCGTGCACGCCGAACACGTCGAGCGAATCGTCGTAACCCAGGGCCCGCTTGACGCTGGAGGCCGCGACGAAGCAGAGCACGCCGGACGCGAAGCCGATGGCGAGGGCCCCGATCGGGCCGACGTATCCCGACGCCGGAGTGATGGCCACCAGCCCGGCGACCGCGCCCGTGGCGATGCCCAGGACGCTGGGCTTGCCGTGCCGGACCCACTCGACCATCATCCAGGTGAAGGCCGCCGTCGCCGTGGCGATGTGCGTCACGGCCATGGCCATGCCCGCCACCCCGTCGGCGGCCACCGCGCTGCCGGCGTTGAAGCCGAACCAGCCCACCCACAGCATCGACGCGCCGACCACGGTGAGGACCAGGCTGTTGGGGGGCATGGGAGTCGACGGGTAGCCTTCCCGTTTCCCGAGCACGATGCACAGCACCAGCGCGGCGACGCCCGCGTTGATGTGGACGACGCTGCCGCCGGCGAAATCGAGCACGCCCATTGCGCCCAGCCAACCGCCGCCCCACACCCAGTGGGCCACCGGGGCGTAGACCACGGTCACCCACAGGCCCATGAACCAGAGCATCGCCGAGAACTTCATGCGCTCGGCGAACGCGCCGACGATCAGCGCGGGCGTGATGATGGCGAAGGTGAGCTGGAACATCTGGAAGACCGTCTCGGGGATCGTTCCCGACACGGTATCCACGCCGACGCCCGACAGGAGGATCCGCCCCGTTCCGATGAACGCGTTGAGCGCGCCGCCGTCGCCGAACGCCAGGCCGTAGGCGTAGACGGTCCACAGGATCGTGACCATGGCGGTGATCGCGAAGCACTGCATCATCACCGACAGGACGTTCTTGGCGCGCACCAGCCCCGCGTAGAAGAGCGACAGCCCGGGGATGGTCATGAACAGGACGAGAACGCTGGAGGTGAGCATCCACGCCGTGTCGCCGGAGTCCACGCCGTCCTGGGCCCATGCCGTGGAGGGCAGGACGAGAAGGGCCCCAGCGGCGGCGGCATACAACAGTTTCTTGTTCCAGAGCGGTCTCATGCCGTTTGTGCCTCCCGATATGCCAAGGCGGGCGCGATCAGAGTACTTCGTCGCCGGTTTCACCGGTGCGGATCCGGATCGCCTCGTCGATGGGGCCGACGAACACCTTTCCGTCGCCGATCCGTCCCGTCTGCGCCGTGTCCTGGATCGCCCGGGTGATTTTCGAGGCGTTGGCGTCGGCCACGACGATCTCGATCTTGACCTTCGGGACGAAATCCACGGCGAATTCCGCGCTCCGGTATTTCTCGAGGTGGCCTTTCTGGCGTCCGAAGCCCTTCACCTCGGTCACGGTCATTCCGGTCACGCCAAGCTGCGACAGCGTGTCGCGCACCTCGTCGAGTTTTTGCGGCTGGATAATCGCCGTCACCAGCTTCATGCGATGCCTCCTCCGGTGTCTTCTGGATGCACGATCGCCGCCGTCGAGCGGCGCCACTATAACCTATGGGATCGTGATCCCGAAGCGGATTTTGCGGTCGCCCGGGTTGTCGCTCGCAACGAGTCTTCACTGATCGATCCGACACGAGCGGCTGTTGTTCCGGTTTCCGGGGCCTGGTGTCGCCGGGATGCGCCGTGCGCGATGATTCCGGCTTTGGGCGAGGTCCCGCCCCGGCATTCCGCCAAACGGGCGCGGCCACATCGGCGTGATCGGGATCCGTTGGCGATTGCGTTGGAAATGACACGGAAATATAGGCCGATTCATACACTGGAATATCCTATATAACAATAAATATATCAACACATTGAATGACTATTTGTATTGACTTGACGTGACAAATAAACGGAAATATCATGGTTCGCCATGGCGATCAGGTACCGTATGCCGGATGACTGGATCCAATACG
The DNA here is from genome assembly GCA_022821145.1 of Acidobacteriota bacterium. Taxonomy (GTDB): domain Bacteria; phylum Acidobacteriota; class Terriglobia; order 20CM-2-55-15; family 20CM-2-55-15; genus JAJEDW01. Next base: position 28,304 of record JAJEEE010000056.1, read on the forward strand.
ATCCGTCAGCGATTCTGGGGCCGCTGACCGATGCCAAGGCCGCCGTCTATTCCTTGACCCAGATGCCGTATCAGCAGAGCTGGGTGCGCGCGTTGCAACACGTTCAATTGAAGTCCGAGGTCGGCGGCACTTCCAAGATCGAGGGGGCGGACTTCACCGACGAAGAGCTGGAAGAAGCCATGCTGGCGGATGCGGAGAATCTCGCGACCCGGTCGCAACGCCAGGCTCACGCTGCTGTTGAGACGTACCGGTGGATTTCCGGTTTGCCGAACGATCGACCGATCGACACCGGCTTGATTCGGGAGGTCCACCGAATGATGGTTACCGGCGCCGATGACGATCACTGTCCACCGGGCCAAATGCGACAGACCGACCAGAACGTGACCTTCGGGACTCCGCGACATCGCGGGGCGAGCGGCGGGAAGGAATGCGCCCATGCGTTCGGCGGTCTGATGCACGCCGTCGCTCACGAATTCCGGTCTCACGACCTGCTGGTTCAGGCGCTCGCGCTCCACTACCATTTCGCATCGATTCATCCTTTTCTCGATGGAAACGGCAGGACGGCGCGGGCGGTCGAGGCCTTGTTTCTTCAGCGCGCGGGGCTCAGAGACACGCTCTTCATCGCGATGTCGAACTACTACTATGACGAGAAGATCTCGTATTTGAAGAAATTGAGCGAAGTTCGGGCCCACAACCATGATCTCACCCCGTTCCTGCACTTCGGACTGAAAGGCGTAACGCTCCAATGCCGTCGGTTGTTTTCGACGATCAGGAAGGAAGTGTCGAAGGCGTTGTACAGGGATGTCATGTATGACCTCTTCGGCCGGCTCAAGACCGGAAAGCGTCGATTCCTCGCCAAGCGTCAGGTGGAAATTCTCAAGATGCTCCTGGATATCGAGAAGATCAAGCTGAGGGTGTTGTTCGACCGAACCGGCAGTTTCTACGTGTCGCTCAAGAATCCCCGGAAGGCGTTCATTCGGGACATCGCAGACCTGTTGAACCTAGACGCGATCCGTGTCACGGAAGAATCCACGGGCGACGACCTTGTAATCTCGATACGACTGGAATGGCCGACTGAAATCACGGAAACGGATTTCTTCGCCCGCGTGAAGAAGATGCCGAAAGCCAAGCCCCACTCCTTGACTTTTTGAGTTTCGTTGCGGTCCGGCGCCACCGCCGGACGGTGGCATGGATTCTACGAAACCATCACCGTCCGCGGGAACTGCGCGTTGTGCTCGAGGAACGTCTCCTTGACGGCCGACAGCTCCTCGTCGGTGACCTGGGTCACGCCGTTGACGTCCGTGGCGCGCGAGACCAGCGTGTGCTCGCCGGCCGCCGCGCCGTCCCAGTCGAAGGTGAACAGCTTCCAGGAATACCGGGTATTGGCGGGATCGAGCGTGGCGCGCCGCCACGGGCCGTCGTCGACGCGGACCTCGACCGATTCCAGCGGCGTGCCGTCGTTCAGGACGAAGCCCAGGATCCGGTGCGTCCCGCCCTGGCGGGTCACCCGTGCGATCACGGACTTGATCCGCAGCCGCGTGACCTCGGTCTCGTTGAACTTCACCTCCCCGCCGATCTCCTGCTGGCGCACGGTGCGGTACCAGCGCGCCTGGAAGTGGCCCACGAACCGTTCCTGCTGGACGTGCATGCCGGTCACCCACTTGACGTTGGCCACGCCGTACCACCCGGGCACGACGACGCGGGCCGGCGCGCCCTGGCGGGCGCCGAGCGGCTCCCCGTTCAACGCGTAGGCGATGATCGCGTCGCTTTCCATCGCGTCGCGGAGCGACATGCTGCGGGCGAACTGCGACTCGAACGTGATGTCGTTGCCGCGGAAATTCCCCGTCTCCTCGCCGCGGTCGGCGCCCAGGAACACGACTTCCCGGGCGCGGTCGGCCACGCCCGCCTCCTCGAGCAGGTCGCGGACGCGCGTTCCAGTCCACAGTCCGCACGAGGACAGGCCCTGGACGCTGCGCGCGCTGTTGCCCGAGCACTCGTACCCGGCCGGCATTTCCACCGGCTCGTGCGAGCGGATGTCGGCCAGGGACAGTTCCGCGGGGTTGTCCACCAGGCCGGTCAACTGCAGCCGGTAGGCGTCGGGATCGAGATCGGGCACGGGATAGTGCGCGATCGAGAAGAACTCGTCGGTCGGGGTGAACAGCCCGTCGATGTTCCGGATGTCGTACAGCCGGACCCGGCCTTCGCCGCCGGGGTTGAACGTCGGCGGGATATCGGTGAACGGGACGACGGCCTCGCCCTGAACCAGGGCGGGAAAGGCCCACCGCGGCACGGCTGCGAGGGCGCCGGTGGCGGCCAATCCCATTTTCAGGACGTCGCGGCGGGCAAGGTGCGGCATCGACATGGCTGTGCTCCTTCGGGCCCGGAACGAGCCCGCGGGCTCGGCGCGAGCCCAGCCCGCCTTGTACCACGAACCCGCCGCCATTGCGAACCAATTACATCAATAGTCGTCGAAATCGCCGCCGCCCGGCGCCGCCGGCGCGGCCGTCCTCTTCTCGGGAATCTCGGCCACCGCGGTTTCGGTCGTGATCAGCAGGCCCGCCACCGACGCCGCGTTCTGCAGGGCGACGCGCACCACCTTGGCCGGGTCGATGACGCCCGCCTTCACCAGGTCTTCCACCGCGCCGGCGTCGGCGTTGTAGCCCGTGCGGTAGTCCTCGGCCTCGGCCACCCGGGCCGAGACGATGGAGCCCTCCTCGCCGGCGTTCGCCGCGATGGCCCGCAACGGCGCGTCCAGTATCGAGGCCAGGAGCTCCGCGCCGGTCCGCCGGTCGCCCTCCAGCGTCTTCGCCAGCGACTCCACGCGGCCCCGCGCCCGCACCAGCGCCGTGCCCCCGCCGGGGACGATGCCTTCCTCGGCGGCCGCCCGCGTGGCGTTCAACGCGTCCTCGACCCGCGCCTTGATCTCCTTCATCGCGATTTCGGTCGGCGCGCCGACCCGGATCGCGGCCACGCCTCCGGTGATCTTGGCCAGACGCTCCTGGAGCTTCTCCTTGTCGTAGGTCGAGTTCGTGTCCTCGATCTCGGCCTTGATCTGGGCGATGCGGCCGTCGATGGCGGCCTTCGCGCCGTGGCCCTCGACGATGGTGATCTCGTCCTTGCCGACGACGACGCGCTTGGCCTGTCCAAGGTCCTCCAGACCGATGTTCTCGGGCCGAACGCCCAGGTCCTCGGTCAGCGCGCGGCCGCCGGTCACGACCGCGATGTCCTCGATGATCGCCTTGCGGCGGTCGCCGAAGGCGGGGGCCTTCACCGCGGCGCACTCGACGGTGCCGCGCAGCTTGTTGACGACCATCGTGGCCAGCGCCTCGCCTTCGACGTCCTCGGCGATGACCAGCAGGGGGCGGCCCTCGCGCGCCACTCTTTCCATGACGGGGAGCAGGTCGTTCAGCGCCGTGAACTTCTTCTCGCGGATCAGGATGCAGGGCTTGTCCAGGACGGCTTCCATGCGGTCCTGGTTCGTGACGAAGTACGGAGACAGGTAGCCGCGGTCCCATTGCATGCCTTCCACCACTTCCATTTCCGTGTGCATGGACTTGGCTTCTTCCACGGTGATGACGCCGTCCGCGCCGACCGCTTTCATGGCTTCCGCGATGAGTTTGCCGATGTCGGCGTCTCCGTTGGCCGAGACCGTGGCCACCTGCGCCCGCTTCCTGTCGCTGGTGACGCGCACCGAATTCTTCGACAACTCGTCGACGACGGCGTCCACGGCCAGGTCGACGCCGTGTTTCAGGTCCATCGGGTTCGCCCCCGCGGCGACGTTCTTCAGGCCCCGGGTGAAGATGGCCTGCGCCAGGACCACGGCCGTCGTCGTCCCGTCGCCGACCTCGTCGTTGGTCTTGGACGCGACCTCCTGCACCATCTGTGCGCCCATGTTCTCGAGTCGGCGTTCCAGGTCGATCTCCTTGGCGACGGTCACGCCGTCCTTGGTGATCATGGGCGGGCCGAACTTGCGCTCGATGACGACGTTGCGTCCCCTCGGACCCAGCGTGGCGCGGACCGTGTCGGCCAGGGCGGCGATGCCGTCCAGGATGCCCCCGCGCGCGGTTTCGTGGAAGGTCAGTTCTTTGGCTGGCATGTCGGCTCTTCTTTCTCCCGTGGAATCAGTTAGATAGATGCGAATGATGGCAGTCGGATGCTGCGAGTGCCAATTCTAGCACGGAACCCGGCCCGGTTGCGACCGGGGCGCGGACGGTGGAGCGCCGCCGGCGGAACAAAACCGGCCGTGAGTACGTATGATGGGGGTCATGACCGAGAGGGGACGGAAGATCCTGTTCGGCGCCATCGCCGCCCTGGGCGGCGTGGCGATTCTGTGCATCGCCATCGTCGTGGGCCTCGTCGTCTGGGTGATGCGCCCGGGCGAGGTCATCGACCCGGAACGGCTCCGGGACGGCGGCGCCGTCGGCTACGGCGAATGGACGCTGAGCCTGGACGACCCCGGCACGGAGGGGTTCGTCACGCTGTTGACGGAAACCCTGTTGACGGCGGCCGGCGACGGGCCGGCCGACGTTCCGGAGGCGTTGGGGGAGCTGGCCGACAACGCGTTTCCCGCCGTTGCGGTCTGGACGCTCCATGCGGCTCCCGGTTCGGGCGCGGACCGCCACCTGGTGGGCGTCGCGTCCGTGGGCATCGGCAACGCATGGGTGGCCGGCGACCGGATCGCCGCGTTCCTGCTCGATGACGCGGACGACCCCATCTCCGTCCACGAGCACGGCGCGGAGCGCATCTACGTCTTCGAAGAGCTGGACACGGATTTCCAGGCCGCGCTCTTCGCGCGGTCCGGCGGCGTCTTCGCGGCGTCCGACCTGGACACGGCGCGCCGGGCCGTCGATCTTCTCGACGCGCCGGCGGACGCCGTCGCATCCGTGACGGAGCTCGGGCGGCTGTTCGAGGCCACCTCCGGCGCGCTCCGGATCGTCCTGACCAACACCGGCGGCGTCCTCGCCCGCCTGGTCGGGCCACTCGGCGTCGTAGAGCCCGTGAACCCCGAAGTCTGGAGCGCCGTGACGGCCGTCACGGTGACGGGGGGCTTCCAGGCCGACGGCGCGTTCGCCGCCGTCGTGGAGCTCGCCTCCGACGACCCGGGCGTGTCTTCTCTGGCCGCGGCGCCGGTGGCCGAGGCGCTTCTCCGCGCGGGCGTGGACGAACTGGGCGACCTGGATCCGCCGCTGGATCTGGACGTGGAGATCGAGACCGTCGAGGTCGCCACGGGCGTCCGTATCGACGTCCGCGTTCCCGGTCTCGTCGACGCGCTGGCCGAGCGGATGCCCGTTTCGGCGCGGCCGAACCGTTGAGGCCGCCCGAGGCCGGGCGTTGCGCAATATTTTCGCGATCGTCACGCGAAAATGTGTATCCTGTTTTCCGTGAGCAGGATGAAGCCGTTGACGGCCCTCGGGGCGGCCCTCGTTCTTCTCTTCGCCGTCCGGACCCACGCCCAGAGCCTGGGCGGCTCCCCGGCTTCCATGAACCGCCAGCACCGGCAGGCCCGGGCCCACGACTTCACGTTCATGGAAAGCGCGGCGCGCATCCGCCGCTTCGTGGCCGCCGATCTTCTCGTTCCGCTCGAAGGCAACCGCGACTACGACCTGCACGAGGTGTCGTATCCCTACGCGCGCCCGGCCGTCCGGCTGTTCGTCGAGCGATTGTCCGGCCAATACCGCTCGGCGTGCGGCGAGACGCTCACGGTGACCAGCCTGACCCGCCCGCTGGACGAGCAACCCCGTAACTCCCACGACCAGTCCGTGCACCCCACCGGCATGGCCGTCGACCTGCGGGTGCCGCCGACGCGCGCGTGCCGCGACTGGCTGAACCGCGTGCTGTTGCAGCTCGAGGGCGCCGGCGTCCTGGAAGCCACCCGCGAGCGAAGCCCGGCGCACTACCACATCGCGGTGTATCCCGGCCCGTACGAGCGGTACGTCCGCAGGCTCGAGTCGCGCGCCCGCGACTACGTCGTCCAGCGCGGCGACGCGCTGTTGCGCATCGCCCGCCGGGAGGGCACGTCCGTGGCGGCCCTGGTGGCCGAGAACGGCCTGAGAAGCGACCGCATCTACCCCGGCCAGGTTCTCCGCATCCCCAACTGACAAGCCGCGATCGGACCGCCCGGGCGAATCGCCGCCGTTGGACGGCCCGGTCTCACGGCCGCGGAATGCCTCGGCAGATAACGCGAAGCGCCCGGGGCGTGGGCGAATATCGCGCATGGTATGAGCGATATTCAGCGATCGGGAGATTCTCGATGTCCGGACGCGCGAAGGTCTGCGCACGCGTAAGAGCGCCATGCCGGAGTATTCCGAAGATCGGCGAGGCTGCGCGTCTGTGGGTGACCCGCCTGACGCGCCCGCCCGCGGCAGGACTCCGTACCGTTGACGGTTGCCTGTAACTCATAGTATGGTGACCCATATGAAGACAACCATTGATATTGCCGATGAGCTGCTGGATCGGGCGCGGGAACGGGCCAGAACCGAGAAAAAGACGTTGAAAGATATCGTCGAGGAAGCGCTCCGGCGGCAATTGGCTGTCAAGAAACCGGCGAGTCCGTTCAGGTACCGTCCCTGCACGGTCAAGGGGAACGGCTTGCAACCAGGGGTGACCGAAGGAGACTGGGAGCGCGTTCGGGACTTGATTTACGGACTGGGGTAGCCGGCAATGATGGCTGTCGATACGAATATCCTGGTGTATGCCCATCGCGAAGACTCCCCGTGGCATGAGTCCGCGTCGTTGGTGCTTGCCGGGTTGGTCGAGGGAAACGCCGATTGGGCCATCCCATGGCCGTGCGTTTGGGAATTCGTATCCGTGGCCACGCATCCGCGGATCTACGATCCACCCAGCTCGTCGGCCGAGGCGCTCCGCGCCGTGCAGTCGTGGTTCGAATCACCGACCCTGCGCTTGCTGGCCGAAGACGGTGCGATGTTCAAGACCATGCAACGCGAGATCACGGACTCCAGAGTTACCGGCGGTGCGGTTCACGACGCGCGTATCGCGGCGATTTGCGTGCGGCACGGGGTCAGCGCGTTACTGACTGCCGATCGCGACTTCAGCCGGTTCTCTCGACTCCGGACGCGGAACCCCTTGCTTGCGTGATCCGCGAAGCCAGGTTGGCCTCGCCGACTGACGGCGCAACAGCCGTCGGGAACGGAAACACGACGATTGCGCCGTCCATGGTCGAGCACACTACCGATCCAACGCCGCCGGACGCGCGCCCGCCGACGAGGGGGTCGGGTATCCCGGCCGCCGTGCTCGCGGGGCTGGCCGTCGCGGGTCTCGCGATTCCCGGGATCGGCGCGCGCTACTACGTCCACGGGGACGTCCACGTCATCCATTCGGTTCTGAGCCTGTTCTTCTCCGTCAACCTGCTGATCTGCGCGTGGGAGGCGTGCCTGTTCCTTCGGCGGGACCATATCGAGAAACGCGCCGCGTACTGGCGGACGCGGAAAGTCGCGACCGGCCGGGTCCCGGCCCGCGAGTTTCTGTCCACCCGCGTGCCGTTCGGACGAATCCTGTCCCCGACCGTCTGGGCGGACGTCTGGGCCACCTACGCGGTCGTCGACCCGTCTTTCTCGGACCGCCGGTCGTTCGGTTTCAACGTGGACGTCGTCAACGGCTTCGTGACGCCCGTTCCCACGCTGATCCTGTACGCGGCCTGCACCGTCGAGTTCATGCCCGCCGCCGTCGCCGGCATTCTCGGGACGATGCTCTTCTGGCAGTGGACCTACGGGACGTCGGCCTACTATGTGAGCTTCTTCGTGGCCGGGAGGCAGCGCCATATCACGCGGGGCGAGTTGTACGCCAACATCGGCGCCCTGAACGCCCCGTGGGTGCTGTGCCCGATGCTGGGGCTGTACGTTTCCATCCGCCTGATCCTGGACGGCGACTACAGCGTCCTGGGTTTCTGAACGCCGAACGACCGGGCGCTCCCGCCGCGGGCGCCCTTTTTCCACGACATGTTCCGTTTCACTGGTGAGCCGCTCCGGGCCCGGATACAATCCAACGTCCGAACCGATCGACACACGGGATCTTCCCGACGAGGAGACGCTGCCATGCATTCGATGATCGTTACCGGCGCGCTCGCCGCCGCCGCCGTTCTGGCCGCCGCGCCTACGCCCGCGTCCGCCGCCGCGTTCGACCTGGGCCCCATCCCGTTGAACTGCGACCGGGCGTGCCTGGAGGACGTGGTGGACCAATACCTGGCCGCCGTCGTCGCGCACGACCCGTCGCTGCTGCCGCTGTCGGCCGACGTCATGTACACGGAGAACAACCAGGTGATGGACGTCGGCGACGGGTTCTGGAAGACGGCCGAGGACCGGGGCCGCTACACGCACGTCTTCGCCGATCCCGAGTTCGGGCAGGTGGCCTACATGGGCACGATGATCGAGGCCGGCAACCCCATCCTGATGAGCCTCCGGCTCCGGATCCAGCTCGGCCGGATCACCGAGATCGAGAGCGTCTACTTCAAGCCCGGGGGCGGGGGGCCCAACAACATCGCCGCGATGGACGCGCCCCACGTGCCCGAGGACTTCTGGTTCCGCTCGATCCCGCCCGAGGACCAGATGTCGCGCCAGGAGCTGATCGCCATCGCCGACGGCTACTTCACCGGCCTGCAGCGCAACGACGGCCGGGGCATCCACGGCACGGGCACCTATCCGTTCACCGACGACTGCCACCGGATCGAGAACGGGTCGCCCACCACCAACGTGCCCCTCAGGCCGGACCAGGACCCCGACGCGCTGAACGTCTTCTCGATGGGCTGCCTGGAAGCGTTCGAGCTGGGCATGTACTACATCGTGCAGAGCAACCACCAGCGCCGGTATCCGGTGGTGGACCGCGAGCGGGGCGTCGTCTACGCGCACGCGGTCTTTGACCAGGGAACGGTCAACTCGGGCACGCTCTCCGACGGGCGCCCGCATTCCTACGCGCCGGGGTTCAGCCGGCCGTCGAGCATCCTGGTGACCGAGGCCTTCCTGATCGAGGACGGCAAGATCCGGAGCGTGGAGATGGTGGGTCCGGGGGCCGTCTACCACATGAACTCGCCGTGGGGCGGCCTCAGCGGCGATTAGCGCCGCCGGGCGGCAGAGGGGGCCCAGCGGCCCAGGTGCGCCCCGCCGAACATCCGCGGCTTCGACATGATCGACCGGATGCGGCTGTCGGTTGCGATCTTGCCCCGCTCGATCCGACGTAAGAGTTGCCCGGCACAAGACATCCTGCCTATTCCCTGCTGACGATCGAAACACCGAAGAGATCAACGGCGGGGTAGCAGAGTAACAACGAGGCGTGAGTACAGCAACGGTCTCGACGAGGCTACTGTCGCTGTATCGGGATGGGTAAACCTGGGAAAGGACTTGGCGGGGCCCAGTTTTTCACATACATGCGGTCCAGGTCAGAGTGGAGGATTTTGCTTGCGGGACCCTTTTCACAGGCGATGGTGAACAGATGATAAAGGGTCAACACGGCTTCTTGAAGCGGCTGGTTGTCTTCAAGATCTTCGATCACGACGTTCTGTGAGCGGGCTTCGTTCCGGTCGATACGGCGTCCGTGGCTCTTATGCGTCGCCGCGTCGTTGAAATGCCGGGCTACGGTTCCGGCCAAAGCGTTGGCGTCGGTGCGGCCGGCGAACATGTAGCGTTCCAACCATTCAGCCACCATGCGCTCGCCATAGTCGAGAGCGTTTCTAGCCTCTTGCAACAGCGCGGGCCCGATCGTCTGCAAGACCGGAAACCACGCGCCCGCGGCTGCGGCGTTCTCGAGGATTTCTTTCTTCGCTTGATCGAATTGGTCCACGATGGCGCGGGCGGATTGTGCTCGCTGTCCCATGAGAAATTGCGGATCGATCGGTCCGAGCTGGCTCTGGCGACCCATGACAATTCGGTTGGCGGCCAAGCTGATCATCGTGCCGGCCGACATGGCGTACGTGGCCACGATCACCTCGATGTCGTCGAATTTGGACCGCAGGTAGGCGACGATGGTTTCTGCCGCGTTGGTGACGCCCCCGGGAGAGTGGAGCACGAGCGTCAACCCTTTGGCCCAAGTCATGCCGAACATGACCGACATGAAAGCATTCAGGTCCTCATGCGTAATCTGTAATCGATTTGCAGGAGCTTGGGGTTTTTGGAGGAACGCCGAGGCGTATAGGATTACGTGACGATCGCCACGCAACCGTGCGATTTCAGCCAAGTATCTTGCGGATTCTGTTCGTAGCCAGCGGCTGCGCTCTCGTTCGGGTAGCGCCTCGATCCGATCGACCAAGTCGTTCCACGAGGGCATGTTTCGAGTGCAGAGGAATTATTTTTCGGGCCAGATGGTCAGGGTCAGCGGAACGTCGGATGGCGGCGGCGCAAGCGAATCCGCCCAGACGCTCGCCAGTGAGGCCGTTTGGCTGATTTTGAGGTATTCGTCGTACTGCTTCTCCGCTTGCGCCAACGCGTCGAATACACGCGCATCGTCTGCGGCCACCTTTGCCTTGTCGTCAACGTAAGGCTTCGCGGTTTCGCCGGCCATCACGTACTCCCTTGTGGCGTTTCGTAGAATCGCCGCATCGTTGGGGCGGAGCGGGATCCAATCGCTCAGGATCGCACGATGTGGCGCTACGTTGTGGATCGTAACACTCTGCCGTGGGATTGTACATGCGAGGCACGGCGTCGCGACGCACTCGATGCGTTCCCGTAGGCGAGGCGCGATGACGCCCCAGAAGCTCGCTCTCGGCCAAGAAAGACCGAGGGCCCTGGGGCGGACTCAGCGGCGACTAGCGGCGCCGGGCGGCTGTCCGGGCCAGCCGGGGTCCATCGGCCGGCGCTCGCCCCGGATGTAGTGGAACTCGATGAAGTAGACCGTCGTCCCCGCGCCGTGCCGCGCGGTCTTCAGCAGGTCGTCGACACTGTCGAATCCCGACTCGACGGCCATGGCCTCGGTGATGTCGCCGATCCCGATCTCCCGGATCGACGTCACGACGACTTGCCCGTGCCCCAGCCGGTAACGGCCGCCCACTTTGACGTGCGGCCATCGCCAGATGCGGATGCTGGTGGTGATCTCGCCGCGCTGGATGCGGCGCCTCAGCTTCTTGGCGAATACCATGATGCAGCCGGTCCGCCGCCTCAGGCGACGGACCGCATCCACTCCACGCACGCCCGCATGCGGTCAGCCATGTCGTCCGCCGGATAATGGGCCGGCCGGCCGTGGCCGGGCAGCACCCACTCGAACCGGTAGTCCCGGAGCCGCTCCATCGAGCGGATCGTCTCCGGCCAGGAGTACCAGTTGTGGCGGCGGAACGCCACCAGGCGTCCGTAGGACGGCGACCACGCCAGGTGGTCGCCCGTGAACAGGAAGCGCTCCTTGTAGAGAAGCACCATGTGGCCGCGCGTGTGCCCCGGCGTGGGAATGGCCAACAGGCCGGGTCCCAGCTCCACGGGCGCGCCGCCCTCGAGCCGGCGCTCGGCGTCGATGCGGCCGGCTTCATGGCGATGGATCACGCGCTCGCAGCCGAAACGGGCGTGGAACCGCGCGTGGTCGGCCACGTCGTCCCGGTGCGTCAGGAACATCGTTCGCACGCCGCCCAACGCCTCGATGCGGCGGATGAGCGCGCCGGCGAAACGCGGCGAGTCGACCAGGACGTTGCCCTCGGGACGGACGATCAGGTAGCTCCGCCCCCCGAAGGAGCGGCGCGACGCGAACCCGCAGAAATGGACGTCGCCGTCGATGAGTTCCGGATAGGCCGCCGCGGCCCGGCGGAAATCCGCCGCACGGCGCGTCCCGATCGATCCCGTCGGACAGACCACGAGCGCCCGGGCGGCGTCGAACCGCGCCGTCTCGGTGTCGGGCTGCGCCCGGACCACCGAGTAGCCGTCCCGCTGGACGAAGACCTCCGGGGCGATCTGCCGGCACAGGTCGCAGTCGATGCACGAATCGTCGACGAAGAAATCGCCGGCGGCGTTCCCCTTCAGGCTGCGCGCGGGATCAGCCATTGGCCCCGGCGGTCGGTCGAATCGACGTCCACATGGTGTGGGCGATGTTAACACCCCACGACCCGGGCGTGACCCCGGGCGCCGTACTCCAGGATCCCGGCGTCGCGCGTCGCCAGGACGTAGTCGAAAGCGCGCGCCGTGGCGATGATGATGCGATCCGCTGGATCGGCGGGCGGTTTTCCCGGCAGGCTGGCCGACGCGATCAGCACGGACGCAGGCATCGCGGCCAGCGCCACGGACGGCAATCCGCAGAATCGTTGGAACCACAGGGCGGGATCGAGCGCCAGCGAGATCTTGTCCTTCGCCGCGAGCGTCGCGATTTCCCAGGCCGTGATGGGGGACACGAACAGGGTGGCGCCGCGCCGGTAGGCGTCCTGGAGTTCGCTGGCGGCCGGCTCGCGCAAGGGATCGTCGTGGGCCATCCAGATGACGGCGCACGTATCGAGCAGGTAGTCGTTCACCGGGGCGCTACCGCGCGGCGTTCCAGTCGTCGCCGGTCGGATCCGTCAGGCTCGCGCCGGGCGATATCGTCACGGTATCCTTCAACGCGCCGAAGATGTCCGCCAGTGAACCGGTCCGTTCCGCCGTGGAGGCCTCGCCGGCGGAACCCGGAACCGGCGCATCCGGCGCAGCCTTCCGGAACACGAGCGCGCGTTTCTCCATGTCGACCTTCTCGGTTCGGTATCCGGCGGCGAGCCAGGCCTTCGTCATGACCCAGTTGCCGGCGTTGTTCGACCACAACGCGCGGTGCCTGAACGCGGCCGGCGGCAGCCGCACGCCGATGAGGCGCTCGATGTCCTGGAACGTCATGGGCAGGCGGGCGCGGCCCGAGTCGCGCAGGTGAGCCTCCAGCGGCGCATACTTGCTCTTCATGACGATGCGTCCTTCAGCCACGGGGCGTGACTGGATCGCGTCTGGCCGCCAAGAACCACGAGCTTCTCACGAATCGCGAATACGACTCGACACTCCGTCGGGCGGCGCCTGCGGACGCCCGCGAATCTTGCCCGTTCCGGCTCCTTGGTCGTCCTGACAACTACTAGAAAGCCTACTGTGTGGCTATATGGCCGTCAAGTTGTCGTCCGCGGACAGTTGTCGTCCGCGGACAGCAGAGAAGGTCGATCGGATGCTGGCCCGCCTCGACGCGATGGCCGAGCCGGAGAACGTGGACCGGCCGCGGTGTCTCGTGCACGGTCGTGGAGAGTGACCGCGCAGGTGTCTGGTCGAGTACCATTAGGGAGAAAGGGGGATCTGGCATGCCGATGAAGAACCCGCCGCATCCCGGCTCGTCCGTCCGCCGTGATTGTCTGGAACCTCTGGGTTTGGGCGTGACCGAAGCGTCCGAACGCCTCGGTGTCAGCCGAAAGCAGTTGTCCGACGTGGTCAATGGTCGTTCCGGCATATCGCCGGAAATGGCCATCCGCCTCGACAAGGCATTCGGCGGCGGCGCCGATACCTGGTACAGCTTGCAGGCCGCCTATGACCGTAGACACTCGGCGACATCAAGATGCAACGCATCACGGGCGCGCAGTGATTAGATGTCGACCGTCGCGAGTTTCGGGCAAACTCTGAACTCGTACGCTAGTGTCACCACGCTACTTGTCCAAGTTGGCCGCCACAGCCATCGCCATTCTGCGGAGCAGTTCCTTAAGTTCACGCCCTTTAAGGATCGTTACGCCATCGATCTCCGGCGGCAGCCTGTCCCCAACATGTTCGCCCGTCAATACGACGATCTTCTCGATGATGCGGAGCCCGTCGCGCAAGGGCTTCCACCCTTCGTCCGCTTTCTTGACCTGTTCGACGGCGTCCGTAACGTGTTCTGCGGTGCCCTGCCAATCTTTTACTTGTAGGGCGATTCCGTAGGAAACGGTCGGTAGTGGCCCCGACATCGTGATCAATATATCCGTGCCGTGAATCGCTTCGCTCGGTCCGCTTGTTTTTTCGACATGATGGTTCGGAAACAGTGCACTTAACCCGGCTACTAGGGCGTATTCCCATTCGGCGGCGGCGAACTGCTTCGACAACGCTCGGTGAACTTTGGTTCCTAATTGATCGTTGAGCGATGCGACGACAGAGATCAAGTGTTTCGTGAAACGTTCGTCCCAGTCCTGATCCGATATCAGCTCGTTGGCGGGGCGTCTGACCAGGTCTTCGACAGAGTCAGCGCAATCGCTCATGTCCCAAAAACGAGATCGACACTTGAGGGTGGTTCTCACGTCGGCGGCAACGTTCTGATTCTGACGGTGAAAGTGCCCACTTTTCTCTGCTGGAAACTGATGACCGTAGTCGCCAAAGTCCTTGTGGATGTCGAACCGGTAACCCTTGTCCCAATCCTCAGTGGCGCGGGCGATCGTGACGCTTTCCCAGTCGGGAATCCGGGGAATCAAGATAATGTCGCCCTTTTTCACGGATTCGAACATCCGCAGATTCGCGCGCTGCTCTCTCGGACGTGTAGCCACGTCCAATGTTCGAAGATTCTGGCTCTTATCGTATCCCCACCCCTGCCTGAGTACACCGTGCTCGCGCAATTCGCGAACATAGAAATCAGGATAACCTTCACTGTCAACGTCGATTCGAAAACCCCAATAGGACATCTTGACCACCCTCCGTTGGTAACAACGTGACGACGCCTTCTGCTCCGGTGCGGCGGCACACGTCGAATCGGGACAGCTTGCACGACTGTGATCTTCCGAAGCAACTACCTAAAGTGACGGCGAGAAGGGGTCGACATCGTCGCGCGGGAAGGCTCACACAGTCTCGCGTTATGAAGCGCCTGTTTCGCGTCCCTCGGCGCGCCCACCCGACTCATACATTCCCGCCAGCCGCCAAGCCTCAGCGGCGAATTCCTCCCGCAACGACGCCGGTTCGAGCACCTCCACCAGGCTCCCGAACCGCCGCAGCCACCAGCGCAACTCGGACGTATCGTCCACGGTCGCTTCGACCAGCACCTTCCCGTCGTCGGTCTCCGTCGCGCGGTGATCCTCGGACAGTCGGCTCTCGGTGAGGTGCGCGCCGGCCGCCGAATCGAACAGCGCGCGCAACCGCAGCTTGTCGGCGCTGTCGGGATAGGCGAACGCGCCGTCGGAGGCGAGATGCGCCTCCAGGCGGAAATCCCGCAGACGTCTCGCCGGCTCTTCGATCAAGCGAGGTTCGCTCATCCGGTGCAGCACATAGTGGCGGACGTCTTCGTAGTCCCAGGCGGTCGCGAGCAGATAGACGATGCCGGTTCGAACGACGATGGCCTGCGGACTCAGGAGCATGGGCCTGGGTTTCTCGTCGTACTTGCCGCGGTACAGGACCTCGATCTTCCGATCGGTCCTCAGCGCTTCGTAGACCGTTTCCTGCACGTCCGCGGGAATGGGCGGCGGTATCAGCGCCGGGCCCGGCGTGATGATCGCCGCTCGGTCCTTCCAGGATCCCAACTCGGTCCCCCGGAGTATCCGGTCGGCGTGCTTGAAATACGGGTCGAGCACGCGCAGTGTCGCCGGCGGCATGATCGACTTCAGGTATTCGGCCGCCAGGCGCAGCACGAAGGCCGTCGGCGCCGTCATCGCTGGAATCTGTGTCAGGGCGTCCGGGTCCAGCCACGACCAATAGTTGGTGCGGCCGCGCGTGTCCGAGGCGATCGGGAAGATCCGGGACAGGCTTTCCAGGCTTCGCTGTACGGAGCGGACGCTGACGGCGAAGTTCGGATCCTTGTCCCGCAGCGCCTCCATGATCTGCCGCGTGCTCTTGCGATGCGGCGGCGCCGGGATGGCCGTCAGCATCGCGACGTGGCGAAGCGTCGTCTCCGTTGCGGTTCGCATGCGTCATTCTATTCCGGCTCATGGACGGGCGCGGAGTTCGCGCGTGAATCCGATCGCCGCGGCGCCTCCGCGCTTGGCGTAGCACTCGACGCGCAGCAGGTCGACGAGCTCGTTGGCGTCGTCCAACTGTCCCATCAGCTGCGCCGTGCGCCGCACCACGTCGAAGTCCCCCGGTGTCAGCGCGTCCAGAGCCGCCAGGTTCGTTGGCGGCTCGAGCCGGAACCACGTCCGGAAAGCCGCGGCCGCCGCCTTGGCGTCCAGGTACCCCAGCGTCACCTTGAACAAGAACCGCCGCAGCGTGGCGCTGTCGAGGCTCTCCCGGTAGTTCGTCGTGCAGGCGAACGGGAGCGGATGGCATTCCATCCACGTCAGCATTTCGTTGACCATGCTGACCTCCCAGCTTCGGTGTGCGCCCCGGCGGTCGGCCAGCAGCGAGTCGGCCTCGTCGAACACCAGGAACGCGCCGGTGTCGCGCGCCTCGGCGAAGGCGCGGGCGATCTTGTGCTCGGTCTCGCCGACGAACATGCCCAGGAGATCCGAGGCGCGCCGGTGCAAGACATCGAGGCCCAGCCGGTCGGCGAGGTATCGCACGAACGCGCTCTTGCCGGTGCCCGGCGGGCCGTCCAGACAGAGTGAGAATCGCCGTTCATCGCTTCGCTGCAAGCGGTCGGCCAAGCTGACAAGATCCACGCCGGCCGATGTCAGCGTCGGGTCGAACTTCACGGAATTCTTGATTCCCGGGCGATCGCAGCGGAGTAATCTGGACAGGTTTTGCACGCTCCGGCGCACCAACTCGTACCCGCCGGCGCCCAGGTCGCCGGCCAGAACCGCGCCCTCGGCCACTCCGGGCGTGGCGGTGAACTCGTCCGCCAGCGCTTGCGCCTCCGCATCGGTGGCGTCGATGCCGTGCCGCTCCAGTTGCCGGGACCAGATTCCGGCCCTGATGCGGGCGGGCGGTAGCCGCATTTCCACGGCGTACGTCATCCGCCGAAGCAGCGCGGCGTCGATGTTCTCGGCTGAGTTGGTGACCCACAGGGTCGGCACGGGCGCTTGCTCGAGCACGCGGTGCAAGAACACCTTGGATGCGGCATGCCCAATCCCGGAACCAAGCATTCCTCTGTGTATCGAATCAACCCCCGCGTGCGACAGTAAGTCCTCCATTTCGTCGAACAGAAGCAAGGCTTGCCGACCGCCGCGCAACAGCTCGTGCGCGAGGCAAAGTTCCGCAAGGCGGTCGCTGTTTCGCGGCTCCTTCCGCTCCGTGCAACCCTCTCCGACGCCGAACAGGCGGACGCCGAGGCGCTCGGCGATAGCCGTGCAAAACGTGGTCTTGCCCGTTCCCGGCGGACCGTAGATCAGGACGTTGACACCCGTCGCTTCGCGGGCCAAGGCGCCCCGAAGGACGGACTCTACATCCTCGCGATGACTCCCGAGATGATCGAAGTCGGACCAGGCGAGTTCACCCGGTGGAGGCTTGTCCAAGAGCACGTCGCGCACATCCGCGTGGTCTGCCTCACTCAGCCGGAGCAACCGCCGCAGGCTTCCGGACAAGCCGATTTCCCAATCGTAATCGACCTGCAGCAGTCCTTTTCGAATCAATGGCGCGTCCAGAGCAAAGCGTTCACGCCACACGGCCAGCGGCATCTCCAGCGCGTGGGGCAGCACGTTGTGGTTCACTCTGAGCGCTCCGCTTGCGTAGAGTGCACTCTGCCGCGTCGAGAAAGATTCAAGCAGGGCGTGGAACTCCCACGACTCAGTGATGAACAGACATGCCTCAAGGATCGCAACGTCCTGCCGTCCGAGGCCGACGATTTCTCCGAGCTGGCGGACCCGTCGCGCCCACAGACCGGGTGGGACACCCGACGTCGCGTCTTTCGCCTTCTCGAGAGTTTCGACGAATTGGTGCCACACGCTTGCTGACACGTGATTCGCCTTGTCCGATCGTCCAGCCTGTCCTGTCCGGGAGCCGTCACGCAGTGAACTCACGGCGTCGTCTGCATGTCTCTGCACGGCGGTCGGGCCGTTCCCTTCAGTCAGGTATTCGATGAGGTTTCCCGCTTCCGGAGACGGAAACCGGACTCGTCGCACGATGTTGGCGGTGTAACTGAGGAAGAGATGATCCTCGTAGTCGACCGGCATGGCATTCGTATCCTCCTTGGTGAGCTGATTCGAAGGTACGAACGGTTTGCGTCAAATAACGTCGCGATTGCGTAGTTTTTGGCGAACGCCGCAAGAAACACCGGCCCGGCGTGGATTACGCCTCAACTGGCAGGATGGGAACGGGCCGCCCCGGCCAAGCCGAGTGCGTGGGCCAAGTCCCCGGCCCCGGCCTACGCCGGCAGGCGGATCGTGAAGGTCGACCCCGAGCCGATGGTGCTGTCGACCGTGAGCGTGCCGCCCTGGCTCTCGACCGCGTGGCGGGCGATGGCCAGCCCCAGCCCCGTGCCGCCCCCTTGTCGCGTGCGCGCCCGGTCCAGCCGGAAGAAGCGTTCGAATATCCGCGACCGTCCCTCGTGGGGGATGCCGTAGCCGCTGTCGGCGACGGCGATGGCCACCATCGATTCGCTCGCCGACGCCTGGACGCGAACGTCGCCGTCGGGCCGGTTGTAGCGCACGGCGTTGTCGATCAGGTTGGCCAGCGCCGTACCGAGCCGCTCCCGGTCGGCGCGGATCCGGATGGACGGGCAGTCGACCTCGATCTCGATGGCGGCGGCTTCCGGAACGCTCCGGTAGCGCGAAACCTGCTCGTGGATGACCGTCGACAGGTCGAACGTGTCGAGCGCCGACGGCGGCTCGGCCTCGAGGCGGGCCAGATCGAGCATGTCGTTGACGAGCGATTCCAGGTCGCGCGCGTTGCGTTCGATGATCCGCGCGAACTCCTTGTGGGAGTCCCCGGGCGTTTCGGCGGCGATGGTCTCGGCGTATCCTCGGATCGACGTCAGCGGCGTCTTGAACTCGTGCGACACGTTCGCGACGAAATCGCTGCGGATCCGTTCGGCTTGGCGGATGTCGGTCAGGTCGTGCAGGACGGCGACGACGGTCTCCACCCCGTTCTCCGCGTCGCCGGCGATGGGCGCCAGCGAGGCCTGGACCACGCGGCCCGCCCCGGTGCGGAACTCCACGGTCTCCACCGGGCGTCCCTCGATGGCGTCGCGGAGGGCCCGGTCCAGCGCCTCGTCCCGGAAGACCTCCAGGCATGTCTTGCCCTCCACGCCGCGCGGGCTGTCCAGCAGGCGCTCGGCCGCCGGGTTGCCCAGCACGATGCGCGCGTCGGCGTCGAACACGAGGACGCCCTCGGCCATGGCTTCCAGGATCGACTCCAGGTGGTTGCGCGCCGCGGCCGTCTCGCCGAGCTCGGCGGCCACGTCCTCGGACCATTCGCCCAGCGCCTTGGTCAGCGCCTCGATTTCGGGCGCGCCGCGAATCCGCGACGGAAGCGTGTCGCCGGGCCGCGCGCCTCGCGCGCGCCGCGTCAACTCCTCCAGCGGTTCGCGGACGTGGCCGCGGACGCGAAGCGCGGCGAACCCGGCCCCGGCCAGGATCAGGAGGGCGAAGATGGCCGTCGCGGACCGGAACCCGAATATCAGGAAGGCCGGGACCACCCCGACGGCCATCAATGCCGCCACCCGCCAGTGGATCGGCATCGTCCTCACTCCTCGACGTCGTAGAGGCGTCCGACCCCGGCGATCCACCGGGATGGCCGCGTCCGATGTCCCCTATCGAGACTGCAACGCTCGCTTGACGGCTTCCGGCTCCCGTGCGATGACGCGCAGGAGCGTCGCCGCCGGCCCGCTCACTTGACGCGTCCCCTGCTCCCATTTCCGGTAGCCGGAAAGGCTCATTCCCATCAGGGGCGCCATCTGCGCCTGCGTGAGCCTGACTTGCGTGCGGACCTCACGGGGAGTGACGGGAGCGTGAACCATGGCCGGGCCCGCACCCTTCGCATGGGCCAGGGCTTCATTGAGGGACCGGATCAAGTCGTCGGCGAACGTACTCATTTCCTGCTCTCGTGCGCGGCCTTCAGCGTGCGCCCGGCAGCCACGCGCCACACCCCCATCCATGCCGCCACCCGCCAGTGGATCGGAATCGTCCTCACTCCTCGACGTCGTAGCGGTATCCCACGCCGCGCACGGTCTGTATGTTCCGGCCCTCGGCGCCCAGCTTTCCCCGCAGGCGCCGGACGTGCGTGTCGAGCGTGCGCGAGTCGGAGTCCCCATGATAGCCCCACACGTGATCCATCAGGTAGGCGCGCGTCAACACCTTCCCTCCGGCCTTCACCAGCGTGAAGATCAGGTCGAACTCCTTGGCGGTCAGCGTGACGGCCATGCCGTCGAGGGTGGAGCGGCGCCGTCCCGCGTCCAGCGTGAGCCCGCCCGACACCAGGGTCTTGCCCGACGCGGCGCCCGTGCGTCGCAGCAGCGAACGGACGCGCAGCACCAGCTCGCGGGGGCTGAACGGCTTGACCACGTAGTCGTCCGCCCCCAGCTCGAAGCCCAGCACGCGGTCGATCTCCTCGCTCCGGGCGCTGAGCATCAGGATCGGCAGCGCGGGGCCGGCCTGGCTGCGGATGGCGCGGCACACCTCGTTGCCGTCCAGGTCGGGCAGCATGAGGTCCAGCACCACCAGGTCCGGAGTCCGTTCCAGGGAGTGCGCCAGCCCCTCGCGGCCGCTCTCCACGGCCGCCACCTCGAAGCCCGCCTGCTCCAGGTGGTGGCGGACCAGGCGCCGGATATCCGGGTCGTCGTCAACGATCAGCACTCGTTCCATGGCGGATGTCCTGCCCGCGGACCAGGAACACGACCATTTCGGCGATGTTGGCCGCGTGGTCGCCGACGCGTTCGAAGCCCTTGGCGATGAAGACGAACTTCAGGGACCGCGAGATGGTCCGGGGATCCTCCATCATGTAGGTCAGCAGCTCGCGCAGCAACTGCTCGTACATGTCGTCCAGCATCCGGTCGTCGCGGATCACCTGCTGCGCCAGGTCCGCGTCGGCGTTGACGAAGGCGTCCAGGCTGGTCCGGAAGATCTGCTGGGCGGTCCGCGACATGATGGGCAGATCGACCAGCGGCTTGAATTCGGGTTCCTCCAGGAGCTCGGAGACGCGCTTGGCCGTGTTGGCCCCGATGTCGCCGATGCGCTCCACGTCGCGGACGATCTTCAGGACCGCGCCCAGGAACCGCAGGTCGCTGGCCACGGGCTGCTCCAGGGCGAGCGTCCGCAGGCACAGGTCGTCGATCTCCAGCTCCAACCGGTCGATCTGGTCGTCGCGGTCGATCACCTCGCGGGCCAGCGACGGGCTGCGTTCCACCAGGGCCCGGGTGGCGTCCCGGAGCGACTGCTCCGTCAGGCCGCTCATGGCCAGCAGGCGGTCCTTCAGCTCCCGGAGCAGGTTGTCGTAGTGCCCGCTCGTGTGGCGGCGGCTCATCCGAACCTCCCCGTGATGTAGTCCTCGGTTTCCTGTTGATCCGGCTTGGTGAAGAGCTTCTTGGTGTCGCTGCACTCGACGAGGCGGCCGGTCAGGAAGAACGCCGTTTCGTCCGACACGCGGGCGGCCTGCTGCATGTTGTGCGTGACGATGACGATGGTGTATTGGCTCTTCAACTGGTAGATCAGCTCCTCGATCTTGGCCGTCGATATCGGGTCCAGGGCCGACGCCGGCTCGTCCATCAGCAGGATCTCGGGCTCCACGGCCAGCGCGCGCGCGATGCACAGGCGCTGCTGCTGGCCGCCGGACAGCGACATGGCCGACCGGGTCAGCCGGTCCTTCACCTCGTCCCACAACGCGGCCGAGCGCAGCGTCGTCTCGACGATGCGGTCGATCTCGCCCCGGTCCCGCGCCATGCCGTTCACGCGCAAGCCGTAGGCGACGTTCTCGTAGACCGACATCGGAAACGGGTTGGACTTCTGGAAGATCATGCCCACGCGCCGCCGGAGCTCGATCACGTCCGTCGCGACGCCGTAGATGTCGGCGCCGTCGATCTCGACGCGGCCCTCCAGGCGGGTGTCCGGGATCAACTCGTTCATCCGGTTCAGCAGGCGCAGAAACGTCGACTTGCCGCAGCCGGACGGGCCGATCAGGGCCGTCACCTGGCGGGGGGGCACGTCCAGGCTGACGTCGTGCAGCGCCTGCGCCGGACCGTAGAAGAAATCGACGTTGCCGACGCGGATCTTCAGGGAGCCTTCCATCGGCGCATCCTCTTCCGGATCAGGATCGCGGAAACGTTCAGCAGAAAGGTCAGGACCAGCAGCACGAGCACCGTGGAATAGAGCAACGGCATGGTTTCGTCCACGTCCGGGGACTGGGTCGCCAGCACGTACACATGATAGCCGAGCTGCATGAACTGCTCGTTGGGCGCCGCCGGCGGGGGCAGGGCGCCGCGGTAGGGCAGGAAGTAGGCCACGCCGGTGAACAGCACCGGGGCCACCTCGCCGGCCCCGCGGCTGACGGCCAGGATCGCGCCGGTCATCACGCCGGCCCAGGACTGCGGCAGCACCACGCGGAAGATCGTCTGCAGCCGGGTGGCCCCCAGCGCCAGGCTCGCCTCCCGGTAGTCCCGGGGCACGGCGCGCAGCGTTTCCTCCACGCTGACGATGACCACCGGCAGCGTCAGCACGGCCATGGTCATCGACGCCCACAGGATCGACGGCTGGCCGAAGACTACGCTGCCGCCGTAGAAGGCGCGGTCGATGCCGCCGCCGATCGACTGGATGAAGAAGCCCAGGCCGAACAGGCCGAATACGATCGAGGGTACGCCGGCCAGGTTCGACACGGCGACGCGCGTCGCCCGGTACCAGTAGGAGTCCCGGCGAGCGTACTCGGCCAGGTAGATCGCGACCAGGACGCCGAAGGGCACGGCGGCGGCCGACATCAGCAGCACCAGCAGCACCGTGCCGTAGATGGCCGGGAAGATGCCGCCCTCGGTCATCCGGTTCGAGGGCGCCTCGGTGAGGAATTCCCAGGACAGGCGGGCCCAGCCCTTGACGGCGATGTCGCCGACGATGACCGCCAGCATGGCGACGATCAGCACCGTCGCGATCAGGCAGAGGGCGACGGTGCCCCCGTCCAGCGCGCGCCTCATGCCGTCCCGAAGAGCCGGCGCCGGAGGTTGGCGTTCACCCGGTCGCCGATCCAGTTCAGCCCGGACGTGATGATGAAGAGCAGGACGCCCAGGAAGAAGAGCACCCGGTAGTGGTCGCCGCCGAAGATCACCTCGCCCAGCTCGGCCGCGATGGTCGCCGACATCGTGCGCGCGCCGGTGAACGGGTCGATGGACAGGACGGCCGCGTTCCCCGACACCATCAGCACGATCATCGTCTCGCCCACCGCGCGTCCGAAGCCCAGGATCAGGGCCGCGCCGATCCCGGGGCTGGCCGCCGGCACGACCACGCGGACCGCGGTCTGCACGCGCGATGCGCCCAGCGCCAGCGAGGCTTCCTTGTAGGTGCGGGGGACCGATGACAGGGCGTCCTCGGCCACCGTGTAGATGATGGGGATGATGGCCAGCGACAGGCCGATGCCCGCCGTGAACGCGTTCAACCGGAACGTCAGCCCCAGCGTGTCCTGGATCCACGACGCCAGGACGATCAGCGCGAAGAAGCCGACCACGACCGAGGGGATGCCGGCCAGCAGCTCGACGACGGGCTTGATCCACTCCCGCAGCCGGGCCGGGCCGAACTCGGCCGTGTAGAGGGCGGCGGCCAGCGCCACCGGCGTGCCGACGGCCATGGCGACGAGCGTCACCTTCAACGTGCCCACCAGCAACGGTATGACGCTGAAGCGCGGGTCGGCCGAGACGGGCTGCCAGTCGAGGGGGCCGGCGAACATCGCCCCGAGCGAGGTTTCCTCGACGGCGCCCGCGATCAGGGGCCAGGCCTCGCGCGCGACGTAGACGAATATCAGGAAGATGATCGAGATGGCGGCCAGCGAGACGGCGAAGATGGCGCGCTCGGCCAGCGTGTCCAGCCGTCGCCGCCAACCGGCGCCGGTACGCGGCGGCGCCCCGGATCCGGAACGCGGCGGATCAGGACTTGGCACGTGTCGTCTCCAGCGCCCCCGGCCATCGGCGGGCCCGGCTACCGCAGGGGATAGTAGCCCACCTCGGACACGATCGCCTGCCCGTCGGGGCCGAGCGTCCAGTCGATGAAGTCCCCGACCAGGCCCTCCGGCTCGCCGACGGTGTAGAAGAACAGGTTCCGGCTCAGCGGATAGGCGTTCGTCAGCACGTTCTCTTCCGAGGGCTCGACCGGGGCGTCGCCCTCGGCGGGGCGGATCGACACGGTCTTGATGCCGGTCGCGTACCCGATCCCGCCGTACCCCACGCCGTTGGGATCGTTGTTCACGGCGTTGATCACGGCGGCCGTCCCGGGCAGGGCCTGGTAGCCCGCCGGGAAGTCGGCGTCGTCCATCACGGCTTCCTTGAAGTACACGTAGGTGCCGGAGCTGTTCTCCCGGCCGTAGAGGACGATGCCGGCGTCCGGGCCGCCCACCTCGCTCCAGTTCGTGATCTCGGCGCGGAAGATCCGATCGATCTGGGCGATGGAAAGGGTTTCGACCGGGTTCGCCTCGTTCAGGTACACGGCGAGCGCGTCCAGCGCCACGGGAATCTCCGTGACCTCGGCGCCGCGCTGCTCGCGGGCCTGTTCCTTCTCTTCGTCCCGCATCGCGCGCGACGCCTGCGCGATGTCGGTCGACCCGTTGATCAGCGCGGCGATCCCGGTGCCGCTGCCGCCCCCGGTCACCTGCAGGAGCGCGTCGGGGTGCTGGTTCATGTAGATTTCGGCCCACCGCTGCACGAGCTGCACCATCGTGTCCGATCCCCGGACCGTGACGGCCTGCCGCTCCGTCACGGGAGCGCAGGCCGCGAAGAGAACCATGCCCGCGGCCGCTGCAAGGGCCGGGAACGCTTGTTTCGAGGGAATGATCATGACGGGCCAGAATAGCCCACGCCGCGTGAACGGCGCGTGAACTGCCGGCAAACTGTTTGAAACATCCCGGGACGGGGCGCGCTTCTGTCCCGAAACGGGGCGCGCCGCCGCGGACGCCCCCTTTCGTTGTCGGCATCGATCTGCCACAATCCCTTTCCGTGCCGCGTTCCCGGGCCCGCGCCCCGCCGCCGGCACCCCCAATCGTGACCGCGCTCGCCGCCATCGACATCGGAACCAACGCCGTCCGGCTCGTCATCAGCGACGTCGACGCCAATCTCGAGAGCCGCGTCGTCCAGAGCGTGCGCGAGCCGGTGCGGCTGGGCCGCGAGGTGTTCATCGAGGGCGCCATCCGCGAGGACACGATCGGGCGCGCCGTCGAGGCGTTCCGGAAGTTCCGGACGCTGATCCGCGAGCACGGGGTGGCCGAGGTCCAGGCGGTCGCCACCAGCGCCGTCCGCGAGGCGGCGAACCGCGACATCTTCCTGGACCGGGTCCTGCAGGACGCCGGTATCGAGGTCGAGGTCATCAACGCGCAGGAGGAGGCGCGGCTCATCCACCTGGCCGTCTCCCGGAAAGTCGACTTCAAGGACCGCCTGGCGATGCTGATCGACATCGGGGGCGGGAGCGTCGAGATCACCATCGCGACCCGCGACAATATTCTCCTGGCGGAGAGCTACAAGATGGGATCGGTCCGGCTCCTGCAGATCCTGGACGAGCACACGCTGGGCGAGGAGCGGTTCAACCAGATGGTCGTCGACTATGTCGACGCCACTCACCGCCGGATGAAGCGCGAGATCGGCAAGCAGAAGATCCAGCTCGCCGTGGGCACGGGCGGCAGCATCGACAGCCTGGCCGATCTGCGCGCGACGCTCTACGGCAAGAACAGCAACCAGAAGATCACCGCCCCCGAGCTGGCCGACCTGGTGCGCGACCTGGAAGGGATGACCACCCACGAGCGGGTCGAGCGGCTCCAGCTTCGCCCGGACCGCGCCGACGTCATCGTGCCGGCGGCCATCGTCCTGAAGGCCATCGTCGAGCGCGCCGGCGTGTCCGAAGTGCTGGCGCCGCGCGTCGGCCTGAAGGACGGCGTCCTGCTCGACCTGGCCCAACGGGTGTTCCGCGGCCCGTCGCTGCCCGAGGACCAGATCATCGCGTCGGCCCTGCAGTTGGGACGCAAGTTCGCCTTCGACGAGGAGCACGCCATGGTGGTGGCGCGGTTCGCCGTCGAGATCTTCGACCGCACGACGCACCTGCACCACCTGGGCGCGGAGAACCGCATCCTGCTCGAGGTGGCGGCCGTGCTGCACGACATCGGCTATTTCCTGAACGTCTCAGGGCACCACAAGCACACCTACTACCTGTTGACGGCGTCGCCCATGGTCGGGCTGAGCCCGGCCCAGGCGGCCATCGTCGCCAACACGGCCCGCTACCACCGGAAGTCGTTCCCGAAGACGCAGCACGAGCCCTACCGCGTGCTGCCCCCGCGCGACCGCGTGACCGTGTCCAAGCTGGCCGCCATCCTGCGGCTGGCCGACGCGCTCGATTACGAGCACGCCGGCAAGGTGCGCGGCATCGATGTCCGGGCCGACGCCGACGGCGTTCGGCTTATACTGGCAGGCGACGGCGACCTGCTGCTGGAGAAATGGGCGCTGGCCAAGAAGGCCGCGCTGTTCGAGAGCGTCCTGCCCGGCCGCGTCACCGTGGAGACATGAACCGATCCGGCGACATCCCGGGAAAGCTGATCGCGGTCGAGGGCCTGGACGGCTCGGGCAAGTCCACGCAGCTCTACCTGCTGAAGCGGTGGCTCGAGCTGCGGGGCTACAAGGTGTTCTTCACCGAGTGGAACTCGTCGTCGATCGTGCGGCAGGCCACCCGCAAGGCCAAGAAACGGCAACTGCTGACGCCGACGACGTTCTCGCTGATCCACTGCACCGACTTCGCCGACCGCTACGACCGGACGATCCTGCCGCTGCTCCACGCCGGGGCCATCGTGCTGGCCGACCGCTACGTCTACACCGCGTTCGCGCGGGACGCGGTCCGCGGGTGCGACCGCCGGTGGCTGCGGCAACTCTACGGCTACGCGCGGCGGCCCGACCTGACGCTGTACTTCAACGTCCCGCTCGAGGTGGCGCTGGGCCGCATCCTGGAAGGCCGCCCGCAACTGAAATACCACGAGGCCGGCATGGACATGGGCCTGTCGCCCGACCCCTACGACAGCTTCCGCCTGTTCCAGGGGTTGATCCAGGACGAGTACGGCCGCCTCTCCGAGGAGTTCGGCTTCACGGAGATCGACGCGGCCGCGTCGCCTGAGACGCAGCAGGTCCGCGTCCGCCGCATCGTCGAGGAGCGGATGGACCTCGGCCACCACCGCTGGCGCATTCCGCCCTCCTACGCCGCCGCCCTGAACCGGCTGGCGGGCGAGTTCGACGGCCATCGCGCGGGCCGGGAGCCCCGGGAGACCTGATGCCGAAGGGATCCTACGGACACGGGCTGCCGGGCATGGACACCGAGGCGCTGCCCGGGAAGCTGATCGTCGTCGAGGGCGCCGACGGCTCGGGACGCTCCACGCAGATCCAGCTCCTGCGCGACGCGCTGGAACGCGACGGGCACCCCACGGTCGACGTCGGCCTGAAGCGCTCGCGGCTGGTCGGACGCGAGCTCGACGGCGCGATGCGGGGCAACATCCTGAGCCCGCGCACGCTGACGCTGTTCTACGCCACGGACTTCGCCGACCAGCTCGAGAACCGCATCGTGCCGGCGCTCCGCGCCCGGTTCGTCGTCCTGGCCGACCGCTACATCTACACCCTGATGGCCCGCGCGCTGGTCCGGGGGGCCGAGCCGGAGTGGCTGCAGCAGGTCTACGGCATCGCGCTGGTTCCCGACGCGGTCTTCTACCTGGCCGTCAGCCCCCGGGTGCTGGCCGAGCGCAACTTCAGGAAGAACAGCATGCTCGACTACTGGGAGGCCGGGATGGACGTGCGGCGCACGGGCAACATGTACGAGAACTTCGTCCGCTACCAGCGGCAGATCCAGATCGAGTTCCGGCGCATGGAATCCGTCTACGAGTTCGACACGATCAACGGAAACCGGTCGCCGCGGACCATCTTTCGGGAACTTGCTGGTAAAATCGGGCGCCTGTTGAACTAGGAGTCCGCGTGCCCCGGAAGACATCCAAGGCGCCGAAACGCTCGTCCACGGCCGTGGTCGTCAAGGAAGCGAAGCGGCCGAAGCGGGGGCGCGCGTCCGCCGTCGAGCGCGGGCTGGTGGCCCGGCTGGAGCATCTTCGGACGGAGGCCCGGCAAGTGACCGACGCCTACCTGTCCAACCTGGATTCGGACGTGGCGACGCTGGTCGACTTCCTGGAAGGCGCCTCGGAGATCTCGGCCGGAGGCCGCCCGAAGACGCGGACGATGCGGAACTGGACCGCGGTGCTCGACGGGCTGGACCTGAAGCCCCGGAAGGGGCGGCGGCGCGACCTGCGCCGCATCGAGGCAGCCGTCCGCGAGATGATGAAGACGGCGTTCGAGTAGGCGTCCGTGGCCGTCGACGTCCAGCGCCTGAAGCGCCTGCTCGAGGCGCCCCACCTGGGCCTGCTCATCGAGGGTTTCGACCAGCGCCGCCGCGTCTTCGAGGCCCGTCTCCGGCGCGCGCGGCGCAAGCCGGCCCTGGCCGCCGTCCATGACCTCCGCGTGGCGTCCCGGCGGCTGCTGTCCATGATCGCCCTGCTCGACGACGCGGCGCCGGTTCCGGGCCTCGTCCGCCTGCGGCGCTCCATCCGCCGCCGGCTGAAGGATCTGGGCGCGATGCGCGACGTCCAGGTCCAGATGGGGCTCGTCGAGACGCTGCTCCCCGGCTTCCCGCAGTTGGCCGCCTTTCACGCCGCCCTGGACCGCCGGGAGCGCCGCCTGGCGAAACGCGCCCGCAAGCGCCTCGGCGAGTGGAGCCTGAAGACGTTCCTCCGCCGCACGGACGGCGTTCTCGACGCCCTGATCGCCGGCTTCGACCCGGAGGTCGACTCCCAGGTGGGGCTCCGGATCCAGTCCGCCGTGGAAGACGCGCACCGCCGCGTGGTCGTCGTCCGGGAATGCGTCGATCGGCGCCGGCCGGAAACGATTCACCGCGTGCGCCTGGCGTTCAAGAAGTTCCGGTACATGGCCGAGATCGTCGCCCCGGCCCGCCGGGACTGGACGCCCGAGCGCCTGGAGGCCATGCGCGGGTTCCAGGACCGCATGGGCGCGATCCAGGACGCCGGCGCGCTGCTGGACGCCATGGCGGCCTACCGGCGGCGAACGGGGCGCACCTCCGTGCTGGTGGCCGAGAACGAGGTCCGGCGCCGGCGCGCCGGCCTGATCGAGGCGTTCGTCGAGGTGGCCGACGAGATCCGCTTCTTCCGGCCCTCGCGCGCGGCGGACACCGCCGACGCCCGGGCCGGGAAGGCCGGTTGAGGCATGGAGCTCTACGTCCTGCGCCACGCGATCGCCGAGGAGCGGAACCCGATCGAGTACCCCGACGACGCGGCGCGCCCCCTGACCGCGGAGGGCCGGCGCCGCATGCGGCGCGGCGCGCGGGGGCTGGCGCGCATGGGCGCGGCGCTGGACCTGATCCTCTCCAGCCCCTACGCGCGCGCCTGGGACACGGCCGAGATCGTCGCCGGCGTCCTCGACGCCCGCCACCGGCTGGAGGCGTTTCCGCCGCTGGCGGCCGAGGTCGCGCCCGAGGAGGCCGTCGCCGCCCTCGCCGGCCGGTTGGGCGGCATGGTGTCGGTCATGCTGGTCGGGCACGAGCCTCAGCTCTCCGCGATCGGATCCATCCTGCTCGCGGGCCGCTCCGATGTGGACCTGCGGCTCGGCAAGGGCGGGTCGTTCAAGCTCCTGTGCCCGCGGATCCAACCGCGCGGGGCGACGCTGGAATGGTGGCTCACGCCCCGGCAGCTTCGCCGCCTCGCGCCCTGAGCCGACGAGGTCGACGGCGTCATGACACGATCCCCGACGCGGGTGCTGTTCCTGTGCACGGGCAACTCGGCCCGGAGCCAGATGGCCGAGGGCTGGCTGCGCGCGCTTGGAGGCGGCAACTACGACGTCTGTAGTGCAGGCACGGCGCCGAAGGGGCTGCACCGCCGCGCGGTCGAGGTGATGGCCGAGAGCGGCGTGGACATCGCCGGCCACGTCTCGGAGAACGTCGACGGCTACCGCCACCGGGCGTTCGACTGCGTGATCACGGTGTGCGACCACGCCCGCGAGCAGTGCCCCGTCTTCCCGGGCGCGCGCTCGCTCCACTGGAGCTTCCCCGACCCGGCGGAGGTCATCGGCCCCGGCCAGCTCGACGCCTTCCGCCGCGCCCGGGACGCCATCCGCGCCCGCGTCCGGCGGTTCCTGGCCGAATCGGCTACAGCAGTTCCCGGATGACGCGCTCGAGCGCGTCCCCGGTGACGAGGCCGACGTGCTTGTCGGCGACGCGGCCGTCGCGCGTCAGGACGAACGTCGTCGGGATGGCCCAGACGCCGCCGAGGGCCTCCTCGAGGACGCCGTCGCCGACGGCGATCGGGTAGTCGATGCCCAGCTCGGCGACCTGCGCCCGGATGTCGACCATGTTCTCCGGGTCCTGGGGGATGCCGACCACTTCGAGCCCCTGCTCCCGGTAGGCGTCCCGCAGGCGGTCCAGCACGGGCATTTCCTCGCGGCACGGGGCGCACCAGGACGCCCAGAAGTTGACGATCGCCACGCGGCCCTCGAGCATCGCCGAGGTCACCGCGCCGCCGTCGAGCCCTTCCAGCGCGAAGGCGGGGAAGGGGCCCTCGTGCGACGGGGGGGCTTCCATATGCACGATCGAGGATTCGAACGTGTCGAAGACGACGATGTGGAACTCCACCTCGTCGCCCGCCTCGAAGCCGTCCGCGACGTCCGGATGCGCAAGCGGAAACGGCATTTCCATCGCCGGCATGTAGTTGGCGATGGCCTCGTGCGAGATCACGACGCTGGAGCGGTCCTCCCCGACGTCGACCAGCACGCCCCGCGCCTCGTAGGCGCGGATCGGGGTGGGTTCGGCAGCGCATCCGGCCGCAAGAGCGGCGAAGCCGGCCGCCAGAGCGGCGAGCGCCGCCGGAAAGATCCACCGGGCGGGTTTCATGTCCCCATTGTGGCCCGTGTCCGCGTCGGCGTCCAGTGAACCGTGGCGCCGGGCATGCACCGGGTGCGTATAGAGCGTCATAAATTCATATGATGTTAGTCATTATTATGACATTATGCTGACGCCTAAGGAGGTCTGAAGATGGCGGAGACCGCCAATCCCTTCCGTCCGGGGGCCGGGCATTATCCGCCGTATCTGGCCGGGCGGGATTCGGAAATCGAGTATTTCGCGAAGTTGCTCGAGCAGGGACCGATCCTGGAAAACCTGGTTCTGACGGGACTTCGCGGCGTCGGCAAGACCGTTCTCCTGGATACGTTCAAGCCCCGCGCCGTCGGGTCCGGCTGGTTGTGGGCGGGCGCCGACCTCTCGGAGTCGTCCAGCGTTAGCGAGTCGAGCCTCGCAACACGTGTCCTGGCGGATTTGGCGGTTCTGACCTCGGGAATTTCCGTCGCCCCGGACCGGGGGGCGTCGTTCGGTTTCGCCGGCGAGCTCCGGCCAAGCGATCTCGCCGGGTCGCGGTTGGGTTACCAGACGCTCGTCCGTATCCACAATCAGACGCCGGGACTCGCTTCGGACCGCCTCAAGGGCGTCCTGGAGCTGGCGTGGTCGCATTTGGCGCGACGCGGCCGGCGAGGCGTCGTCTTCGCGTACGACGAAGCCCAAAACCTGTCGGACCACGCCGGGAAGGACGAGTATCCGCTCGCGATGCTGCTCGACGTCTTCCAGTCGCTGCAGAGGAAGGGGCTTCCGCTGATGCTCGTGTTGACCGGTCTGCCGGCGCTGTTTCCGAAGCTCGTCGAGGCGCGGACGTTCTCGGAGAGGATGTTCCACGTCATGTTTCTCTCGCGGTTGAATCCCGCGCACAGCCGCAAGGCCGTCGTGAAGCCGATCGAGGATGCGGCCGGCCCCGTGCGGTTCGACGACGCCTCGGTCGACACGATCTGCCGGGTTTCCGGCGGCTATCCCTATTTCATCCAGTTCATCTGCAGGGAAGCGTTCGACGTCTGGATCCAACGGCGCCCCGATGACGACATGCCGTCGGTTCCCGTCGACGCGATCTTCCGGAAGCTCGATTCGGACTTCTTTTCAGGGCGGTGGGCGCAGGCGACCGATCGGCAGCGGACGCTCCTGCGGGTGATCGCGTCGCTCCCGGGCGCCGACGACGAGTTCACGGTGCGACAGATCTTGGAGGCGTCGAAGCGGGGCGACGTGACGGCCAAGCCGTTCAGCGGCAGCCACGTTCACCAGATGCTCGCGTCGTTGATCGCGGCGGGCCTGGTCTACAGGAACCGCCACGGCCGCTATTCCTTCGCCGTTCCGCTGCTTGCCGACTACATCCGGCGTCAGGACGCGCCCCTCGACGGAGTCGAGCCGCCTCGGGCGTAAACGCCCGCGCCCCCGGCGCCGGGGTGGTCTCTACCCGCGGCCCGTCGTCAGGGCGTGCATCCCGTATCCGCTGGCGGAGGGGGTTCCTCCGGGGCCGCCCCGGACGCGTCGGCGAAGGGGAAGGGCGACGCCTGGCGCAGTTCGGCGATCCACGCGCCGTCGACGCAGGTCCAGTGCTGGTCGATCTCCCACCGGAACTCCCCGAAGGGCGTGATCACGTCGAAGTTGACGCTGGCCACGGCGCGCGTCGCGTCGTCGGACAGCTCGATCGCTTCCACCTCGGGGTCCAGGAACGGCGGTTCCGGGTTGGTGATGAATTCCAGGCGGACTTCTTCGCGCATGAACTCCGCCGCGCCCGGGCGGTCGCCCGCCACCAGCCGGCGCCAGTACTCGTCGGCCCGGGGGCCGAGCGCGTCGAACTCGGACTGGACGGCGAAACCCGCCGCCAGCCATGCCGCGGCCGCGATCAGGAGCGGTGTCATCGAACGCCTCCGTTCCTCTATGACGTATCTAACAGCGGCCTTGGACGAAAATCAACCGCTCCGGCCCGGGCTGCTATGCGGCGCCGGGCAATCCGAGCAGCGAACACACGTCGCGCCACAGCTTGTCGAACGAGGGCGACGCTCGGGCCGCGTCGAGGTCGAATGCCGTGGTCAGCGCGGCCTGGTGCAGCGTCTCGCGGTACGATTGCCCCCGCGGCATTTTGGATGTCAGCCATCCTTTCGCGTCCCGGATGGACTCCGGATCGGGCGGGCCGGTCACTGACATGTCCATTCCCTGCTTCCCGGCCAGCGAGGCGGCGGCTGCCAGGAACCAGGCTTCATACTCCATCTTTGCCAGCACGACCCGGATGGAGCGGTCCCGACGGGTCTCCAAGGCGCGTTCCAGAACGCGTCCCGCGACCTCGGCGGGACAATCGCCGTTCGCGTCCATCAGGATCAGGATTCCACCGTCCGGTCCCGCCTTCCGTGCGGCCAGTTCGACGGCGCGCTCGACTTCTCCGTGTCGCAGAATTCGATTGCGCGCGACGCGAATCGGGCGGGGCGCGTCCATGGTCGTCTCCGGCAAGACGCGTTCCGCGATACGGCGCAAGAGGACCGGCACGGCTTCCACTTCGCCGTGACCCTCGACGATGGCTACGATGCGGCGTACGACGCGGGGACGGGACCGAACAACTCGATTTGAGCGGACGTCAGGTTCGAGCGGTCCGGGTCCGGGTTGAGCTGGTTCATTCGGAGCAGCTCCCCGGCCGTGTACAGGTGTTCCTTGAACGCCGCGCGTCCCACATCGTCCAAGGGGCCGAGGCGGCTCTCGCCGTGCTCGACGACGACGGCGACGATCGACTCGGCGGCGATGTCGTCGTCGTCCAGCAGATCGGGGCTGTGGCTGGTCACCAGGATCTGCGCATGGCCGGCGGCGTCCCGGAGACTGTCTATGAGCACGCCCGCGGCTGCGGGATGGAGCGCGACCTCGGGCTCTTCGATGCCGACGAGTTGGCGGTCCGCGCCGTTGCGTCCGGAGCCCTGGAAGAGCGCCACCAGGACGCCCAGCGCGCGAAGGGTCCCGTCCGACATGTTTCCGGCGAGGAAACGCCACGGATGTTGCGCGCCCCGCACCTCCTGCCGGAACTCCAGTGTCTCTCTCGGACCGATTCGGCGCCGGGTGACCCCGGAGAGCCCCGGGACGACCTTGCCGAGATAGGCCTCGATCCGCCGCTTGAATTCCGGTGAGCGCGCCTCCAGGTTGGAAAGGACGCTGGCCAGGTTGCTTCCGTCCCGCTTCAGCAGGATTCCCGGATCCGGCGGTTGCAGATCCCGGATCGCCTCGGGGTTCAGGTTGTAGAACCCTGTCGTCGACAGCGCGTCGTACACGGCGCGGAACGCGTCGAGCCCGGAGACGGTCACCAGGTAAAGGCGATCGGCTGCGGCGACCGGCGGCGGCGAGAGCGTGCTCTTGACGATCGAACCCCGGTCCACCTTGTAGTAATGAGAGCCGCCGCCTTCCCGAGGCACGACGTAGCATTCCTCGCCCTGAACTTCGAACCCGCCTTGCGCCATGGCGCCGACGGTGAACGCGTAGTGGCCGCGCCACGCCTCGAGATCGAACTCGAGGCGAATCCCGAAATGCGTCGGATGACCGCCCGAGCGCCGGCGCACCTCGCCGATGCCCCCGCGGTCGAGGAGTGCGTGGTCGATGGAGTAACGCAACGAATCGGCGACGAATCGCAGCGCGTCCAGAAAATTGCTCTTGCCCGAACCGTTCGGCCCGACCAGGAACGAAAGTTGCGCCGGAGCGATGTCGCAGGCGCAGATGCTCTTGTAGTTGCGTAGCGCGATCCGGGTCAGGAGGCGGCGCTCAGGCATGCCGCTCCTCCGAACGCGAGCGGATGGATACGTGTCCGATCATTCCATGAGCACCTGGGCGGAGACGCCCGAGCCTGTTCCGCGGCGACAGCATACACCGCGCCGACGGTCCCCGCGCGCCCGAATCGGCCGGCGGCGCGTCGACGCGCGCGCCGCGGGCTGCTACCCTGATCGAACATCGAATCCCGCCACGCCGCCACGCCGCCAGGCCGCCGCGGCGTCCGGGGCCGGGCCGGCCATCCGTCCGATCGATTTCTTCCGTCTCGAATCCCGCCCGCGGGGCACATGGACCAATATCGCGAAAAGAACACACTGAACGGGCAAGTTGTCACCCGCACGTCACGCCGACTTTGATAAACGATTGTCTCGTGCGGGGTGAGTTTTCCATGTCGCCCCACGCGCAGGGGGGCGCCTTCCGGATGAGAACTCGAACTGGGCTTCGTTCACGACTCACGATCCGCGTCGTCGGGCTGGTGGTGCTGGCCGGCGTCTTTTTCGGCGCCAACCCCGCCCGGGCGCAGGAGATGTGTCCGCTCCTTCCCGGCACGACGCCTCCCGAGGCGCCGCCCGTAACGGCGCAACAGGTCGCGGCCGGCGCCGCTCCGCTGATGGAGTTCGCGGTCGGCGTGAGAAATCAATTCGGTAGCCTGAGCGCCGGAATCGAGACTGTCGGGCAGGCGCTGTATGTCGGATGTCTCGTGCGGCAGGAAGGGGGTCCCTACCGTTCCGGTTCGACCTACGTCGTGACGTTGACGCCCCACGACGGCCGCGTGTTCGTACACGCCAAGGACATGGCGCTTTCCGGCCGGTTGCTCGACCCCTTCGTCTTCGGCACGATCCTGCATGCGCTGGGAGTCGCCCAGACCGATCTGGTCAACCTGGCTTCGGACGATCCCCGGACCGCCGCCCTGGCTCAGGCCGCCGTCTTCAACGTGTTGCTGCAACAGCCGGACGGCGCCTTCGATGCGACCGTCCCCGTACCCGGCCTGAGACCGGGCATACCCGGCGCCTCCGGCCATGCCGCCGTCTATCTCTCGGGCGCGTTGCGGATCCCGTTCGTGGTGCTCGCCGGATTCGACCTCGACGCGTCGCACGTGGTCGAGGAGGAAATCGATTACGGTTCCCCGGCCGTCACGGCCGAGCAGGTGGTGGACCGCAAGACGCTGAAGGCCTTCGTGAACGAGGCCGGGAACTTCGTTCGCGAACTCCAACTGAGCGGCGACATCGCCGCCTCCTCGCAGGCCCGAATCGCCCTGCGGGATGAGAACGGCCCCTGGAGACACGGCGCCGTCTACCTCTACATCCTGGATCGCGTCGCCAACGTCATCCTGTTTCACGGGGCTTTTCCGGACAGGTTCGAGCTGAAGCCGCTGATACCGACCGTCCGGGACGTCGTGACCGGCGAGCTGGTTCTCTCGCAGGTTCTCGAAGCGGCGGCCAGCGGTCCGGAAGGCGGTTTCGTCGAGTATTACTGGGACGATCCCAGCGACGACACCGACAGCGCCGACGTTCCCAAGGTGGGATACGCCCGCGAGTTCTCGGGTGTCGTTCGGCGGGCCGACGGCAGCACGTGGCCGGTGGACCTCGTCGTCGGTTCGGGCTACTACGTGACGTCGCCGGACGGCGAGCTGGGCAATCTCCTTCAGGTCGTGCCGTATTTCGCCAATGGCGACGGCGTCAGCTCCGAGGTGGTGCTGATGAACACGAGCGCCCACCCGATCCGGCCCCTCGTCTACATGGACGGCCCGGACGGCGCAACGATCGATCCGGAAACGGTCGTGGACCTCGTCGAGGGCATGGAGGTCACCGAGGACGGAATCCTGACGTTCGCGGCCGCAACGCCGCCGCTGGGGCGCGTCGCCGTCTCCACCCACGGCCGGGGGGATCCGGTCAACGGATCCGTCAAGCTGGTCGCCGACGGCGCCATCGCCGGGATGCTTCGGATGGACGTTCGCGACGTGGACCGGGCCATCCTGGAGGCGGGCGCGCCCGTCGGCGACGCCGTGTTCCCCGTCGAACGCCGGGAGGGAGGCTTGACGACCGGCTTCGCGGTTCACAACCTGGAAGCGTACGCGATGGAGCTCGGCTGCAGGTTGATGACGGCCGGGGCCGTACTGGAAGAGGTCACCATCCCGCTGGACGCCAACGGGCAGGCGTCCGCCTACATCGAGGAGACGTTCACCGCCGCCGACACGTCGGACTTCGCCGGGTCCATGCGCTGCACGGCGCCCGGCGGGGGGCGGTTCGCCGCCATCGCCATCGAAATCGACACCGCCGGGGGCATCGTGACCGCGGTGCCGGTCATGGAGGTGGCCGACGGCCGCGCCGAGGCGGCGGACCTGGACTTCACCCACTTCGTCAACGGCGACGGCATGACGTCCGACCTGGTCTTCGTGAACCTGGAAACGCGCGTGGGCGGGCGGTTGTCGAGTCCCTTCGAGAGGCCCGTCCCCCGGACGCGTCCGATGATCTACTTCCATGACTTGGACGGCGCTCCGATCGCTCCGGCCACGTTGGTGGACCTCGCCGACGGCCTGGAGGTGACGGCGGACGGGGCGCTGACGGTCTCGGCCCAGATGGCCCCGCTGGGAGTGCTGACCATCGCCACCCACGGCCGCGGGAACCTGGTGACCGGGTCCGCCCGTGTGGTTTCCCACGGTCCCGTCGGCGGCATGCTGCGGTACGACCTGCCCCACCTGGGCCAGTCCATCGTGGGGGCCAGCGCGCCCGTGGGCGACGCCGTCTTCGAGGTCCGGCGCCGGGAGGGGGGCGTCACCACGGGCGTCGCGCTTCACAACCTGGAAGCGCAGGCCGTGGAGGTGCGCTGCATGTTGATGCGCGGGGGCGCCGTGCTGGAAGACGTCCCGTTCCCCCTGGGGGCCAACGGGCAGACGTCCTGGGTGATCGAGGACGCGTTCACCGCGGCCGACGTCCACGACTTCTCCGGCATGATGCGTTGCACGGCGCCCGCGGGGAGCCGGTTCACGGTCATCGCCGTGGAAGCGGACCCCGCGGACCGCATCCTCGCCGCGGCGCCGGTGATCCCGTTGGAAGCGGCGGCGCCGGAGGAGTAGCCGGCCGCGCGCGCCGCGGCCCGCGCGTCGACGGACACGCCGCGGCCTGCTACCCTATCGGGCATCGAACGATGCCGCCGACACCACAGCCCGCGGAAGGCCCGCCCCACGTCGAGTTCGACGGCGTCACCAAGAGCTACGACCAGCGGACGCGCGCCGTCGACGACCTGGACCTGACCATCCGCCGGGGCGAGTTCCTGACGCTGCTCGGCCCCTCGGGCTCGGGCAAGACCACCTGCCTGATGATGCTGGCGGGATTCGAGGCCCCCACCGCGGGCGCGATCCGCATCGACGGGCGCCGGATCAACGACGTGCCGCCCCGGCGCCGCGGCATCGGCATGGTGTTTCAGAACTACGCGCTGTTCCCGCACATGACCGTCGGCGGCAACCTCGCGTTCCCGCTCGAGGTGCGGGGGCTGGACCCCGACGCCCGCCGCGAGCGCGTCGCCCGCGCGCTGGAGCTGGTGCGCCTGGAGGGGTTCGCCGACCGGCGCCCCGGCCAGCTCTCCGGGGGGCAGCAGCAGCGGGTGGCCATCGCGCGGGCGCTGGTGTTCGAGCCCGAGCTGGTCCTGATGGACGAGCCGTTGGGAGCGCTCGACCGCCGGCTGCGCGCGGAGCTGCAGTACGAGATCCGGCGCATCCACGCCGACCTGGGCGTGACCGTGCTCTACGTCACGCACGACCAGAACGAGGCCATGGTCATGTCCGACCGCGTGGCGGTCTTCCGCGACGGGCGCATCGAGCAGGCCGCCTCGCCCGAGGCGCTCTACGAGGAGCCGGACCGGTCGTTCGTCGCGCGCTTCATCGGCGAGAACAACCGCCTGTCGGGCCGCGTCGCGGCCGTCCACAACGACATCTGCGACGTCGAGGTCGGCGGCCGCCTCGTGCGCGCCTTCCGGGTGGCCCCCTGCGGCCCGGGCGACCGGGCGACGCTGTCGATCCGGCCCGAGCGGGTGGCCATCGCGCCCACGCCCGGCCTCTACACCAACGAGTTCGACGCCCGGGTCGAAGACATCACCTTCCTGGGCGACCACCTGCGACTCCGGCTCGACGTCTGCGGCCGGAGCGATTTCATCGTCAAGATCCCCAACATGGTGGGCCACGGCGCCGTGATCGAGGGCGACCGGGTCCGCGTCGGCTGGACGCCGACCGATTGCCGGGTGCTCGACCCGGACGAAGAGGAGGACACGCCATGACCGTATCGCGCCGTTCGACGGGCGCCGCGCTCGCGGCGGGGTTGGCCGCGTTGCTGGGCGGGGGCTGCGGCGCCCCCGAGGGCGAATCGTTGACCGTCGTCTCCTGGGGCGGCTCCTACGCCCGGGCGGCCACCCGGGGCTACATCGAGCCGTTCAGGGTCGAGACGGGCGTCGACGTCGGCCTGGAGGACTACAACGGCGGTCTGGCGCAGGTGCGCGCGCAGGTGGAGTCGGGCAACGTCCACTGGGACGTCGTCGACCTGGAGATCGCCGACGCCGTCAGCGGCTGCGACGAGGGCCTCCTGGAGCGGATCGATCCGGCCATGCTGGCGGCGGCGCCGGACGGCGCGCCCGCGGTGGACGACTTCCTGCCCGACACCCTCCTGGAGTGCAGCGTCGGCTCGCTGTTCTATTCCACGGTCTACGCCTACAACGCCGAGAGCGTCGAGGGCGAGCCCCCGGCGACGATCGCCGACTTCTTCGACCTGGAGCGCTTCCCCGGCCGCCGCGGGATGCGCCGCGCGCCCGTCGTCAACCTGGAGTTCGCGCTGATGGCCGACGGCGTGCCGGTCGAGGAGGTCTACGCCGTTCTGGACACGCCGGAGGGCCTGGACCGCGCCTTTCGAAAGCTGGACACCATCAAGGACGCCGTGGTGTGGTGGGAAGCCGGGGCGCAGCCGCCCCAGATGCTGGCGGACGGGGAGGTCGTGATGTCGACCGCCTACAACGGCCGCATCTTCAACGCGCAGGTGCTCGAGGACCAGCCCTTCGTCATCGTCTGGGACGGCCAGGTGCTGGACGTCGGCCAGATCGGCATCGTCGCGGGGACGCGCAACCTGGACACGGCGCTCGACTTCGTCCGATTCGCCACCTCGGCCGAGTCGATGGCCGCCGTCAGCGGCTACATCGCCTACAGTCCGGTCCGGCGGTCGGGGCAGACGCGGGTGGGGGCCCACGTCGAGGCCGGGGTCGACATGAACCCCCACATGCCCACCTACCCGGACAACATGACGCGCGTGCTCCAGAACGACTGGTTGTGGTGGAGCGACAACATGGACGCGATGAACGAACGCTTCGCCGCGTGGCTGGCGCGCTGAGGCGGCCGCCGGCCGCGGGGAGATGAGCCCCGCCGCGCGCGGTTCCACGCCGTCCGCGCCCGGCGGCGCGCGGGTGGTTTCGGTCGAGGCGCCCGCGCTCGACGTGTTCGGCCGCTGTCCCGGCCTGACCGCCGAACCGGCGATCGCCTGGATCGGGCGCTGACGACGCTCGGCGTCCGAGCCGTCGAGGACGCGGGCCGCCGTTCGATCGTCCCGCGGCCGGACGGGCGCGCCGTGGACCGGCCGATCCTGCGCGCGACGAAGTAGAATACGGCCGGGGGCGCGTGACCCGATGGGCTCGATCCACATCCGCAACGTCTCGAAGAGTTTTCCGATCTACGTCCGCCCGGTGGACCGGCTCAAGGAGCTGCTCCCGGGGACCCGGCGGTCGTACCATCGCGACTTCCGGGCCCTGCGCGACGTGTCGCTCGAGATTCCCAAGGGCATGACGTTCGGGTTGGTCGGCGAGAACGGTTCCGGAAAGAGCACGCTGCTGCAGTTGATCGCTGGGATCCTGCGGCCCACCAGCGGGGAGGTGGTCGTCGAGGGCCGCGTGTCGGCCTTGCTCGAGCTCGGCTCCGGATTCAACCCCGAGTTCACGGGCCGCGAGAACGTCCACCTGTACGGCGCGATCCTGGGCCTGAGCGCCGGCGAAATGGAACGGCTCTATCCGGGCATCGAGGCGTTCGCCGAGATCGGCGACTTCATCCACCGGCCCGTCAAGACCTACTCCAGCGGCATGGTGATCCGGCTGGCGTTCGCGGCGGCCGTCAGCGTGAAGCCGGACATCCTGTTGGTGGACGAGGCGTTGGCCGTGGGGGACATCTACTTCCGTCAGCGCTGCATGCGCAAGATTCACGAACTGTCCCGGCAGGGCGTGACCATCGTGTTCGTTTCGCACGCCGCCGGCGACGTGAAGAGCCTGGCCGAACGCGCGGCGTGGCTGGATCGGGGGCGGCTCGTCGAGTGCGGCGACACCGAACCGCTCGTCTCCCGTTACCTGGCCGCAATGGTTCAGAAGGACTCCGCGTACCGCAAGCGGTCCCCGCGGACAGCGGCGTCCGGCGGCGGGTCCGCGGGCCCGGTCCGGGCGCCCGAGGTCGTGGAGCGGATTCCGAACATCGACTATCGCTACGGCAACCGGGCGGCGGAAATCCTGGGCGTCGCCGTCCTGAGCGAGGACGGCGAGGAGCTGACACTGCTTCCGCAGAAGGGCCGCATCGTCGTCCGGATTTCACTCAAGGCGCACGCCGAGGTGCCCACTCCCATCGTGGGGTTCCTGATGCGCAACCACCTCGGCGTGGACCTGGCGGGCACCAATACCGCGTTGGAAGAGATCGAGATGCCCGCGTTCCGACCCGGCGACGTCCATACGTTCGACTTTCACCTGGAGCTGCCCGAGCTCTATCCGTCCGCGTTCTCGTTCACCGTGGCGGTGGCCGGCGGAACCATGGAATCCTACGACGTCTGCGACCGGATCGAGAACGCGGTGTCGCTGGAAGCCGAGACGGGGCGGCCGGTGTACGGCTACATGCACTTTCCCTGCGAGGTGCGGATCAACTCCGTGACACGGGCCCGCGTCCGCGTGTCCGGGCGGAGCGTGTAGTGGAGGTCGCACCGGCCGGCGTGTCGTCGTCGGACGACGCGGCCATGGCCGACGCGCTCGCCGGGCGCCGCGTCGTTCCGGCCGAATACGAAGCCCGGAACCATCGAAAGCACTCCCCCCGCCCGGCCGTGGACGGCCGCGTGAACCACGCGCCCGGCGCCGTTCATGAACCGTCCGAGTTCATCCGGCATCGTCGACGTCGCCCCGTCCGATCCGGTGCAGACCGGGCACCGTCAGGTCGTGCTCTCGCTTCCACTGCGCCGGCGGTCTGAAGTGAAGCCGCGTCAAGGCGGCCGCGCCGCCGACCGCCGCTCCGAGGTCTCCAGTCCAGTCGTCCCGGAGGTCGTACGGGGCAAATCCGATGAGGGTCCCGGCGAAGGACGACGCGGTGAGAGCGGCGAAGATCCCGGCACACCGCATCGTGAAGAAGAGTGTGCCGTGGATGCGCTTCTCGAGACCGTTCATCGTGTTATGGTCGGTTCGGTGGATGACGAAACCCATGACTCGCGCCTCGATCCGATGTCGCGGCAAGCGCCGGCCGGAACCGTCCCCGGATACCCGGCGCGCCGACGCCCGTCATGGCGCCGGCAAGCGGCCGCGTCGGCCGATTCTTCGCCGCCGGTAGGATTTCGCTCCCGCGTCGGTCCAGCCATCCATGGCTGGACGCGGGGCGACGCCCCCGATCGTCGTGATCGCGGGCGAGTTGGTCATGGCTGAAAGAGCGAGCCGACCGGCCGGCCATTCCACCCGCCCGCGCCTGCGGGCCGCGTCTCTGGTCCTTCCCCTGGCGGCCTTCATCGGCGTCACGTTCGCCGCGCCGCTGGCGACCATGCTGGCGCGCAGCGTCTACGACGGCGTCGTGGCGGACGCGCTGCCCGAGACCCTGGCCCTGCTGGCCGACTGGGACGGCCGGGGCGACCCGGGCGAGGCCGTGTACGCGGCGGCGGCCGCCGAACTGATCGCCGCCTCGGACGACGGGACGCTGGGGCGGGTGGCGACCCGGATCAACCGGGTGCGCCCGGGGATGCGCAGCGTCGTGGTGCGGACCCCGCGGCGGCTGCGGGACGCCCCGGACGGCCCCCGGCGCGACGCCCTTCTGGAAATCGACGCCGGCTGGGGCGAGTCCGAGTCGTGGCGCGCCATCCGCGCCGCCGGCGAGCGCTGGACCGCGCGACACTACCTGCACGCCGTCGACCTGGACCGCGACGCCTCGGGCGCCGTCGTCCGCCAACCGCCCGAGGAGCGCATCTACGTGCGGTTGTTCGCGCGCACGTTCGCCGTCGCGGGCGCCGTCACCGCGTTGTGCCTGCTGCTGGGCTATCCCATCGCCTACCTGATGGCGCACGCGCCGCCCGCGCGCGCCCGGTGGCTGCTGGCGCTGGTGCTGGTGCCGTTCTGGACGTCGCTGCTGGTGCGGACCACGTCGTGGATCGTGCTGCTGCAGACCCAGGGCGTCGTCAACGACCTGCTGGTCGCCGCCGGGCTCGTCGCCGACGAGGCGCGACTCGCCCTGGTCCACAACATGACCGGCACGCTCGTCGCCATGACCCACGTCCTGCTGCCCTTCATGGTTCTGCCGCTCTACTCGGTCATGCGCGGCGTCCCGGCGCGGCAGATGGCCGCGGCCGCCTCACTGGGCGCCGGCTTCGTCCACGCCTTCCGCCGCGTCTACTGGCCGCAGACCGTGCCCGGCGTGGGCGCCGGCTCGCTGCTGGTGTTCATCCTGGCCATCGGCTACTACATCACGCCCGCGCTGGTGGGCGGGCAGAGCGGCCAGTTGATCTCGAACCTCATCGCCTACCACATGCAGACGTCGCTGAACTGGGGGCTGGCCGGCGCGTTGGGGGGCATCCTGCTGGCGTCGGTGGCCGTGCTCTACCTGGCCTACGACCGCGTGGTCGGCGTGGAGCGGATGAAGCTGGGATGACGCGCATCGGACGCATCGTGTTCCTGGCCGCGTGCGCGCTGGTGTTCGCGTTCCTGCTGGCGCCGCTGCTGGTGATCGTGCCGCTCAGCTTCAACGCCGAGCCCTACTTCACCTTCACCGAGGGCATGCTGCGGCTCGACGCCGACGCGTTCTCGCTGCGCTGGTACCGGCAGGTGGCCTCCGACCCGGTGTGGCGCCGCGCGCTGGGCAACAGCCTGGCCATCGGCGCCGCGGCCACGGCGCTGGCCACCGCGCTGGGCACGCTGGCCGCCATGGGGCTGGCGCACCCGGCCATGCCGGCGCGCCGGGCGGCGATGGGGCTGCTGATCTCGCCGATGGTCACGCCGCTCATCATCTCGGCGGCGGGCATGTTCTTCTTCTATTCGTCGCTGGGCCTGGCGCAGACGCACCTGGGCCTGGTGCTGGCGCACGCCGCGCTGGGCGCCCCGTTCGTCGTCATCACGGTCACGGCCACGCTCACGGCCTTCGACCGCAACCTGTCGCGCGCCGCCGCCGGGCTGGGCGCCGGCCCGTGGCGCACGTTCCGCCGCGTCGAGCTGCCGCTGATCGCTCCGGGCGTGGTGTCGGGCGCGCTGTTCGCCTTCGCCGTCTCCTTCGACGAGGTGGTGGTGGTGCTGTTCATGGCGGGCGAGGCGCAGCGCACGGTCCCGCGCGAGATGTGGGCCGGGGTCCGCGAGGAGATCAGCCCGGCCATCCTGGCCGTGGCCACGTTCCTGATCGCGTTCGCGGTGCTGCTCTTGTGGACCGTGGAGTGGCTGCGCCGAAGGGCCGGCGGGCCGGTCTCTTGATCGCGGCCCGCTGTGAATATCCGTCGTTTCGCCCTATCATCGCTCGAGGGCGAGAGGCGGCGCGATGCGGCTGACCGATGAGGAATTGGCGGAGCTTGTGGATGGGGGCGAGAGCTTCCGCGTCGAGTCCAAGGAAACGATCGATGGCGACGCCCCGACCCGGATCCGAGAGGCCGTCTGCGCGTTCGCCAATGACTTGCCCGGGTCCGGGCAAGCCGGCGTCGTCATCGTGGGAATGACCGACGCCGGGGAACCCAGCGGCATGAGGGTCAACGACCGGCTGCTTACAAGACTCGGGGCCATCAAAACGGACGGCAACATCGTGCCACCG
The DNA here is from genome assembly GCA_022821145.1 of Acidobacteriota bacterium. GTDB lineage: Bacteria > Acidobacteriota > Terriglobia > 20CM-2-55-15 > 20CM-2-55-15 > JAJEDW01. The sequence goes on from JAJEEE010000056.1 coordinate 72,913, forward strand.
CCGACGATGCTCGTCGAGAAACGGATCCTCAAAGGTCGTGAAGTCGCCTTGATAACGGTGCGGCCATCAGACTCGCCGCCCGTGCGTTACAAGGGGACCATTCACGTCCGACACGGTCCTCAGCGAGGCATCGCGACCGAGCAGGATGAGCGTATCCTGAACGAGAGGCGGCGAGCGACCGCGATACCTTTCGATATTCAGCCGATACCCGGGTCTGGCGTTTCCGACCTCAGCCTTCGCCGGTTCGATGAGGAATACCTGCCTCGAGCCTTCAGCCCCGAGGTCCTTGAAGCGAACGATCGCACGACGGAGCAGCGCCTCGCCACCGCCAAGATGATCGCATCGGTGTCCGATCCCAGGGCGACCGTATTGGGATTGCTTGTTCTTGGCATACGCCCGCGGGACTTCATCCCCAACGCCTACGTTCAGTTTCTTCGCATCGAAGGTGCGGCGCTGTCGGATCCCATCGTCGACGAGGAGAACATCGATGGAACGCTTCCCGAAGTCGTGCGACGGTTGGACGAGAAGATGAAGGCGCATATCCATACGAGCATCGACCTGAACGTTGCGGACCAGGAACGGCGCGAGCCGACCTACCCCCTGGAGGCGCTTCAGCAGATTACGCGTAACGCTGTCATGCACCGCGCATACGAGGCCACCAACGCCCCGGTTCGGGTGAACTGGTTCAACGATCGCGTCGAGGTCCACAGCCCCGGAGGGGCCTTCGGCATGGTGACACAAAAAAATTTCGGCCGGCCGGGCGTCACCGACTATCGGAATCCCAATATCGCGGAGGCGCTGAAAGTGTTTGGCTACGTGCAGCGTTTCGGAGCCGGGATCGCCATCGCGCGACGGGCGCTCAGCGAGTCCGGGCATCCGGAGCCGGAATTCGTCGTCGAAGACGCGTTCGTCCAGGCGACCATCCGAAGACGCCCGTCGTGACCGTCCCCGTACTGACTTTCTTCAACAACAAGGGGGGCGTCGGCAAGACGTCGCTTGTTTACCACCTGGCCTGGATGCTGTCGGAAACCGGCCAACGCGTACTCGCCTGCGACCTGGATCCGCAAGCCAACCTGTCGGCCGCGTTCCTGGACGAAGACCGGCTCGATACGCTGTGGAACGACGACGCGGGGCGCGCTGGGCGGACCGTGTTCCAATGCGTCCAACCTCTGCTGGAGGTCGGGGACCTGACAGCTCCCGCGCTCCAGGAGATCACCGGCTCCCTCGGACTGATCCCGGGCGACCTCGCCCTGTCCGGATTCGAAGATACGCTGTCCGGCGTTTGGCCGGATGCTTTGTCCACGTCCAACCGGTATCGGCCGTTCCGCATCTTGACCGCGTTCTGGACCGTGATGCAGGAGGGCGCCCGCCTGATGGACGCCTCGGTGATCGTGGCGGATGTCGGCCCCAATCTGGGCGCCATCAACCGTTCCGCGCTCATCGCCACCGACCATGTCATCGTGCCACTCGGCGCCGACCTGTTTTCGCTGCAGGGATTGCGCAACCTGGGCCCAACGCTCGAGCGGTGGCGTGACGAGTGGCGGAAGCGACGGGAGAACTGGCCCGAACCGTCGTTCGACTTGCCCGGAGGTCGGATGGAGCCGCTCGGATACATCGTGCAGCAACACGGCGTCCGCCTCAGCCGGCCGGTCAAGGCTTACGACCGTTGGGTCAACCGCATGCCGGAGGAATACGCCCGCAACCTGCTCGGCGGAGACCAACGGCTCTTCCCCCCGTCCCCGGCCGAAGACCCGCATTGTCTCGCCACGGTCCGGCATTACCGCAGCCTGGTCCCCATGGCGCAGGAGTGCCGGAAGCCGATCTTCGAACTCACGCCCGCCGACGGCGCCATCGGAAGCCACGCGGCCGCCGTCCAGGATGCACGCCGCGACTTCCGGGAGCTGGCGGCTCGGATCATGAACGCGGCGACCGCGGATTAAGTCCTCCAGGGGACGCCGCGCCGCTGCTGTGGACCGTGGAGTGGCTGCGCCGCCGTGCGGGAACCGGCGCGGGCGGATGACCCGCGGCGGGAACGGCGTTGCCACGAGCCGTTTGCCAATGAACCGGGTCAGGGACGCAGAGCCTTGACCAATGGGTCACCGCAACTGATCAGTCGTACGGCGACGCGAAGGCCACGAAACTGAACCATGTTGCTCCGTCTCTTCAATTCCTTCCTCTGCTGTTTCGGCATTCGTCCACAAACAGCGATCGGACGAAACGTGGTGTCGGCGCGGTCGGGTACGCGCTCTTCGGTCTTCGCCGCACCCGCCTGAAGTTGTGAAACGGCTTGGCCCACGTCCAAGCTTCCCTTTTTCAGTTCCAGAAGTGCGATCCAATTAACGTTTCCGCCGTTTTCCCCGGCGACGAGGTAGTCGCACCGGGTTTCATCCGGATGGAACGGCGCGCCCTCCGAATCGAAATCAACGATCACACGACGTCGAGGCGCTCCTTGGAGTGAGACGGCGCATCCCTTCTTGATGATCTTCCTGGAACCGGTGCAACGCGGATCGAACGAGTTGCGCACCGACGCAACGATCCCCGTCATTCCGAACCGGCCGTTCCACCGGAGATTTCCGCCCAGTCGTTGTGAAGCGAAGCGGCCACGTCGTCATAGCCAGCCGCAAAGAAACCGGACTCGTCCAGCGGCACTTCTTCGATCATGGACCCCTTGGGCCGTTTCGTGGGTTTGAAGAGCCAAACACCCACCTGGTCGGGGCGAAGCGTGTATGAGTGACTGTCGGAAAGTGCGGAACGGCCCACGATGTTGGAGAGTTCCTCGACCAGCCATTCACTGTGCGTCGTCACGATCACGCGCGTTCCGGAGTCGACCAGAGCGGCGAGCTCGCGAACCAATTGCACCTGCATCGCGGGATGTAGGTGCGACTCGGGTTCTTCGACGATGAGTGTGTTTCCGCTTGCGACCCAGTGGCGCAGGAAAAGCACGACGGGCGCCAGCTCCGACACCATCGACGACGCCCGCATCAGTGGTAACGGGTTCTTCCATCCTTCCGGTTGATAGACGAAGCGCGGATGGTTGCCGGCTTCGCCCTTTTCGATACGAACGGCGCCGCGCAAGATGCGTTTCTCGATATCGACCGCTCGATCTTTCCGGGACTCGCGGCGGCGGTCGGGAATCGCGTCGATTTCGATAAGTTGTTCCAGAAAATCAGCGAGTACACCCGATAGGGTGGGCATGCGCGGCGTTGGGCGCAGGCCACGCATCGACGCACTTTCGATCAGCGCGCTGACGACGACGTTGTGAGCGTGCATGACCCCTGTTCGATCGGCGGGCAAATAGTAGGCCGGAGAATCAAATTCACCAACAAGCGCGGGAAGCGAGAGATCAAGCAACGATTCGAAGAACCGTTCCGTGCGCCAGCGTCGTTCGTACAGGGAGTCCCGGTCGGCGCCATCCGATTCCGACGTAACAATCAACCGCTCCGCAGCGAGCCGAATTCTTCGATTTGCGACTGCGGAACGCATATTCAAATTAACTTCTTCGCCAAGTTGCGACTTCAGTTGTCCGGCCTTGAGAGCCAACCGATGACTGACTCCGCCCGGAGCGTTCGATAAAGCTCTGCGAATAGTGACGTGCGCATCCGACGTAACGCCGCGTCGCAGCAGATCCGACGCATCGGCGCCGAAGCATCTGCAAATCTCGTTGCGAAGCAACTCGCCCTGACTCTCGAGTCCTCGCCTTAATAGGTCGACGATCTGCGGCGGCAGGACAATCGCACGATCGAGTTCTTGTTTGCGCAGTGGCGGACTATCCATCCTCTCCAGCAGATCTCTAGCCCATTGGACACCGGCTGTAGCGGATGCCTTGGAGAGCTGTCGAACTTCGCCCAGGTCTTGGCGTGTGAATCTTCGACTCCAGCGACGAGAATGGGAATCGTTCCCCAGGAACTTGTGCATGGCATAGATCAGTATCGCCAGATACGACTTGCCGGTGTTGCTCGGGCCGACGAAGACCGTCATCGGGCGAAGGTCTACCCTCCCTTCGACGATCGGCCCGAAATTCGAGACTTCGAGGGTAGACGTGTCTTCGGAATGCATCATCGACTGTCCTCAGTCTGCTGAAAAAGAGGATAACGAATCGTCGGAAACAGCCACAGGCCACGGTGTGAACAAGTTCAGAATCAGTCCGACATTACGGGCCCCTATCGCGTGATCAGGCGATTTGACGCGGCGTCTCCGGTTCCGCGAAAGGAAACAAGGCCGCAGCCATGCGGCCGCCACGTTGTTCCAGACTTTCTCGGCGACGGTTCCGGCATGTTCGCCTCCGCTGATTCCGGTCTGGTCGAACCGGAGATGGCCCCCCTCGTGCAGGAGCGTGAACGGAGCCGCTACGGGCCGCGCTTCGCCTCGATCCGCTCGACGGCGCGGTCGATCGCCTCGGTGATGTCGCGAACGATCGTGCGCCGCAGGACGACGATCACCACCCAGATCACTCCCGCCCAGAAGGCGAGTTGAAACAACGCGAACACCGGGATCAGAAAAGCGATGATCCAGTCGGGAAACCCCATGGCGTTCCTCCGAGGCCGTCGGGCGCCGCCGGGCGCCCGGTACTTGCAAGCCGTGGACGCGATCGTATCACGGCGCCGCGGGGCCGCTTTCCGCCAAGTCGACGGCGAAGTTCGCCAACGCGATGTCCCGTCTCGATCATATCAATTGTGATATGATCGGAGTCCGTCGTGAATTGGCGTGTCGAGATCCTGAACCCGCGGGTCGTCGCGGAACTCCACGCACTGCCGATGGACATGCGGGCCAAGCTGGATCACATCGTCGACTTGATCGAGGACTGGGGTCTCGATCGCGTCCGCGAACCCTATGTCAAGCCTCTGCGGGGCAAGCTGTGGGAAATGCGGATGAGCGGACGGGACGGGGTCGGCCGCGCCATCTACGTGGTGGCGGGCGCGCGGCGGGTGGTGATTCTTCATGCCTTCCGCAAGAAGACCCGAAAGACCCCCGAGAGGGCGATTCGAACGGCCCTTTCCAGAATGAAGGAGTTGGAGTCATGACCGTCCCTTTCACGGAGCTCCGGAAGATGTGGAGACGGGATCCGGACTATCGACGCGAGTTCGAGGCCATCGGTCCGGAGTTCCGCTTGGCGCGGGAACTCATCCAGGCTCGCGTGAAGGCGGGATTGAGTCAGCAGGCGTTGGCCGAGCGGATGGGAACCAGCCAGCCGACCGTCGCCCGGCTGGAGAGCGGGCACAAACCGTCTCTCAGGACCCTGGAGCGCTACGCCCGGGCCGTCGGCATGAAGGTCGAGATACGCCTTGTGGGAGAGTGACGTCGGCCCGCCCCCCTCAGAACCGGTACTTCAGGTTGACGGTGAAGGCGAACAGCCGGATGTCGCCGGCGCCGATGTGGACCGCGACCGGCCGGCTGCCGTCCAGTTGGTTGGTCGGCGCGTGGCTGCGCAGGCGGTCGAGCACGCGGGAGTCGTCGAAGCCGGTGAAGTAGGCCCACCGGCCCTTCAGGCCCAGCGTCACGCGCTCGCTCAACGCGTAGTCCAGGCCTCCCATCACCTGGTAGCCGGCCAACTGGTCGCCCAGGTTGGCCTGCAGGCTGCTGGTCGTCGACGCCAGGTTCCGCTGCAGCACGCCGAGGTCGTCCATCCGGTCGGCGGGGAAGTAGGGCGCGACCGACGTGATCGCGTCCGGGTCGGCGTTGCGCACCCACAACAGCCCGTAGTCCATCCGGGCGATGGCGAACCCCAGGCCGGCGCCCAGGTAGGGCGTCACGCGGCCGCCGGGCGTGAAGTCGTAATAGAGGTTGCCGAAGAAGTTGTGCGAGGTCAGGCTGCCGATGCGGTCGTCGGCGATGATCACTTCGCCGTCGAGCTTGGCCACGGCCGCGCCTTCCCGGCCCCGGATGGGCGACGCTTCGTCGTAGGCCGACTCGCGGAAGAAGTACTCGCCCTCCACGCGCCACGGCCCGCCTTCGAGGCGGTAGCCGACGGCGCCGCCGGCCAGGAAACCCGCCGTCGCCTGGAACGCGTTCGTCCACTGCGTGCCGGGAGCGTCGGCGCTGCCGCAGAAGGCGGGCATCCGGTCCGTGAACGGGTTCAGGTACTGGTCGCAGATGCTGCCCGGCGCGTTGACGGCGTCGGCCTCGAGGTTCAATCCGCGCGTGAAGTGGACGCCCAGCTCCTGGCTCACGTAGAAGCCGCCGTCGCGGGATTGGCCCGTCGCGGCGGCGGATTGGACCGTCCCGGGCGCGGATTGGGCCGCCCCGGCCGCGGATTGGGCCGCCCCGGCCGCGGAACAGGCGATGAGCAACATTCCGGTCCATGCGAATCGCATCGATATGACTCCTTCCCCGACGCCGGCCGGCGCGGCACGGCGTCCGTGATCCCGAACATGATGACGTTTTCCGTATAACCGCGTCCGACAACGAATATAGCGCGGGATGGGCGGACGTGAACGCGCCGATGGCCGTGGACGCGGCGGGCCCGGGGCCGGATTCCATCGAACGACCGGCCCCCCGCGTGTTGTCCTAGTTCGAGGAGACGCGCGCGTCGCCGAAAGGAGATCCCCGACATGAAGACGTCAGCCAAGGCCGCCGCCGTCGCGTTGTTGTCGGCCGCCGTCCTGTTTCCCGGCCGGGCCGCGGCGCAGCGGCCGCCCGAGACCGCGCCCGACGGCACCGATTACCTCCGGGTCAACATCAACCCGACCTTCACGCCGCCGCTGGTCAACATCAATCCCGGCGGGTTGGAACCGCGCGTCGAGGTGAGCCGCATGCCGGACGTCCGCCTCGAGCCGGTGGGATGCGACGACGGGAACAACTTCGAGACCCGCGTCGCCGATTCGATCCAGGGGCCGATGGTCGTGACGTACCTGAGCGCGGGCGCCGGCGTGCAGGCGATGCTGGACACCGGCGACGGGTCCGCGTCGGGCGCCGTCGCCATGGACACGGCGCTCGTGGCGACGGCCGTCTACCTTCGGCGCGGGACGACGCTGAGTTTCGACGGGCCCGTGCTGTACTCGGGGTGCCGGCCGGCTCGGGGTTGAATCGGCCAGGGTCCGGAATCGTTTTGCCGTGCGATGGCCCCGTGCCACAATCGCTTTCATGACCTCCGTGCCCGGTCTGTTGCTGGTGCTGGCCATGCCCGCCGCCGGCCAGGGCCTCACCCAGGCCCCGCCGCCGGATGCGGAAACCGGCGCGCCGGGGCTGGTGTTCCAGGGCGCCTACCTCGCGCCGCTCGAGGAGACGCCCTATCTCCATCCCGCCGTCGTCCTCGGCGACGAGGTGGACGTGCGGCCGGTCGATGAACGCAACCGGGCGCGGGGTTACTACGCCGACGGGGACGACCGGTTCCGGATCGCCGCCGTCGACCGCCGCGACGGCGAGGTGTGGGTCCGTCTGGAGTACGCCGTCCGCACGCACTTCCCGACGCCGCCCTACGCGGGCGCCCCGCTGGCGGAGGCCCCGTCGTTCTCCATCGTCGTCACGCACGACGCCGAGGCCGAGCCGAGCGACGCGCGACTGGCCGAACAGCTCCAACGCGCCCTTCGCGTGGCGCCGCCGCCGCTCTACGATGAGGCCGGCCTGGACTGGGACCGCCTCCGCGAGATCGTCGGCGACGACCGGATCGAGCGGGTCGGGCCGTTGGCCGAACCCGCGCCCGGCGCCGCCGAGCCCGAGCCCGCGGCGGAAGACGACGCCACGACGCCCCCGCGTTGACGGCGCGGCGGCCGCCGACGTATCCTCCCGGACAGGCCCTTAGAGCATGCCGCCCCAGATCACGCGGGAATCGGCTCTCATCTTCCGAATCACCCACCGCGACAACGTTCCCTGGATTCTCCGGAACGGGTTGCACAGCCCCAACTCGACGAGGACCGACCCTGGCTTCGTGTCGATCGGGCGCCCCGAGATCATCGAGACGCGGCGGAGCCGTCTCGTTCCAGTGCCGCCGGGAGGCACGCTCGCGGACTACGTGCCGTTCTACTTCACGCCGTATTCGCCCATGATGTACAACATCGTGACCGGTTTCGGAGTGACGCGTCTGGCGCCGAAAGAGATTGTCATCATAACGACGTCGCTTCCTGCACTGGTTCAAGCCGGCAAGGCGTTCGTCTTCACCGATCAGCATGCGGTGTCCAGACTCGCGCGTTTCTATCGGGAACCGGCGGATCTTGATCGAATCGACTGGCCCCTCATCCGGGCGCGGGACTTCCGGCGAGATAACATCGGCCTCGATGGGTTCGAGCGATACCAGGCCGAAGCCCTGGTCCGAGACTCCCTCGAAGTGGACCTGATCGAGGAGTGCGTTTGTTACGATCAGGGTGTCAGTCGGGCTCTCCGCGCCGAGGCCGCCCGGCACGGCGTGGACACCTCGATCCGAGTTCGCGGCGATTGGTATTTTTGATGATCCGCTACACGCGAGGCAATCTGCTGGAGGCGGACGCCGAGGCGTTCGTCAATACGGTCAACACGGTCGGAGTCATGGGGAAGGGCATCGCGTTGATGTTCAAGGACGCCTTCCCCGAGAACATGCGAGCTTACGCGCGCGCCTGCCGACGACACGAAGTCGAAACCGGCAAGATGTTCGTCACCGAGCGCGCCGGTTTGGCCGGGCCTCGGTGGATCATCAATTTCCCGACCAAGAAACACTGGCGCTACCCGAGCAAGATGCAGTGGATCGCCGACGGCCTGGACGACTTGAAACGGGTGATCGCGGACAGGCGGATCCGATCGATCGCGCTGCCTCCCCTCGGGTCGGGGTCCGGCAAGCTCGACTGGTCCGACGTCAAGCTCACGATCGAGGGCGCGTTGGGCGATCTGGATGAGGTCGAGGTCATCGTCTTCGAGCCGACCTCCAGGTATCGGAACGTATCCAAGCGACGTGGCGTTCAACGGCTGACGCCGCCACGGGCGTTGGTTGCCGATCTGGTCCGGCGATACTGGATCACCGGAACGGCATGTTCCATGCTGGAAATCCAGAAGCTCGCCTGGTTTCTCGAACGGATGGTCGAAACGCGCGATCTTCCGCCGGTTCTCGAGTTCCGGTTCAAGGCCAACGTCTACGGTCCGTATTCCGACAGGCTCCGCCATCTGCTCGATACGCTGGACGGAAGTTACTTGCGCTGCAGCCGCCGCATCGCCGACGCGTCCCCGACCGACGTCATCTGGTTCGATGACGGGCGGAGGGAACGAGTTGGCCTCTACCTGAAGACCGAAGGCAAGCAGTACCTGGACGCGCTGGATGCGACATCGAGTCTGATCAGCGGATTCGAATCGCCGCTCGGCATGGAGCTCTTGTCGACCGTCGACTGGTTGATCGCCCGCGAGCAGTGCGAACCGACGGTTGCCGACCTGAAGCGGGGTCTGGGCGCATGGAGCGGCGGCGCGGATCCCTCGGCCGCTCGAAGAAAGCTCGACCTGTTCGATGACCGGCTGCTGTCCATCGCGTTGGACCGGCTCCAGTCGCACGTTCCGGCGTAGTTCGAGGCGTCCCGACCCCGCGTTGACGGCGCGCCTGGATGGGCGGCCCGAAGGCCTGCGGGAAGCCGTCGCCGGCCGCGCGGCGGGGTAACGGCCCGAACGATGGCCCCGTCGCGCCGCGGCGTTCGGGCGTTGACGCCGCCGCGCGCTCACCGTTAGACTTGTCCCCGGCCCTTCCGGATCGGCGCCGCGCAACCGCCCTTTCCGCGCGGTGGGGAGATCTTGCGTCATGACAGATTGGTTGAGCTCGCCGACGATGGCTACGGCGCTCGTGACGCTGGGAATCGCCTTGGTCGGCGCTCTTGTCGCCGTCGGCATCTGGGCCGGTCGGGTCGATACGGCCCGCGGGACTCTGAACGTGTTCATGCGAGAGATCCGAGGCGAAATCCAGCGGTTGGACGCGAAGTTCGACGCCAAGTTCGAGCAGATGGACGCGAAGTTCGACGACCGGCTTGGCCGGCTGGAGCAGGGCCAGGCGCGACTGGAGGGCCGGTTCGACGGACTGGAGGTCCGAATCGACGGACTGGAGGCCCGGTTCGACGGACTGGAGAGCCGAATCGACGGACTGGAGGTCCGGTTCGACGGACTGGAAAGCCGGTTCGAAGGTTTGGAGCAGGGTCACGCGCGCCTGGAGGGACAACTCGAAGGCCTGCGCGAAGCCGTCGCCGGCCGCGCGGCGGGATAGAGCGCGCGGGACGGCCGGGCCGCGCGCAACGCGGACGGGATCCGGTCGATGATCCGTTCACCGTCACCCGGTTCGATCCGTATCGCCGCTCGCGGCGCTGGCTGGACACGACGAACATCATCCGCGCCCTACATTCGGGGGTGCGGATACGGACCGGGCGCGTCAGTCCGGACCCGCGAACCTGCTTCACGCGGGAAACCATCTCCCGCAGACCGGTCGCGGCCAGCTTCTCGGTGGCGGTCCTCCGGCCCTCGTTGTCGGTCCGGTGAAGGCGCGCGCAGCGTGCCCGATGGATGACGTTGAACGCGGGCGGGCCGCCGAAGTGGTCGAAAACGAACCCGTCGGGATGCTCGGGGAGCCACTCGGAATGGGCCGTCTCATCGTCGGAGAAACGCTCGACCACGAATTCGCCCCCTCGGGCGCCGAGCCCCTCACGGCGAGCCGTTTCCATCCACCCGCGGCGCCGGCTCGAACGGCCCCGGGGCGCCGTCGCCCGCCGTGGGACGGGCCGGGCGCCCGGATGCGCCGTCCCCATCCGCCGTTGACGCCGCCGCCGGCAACCCGGTAGACTCACTCTCAGCCCTTCCGGAACGGCGTTGCGCGACCCCCTTTCCGCGCGGCGCGGAGATCGTGCGTCATGGCGGATTGGGTGAACACCCCCCTTATTCTCATTGTGGTGCTGGGCGTCATCAAGATCATCGTCAAGACCGACCGATGGGTCGCGAAAGTGGATGCGGATCGCGCCGCCTTCGACCGGCGCACGACGGAGATGGAGGCGCGCGCCCAGGACGATCGCGCCGCATCGGAACGGCGGGCCAGGGACGATCGGGCCGCATGGGAGCAGCGCACCCAGGAGGATCGGGGCGTCCTCGGGGAGTTCATGCAAGAGGTCCGGGGCGACTTCAAGCGATTGGACGCGAAGTTCGACGACCGGCTAGGGCGGTTGGCCGCTGATTTCGACGACCGGCTGGGGCGGTTGGAAGCGAATTTCGACGGCCGGTGCGGACGGCTGGAAGCGAAGTTCGACGACCCGTTCGGACGGTTGGACCGGAAGTGGGACGAACGTTTCGGGCACATGGACGACCGGCTCGGGAGGGTGGAGCAGGGCCAGGCGCGTCTGGAGGGCCGGCTCGAAGGCCTGCGGGAGACCCTCGCCGGACGCGCGGCCGGGTAGAGCTTGAGCGCCGGGCGACCCCGCCCCCATCCGCCGTTGACGCCGCCGCGCGCCGCGCGGTAGACTCGCCCTCAGCCCTTCCGGACCGGCGCCGCGCGACCCCCTTTCCGCGCGGCGTGGAGATCGTGCGCCATGGCCGAGTGGTTTTCGACGCCCGTGATCGTCATCGCGGGGATCAGTGCGCTGGGGTTCCTCTACGGGACCATCAACTGGATTTCGAACGTCAACACCGATCGGGCCCTCCTGAATCAGCGAGCCGACGACGACCGCAAGGCGTTCCAGGAACGCGCCGACCAGGACCGTGAGGAGTTCCGGCAACGCGCCGACCGGGATCGTGAGGAGTTCCGGCAACGCGCCGACCAGGATCGTGAGGCGTTCCTGAAGCGTGCCGACCAGGACCGTGAAGCGTCGGAGAAGCGCGCCGAACAGGACCGCGCGGTTCTCAGGGAGTGCATGCGGGAGATTCGGGGCGAGATCCGGCAGTTGGAATCGAAGTTCGACGCCCGTTTCGCGCGGGTGGACGCCCGTTTTGCCCAGGTGGACGAGCGGCTCGGACGGGTGGAGCAGGGGCAGGATCGGCTGGCGGGGATGATGGAAGGCCTGAGGGAAACCCTCGCCGGCCGGGCGGCCGGGTAGAGCCCGCGCCGTGCAGTCCCGTTCCCGTCCGCCGTTGACGCCGCCACACGCAACGCCGTAGACTCGCCCCCAGCCCTTCCGGACCGGCGCCACGCGTCCCCTTTCCGCGTGGCGTGGAGATCGTGCGCCATGGCAGAGTGGTTGAACACGGTTCTGACGGGTCCCGCGTTCTGGGTCGCGGCCGTCGGTGGAGTTCTCAGCGTCGGCATGTGGGTCGGGCGGGTCAACTCGGACCGCCGGCTTCTGAAGGCGTTCATGCAGGAGATCCGGGACGACATCCGGCGGATGGACGCGAAGTTCGACGACCGGTTCGGGCGGATGGACGCGCGGCTCGGGCGGTTGGAGCAGGGACAGGCCCGCCTGGATGGTCGGCTCGAAGGCCTGGATGGTCGGCTCGAAGGGCTGGAGGGCCGGTTCGACGGCCTGGAGCGGCGGTTCGACGGCCTGGAGCGGCGGTTTGACGGCCTGGAGCGGCGGTTCGACGGCCTGCAGGACACCCTGGCCGGCCGTGCGGCCGGGTAGAGCCGCCGGGCAGCCCAGTTCCCGTCCGCCGTTGACGCCGCCGACGCCGACGCCATGAAGACGTTCATGCGGGAGATCGGCAGACGACATCCCTGTCCGCGCGGTCGGGAGATCTTGCGCCATGACAGATTGGTTGAGCTCGCCGACGATGGCTCCGGCGCTCGTGACGCTCGGAATCGCCTTGGTCGGCGCTCTTGTCGCCGTCGGCATCTGGGCCGGTCGGGTCGATACGGCCCGCGGGACTCTGAACGTGTTCATGCGGGAGATCAGAGGCGAAATCCAGCGGTTGGACGCGAAGTTCGACGCCAAGTTCGAGCAGATGGACGCGAAGTTCGACACCAAGTTCGAACAGATGGACGCGAAGTTCGACACCAAGTTCGAACAGATGGACGCGAAGTTCGACGACCGGCTTGGCCGGCTGGAGCAGGGCCAGGCGCGACTGGAGGTCCGGTTCGACGGACTGGAGAGCCGAATCGACGGACTGGAGGTCCGGTTCGAAGGTTTGGAGCAGGGTCACGCGCGCCTGGAGGGGCAACTCGAAGGCCTGCGCGAAGCCGTCGCCGGCCGCGCGGCGGGATAGAGCGCGCGGGACGGCCGGGCCGCGCGCAACGCGGACGGGATCCGGTCGACGAGGCCGCCGGGTTTCGGCGGATCCGAGCCAGGAACGCACTCCACAAGTTTCCGGACACGTGCGGCTCGCCGAGCGCGCGAACCCATCTCAGCGGCTTCCGGACGACTCTCACCGCAACACGGTTCGTCTTCGGGGTTGGGAGCCGACGGGCATGAAGCCGAACCGCCAGCTTGGTCGTTTCGTCCATCAAGTCCTCCTGGATGCAATTCTCCCGTTGACATGAAAGCGGGGCAGAAAAGCCCGCCGCGCCGGGGGGATTACCGCAGCGCGGCGGGCAACGGGGAAGCGAACTTCGAGTTCTCCCCCGAATCCAGGTGTGCTGTCCTACTCCTCGACAATCGGGTCGATCGCACCCGACGCGCCCCAGGCGCCACCGGACATTGAACTGAGGAACACGAATCCTTCCGCTCCCATGAAGTCCGTCGTGATATCGACGTACCCGGTGAAGTTCGTGTCCTCGCCGGCCGCGTTCAAAAGGCTGCTTAGCTGAACGGCATACGTGCCGCCCGGCCCAAGGCTTCCGTCGTCGTCCAGACCGCTACCGGGCGAGCCGGGCATGGTCGTGTAGGTTGAGGATTCGCCGTCCGAAAAGAACTCGAACGTGATCGGTCCAGCCTGTTCGCTGTCAGCGTCGTTCGAGTTGTTGATGGCGATGCCGGTGTCCCATGTTGCGCTGGCTGCCGCGAACTGAACCCGCATCCTGGTCTGGTCCGACTCCACTGCGATGACCGTTACGGGACTGCTCTTGTCGGTTGCAAACCGGATCGCCGGGTCGGCGATGATACGGCCGGCAAACCCGAACGCGGCGCCAACCGGCCCGACATCGACGGTGACCTGAATCGGCTCGCTACCGAGTGGGAACTCGGCGTCACGACCAAAGGCAATAGTCCCGCGGATAGTGACACGGTTCGTCCGGATCGGACTGAGAGCGCCGCCAATCGTGTCGTCGACCGCTGGGTCGGTAGCCTCGCCAGTACCCGTCAAGGTGTTGCCCTCGGCGTCTTCACCGGTACCTGACAACTCGCCCAGTAAGGTAGTCTGATCCGCAGTGGTGGAAAGACTGTCGTACACGGTTTCCCATGTGTCCGCCTCGTCGTTGCCGTCCTCGTCCAGAATCATCTTGACGACAACCTCGTTGTCCTCGGCCGTGACGCCGTTGGCCCCAGGCTCGTAGACGACGCTGACTTCGTCGTTCATCATGATGCCGGTGATGGCCCTCGTCCCTATCAGGCTGCGCGTTACCCGGCCGTCCGTTTCAGGGGCGGTGGTTCCCTCCGACACCCATGCGTCAAGAGTCAGGGTGGCACCTTCCGGGATTCCAGTGAACTCCAGTTCGAGATCCGCATTCTCGAAAGAATCGACTGCGTTCTCGTCGATCCGAAGCACGAACGCCCGCGTCCTGTTCAATTCGATTCCGGTGTCGAGCATCGGCTGGCCGTTGTGGCGACGCAGAGTCACGACACCTTCGTTCCCTCGCACACGGGTGTTGAGATCGGTCGTTAGACCTCGGTCGGTCAATTCGTCCACAACGGAGTTGACGATGGCGACGCGATTGGACCCTGAAGTCAGGCGAAAATCTCCTGATGCTCCGATGCTGGCTTCCATGCTGCCGCTGACCCCCTGCGATGCGATCTGCAAGCGAACGCCCGAGATATCAAGCGTGGAGTCTCCTGTACATGCGACGTTGTGTCCTGCGGCGACTCCCACATGGATGGTGATGATGCTTCCATCGTAAGAGGCCGTCGCGTTCACTGAACCGGTCGTGGCCAAGTCGAAACATCCGGTGCCGACGATTTGAAGGTTGCTCACCGGCGCAGCAGTTCCGGGGCGGTTCGTGATGGGCACACCGTAATCGATGGTCAGCGTCCCCGAATGGAGCGTATTGTCGTCGGCAGCAGTACCCGTCGCCCTTGCGGTTGACACCCTCACGGTGATTCCGCCGGCCAGTTCGGTCTGCCCATGCTCCCTGGCCCTGGGCTGAACGCCGGAACTGACCGACAGTACGTTCTGCGCCCAGGCGCTGGTTGCGATCGTCATCGCCGCCAGGAGGCTCAATGCGCTAAGCGCGTATTTCGTTTTCAACATTCGAATGTTTCTCCTTGAAGTAATCGTTTTCCAGCCCGGCCCGCGGCCATCCGTTACGCGATCCGTTACGCGACGAGCCATGAAGCGGCCCTAAGTTACTGAATCTAAAGTGCCGCCCTTCTCCTTCTAGAAAAGAGGTTGAGGCCCGCCTGGCGGCGAACCCACAGAGCGCGGCCGTGCCAGTTGCGCAAGCCGCCCGATACTGTACCAATAACAACCACACGGGTTTCTACGTCGGCTACCGGTGCACACATTCGTCTGTAAGTGATTTACTAATGACAAAGTTATGACAAAGAAGCGACAATTGCGGCCGCCGTCAGCATCCGTTGACGCTCGCCATAATCCCCCATACGATGAGGGGATGAATACAGAGTCGAGTGCCGTCTCCTCTCCCAGGAAGACCAAGCCCAAGGGGCGGCATCCCGACAAGTCCCTCTCGGCCGCCTTCATCCGCTCGGCTCCGCGCGGAAGGCATGCCGACGGCAACGGCCTGTATCTCTTCGTGCAGCCGAGCGGCGCCCGGAGCTGGATCCAGCGCTTGGTGATCCGAGGGCGCCGCGCCGAGCTGGGATTGGGGAGCGTCGCCCTGGTGTCCCTGGCCGAGGCGCGCGAGAAGGCGCGCGCGAACCGCAAGCTGGCGCGCGATGGCGGCGACCCCCTGGCCGAGAAGCGCCGCGCCGCGGGAATCCCCACGTTCGTTGAGGCCGCCGTAACCGTGATCGATCAGAAGAAGGGCGGATGGCACGCCCCGAACACCGCGAGGGACTGGCTACGGTGTCTGGAGATTTACGCCTTTCCGCGCATCGGCGAGATGCCGGTGTCGGAGGTGTCCAGCGCCGACGTGCTGGCTATCCTCACCCCCATCTGGCACGTGAAGATGCAGAGGGCCCGAAGCGTGCGCGAGCGCATGCGCGCGGTCCTGGAATGGGCCGTGGCCATGGAATGGAGGACCGACAACCCCTGCGACCGGGTCGTCCCGATTCTCGGTGCTCAGACGGAAATCGTTATGCACCGGCGAGCGTTGCCGCACGGCGAGGTCGCCCAGGCGATCCGGACGGTACGGGAGTCGAGCGCGCCGCCGATGGTCAAGCTGGCGTTCGAGTTTCTGGTGTTGACGGCCGGGCGGGGCGCCGAGGTCCGCGGAGCGGTATGGGAGGAGATGGACCTGGACAACCGGGTCTGGACGATCCCGGCTCAGCGGATGAAGATGAAGCGGGACCACCGGGTCCCCTTGTCCGGCCGCGCGAGGGAGATTGTCGACGCGGCGCGGCGGATCGTCGACGGCGGCAATCCCCTGGTGTTCCCCAGCGAGCACGGGAAGCGGCTGGACGACAAGCGGTTGCGGCGCGTGCTCCAGAAGCACCGGATCGCGGCCGTCCCCCACGGGTTCCGGTCCTCGTTCCGGGACTGGGCGGCGGAGCGGACCGACCACCCGCGCGAGGCGATCGAGGCGGCCTTGGCGCATGTCGTCCGGAACAGGGTGGAAGCGGCCTACGCCAGGTCGGATCTGTTCGAGCGCAGACGCGTCCTGATGGAAGACTGGGCGGGTTACCTGAACGGTGGACGATCCTGAATGTGGCGTTTCACAAGTTCATTGTTCGGAAACGCCGCGTCCGGCGGTATTGGCTTGTCGGTGCAGCCCAATCGGTGTCTCGGCACTAGAGAATCGGCGCGGCGTCGGTTTCAGGCACTCGCGTGACAATCGGGGACTCTTCCCCCTTCGCCTTGGAATCGGCGATGACGGTTGGCACATCCGGCCCGTGTGCGACGAGCCTCTTGCGATCGTTCGATATGTCCACCCACGATCCCTTCGGCACATCTTTGGTCGGCCCATCGGTGTC
>JAJEEE010000078.1 GCA_022821145.1 Acidobacteriota bacterium
ACACGCTGCTCGGTTACGCCGTCCGGCGCCGGCTCGCGGACGATCCGCAACAGACGCTCATCGACATCCTGCCCCCGGGCACGAGCGCGTACACGGTCCCCGACCTCGACCCGGAGCTGGCGTACCTGTTCGCGGTGACCGCGATCGCCCAGGACAACACCGAGTCGGCCCCGGCCTCGACCCTGGCGCCGGTCACGCCGTCGGTCCAGGCCTTCGACGGCACCCGGCTGTGGTTCATGGTGACGCTGGTGCTGTTCTCCGGCGCCGTCGTCGTCTTCATCCGCATGGCGCGGACCGGCCGCGACCTCAAGGTCCGCAAGATCGCCGGCCTGGAGGCCGTCACCGAAGCCGTGGGGCGCGCCACCGAGATGGGGCGGTCGTGCCTGTACGTGCCGGGCATCCAGGACATGAACGACATCCAGACGATCGCGTCGATGAACGTCCTGTCGCACGTCGCGCGGACCGCGGCCGAGTACGACGCGAAGCTCGAGGTGCCGACCAGCAAGTCGCTGGTCATGACGGCCGCGCGCGAGACCGTGGAGACCGCGTTCCTGTCGGCCGGGCGCCCGGACGCCTACAACCCGGACCTGATCTACTACGTGACCGACGAGCAGTTCGGCTTCGTCGCCTACGCGCAGGGCATGATGGTCAGGGAGAAGCCGGCCGCGTGCTTCTATCTCGGGTCGTTCTTCGCCGAGTCGCTGATCCTGGCCGAGATGGGCAACTCGATCGGCGCCATCCAGGTGGCGGGCACCGCGCAGCCGGCGCAGCTTCCGTTCTTCGTGGCGGCATGCGACTACACGCTGATCGGCGAGGAGTTCTTCGCCGCGTCGGCCTACCTGTCCGGGGAGCCCGACCAGATGGGCAGCCTGAAAGGCCAGGACGTGGGCAAGCTGATCGTGGCGGTCGGCATCCTGGCGGGGGTGGGAGGCATGACGCTGGCCGCCGTCACCGGCTCCGACCTGATCCAGTCGATGGTGGACTACTTCACGCAGCGGATGTTGACGTAGGGGCTCGCTGTGACAGTTCTGGCACGTTCGAAGGGAACATTTTATCGGGCTGACGCCTCGGCTACCGCCGCGGCAATCGACTCCGCAATCGCTGCGTTGTCCACCCGCGGCGAGGAACGCCGCGGATACCAGGGGACACGTGGTCGAGGCCGCGTTTCGCCGCTGACGCCTGGACGATGAAGCGCTCCGTCCCATTGCTGATCACGGCCGTCGGCGGCTTCGCCCTGATCGTCGCGTACTTCATTCCCTACACCGAGGCGCTGGGCGAAACGGTTGCGGTCTGGTTCGACATCCTGGCCGCCATCGCGTTCATCCTCGGGGGCGGCAACCTGCTCAAGCAGCACCTGAAGAAGATTTCCGACCGCGGCCCCGGTTGGGGCTACTCGGGTGTCGTGATCGGATCGTTCCTGATCACGTTGTTCATCGGGCTGAGCAAGGTCGGCGTGCCGCCGCTGGCCGAGTTCCCGGACTTCGCCTGGTCGGGCGACTTCATCGGCATCGGGACCCCGTTCTGGTTCATCTACCAATACGCGTTCGTCCCGCTGACCGCGACGATGTTCGCCATGCTGGCCTTCTACATCGCGTCCGCCGCGTTCCGCGCCTTCCGGGCCAAGAACCTGGAAGCCATCCTGCTGCTGGGGACGGCGTTCATCATCCTGCTGGGCCGCACCTTCGCCGGCGTGGCGTTGACGAACTGGATCGATCCGACCGGCCCGTTCGCCGGACTGCGGATCGAGAACCTGACGGTCTACATCATGAGCGTCTTCAACACGGTCGGCAACCGCGCCATCATGATCGGCATCGCGCTGGGCATCGTGGCCGTGTCGTTGAAAGTCCTGCTGGGCGTGGACCGCTCGTACCTGGGCAAGGAGTAGGCGATGGCCGACTTCGTTCTCAACCAATGGTGGCTCCTGGCGGCGATGATCCTGTCGCTCGTCCCGCTGGTCCTGCAGTTCACCCGCGATGGCGTGATGCCGACGCTGGAGACGCTGGACCGGCGCTGGATATTCCTGATCATGTTCTGGGCCGTGCTGGTGCCCATCTACTACATCGGCGTGACCGGCGAGACGTTCCCCGAAACCCCCAGCGCCCTGGCCGAGGCGACGTTCGAAGAGATCGAGCGGCTGGAGGAGGGCGACCGGCTGCTGCTGGCGTTCGACTTCGACCCGGCGAGCGAGGGCGAGCTGGGGCCGATGGCGACCGCGTTCGTCAAGCACGCGGCCGAGAAGCGGCTCCGGCTGTACTTCATGGCGCTCTGGCCGATCGGGCCCCAGATGATCGCCGACGCGATCAACGAGATCATCCTGGTGGACTACCCGGACATGGTCTACGGCGAGGACTACGTCAACCTCGGCTTCAAGTCGGGCAACGAGGGCGTGATCAAGGTGATCGTCACGAACCTCAGGGAGCTGTACACGACCGACGCGCGGGGCACGGCCATCGGCGACATCCCGATGATGGAAGGCATCGAGAACATCCAGCAGATGGACCTGGTGGTCAACATCTCGGCGGGGTACCCGGGCACGAAGGAATGGGTCCAGTACGCGGTGACGCCCTACCCGGACCGCATCCGGTTGGTCGGCGGCGCGACGGGCGTGCAGGCCCCGCTGCTCTACCCCTACATCCCGGAACAGTTGCCGGGACTGCTGGGCGCAATCAAGGGCGCGGCCGAGTACGAGAGCCTGGTGAACGCCGCCTACGGCGGTGACGACACCGACCCCAAGTATCTTGAGGCGCTCCGGCGGATGGGCCCGCAGCTTGTGGCCCACCTACTGATCATCGGCCTGATCATCGCCGCCAACGTCATCTTCTTCCTGAATCGACGGAGGGTCGCACGGTCGTGAAGCGGGACACCCTGGTCTGGACGCTCCTGATGGTCGTCGGCGCCGCCGCGCTGTTCGGCCGGGCCGTGTTCACCACGGACGGCATGGGCCGCGAGTACGTCGAAGCGGTTCCGGTGGGCGCGGACGGCCAGCAGATCCAGTTCCAGGCGTCGACCTACGGCGCGTTCCTGGCCGCCCAGGCCGCGGACCCCAACCAGACCGACATCCAGTTCAGCCTGCCCCGCAGCATCGGCTTGTGGATCGCCGCGCTGTTCACACTGGCCATCCTGTCGTTCCTGTACGGCGACAACCCGTTCTACCGCGTGGCCGAAGCCATCGTCGTCGGGGTGTCGGCCGCCTACTGGATGGCCGTCGGCTTCTGGACGGTCATCGTCCCCAACCTGCTCGCCAAGATCGCCCCCGGCATGATCCAGGGCTGGGCCATGCCCGGTCTGACGGGACCGGAAGCCGATCAGAACCTCTGGTACGTCGTCCCGCTCATCCTGGGCGTCATGCTGCTGTGGCGCCTGGCGCCCACGGGCGCCTGGATATCGCGCTGGCCGCTGGCCTTCATCATCGGCACGACGGCGGGCCTCAGGATGATCGCGTTCCTGCACGGGGACTTCCTGGCGCAGATCCGCAACTCGATCGTCCCGCTGGTGGTCCTGACCCAGGAGGGCTTCGACCTGTCGGCGTCGCTGACGAACCTGATCGCCGTCGTCGGCGTGCTCTGCTGCCTGGCGTACTTCTTCTTCTCGTTCGAGCACAAGGGCATGGTCGGGCACGCCGCCCAGGCGGGCATCTGGATCCTGATGATCACGTTCGGCGCCGCGTTCGGCTACACGGTCATGGGCCGCATCGCGCTGGTCGCCATCCGCCTGGAGTTCCTGCTCGACGACTGGCTGTGGCTGATCGACCCGATCGGGCGGCGGATCGCGTAGCGACGCCTTTCCCGGCGACGTACCGAACATCGAAACGCTTGCAGACTACTCGCCTACGTGTACGATTTCCGCTTAGACAAAGGGCGACGAACAGGACGTTTGACGGGAGGACCGGTCTTGAAGCGCTTTAACGTGGTGATTCCTAAGGACGACGGTGGCATTGAAGTCTACCCGATGAAGCAATGGCTCAGGGACCATCCCGACGAGTTGCCCGGTTGGGATCCGACATCGAGCACATCGCATCAATTGCGCAATGCCCTAAAGAAGAAGGGATGGCGTGTTAAGGAGACCGAAGCCGAAGTGCGGATGATGACGCCCGGCGGACGATCCGTCGATTCGCTGCTGGGAGACAACGGCGACGACATCGATGATGGGGAATCGGAAGCCGCGTTCGCGCTCGAGTATCAGTTGCGGGATTTTCTGGCCCAGAATCTGCATGCCATTCCCGTGGAGGCAAAAACCCTCCATCTCTATGTTGACTCGACCGGGAAGGACGGGATCGAGTACGCAACCGACGTAGGACCCATCGACATTCTCGCTGTGGACGACACTGGCGCTTTTGTGGTATTCGAACTGAAACGCGGACGCAGTCCAGATCACGCGATTGGTCAATTGTCACGGTACATGGGTTGGGTGAAGTTGACCATCGGAAAGGGACAACCGGTTCGTGGCGTGATTGTGGCCAAGACCATCAGCAAGAATCTGCGCTACGCGGTGACAGTGGTTCCCGACGTGAGCCTCTTTGAGTACGAAATCAGTTTCGCCCTAAAGGCGATTGATGGCGCGCAACATTGACCATCACGAGCGATAAGGAAGGCGAATCCCAGGTACTGTCACAGACTTCGTATGCGAGTGCCGCGGTTGTAGCCGTTTGACCTCAACTGGCCTGCCGATTCGATCGGCAGTCGCGGCACAGGCTGTTGTCATCGAATTTCAGGACTTACTGGTAGGTCGCTCAAGGTTCCGATAGTAGAGGGAAAATATCGTTGACGGCATGCGATCTTGTCTTGGGACATCCAGCTGGACCTGCTGGCAGGAGGATCTTGATGCCTAGAGGGAGGCACAGTAGACAACCGCAGAAGCGTGCAGCCCCCGACAGTGTGTGCCCGGACACGCATTCGATGATCGAGAATGCCAAGTCGTTGCAACGCGTTGCGAAAGAACTGGAGTCGACTCGAACCGATTCTCCACAATCGGACCCCTTGCTCTTCAACGGAACGACACTGGCGACTGCGATCTTGTTGCCGCTGGCGACCGAGCTCGCACTCAAGGCCTTGGTCTGTCTCGAACGGAAGCAAGCCCCGCCTCGCACTCACAACTTGTTGAAGTTGTTCGAGCAACTAGAGCTGGAAACACAGGAATCGCTTCGGACAAGAATGCCGGGTTGGCCCGAGATAATCGAAGTGGCCCCTTTCGAATACGGATCACTTCCTGAGATACTCTGGTCTCACAGCGATGCCCACACCCACTGGAGGTTTATTCACGAAAAACGATGGGGTGTGTTTCGAAGCGGTGAACTGAGTCAAGCGTTGACATTGATAACAGATGTGTACGATAAGCGGTGGCGTCGAGAAATCGAGGGCCTGTAAGTCTAGTATTCCCACGCCAGCCCGGAGCTTTCGGCACCTCATTGTTGTGGGTCGGGCGCGGACTGAAGAAGGTCGGGTTCCCTATCCCCGTGAAGGTAATGAGGACGACATAGGCCGGGCGTATGGGCTGGCGCCGCATGTTCCCTATCCCCATGTGGGGTAATGAGCGGCGCTTCCAACAGGACATGTTCGACCGTCCGACAGGTTCGCTATCCCCATTCGGGATCATGCGTCGACCTCCGGCGAACGCCGGACGACGACACGCCATCGGGGATTGCGCAAGCGCGGCACGGGCGCGAAATCCGGGTTTCGCGCCTGCTGGCGGTCGAGCTCGGTCCAGGCGAGCGGCCCTCGCGCCCGCAGTATATCCAGCGTCGCCCCGGTAACTGCTTCGTGGCCGAGGTGGTCCAAAAGATGCCCGAGGCGCTGCACGACCGATCTCTCCACGAGCCCCGAAAGTGCTCCGAGTTGCCCGGGATCGATCTTCGGCCCAAGGTCCGAAAGGACCGTGGCAACGTGGTCGAGGCCGCCGGACGCCTGCGGATAGCGCAGCAGATCGATGGCGGTCAGCGCGGGCGACGATATCTTCATCGCCCCGGTGTCGGTCTTGTAGTCCTCGATTCCGGCGGCTGCCGCTTTCATATCCTTGCGGAAATAGAAGACGAGAACGGTGCGGCCGGCGCGGATCCTCGGCAGGCGCTTCGCCGTGACGACCTGGAACTCCATGACGGCTTGGTGCGTCGCGCCGTGGAACTCCGCGGCCTTCAGGAGACCGACGTAGTAGGCCTGATCCTCGCGGCGCATGAGCGCGTCGATGAACCACCCCGGCGGCGGCGCGCCCCACGATGCATACTGAGGCGGAACGACAACGTAGAAACCCTGTCGCGGGTTCAGAAGCACCTTGCGGCGCTGCAACCGCTCGGCCGCATCCAGGAACGCGCCGTGCTCGACGCCGAGCGCCCGCTCGGCCTCCTGGGCGTTAAAGACCAGCCGGCCGGCGGAGAGCAAATTTCCGACATAGTCTGACAGGGTGGATCGCTCTTGAGGAATCATGTCACGATATCCGCGTATATAGCGGATATTGCGACACGATATCTCATTTCTGGGAACGAACTTCCACTCCGGATCCCCCGCGGGTTCATCGGGAACGACGGATTCGTTGGAACCCAGGGCGTTCGATCGGTAGCCAACCGTAGGTCGAATTCCACGAGCGGGCGCCCGCCCACACCTTTTCTGCCGGCAAGGGTTGGGTGGGCGACGATACCGTGTCCGCGGCGAACGGGATGCGGAACCCGATCTGCGGTAACATCGATCGACATCGGGTGCACGTCGATGCAGAACTTCAATCTACAGCGCCCACGGCGGCCGATCGACCAAGCGCCTTTGGCGCGATTCTCGGATGACGCGCTGTACGGCCGTAGCCGGGACAACAAGCAGGGCGACCGTGTCGTCGGTGGCTTGGTTCTTACGATAGTTCTTTGGACGGCTTTCTATTTCGGCGTGTTCCTGCCCGGCGTCGCCGTCGCCGGCGCGAGCTTTCTGATCTACAAGGCCTACAGGGTCTACAAGCGACGCGGCGAACCACGGGATGCTGGCCATCTGGATCTCCGCTTCCGGCCGAAACCACCCGGCGATGACCGTCCAAGCACCAGCGATTGACAGTTCGGGGCCGCGCGTCCGACTTCACCGCCAGCGCGGGTGCCGTGGCCGTGCAATGACCCGCCGGCGACGTACCGGATTGGAGTCAGAGTGATGATCCTCCCGTTGCTTCTGGCAGGTCACGTCGCGTTCATGCAAGCGCAGAATCCCGTGGCTCCCGGCGTAGACGTCATGCTCGAAATGACTGCGGGCACGCCGGTGTGGTGCCAGGGCCCTGTTCCTCCGTTTTTCGCCGGGCAGGTCGAGGGAACCCCGGACGACGTCACGCTTCGGCTTCCGTTGAGGGTGCGTTACCGGAACCAGGGTTCCGAGACGGTTCTTCTTCCGGCCGGGTTTCACGCTCTCACCGAGATGACCGTGGACGGGCAGGACGAGTCCACGATCTTGCGCGACCGGCGGCGCCCCATGGATGTCGAGGCGGCGCTGGCCGCGCCGGATCCCGAAGCCGGCGATTTCCTGATCCTCGATAGCGATGTGCGCTACCTGACGCGCTGTCTCTCCGATATCGATCCCGGATGTTCCGCCGACGGCGCCGTCATACGGGTGGTCGACGGTTCTTCGGGACTGGACTTGCGCGGGCAGACGCTTCGGATCGTGATGACGCGCGACCATCGGCCGCTGCCGCCCGAGGCGGTCGCCGCGTTGAACGAGCGGTGGGCGGACTACGGGACGGTTTGGGCGGGCGTCCTGGAATCGGAGGCGGTGACGATCAACGTTCTCGAGAATCCCCTGACGCGAGATTGCACGCTGCCCCGGTAGTCGCCGTCGAAGGCCGCGCATGCCGGCCGTCTGCCGCTCCCGCGCATCCATGAGCGCGCCGCTCCGGCGGCAGACGTGGGTTTCGTTCCGGGATCGCATGGACCCCTCGGACCGCGTTGTGTCCGCGATCGGTTGTCGTGGACGGGAGGGAAATCGCCCTCACGTAGGCGACGGGCGCGAAACGGAATGCCTGGCGGCCGCTACGGGATCCCCAGCAATTGCTTGCCTTCCGGCGAGATTCGGTCCGGCGTCCACGGCGGGTCCCAGACCACCTGCACGGCGGCGTTCTTCACGCCCGGGAGGCGTTCGATCTTGTGCTGGGCGTCGGCCGCGATGGAGTCGCCCATGCCGCAGCCCTGGGCCGTGAGCGTCATCTTGACGTCGACGACGTTGCCGCCCCCCGCGTCGGGCTTGACGTCGAGCTCGTAGATCAGGCCGAGGTCGACGATGTTGACGGGGATCTCGGGATCGAAGCACGTCTTCAACTGGGCCCACACCTCGTCGCGGAGCTCGGCCGGGGTCTTGGGCCCCGCGCCGTCCCCGGACGCCTCGGCCTCCTCGGCCACTTCCCTGCCGATGGCGTCGGCGTCCCGGCCGTCCAGGCGGAACAAACCGCCCATCGAGTGCACCAGCAGCGTGTAGGAACCGCCCAGGGCCTGGGTGATCGACACGGGCGTGCCCTTCGTCAACTGCAGCGTCCGCCCGCCCGGAACCTCCACGACCTCGCAGTCGCGCGTCAACTCGATTCGCTCGCTGCTCATGAACCCTCCCGATCGACGCCGTCGATTCTCGCGTGTAGGAACATTATCGAAGGCGCGCCCGTCGTGACAACCCCGACCTTGCGCGCCGCGGCGCGTTCTGGACCCGGCCGTCGTCTGTTACGATGGGTATCGCGTCCCTCGCCCCTGTTCAACGTACCCGATCGGAGTCGGCGGGACGACGAGCCGAACCGATGAGATCCGCCGTGATCACTTTCCTGGTTTCCGCGTCGGGCGACGGCGGATACGAAGCACGAGCCGTCGGCCACGGCATCTTCACGTGCGGCGCGGACTGGAACGATCTGAAGACGATGGCGCGCGACGCCGTGCTCTGCCACTTCGACGAAGGCGACGCCCCCCGCGCGATCCGTTTGCGTCTCGCCCGCGACGATATCGTCGAAGTGTGACGCACCGGCATGTTCGTCCGGCCGTCCCCGATCACCGCACCTCGAACTGCACGGGCGCCGACTCCACCGGCGTCTCGGCCGTCAGGACGCCGCGCACCTCGTAGACCCCCGGCTCGACCTCGTTCAGATCGTTGTCCCGATACGTCCATTCCCCCTCGAACGTCCACTCGCCGCGCGCCCGCACGGCCTCGCTGCGAAGCACCTGGGAAAAGAACCTCCGGACGGACCAGCGCCACACCTCCGCGCCCGTGGCCGGGTCGGCCACGACGAAGTCGTAAGTCTGGCTCGACGTGAAGTCGAACGGCATCAACTGGTCCGACGGATTCCGGACCGTCAGCGTGAAGCGGTGCGATTCGCTCCCTTCCTCCGCTTCGACCGTCAGCTCGGGCGCCACGTCCTCGGGATCGGTCGCTTCGCCGGTCTCGTCGGCCACCTCCAGGGGTTCCGGTTCGGCCGAGGGCGCGGCCCGCGGCGAATCGAGCGCGCCGATGACGTCTCCGGCGACGCGCGCGGCCGCCAACTGCGCCACGCGGATGCCTTCGGCCGTGCGGAAGCCCGCCTGGGCGACGCCGACGCCCCTCTGGAGGGTCAGGACCATCGAATCGAAACGGAACATGGCGCGGAACGGGAGACCGTTCTCGTCGGTTTCCAGGACTTCCGCGGTCGCGCCCAGCGACGGGAACAGGTCGGCCTGGTTCGTGCCGTCGAACCAGATGAACTGCCGGTTCCGCGCGTCGTAACGGACGCCCACCGGCTGGTTCACGTCCAGCGCGGGACTGAAGGGGAACCGGTCGAACACGTAGAAGCTGGCGCCGTCGACGATGGAAAACTCGGTGATGCGGTACTCCAGCGTGCCCACCTGCTCGCCGGCATCGTCGACGACGTTGTACCGCCACAGGTTCCCCACGTCCAGCGGAAGAAACTCCGGCGCCATGCGGATGCCCTGCCCCGCCCCCGGCGCCGCCCACACGGCCGCTGCTGTTATGCTGGAACCCAGGACTCGCAGCGCGCGCGACATTGCGCTCAGTCTATGCGACGCCATGGGCGAAGACAATCCATCCCGGAACGGGGACGAGGCCTTCATGGACCGCGCGCTGGACGAGGCGCGGCGCGCGGAGCGGATGGGGGAGGTTCCAGTCGGCGCCGTCGTGGCTCTGGACGGACACGTCGTCGCCGCCGAGGCGAACGCCCCGATCTCGGCGAACGACCCTACGGCGCACGCCGAGATCCGGGCGTTGCGGGCCGCCGCGGCGCGGTTGGGCAACTACCGGTTGACGGGCGCGACGCTCTACGTCACGCTGGAACCCTGCGCGATGTGCGCGGCGGCCCTGGTCCACGCCCGCGTCCGGCGGCTGGTTTTCGGTTGCGACGATCCCAGGACCGGCGCGGCCGGCAGCCTCTACGACATTCCCCGCGACGGGCGGCTGAACCACCGCGTCGAGGTGGCCTCGGGCGTCCGCGGCGAGGAATCGTCGGCGCTGCTCCGGCGTTTCTTCCGGAACCGGCGGGAATGAGGCCGCGGCGGACGGGAATTCCGGCCGCCGCGCGCCCTCCGCGTAACGACCGAACGCAACAAATCGTATTCCCTTACGTATGACGCTATAGAAACAGTGGACTTTCGACCCAGAGTTTCTTCGAGGAGCATCCCATGAGGCAGACCATCGCTTGGACCGTCCTGGCGGGTTGGCTGGCCGCGACGCCGGCGTCGGCCCAGAACTTCGTCACCCGAATCGTCGACCGGTACCAAACTCCTGTAGTCGAGGCCCCGATCCTGGAAACCACCGAATCGCTCTCGCCGGAGCTGATCGCCCTGGTCCGGGACGAAGGCCTGCCGCTCACGGTCAACGACACGATCCGGCTGGCGCTGGAGAGCAATCTCGGCATCGGCATCAACCGGTACGCGCCGATCATCGCCGAGTACGCCATCGCGGCGGCCTACCAGCAGTTCGACCCGACGCTGACGCTGCAAGGGACCGTCAACCGCCGGTCGCAGGCGGCCATCACCATCCTGGACGGCGCGGACATCAGCCGCAACCTGACCGGGAACTACTCGATCACGTACAACCACAACCTGGAGTACGGCACGAACTACAGCGTCCGGTTCAGCGTCAACCGGAACTCCTCGAACAGCTCGTTCAGCACGGTCAACCCGTCCTACAACGGATCGCTGCAGTATTCGTTCACCCAGCCGCTGCTCCGGGGTTTCGGCCGCGACATCAACACCAGCGCGATCACGATCGCGCGCAACAACGTGGAGCAGTCCGAGATCGCGTTCGAGCAGCAGGTGATGAACACGATCGTCCAGGCGACGAACTCCTACTGGGACCTGGTCGGGGCGCGCGAGGGCATCCGCGTCCAGCAGGGCGCGCTGGAACGGGCCCAGCAGACCTACGAGGACAACATGCGGCAGGTCGAGATCGGCACGCTGGCGCCCATCGAGGTGGTCCAGGCCGAGCAGGCCGTGGCCAGCGCGCGCGAGAGCCTGATCGTCGCCCAGGCGTCGCTGACCACGCTGGAGGACAACATCAAGACGATGATCACGCGGACGCCGGATCCCGCGCTGGTCCTGCTGCGCCTGAACCCGGTCGAGGACATCCGCAACCGCGTCGACGAGATCCTGCCCGTCGAGGACGCAATCCAGCGGGCTCTGCTCAACCGGCCGGAGATGCGGCAGGCGTCCCTGGCGATCGAGAACGCCGACATCAACCGCAGAGTGGCCGAAAACAACCTGCTGCCCCAGTTGAGCCTGACCGGTTCCTACACGCAGACGGGCATCGGCGGACACGCGAACCCGAACGCCGGGTTCGGCGGCTTCGACCTCGTTCCGGGCATGGTGCCGGATCCCGGGGGCCTGAGCGGCGCGTTCGCCGATATCTTCGGGTTCGACTTCACCTCCTACTCGGTCGGCTTCTCGCTCCAGATCCCGCTGAGCAACCGGTCGGCCCAGGCCAACGTCGCGCAGCGCGTGGTGCAACAACGGCAGGCCATGTCGCAGGAGGCGCTCACGGCGCAGCAGATCGCCCTGGAAGTCCGCGACGCCTACAACCAGATCGGCACCAGCCGGGCGCGGATCGACGCCGCCCGTCTGTCGAGGGAGCTGGCCGAGCGGCGCCTGGACGCCGAGAACCGGAAGTTCGAGCTGGGCGCCTCCTCGATCCGTTTCGTCCTGGACGAGCAGCAGAACCTGACGCAGGCCGAGACGACGGAGATCCAGGCGCTGGTCGCCTACGTCAAGGCCGTCGTTGCCTACGACGACGCGATCGGCCGGACGCTGGAACGCAACAACGTGCAGATCCAGGAACAGAGCCAGCCGACGATCGCGCGCGTCGGCGCGATCGAGGAATAGCGCCGCGGCGGGCCGCCTTGACCGGGTCGCCGACGAACACCTAGACTCTGGGTTTCAGGATCGGATCGAACAGACACCTCGGAGCGAACGGTTCATGGCCGACGAAAACGCCAACGAGAAGTGGCCGTCCTACACCATGGTCGAGCCGCGGATGCGGAAGATCTACTTCCGCTTCTACCAGGAAACGTACAAGACGTCGGTGATCGACCGGAAGACGAAGGAGTTGATCGCGATCGCCGCGTCGTTGGCGGCGCACTGCGACGGGTGTCTCCAGGGTCACATCAAGAAGGCCCTCAAGTACGGGGCCACCCGCGAAGAGCTGAGCGAAACGATCGCGATCACGATGGGCGTCAACGCGGCCGCCATGGTGGATCTGACCGACAAGGCCTCCGAAGCGCTGCGCATCAAGCATTTCGACGTCGAGACGGTCGCGGAGGAATCCCGGGGTGACGGCGCCTGAGGGAGGGGATGGCCGCATGCGGCGAAGCGCCGTCGTTCTCCTGCTGATCCTGCTGCTCTCCTCGGCGGCGGTTCTCGCCCAGCGCGGCCGGGGCCGCTTCCAGGACCGCGACGTCATCCCCGAGGGCTCGAGGGTCCAGTACCGGACGTTCCGGAGCCAGCTCCTGAACCGGGAACTCGGCTACGCGATCTACCTTCCGCCTGCCTACGAGACCGGCAACGCCGAGTACCCGGTGCTCTACTTCCTGCACGGCGCGAACGAGAACGAACGCCGTTGGAGCACGCGCGGCTTCACCGATCTGACCCTGGACCGGATGGTGGCCGACGGCGAGATCGGCGAGTTCATCGTGGCGATCCCGTTCGGCGCCAACAGCTTCTACACGAACTCGGCGTCGGGCGAGGACTGGGAGGACATGGTCGTCGACGAGTTCGTGCCGATGATCGAATCCGAGTACCGGGCCCAGGGGACTCGCCGGGGACGCGCCATCAGCGGCATCTCGATGGGCGGCTACGGGGCCCTGAAGATCGCGATGCGGCGCCCCGACCTGTTCGGCTCGGTCAGCGCCCACAGCGCCATGCTGATCGACGATCTCGACGCCGTCTCGGTCAACCCCCGGACCGAGCAACTCTACGCTACGCTCTTCGAAGGCATCTTCGGCCTCTCGGAGGGCATGGAACGCTGGACGGCGAACGATCCGCTGCGGTTGGCCGCCACCGCGCCGGGCGTCGAGACCCTGCGCATCTACTTCGATTGCGGCACCGAGGACGACTACGGGTTCTTCGAAGGGGCCCGGCGCCTCCACGAGGTTCTCGAGGCGCGCGGCGTCGAGCACGAGTTCCACCTGCATCCCGGCGACCACGGATGGGAATACGCCCGGCGGCACACGCCGGCCTCCCTGCGGTTCCACTGGGACGCGTTCGGGGCGGAGTGAGCCGGCCCGGGGCGTGGTTCAGCGCTTCCCAGGTCAACGACGTCCGGCGCCGAGCGGCTAATCCGGCCAGATGATCTTCATGTTCTGCCGCAACTGAATCTCCGTCTTGACACCGTCGCGGGTCCGCACCGGAATCACGACGACGAACTGTTGCCGTCCACTGTCCAGATTCGCGAAGCACACGAACACGGCGCCGTTCTTCGACCTCTCGAAAGCGTCCTCGACCGCGGCGTCGAGGTCGTCGTATTCGGCCAGAACCGGCATGTCATCCATCGGCAGGCGTAGCGTATAAGGGCCCATTATGTATGTCTCCTCACCCGTCCGGCGGAAGAGACCGCCGGCCAGTTGTCAATGTAACATTTCGCGAGGGCCGGTCAAGCGCGGTGGATCCACGGCAACGCCATGATGCGGAGCACACGCACAACGTCGCCGCATTCCCCATTGGGCCCGCGGCGGCCCCCGCCGCGTCAGCAAGACCAGATCTTGCCAACCGCCAACACCGTGAACGAAGAGATCGTTTTCTTGAACTGACGCGGCGGCGTCCGCCGCCTTGCCCAGTCGCGGCGAGGAACGCCGCGACTACTCTTGGAGCGTCCCGCACGGTCGCGGCGAAACACGCAACGCCCGTCATACCCTCGGAAGACCCAGCGCCGTGCCAAGCCACGGAGGCCACGCACTACGTCGCCGCATTCCCCATTGGACCCGCGGCGTCCCCCGCCGCGGGTGGACAAGGTGGCCTCCGGGCCGCCGCGTCAGCAAGACCAGATCTTGCCAACCGCCAACACCGTCAACGAAGGGAATCCTTTCCGGTCGATCCGGACTCGGCGTTCCCGAGAGCGTCGATGGCGTCGGCTTGCGATTCGTGAATCGCCATCACCTGGTCGAAGCCGGTGACCTTGAAAATCTGCCGTACGGGAGCCGAGAGCGCGCAGACCGCGAACTTCCGTCCCGACGCGTGGAACTGCTTGGCCAGTATCGAGGCCACGCGAAGACCCGCGCTGCTGATGAACGAAACGCCGCCGAAGTTCAAGATCAAGTGGTGATCGTTCGGACTGACGGCTTCATCCATCCGGCGATTGAACTGGCCGGCGTTGCTCCCGTCGATGCGGCCGCCCAGTTCCGCGACCACGATATCGTCTTCACGATGCCACTGGATCCGCATTCCCCATCCCCCACGTTTTTTCCCCGGCACGGACGCCGACACTGCCGGGACAGGCCCGCGCGGGCGTTATCATCGTCAGATCGACAAACGGTGTCAACGATGGCGTTCCATTCCAGTCTCCGGCGCGCGCTGCTCACCGCGCTGCTTCTGTGCCTGGCCCCGCGGGCCAACGGCCAGACGGCGTCTTCCGAACCGGTCCAGATCCCGAGGCTCAGCCGGTCGCCCACGTTCGAGGACTTCCTCGACATGCGCCCGCCCCCCGATCTGGCCCGGGAAATGACGATGGTGACGGGTTTCGTGCAGCGGCAGCCCAGCGACGGGCAACCCGCGAGCGAGCGGACGGAAGTGTACCTGGGCTACGACGACCTGAACCTGTACGCGGTGTTCGTCTGCTTCGACAGCGAACCGGACCGGATCCGGGCGCGCCTGAACCCGCGCGGCGACTCGGGCAACGACGACTGGATCGTCATCGTCCTGGACACGTTCCGGGACCGGCGCAACGCCTACATGTTCGGCACCACGCCGCTCGGCGTGGAGTGGGACGCGCTCTTCACCGAAGGACAGGGCGCCGACGCGAACTACGACACGCTGTACGACTCGAGGGCCGGACTCACCGAAACGGGATACGTCGTGTGGCTGGCCATGCCGTTCAAGAGCCTGCGATTCCCGGCCGAGTCGCAACAGACCTGGGGCATCCAGTTCGGCCGGAGCATCCCGCGCCTGAACGAGCAGTCGTTCTGGCCCAGCTATTCGACACGCATCGAGGGACGATTGAACCAGGCGGCCCCGGCCACGGGCCTGGAAGACGTCTCGCCGGGTCGCAACATCCAGTTGCTCCCGTTCACCGGGTTCCGCTCGTTTCGCGCGATCGATCGGCGCGATCCGGCGCGTCCCGCGTTCCGGACCGAGCCCGCGCGGTTCGACGCCGGCCTCGACGCCAAGCTCGTGTTCCGCGACAGCCTGGTGACCGACGTCACCGTCAACCCCGACTTCAGCCAAGTGGAGTCGGACGAACCCCAGGTGACCGCCAACGAGCGCTTCGAGGTCCTGTTCCCGGAAAAGCGCCCGTTCTTCCTCGAAAACGCGGGCTTCTTCCAGACCCCGATCAACCTGGTGTTCACGCGCCGCATCGCCGATCCGCAGTTCGGCGCGCGACTGACCGGCAAGCTCGGGCGCTATTCGATCGGGGCGCTCGTCGCCGACGACCAGTCGCCGGGGAAGCGGGTCCCCGACACCGACCCGCGCGCGGGCCGGCGCGCCCGGTTCAGCATCGTCCGAGTCAACCGCGACATCTTCGACCAGTCCACGGTCGGGGCGATCGTGACGGAGCGCGCCTTCGACGGCGCCTTCAACCGGGTGGCCGGCGCCGACGCGCGGATCAAGCTCGACGACAACTGGGTGACCCAGTTCCAGGCCGTGACCAGCACCACGCGGTTCGCCGACGGTTCCCGGCGATCGGGTCCGGCCTACGAGGTTCTGCTCAACCGGGCCGGCCGCCAGTTCAACTTCGACCTCGCATATTCGGACCGCGGCGCCGGCTTCCTGACCCAGACCGGGTTCAATCCCAGGAACGACATCCGCGGCCTGACGGCGAACGTCGAGTACGCGTTCCGTCCGGAGGGGGACCGTTTCATCGCGATGACGCCCGCGTTGACCGTGACGCGGGTCATGGCGCGCGACGGAACGCGCCTGGAGACGGCCGTCGCCCCCCAGGTGACCTGGGAGTTCTCGGGCCAGACGTTCGTCAACGTCTTCCTGCTGCCCGAGCGCGTGCGGCTGCGTCCGTCGGAAGCGGCCGTCACGGACCCGCGCGACTTCCGGCGCAACGTGTTCGGCGCCGCCATCGAGTCGGCCGTCGTCGCCTCCGTCGAGTTCGCCGTCCGGCACGAGCGGGGCGGCCAGATCAACTACAACCCGGCGGCGGGCCGGGAAGCGTCGCTGGAGGACTGGTCCACGACGGACGTCAACGTCGTCCTCCGGCCGGGCCGGCATTTGAGTATCGCCAACCGATACCTGTTCACGCGGCTGGGCCACCGCGGAACCGGAACGACGATCTTCAACGATCACATCGTGCGGACGCGCTGGAACTGGCAGTTCACGCCCGAGCTGTCCGTGCGGGTCATCCTGCAGTACGAGGCGCTGTTGGCGAATCCGGAACGGACGAGCCTGGAAACGCGGAAGAACTTCAACGCCGACTTCCTGGTCGCCTACCAACTCAACGCGTGGACGGCGTTCTACGCCGGCTACAACAACAACATCCAGAATATCGACCTGGAGCCGATCCCGACCGGCGCCCGCATCGTCCGGACGCCGCACGCCTTCATCCACGACGCGCGCCAGTTCTTCGCCAAGTTCTCCTACCTGGTCCGGTTCTGACGGGCGCTGCGGCGCTTCCGGCGTTCGCGTTACACTGAAACCGGCCCACGGCGGGCCAGGCGGCGCGACGATTCGACTCGCGGACCGCCGAGGAGTCAACCATGTCCACAGTCAACAGGCGTACGTTCCTGGAAGCCGGCGGCTCGCTGGCCGCCCTGTCGGCGATGACCCGCGCGCCGGTAACGGCCGCCCCCACCCAGGCGAACGCGACGGGGCTGCCCCGCGTCCGGCAGCAGTTGGTCGACCCGCCGTTCGTTCCCGACCACGCGCAGGTTGCCGACGGCGGCCCGACGATCGTCGAGGTGGAGCTTGTCGTTCGGGAAGCCACGCGCGTCATCGACGACGACGGAACCGAGATCCACGCGCTCACCTTCAACGGATCGGTCCCGGGGCCGCTGATCGTCTGCCACGAGGGCGACTACGTGGAGCTCACCCTGAAGAATCCGGCGGACAACAGGATGGCCCACAACATCGACTTTCACGCTTCGACCGGCGCGCTCGGCGGCGGCGCCCTGACGCTCGTCCGGCCGGGCGAGCAGGTCGTGCTGCGATGGAAGGCGGTCAAGCCGGGCACGTTCATCTATCACTGCGCCCCGGGCGGTTCGATGATTCCGTACCACGTGGTGTCGGGCATGAACGGGGCCGTCATGGTACTGCCCCGGACGGGCCTCCAGGACCGTGACGGTAGCCCCATCCGGTACGACAGGGCGTACTACGTCGGCGAGCAGGACTTCTACGTGCCGCGCGGAGTCGACGGAAACTTCAGAACCTTCGAGGGCCCCACCGACGGCATCCCCGACACTCTCGAGGTCATGCGGACCCTGACGCCCTCCCACGTCGTGCTCAACGGACGGGTGGGCGCGCTGACAGGCGACGGCGCGATGACGGCGCGCGTCGGCGAGACCGTCCTGTTCATCCACTCCCAGGCCAACCGTGATTCCAGGCCGCACCTGATCGGCGGACACGGGGACTTCGTGTGGGAACAGGGTTCCTTCTCGGACCCGCCGGCCCATGGGCTCGAGACGTGGTTCATCCGCGGCGGCTCGGCGGGCGCGGCGATCTACACGTTCCGGCAGCCGGGCCTGTACGCGTACCTGACCCACAACCTGATCGAGGCGGTCGAGTTGGGCGCGTTGGCCCATGTCATGGTGGAAGGCGAGTGGAACGATGACCTGATGACGCAGGTGTCGCCTCCCGGACCGATCGCCGCCGGATAGGCGGGGCCGCCCCTCCGTCGGGACAGCGCCGCCGAATCTCCGGCTTTTCCGCGTCTTCAACCGCAAAACAAGTCGTGGAAACGCCGGAAATCCGGGGCCCGCGCTCGGTATTTCAACATCTTGGAAACGGCCGCCCACGTGCATCCCGCGATGCGTGCGCTACCCGATCGTGCATCAACTCGGCGCGAACGACTGCGGCCCGGCGTGCCTGGCCATGGTGGCCGCATCCCACGGGATCGGCCATTCCGTCGTCGCGTTGAAGGACAAGGCAGGGACCGACGGCCGCGGCACGAACCTGCGCGGGCTGGTCGGGGCGGCGCGCGCGATCGGTTTCGCGGCCCGCGGCGTGCGCGCCACCCGCGACGCGCTGTCCGGAATCGGCCTCCCCGCCATCGCCCATTGGTCGGAAGGCGGAAGCCACCACTTCGTGGTCCTCTATGAGGTCGGCCGCGATCGAATCACCGTCGGAGATCCGGCCGCCGGCATTCGAAGACTGACGCCCGCGGCGTTCCACGAGCGCTGGACGGGCGTCCTGGTTCTCCTCCGGCCCGCCCGAACGCACCGTTCCGGAAACACACGTCTTGCGGCAGTCCTGCTGACGATCCTCGGCCTCGCGTCTTCACTCGTCATCGATACGTCCACTCACGCCGCGCCGGCATGGCGCGGACCCGCCTCGACCCGGCCGGGCGTTCCCACGCCGGCCCCACCTCGCGTCCCGCCCCGAGTCGATGATCGGCCCAGGGGACTGCCGCTTGGTTCTCTCTCACGGACGTCCGCGGCCGCGGACCGCCTCGCGGCGCCCAAGCCCGCGCCGGCCGGCCGCGTATAATGCCCGCATGCCGACCGTCGCAGCCGACATCCGGGAATCCGTCGCGCACATGCCGGCCGCGTCGGCCCTGGCCCTGGACGGCGTCGACTGGGACGAGTACCAGGCCGTACTGGAGGAGCTGGAATCCCGTCCCGGCGTCCGCGTCACCTACGACCGCGGACGCCTGGACATCGTGACCACGTCGGCCGGGCACGAACGCTGGAAGGAGTTTGTCCAGAACGTCGTCCGCGCCGTGTGCCAGGAGCTCGGCGTCGACATGGAATCCTACGGCGGCATGACCCAACAGAGCCGCCGCCACATGCGGGGCGCCGAGGCCGACACCTGCTTCTACATCGCGAACGCCGAGCGGATGCGGGGACGCGACGCCATCGACGTCACGCGCGACCCGCCCCCGGACATCGTGGTAGAGGTGGACAAGGCCAGCCAATCGCGGCGCAAGCTGCCCGTATACGCGACGTTCGGCGTACCCGAGGTCTGGCGCTGTTTCGTCCGAAAGAACCGCGTCGAGATGCTCCAACTTCGCGGCGACGCCTACGTCCCCGCGCCATCGAGCCGCTTCCTGCCCATGCTGACGGGCGAGGTACTGGCCCGCTTCGTCGAACGCAGCGGGAAGGAAGGCCAGACGGCCGCCCTCAACGCCGTTGGCGAGTGGGCGAAGCGCTGACGGGCATCAGCCAACCGAGCAGCGCCGTGGCCGCCGCCGCCCCGAGCAGTTGAGCCGCGACGAAGGCCGGAACGTCCGCCGGCCGAATGCCGGTGAACGTGTCGCTGGCCATGCGCGCAAGCGTCACCGCCGGATTGGCGAAGGACGTGGACGCCGTGAACCAGTACGCCCCCGCGATGTAGGCGCCCACCGATAACGGCAGCGCCTCGGGCCGCCGCCGCGCGCAGGCGAGTATCACCGCCAGCAGCCCGAACGTGGCCACGACTTCGGCCAGGAACTGTCCCCCGCCGGCCCGGACGCGCCCGGACAGGAAGAACACCGGAAGCTCGAACATCAGGTTCGCGATCCCGACCCCGCCGAACGCGCCCCCGACCTGCACGGCGGCATACAGCCCGGCGTCGGACCAAGGCAAGGCTCGCCGCCAGGCTTCGGACAGGGTAACGACCGGGTTCAGATGCGCGCCCGAAACGCTCCCGAGCGCCGTGATCAGGACCATCAGCGCGAAGCCGGTCGCCAGCGAGTTGGCCAACAGCGCAATCGCCGCGTTCCCCCCGGCCAGCCGCTCCGCCATGATCCCCGATCCGACCACGGCCAGCAGAAGGCCCGCCGTGCCGACCGCCTCGGCGACGAGCCGTCGCGGCAGGTCGGCGGGCTTCGGCGTTCCCGCGTCGTCGATCCGTGCGTCCATGTAAACGCCCGAGAGTACGCGTCGGGCCCGGAGGCGTCAATCGGTCACGGGATCATTTCACCTTCGGTTCACGGGGCAGTCACGTGATGACGCAAGACCTGCGCCTCGATCGCGCCATGAGACGATGACTCGAAGCCTCCGGGTGAACCACGCAAAATCTGCGTAGTGTGCGTATGTTGTTGATTTAATGTGGTACGCGACCGTTTCCGAGGACATCGACCACAAAACCGCAACATCACAACTGCAAACGCCTAGTCCATGGCCGGCGACTCATTCATGTTCGCCGACTGAAGGGACCCAAGCAGCAGGACGGCCCGTTTCTTCAACAACGTCCTTTTGACGGCGCCGCACGCACGGGCTCACCGGTTAGTCACATTCGGAGGCGCGTATGGCTCACCAGGCACTCGTCGGTGCTCAAGCGCGGCTACCACGGCACGTTCGATCGCTTCGGGGCGAAGCACCTTCAGCGGCACCTCGAAGAGTTCGCCGGTCGCCACAACGCGCGGCTGCTCTCAACACGCTCGATCGGATAAGCGCGACCATCCGCAGCATAGAGGGGAAGCGGCTGCAGTACGAGGATCTGGTAAGATAAACGAGCGGGGAAGTTGACAATCGATTCGAGAATCGATATTTGATGCTTCTGTTGCTTTTCCCTCGGGATCGAGGGAGTCGCTGAGTTACGATGTGCGCGCGAAGCGCTCTTGAGGAGGCCCGCCATGGGAGAATCGAAGATGACAGATCCAATAATCATCACGAAGGAGGTGCCCGGGTTGCCCCCTTCAAAGGGAACGACCGACTCCAGAAGCACGGCAGAGTCGCCAGGCTCCCGCGCAACCGTGATTCACGGGCCGACGATTACGATCGACGCCTCGCCCAGCTTGGAGCACCATGAACCGGCGACCCAAACCGGTTGTCGGAGCGCATAGCGCGAGACTACCATCTTTCACCGGGGAGTGTCCCCGCCCTCCCCGGTGAAAATGTTGAACGTGATCCTGTTCTCGATGCTGGCCTTCAACGAAGCAACCTGATCCTTCGCACTCCATCCGAAAAAAGCAGCCAGCGCCGCAAGGCCCGCCGTGAGGAGTTCCAAGATTTCCGTCATTGCTGCGGCACCCTCTCGACGACGAACGGAAGTGTGTCAGCCTGCTCATCTCCGAAATAGAGATTGATCGCGTAGACGCCTAGGTCGGGAAGGGGAGCGCGGTTCATATTCACATTGATCGTTGCGTTCCCATCCTGGGAAAGCACTATGTCTAGCTTCGCTTCAGCGAGCTGGCTATGGCCCGATGGCCGAAGAATCTCGATGCGTGCGCTGATCTTCTCGCCGCTCTCGCCCGTCACCTTGAACGCCAACGCCATGCTTTGGTGCGTCGTCGGGACGTTGATAACTCGGATCCGATCAAATATTCCGAGCAGGCAGACCTTCTTGTTCTCGTCACGAAATGAATGATCGCAAAGCAAAATCCAGTCGCACTTGGCCATCTGACCTCCAGTTGGGAGCCTACCTCTCCCGTGGACATAGAACCGGGACAATCGAACGATGGAAGGCGTCAAGCGTTCCATCGCAGGTTGCCCCTCGAACTCCGGTACCAGCCGGGGTTCTGCTTTTCAGTGGCAGTTTACCACGTGGACACTTTTGGCATGACGTAATTGGCCCACGCCTCGACCTGCCACTCCGGGAGGGTTTCCGGATCGAGATCCATGATTTCGACGGCCCACCATCCGCTACTCTCCTTCAGAATGACGTACCCCACCAGGCCGGATCCGCGCCCCAGAGGAACACCGAAACAACCCAAACGACGAGCCCGAACGCGACGAACAGGATGACGAACAGGATGAACTTGATGAGCACTTCCAACGCGTCCTCCTGGATCCGCGACCGAATGTGTTCACACCGGAGCGGTTACCAGACAGAACGCACATGAGTGCAAAATCTTGCCTATTTCCCGGTGGGTGTTGGATTGCGCGAGCGGCCCGGTTTCGGGCCCCGCACGTTCTGCCTGGCTGGGGAGACTCTACCGGATCAGTCGGCTACGTCATGGGACCTGGCGGGCCGTCTCTATTGAAGGGCCACCGAGGTGAATGTTATCCACAAAACACGCCTGAGAAGCCCAAACGCAAGCGCCGCGACCGCGACATCCCGCTGATGCCGCTCGGCTACCAGCCCTCGGTCCGTGAGAAAGACGAAGAGATTGACATGCCGAGCGCGGACGACAAGACGACCCAGCGGGCGTTCTTCGACGCAGCTGTTAGCCGCAACGAAAAGCCAGACTGGCGCCGTAGACGGCGCGCCGGTGGACCTGATGTGGCGTAGCCATCGCTAGAATTTGACCAGAATAGCGGAATCCCGTACGGTCGGCGTTCAGGGAAATCTCATAACGGAAAGTACACGCTGCCTTGCATTGTTCGATTGTCCAGATTCTATGTCAACGGGAATGGTGCGCCTGTTGACTGCCGGGTTCGGCTCGGAAATTCCGGCCCGTAACATTCGGGTCGAAAACCGGAGGCTCGTCATGCCAACACCGCGACCAGCGGCGTTGCTCGCTCCCAAGGTGAAATAATAGCGGGGTCGCGGCTTTAGCGGCTCGGCGTTGCCCCCCCGAGCGCCCGTGGCCCCGCTACTTGTTGGCCGAGCCGAATCCGGCACCCGAGCGATGGTATACAAATTGTGACTCTCCGACATCAACCCCATTCTGAGCACAGCCAACGCCATTCTGTAGCCACAGCGCATCGCGTCAATGAGTAGTGACATCGATCACGTACTCCACGATAACCTGTACCACGATTACCACAATTGCCCTAAAAAACGCGCGTACGACAAGACCCTCTTATGCATCAAGCGATGGTCGTCGAACTCCCAGACGCGACCCACGTCGCCTCCCCCAACCGCCGGCCCACGGCTAACTCGCCCAAGAATCTGCTCCCACAATATCGATGACCGTACCGGCGTCGTCAATATCACATCGGTCACGTTCGGACAGTCGTATCCCGTCGCCAAAATCCGTTTGTTCACCACGACATCGACATCACCAGTCGAAAACTGTCTCAACACCTCGCGTCGTTCCACAGACGACGTAACATTCGATACCATACCCACGCGCACACCCCGCGCCCGTATAGCGCCTGCCAACGCATAGCAGTGAGCCAGCGACCCACCGAACACTATCGTACGAGCTTCACGTCCTAACCCCGCGACCGCCTCAACCACGGACCAAAACCGATGTCGATTCAGAGCCAGTTCATCGACCGACAACGTCCGGGCGTCCAGCCTTCTCACCCTAATGCTATCCCATTGCGCCGGCAACCCCAGCGTGTTGACCTGAAGCTTGGACAGCACGCCGCGTTTTATCAGGGCACCAACGGGATCCCCTCCAAGCTCCTTCGACGTGATCAAGGTATTTCCAAAAAGTTCCCGAAGGTCCTCCCCCTCGTCCTCCACACTGCGACCAGGCGTCGCGCTCAATCCCACAACAGCGGCGCCACACCGCAATACATGTCGAACGATCGCCCGGAAGGTCCTCGCGACCGC
Organism: Acidobacteriota bacterium; assembly: GCA_022821145.1. Classification (GTDB taxonomy): domain Bacteria; phylum Acidobacteriota; class Terriglobia; order 20CM-2-55-15; family 20CM-2-55-15; genus JAJEDW01. The sequence continues at coordinate 24,149 of JAJEEE010000078.1, forward strand.
TTGATGTGCCTCATCGAACACCACGACGTCCGGCCCAAACTTCTCAACTGCGGCAAGCCGTTTTGACGCCAGTTGAGCGGTGCACAAGGCAACCGTCACACTCGCTCTCCTACCGCCCCTACCAGGAACGTCGTTCACGACTACCTCCACAGCGGACGTTCCCGGAAACCGATCCCACATATCCTTAATACAGCTGACCGCCTGCTCGACCAACTCCACGGCCGGCGCAATCCATAGCACCCTCTTTACGCGGCCTCTCTCAATCAATTCCCTGCAAAACCACGTCGCCGTCCTCGTCTTTCCCGCTCCCGTTGGCAACGATACCAGCGCGCCGCCGCCTCCATTGCACGCCTCCATCCACTCGTGAAGCCTGCTCACGACTTCCCGCTGATATGAAAACAACGGAATCGCCGTCGGCAACGTCAACGTCAGTTTCTCTCGCGACTCCTCTGCACCCTCCGCCTCATCCTCATCCCCAAATCGATCGCGCCGCAAATACTCAACGGCCAGCTCACGTTCGCGAGCCGAGCCCCCTTGTCGCTCGCTGAGCGGACCCTCGAAAAAACGCTCAAGTACTTGAGCCGCCATATTTCATCAACCGACTAGACTGTTCCACAACCAAGCGACCCTAGGCTTCATCACCGCCCACTTCTTGTCGTCATCCTGCGCGTCCGCCGAGTCACCGCGCATTTTGCAAATTCGCGCACCTATCGACTGCTCCGGCACGAAAAGCCGATTTAGGCATTGATCCAATTTCAAGTCGAGGCCCGACTCCGCAGTCTCAGCGCGTTCCATCAATTTCTCGAAGTCCCCTTGGCCTAACCCCTCGATCTTGTGATAGATCCAAAAGTGTCCCACCAATAACAGTAAGTCAGAGGCCCTCACTGCCGCCCCCTGAGTGAAGTCGATCGGGCCCTGTGGATCCTGGAACGAGCACAACCAAAACCGATCGAACGTTTCGTTTTCTTCATCGCAAGGAAACTCGAATCCTGGCTCCAAAAATCCCGGTTCTTTCACAATTAACGTGTTCAAAGCTTCAACGAGCCGACTCGCCCGTTCCTCCTGAAGACTCACTACCGTACCGGCCTCCTCATCGACTTCCTCCGCCGGCGCATCGATTTCTATCGCGTCCTCATCTCCCAACACTGCGACAATTTGTCTAGTGACCTTGGTATACGCCACGAAAGCCAGAAACAAAGCTCGGTGAAAGACTACCGCAAACGCTAACGGATACCTGTCCTTGACCTTCTCGCACTCCGTCACAGAGTTAAACAAGTCCGTTCCCGCTATCGGATTCTGCAGTCTATTGGCCAACTCATTTTCATACTTCAACAAAAGAGCCGTCGCCTTCGCCGCCCCCTTCGCGCTCTCCGCACTCGCCTTCAATGCAAACCAGTTACAAAATTCCGGCGACAACGTTCCGTACGTCGCCCGGACGTCGATCAGCTTCCGATACGGGACCATTTGCGTCAAAAGAGTGGTAACGGGTTTCGACCATTCGGATCTAAAGCCATCCGCAATCTGCCGAAGTTCATCGACCGGCTCCTCCACGAAACTGAACGGCCGCTTATGACGATCACATTCTTTAAGACGCTGCCGCGCCATTTCTAAATCTAAACCCAAATTCTTCTCGAGCCGCCCGATCAGTCTGTCGATCTCGTCATGCGCCATGGGGTCTTCGAACGGCCTTATCGCCAATATCTTGGACACGGCCCAATCCATTCCCAAAATCGTCGCCAAGTACGGCCCATCACCGAAAAGCGCCCGTTCCGTGTGCCAGTCCACTAACGACAACGGAAGTCGCGGGAGCGTTTCCTCCAACTCGGCCTTCCCTTCGACAAGCTGATCTCCGATGATCGCGCGCACGCAGATCGACACCGGATCGCGATCGTCGAGCAGGATTTGTCGAGCACGACTTACTGTCTGCGCATGCTTATTCAAATCAATGAACAGACGGCGAAGCGTGTCGATCACAGACTGCCGTCCGCTCCGCGGAAACCCGAGGTCTGGATGAAGCACGATCAAGATCACCGGCACGGACGACGAGGTGCCTGCCTGCCCGAGTTCCTTAATCGCAGCAAGCCGGTGCTGCCCGTCGATCGCGACCGCACAGACTTCGTTCGTGTTCCAGCATATCTGCCCCAATCGTGCGTTGTCTTCTATTGGGTCCGACCACCCTCCCCAATAACCGCAAGTCACTGGTCCAAAACGACGCACCCGGTCTGCCGGGAAGTGCTGTTGGTTCTCAAGCTCCGGCGCATGCCATCCTTTCGACGCCGAAAAATCGCCGACGGTGTCTCCGTGAAATGGCAACAGCGCGATCGTTAGTGAGTTGAAAAAGTGGGGCTCCTCCTGCTGCTTAAGATATGGAACGATTTTTCGCTCGACGCGGCGCCAGTCGATATCGCGCTGGAATAGCTCCTCGATTCTCCAGTTCATGCTAGAGGCGCCTGGCATTTCTGTGACGAGAACAAGATACCTCGCGATGTCGTCGAAACTCATCGACACTTGAAAATATGGGACGTGGAGCTGTGAATGACTATAGCGACCGAAAATGAAGTCAAAATTCGGTGTCTTTCGAATAGTTGTTGCGGGTCGCGGTTGATCCATCATCACACTCCTTCACCCCGGACGTTCCGTCCCGAATGGGGCGAGAACTCTCTGCGTTATCAGCTCCAACAACTCCAGAAGGACGCGACTCTCATCGGACAAACTCGCCGACTCCGAGACCTGCAAATAACGCAGGTCGAGATCTTCCCACGCCAATGCAAGTGTGTCACGAACGTATGAATATAGTTGAGTATCGCCCTTCAGGTGCTGGCCCACGCGTGCCCGCAGGTCGCCGGTTTGCCCAACATAGATCGGCGGAGTGAACTGCGAAAGTCCCTCTACGTATCGCACGAACAGCTTCCGGCGGTCGGCCCGGCGTACCGCTTCGTCAAGGGTCCGCGCCTTTTCGGGAGTCAATCCCCCGCCGCCCAACTGCAAGCCGTCGGTCCACACGCAGTGGGTCAACTGCTTACGTTTTATACGCGCAGCCGGCTGTTCCACGACCTCGTTGATCCACTCCTCGCACGCATCGGCGCTAGAAATAGATCGCTCCGGTGCGACGATCCGACGGCGCCATAGATACAAAGCCGGCGTGCTCGGAAGTAGTTCGTGGAGCGCGCGGTTCTCGGCCACGTCGAGTAGTTCACCCCCAGAAACAGACTTCCATCGGAATCGTGACATGGCTTAAGGCGCTAGCGGCCGACCAGGTGCCGGGGTCCCGTCCAACGTGCTAAACTCACCGTACCTATTTTGGCAGAACACAAACGAATTCTTCAACAGGCTGTCGCAGGCTGCGGAATGCGCACGTCGCCAACTGTGTGTCGTTCCTTTTATCGATTGCCGTCCAACGTCTGTCTCCCAATAGCGGGGACGATAGGGCTCGGCTTCTCAGTTCTGCCGAAACGCGCTTCTACACATGCGCAGTCATGGCCTGGAAGCCTGCGCGATACGTCGCTGGTCGACGCCCCTCTATAAGTCACAGACAATACATGCGCGTTGCTCGGGATTGTCGTCGGCATCTGCGAAAGTCTCGAAAAGCGTCTCGTTCGATCGGTTTTTGGTCGGAGGGGATTGCTCGCGCGCGATCACTTCGTCCGATCGCTTTGCGAGCTGTTCCAGAGTCTCGCCCTGCGACCAAGTGTAACTACGTCGCGTTTCAGGGTCGTATTTTTCGTACTGTGCCGCTTTCTCGAACAGGTCAGGATGCCTTTGCTTCAGTCCCACCCACTCGATCTTTCTCTGAAAAAAACAAAAGTAACAGCCGGATCGGCTCCGCCACTGGTAATACTCTGGAAGGCCTAATCCGGACTCATCCAATATGCGAAAAACGTCGTCTCGCGTCATTCCCTTCTCTTTGAACGGGTACACGGGCTTGATATTGTGATTCGAGGAGATGTAACCCTCGCGGTTTTCGTCAGCTCTAATCCCTATGTAGGAATAGACGATGTCGTCCCCGACGTATCGCTCGAACGGAATGATCTTGAGCATGCGCGTGCACCAGCGAGCCTGCGGCGATGGCAAATAGCCGCCATACATCTCAAGCCAGTGATCGAAGTCCAGATCGGAATTCAGTACGACAATCTTCTTCCCCAGGTAGGCTTCTATTTTTTGCAGGTACTCGTACGTCTCCTTCAACTCCTTGCCCGTGTCGCAAAACACGTATTCCATCTCGGGAATCCGGTCGCGCATGTAGATGGCCAACGCGGTGCTGTCCTTGCCACCGGAAAGACTCAAGATGTGCCGTACCTTCTCGGTCATAGGTCCTCCATCAACAGCTCGAGGATAGCGCGCTTCTTCTGTTCAGCCGACAACGAAACACGAGTCACGTTGTTGTATAGCCGCTTCTTGAGTCGCTTCGCGCTGCCGTTGAGTTCCACGTGCTGGAGAATCTGTTCATGCTGGCGTCCACGCACGGAGTCCACGAGGACACGATCATATCCGGACCAGTCCTCGGAGTCAGCCGTTCGCGTCAGAACTTCCTTCAGGGATTGTGCGTCCCGGATCTTCTGAGCGAGCTGGGACATTCCGAGCACGAATTCCTTTTCGTCGTCATCGCGCCAGAATGCGGGCGGTGTGCCGCGAATCACCGATGACACCGACTCGACCCACTCCCGCTCGGGTTGATCCACGTCGGCGGCACGGAGCAGGAATGCCTTGAGCTGTGTCTCGTTCGTGACGCCGTACAACTGCTCCTGCAGTGATTTGAACGACTTCCTCAGACCAGCAGTGCCGACAACCAGCCCCAAGCGAGCCTTGATCTCGTCGACGAGACGCGCCAGCAACTCCGGATAGGCGCGGTTGACTTCGGACAGCGCCTTCGTCAGTCCGGATACGAATTTGCGGTCGTTCGTGCTGATTCTCGTGGCGCTCCCGTCCGCGGCAATGGGTTGGCAACCCAAAGCGTTGGGCAGGTCCTCGAATATCAGTTGCTCGGGCGCTTTCGCCGCCATCAAACGCCGGCGGACCTCGATCGTCGTCTCTGAAAGCTGTTGGGTCTTCAACGCGAACGCCGGAAGACCATGCATCCAGCGATAGACGGCTCTCAGAACGGACTCGAAGGCGTCGCCCACCTCTACGCCAAGACTCTTCTCGAGTTCTTTGGAGAGCTTGGACATCACCAGCGCTCGACGCCCGGTCAGCGCGATGTATCGGAAGAAGAAACGGTCGGGGCTCTTCAGGAGCTTCTCGACGACTTCCGGTGACCATTCGCGGATGAACATTGTCCCGTCGTACAGGGCCACGGAATGCCGCCGGCTCGCGAACACGACGAACATGAGGATGGGGATGACGCCTGAACGGAGCCCGTACGGCGGAGCGGACAGGACATCGACGACGTCCGAAATCTGCCGCGGGGAATCCACCGCGGATTCCAATATCTTCTCGATCTCCCGCCAAGTCGCGTTCAGCCCGGAATTCTTTCGTGTGGGCGCCTTGTAGGTCCACGCGTCCGCGTCGCCTCGAACGTGGATTCCAGTCGACCGGAGGACGCCGCGGTAGATGGCCATCTCCGGCGGGAACCCTTCGATACCGAGGTTCTCCTTGTCGCCGTTCTGCAAGATACACTGGATCAGCCGCTTGCGCGCCGTCACGATCGTTCCGCTGAGATGATTCCGGCTGATCATCTCGTTCCGAATGACCGGCGTCTTCGGATACGCTTGGTCGCAAGCCGTGGACACCAAGCGGTTGGCCTCTGCCGCGCTGCGCGGCTGATGCTCCTCGCCAGCGCTGAGATGCCAGGTGGAGCCGGCCCGGTTCGGATCCGACAGGCCGCCGACGATGCCCCGGAAATGCGCCTCGGCGATCGCGAGTCGTTCCGACAACTCGCGCTGCGCCACCGCGTCGTCGCGAAGCTCGCCACTTTTGTCCAACACGTTCTGAATCGCAACGAAGTCCAGCAATGCCTCCGAGAACGGCAACGGGCGCTTCGGGAGAACGCAGATGACGGCCGAGTTCCAATTCGACACGGCGATTTTCCGGCACGCCTCGAGCTCCTCGCTCGTCCGACACAGGACGTAACAGATGAGCCCGTCGGCGGCATGGCCCGCATCGAGGATCCAATTCTTGAAGGCGAGTTCCTTCAACTCGGCGACCGACATGTACCGGCCCTGATAGAACCGCGTGATGCCGTATTTGTGGCTGTGGCGGCGCGCCACCGTCGCGGCGGCCGGGTATTGCCGACCCAGATAGTCGGCGGCGTCGAAATTCGCTTGGAGCGATTCTTTCTCCGCGTCGACCCGGGCGTCGACGTCGAAATCGCTTCCTTCCCACACGCGATACTCGTTGGCGAATCGGCGGAAGACGAGGATCTTCGCGCCCACCAATTCGTCGAGACATTCGCGCAGTTCCCCGCGGCCGTCCGGGCCGACGTTCAATGCGAACGCCAACATTTCCTCCGACGCGGCCAGGAGCGTCGGAAGGCCGACCAGGTTGAGCAGGCCGATCGTCTTGACGACTCTATAGGCGAGATCCGGTCGATCGCCCAGCCGGCCCAACGCCGTGTCGATTTCGATGTACCGGCGGCCGGCGATTCCCGCGTTGGCGTCTTGCCGCAGTGAGCCGACGAAGTAGTCGTACAGCCGGTCCGCCGTCAGGTAGGGAATGTCTCCCGGGTTCCAGCGCTTCGCCGTCAGGTAGTCCTTCAGCCCGTAGGGCTCGGTCGAACACAGAAACGTGTAGATGCTGCGCTCGTTCTGCGCGGCGCGTCCGGACAATCGGGGCAGCAGGTAAATCGTCAGCGGATGGAGCGGGTAGCAACGCTCGAACAGCGTCTGCCAATAGCCCGTGTCGCCCAGCTTGCTGAAGGCCGGGTGCTCCAATGCCGACGCCGCCGCTCGTGCCGAGGAATCTCGGATCAGGCGTCCGATATCGTCCCCGCCGATGCTCCGAAGGCAATCGGCCATGGCCCGAAAAGACGCAGTGGGGTCGGCCGTGAAGTCGAATTCCCGGAAACGCCCCTGGATTTTCTCCCATTCCCGCGTCTGGTGCCGGGGCAGACCGCTCACGTAGCGATCGAAGTTCTGATGCGCCAGCAGCCACAAGTGAAGCTGCGGCGCTTCGGCACGGGCGGCCAGCTCTGCCAGGCTCTGCAAGACGAACAGGTCCGTGGCGCCGCCCGTCATCGCGGCGTTCTCGAGATACTTCCCGAACTCGTCAATGGCGATGATCAGGCCGCTGGACTTCCGGCCGGCGTCGGCGAGGGCGTCCTGGAACACTTCGACCACATCCCCGGCGCGAACATCGTCTTCGAAGTCAAGCAGCCGCTTGAGCTTGGCCTGCGTCGGTCGCCGCGCCCACCCCTTCGTTCCCGTGTCGCCGGACATCGCGCGACGCAGGCCATGGAGCAGGCCGCGTTCGATGGAGCCCCTCTGGCCGTGAACCAGAACGGGTACGTACGACTTGCCGGCCTGGACGATACCGTCGTCGAGTCGAGCCTCGACCTCAGGCGACTCGGCCTGGAGCCGTTCGCGGCAACGCCGCATCCACGGATCGTCCCAACCCTTGCTGAACCCGATGGTGGCGAAGAGAGCGAATATGGACTTGCCGGAACCGTACGGCGCGACGACGAACCAGGCCCGGTCCCTGGCTTTCGGTTCCGTGCTGTCGATCCAGTGCTCCAGCAGCGTGTAGCTCTTGGGACCGAACGTATAGGTCGGAACGTCCGCCGTGTCGGCGATGTCGAAGGATGGATTCACCGATCGGACGAAACGGCTCTCCACGTCGAAATACGCGGAAAGAGGGCGGTTCATCGATACGACGTTCGACTTAGGCACCGTAGAACCCCCTCAGGATGTTGTCGGCCGTGGTGTTTCCGAGGTGCACCTGGACCAACCCCGCGGTTCGCGTGAGGCGGACAGCGTGGCGTCCCCCTTCCGCTTCCAGACGTTCCAACGTTGCGAACAACGACTCGTTGTCCAATCCGAAGAGCCGTCCGGGGCTCCCTTCACCCCAACGGATCGCGTCGAACGGGAGGAGATCCGAGCCGCCTCTGGCGTTCTCCGCGAAACGATATATTCCGTACGCAACGATCGCGTCCGGCAGGTTCGGCTTGGGCCCGACCACGAACCGGAAGAAGCTGTTTCCGGCCAGCCGATCCACGAGGCCCAGCGCGGCCAGCGGACAATCCAGGCTGTCTTCGGCCGGGATCTTGTCGGATCGGCTCGACGGCGCGTACGTCCGGACGAAACACGAGAAATCACGCTCCAGCGACTTCCGGGGCGCGTCGACGCCCTCCTGTGCCAGGAATCGCTCGAATTGGAGCAGAAAGACGTCACGCTGAAACTCGCCCTGGCCGAAGCAGTTGAACGCCCAGAACCACGTCGTCGCCCGCGAATAGTTCGTCGCCAGATGGGCGTGGGCGATCCAGAGCGATGCGTCTTCTTCAAAGTACGGATCGCGGTCGCGGAGAAGTTCCGCCAAGGGGGTCAGCTTGAACGCCTGGCGTTTCCGGTCCGGGCGATACTGCGGCGAAATCTCCTCGATCAGACCCGCGGCCACCAACCAGTGGCGGATGGCGGAAACCATGTTGCGACCCACGCCGAGTATGTCGATCGCCTCGGTCCTGCCGAAGACGTCGGGGTGCTCGGCCACGGCCTCCATGCCCTTGATCAGCCAGCCGTCGCGGATATGGAAGGACTCGTGGCGCCCAAAACTCGTTTGGGTTGAAGCTCTTGGCCATGCGTCCGGCCGGGCGTTCGATATGCTTGCCGTCGCGATCATGCAAGACCCCTCGAAGGGCCGGAAAAGGCAACCGTGATTATCGTTCCCCTGCAGGACAGGTCAGGTCCGGGGCCAAGCACGGGTGCGTCCGAATGCGGACCCTTGATTATCAATCACTTACCGCCGTCGGCCCGGCGCGTCAGCCGATGCCCGGCGAGCGTTACGCCGGCCTGAGACAGCGTCTCCTCCCACTGCTTGCGACATCCGATCCCGTCCCGGGACAGCAACCCGAGCTTCTCTTCCCTCTCGGTCAGCGCGCGGAACTTCTCGAACCCCGGGTAGTCGCCGAGCACCAGCGTCTCCTTGCGATGCAGAATCGGCGGATTCAACGAATCCGAGTAGTCCCGGATTCCGTAATCGGTCGTCGGAAGTTGAGCCCGGACGCTGTTCCGCAACGCGGGATGCGCGTCCTCGTCGAAACGATCGTACGTCAGGAAGGCGACCTTCCGGCCGTCCCACCACAACTTCAAGACGTTGTAGCCCGTGTCGCCGACGATCTGCTTCCCGGCGAACACGACCAGCCGCAACAGGGGCGGCAACGCGTCTTCCGCCGATCGGTGGATGTAGAGCGTGTCGTTGACGCGCTTTCCGGTCGGCGCCTGATCGAAGGCCTCACCGATCACGTCGGGTTGGCCGATCTTGAACAGAAAGGCGTCCGCGGCCTCCAATGCCGAACCGTACTTGCCCCAGATCGCGCGGATGTCGGCGTAAACGCCGCCCGGCAGCGTGTTGGCGGGCGGCGGCCGCAACCCCTGCAACCGCAGCATCGACAGGTACGTCAAAATGTCCTCACGCTTCTGATCCTGTGACTGGATGAGGCGCTCGGGATCGATCTGCCCGAGCGTCAGACGCTCGATGCGCTGCGGCGAGCCGAAGCGCTCGAGAAGCTTCGCATAACTCGAGAACTCCTCCTTCAACGGCGGCCGCCCGAGCTCGACCGCGAGCTTGACGTAACGCCGGGCGATTCGGTCCCGGGCGAACTGGTTGATCAGCTCCGCGCGGTACTCGACCCGGAGAAGGAGGGCCTGGTTGGCGATATAGGCCGATTCCGCCGCGTCGTCGGCAAACACGTAAACGACGCCCAACGTGGCCGGATAGGCGCGGCGGCCGAGCGTCGCCTCCACGTACTCTCGGAACTCGGCCTGGCTGAAGATCTTCTGGAACGTGCCGCGGCTGGTCATCTGGCCGTCGTTGAAGTCGGTGGCTCGAGCCGGGGTTCGGTCCACGCGAACGGAGACGATCAGGAGCTGTCGCGCCAACGAAAAGGCCTTCTTCAGAGTGGCGCGGCGTTCCGCCGGGTCTTCGATCACGTTCAAGACGAACCCGAGATTGACGACCTCGGCTTCCTGAAAGGGCTCCTCCGGCGCGAACGCGGGGTCCCAACCGGACACGCGGATCCCTTCCTTCTTCAGGTATTCGACGTCTTCGCCGTGACCGCACCCGTAGTCGAATACCGAGCGCTGCGTGTCGATCAGCCCTTGGGCGATGGCCAGAGCAACCGGCCGGGAACACCGATAGCGGCGAATGGCCGTTTGAGAACGATCGATCTGCGGTTCGGATGTCATGGGCCGTCTCGAACGTCTGTTCCCGATGCCGCGCGTCGCACCCGCGACGCGACGACGTTGCTATGCTTCGGCCATGAATACTACACGCGGGCGCGCCTCCTGATGCATCGAAGACCGGTCTGATGCCCGCCGCCGGAGCCGTGGGCGCGGTGGTCCACAGCGGCTGGGCCATCCTGGTGACCGTAACGGCGCGGGACGACGTCCCCGTCATCGTCGACCGCCGGCGGGCGCCGCTGATCGGCGACGGCCTGCCGAGCATGCCCGTGCATCACATTCCGGACGGGCTCGACCGGGACGGGCTGGCCGCGTTGATCGGCCGGGTCCGGACCGCGGCGGAACGCTACGCCGAGGACGCGTTCGCAAGTCTCGTCGAATCCGTCCGCGGACACTGCCGGCTCACGGTCCTGGCCCACCGGGCGCCCCGCCCCCTGCCGCCGACGCTGGACGGGATTCTCAACTCCTACACGGCCACGTTGATCGCCGACGCGGAGATGTACCTCGCGGCGGTTTCGCGCGCGGCTGGACTGGCGGGCATCCCCGCGGTCACGTTCGCCCGGGGCCGCGAGGTGGAGGCGGCGGCCGACGCGCTCGGCGTCGACACGGACGCCGTCGACGCTTTCCTGAAGGGACTCCGCGCGTCGCTGGGGCCACCCTGGCAGGCGGACCACCGCACCGCGGCGGCCGCGGCCATCGGGGCCATGGCGCGCGGGGGTTCGTGGCGGCTCCCCTGAGGTTCTCGGCCGAATGCGCCGCTCAGGTTGCGAACGACTCGCTCTATCGAATCATTCGTGCGCGAGCAACTCCGGGCAGGTCGGCCAAAAGCCCACACGCGCGCCATCGCCCGGTAAAGCTCCGGATACCCAGGCTGCCGCCCGATGCGCCGGTTCTATTCCTCGACGTAAACGAGTTTTCTGACCGACATCGACCCGGGTTCCTCGTCCGTCAGACCGAAACGCTCCCTGAGGATCGCGACATCGGCGCGGTTCGTTGCCGAGTGGTGACGTTCTGGTCCGTTTCATCGACCGGAGCCGCAGCAAGAGGTAGACGGCGGCCTTCGCGACTGGTTACGGAGTTGACGGACGTCAACTCAATAGATGGTCGACTCGCCATCTCAGCGCTTCCGGCGACGGATGAAACTTCGGATGACCGTGAAATATCACGGACTGGCCCTCCAAACTAACGAACGGCTGATAGTCCGATATGCGCTTGTCCAATTTCCTAGACACTCTCCATTTCATGTCCGGGCCTGGCGCGATCAGGTGCCGGTCCATGGCCCGGTGATAGGTCGGCGCGAGGGCGATTCCGTTGCAGGGCCGATCGTCGCGCGTTTCGGTGAAGGGAATCAGATGCGCCGCGTCCACCAACGGGCCGACGTCGGGCAAGACGATTCGCGAACCGGTCGCGGCGCAACGATAGTCATAAGCTTGAAGTACCAACCGTCGGAAGCTTTGCCTGCGCGCCGTGTCGTCAGGTCGGGGAGAGTCGGCATCTGTCGTCTCGTTCGTGCGCAACCGGCTTTCGTACTCGTTCGCCTCGTGTCTCGCTTGTATGACCGCCTCGACCTCCGCGCGACGTTCTCCGAGCCAGCGGCCGATCAGCACGTCCCGCATTACTCGCCTGGCTTCCACGTTGGTCGTCATGTCTACGTAAAGCCCCTCGGCTAGCCTCGCAGATCTTCCCAACATCGATCGATGGCGGGGTTTACGACCTTCGTCGCTCTCGTCCGGCTTGGGACAGAGATGCCAAAATCCTTCACCCCGAAGGTGATAGAACGGGAAATATGGGTGAAGTGGCTCCCCAGGTCGCGCCGCTTCCGAATAATCGCGAAACACATCCAACGTGTCCTCGTACCGGATTTCGTTTCGCGACAGAACGCCGCGTTCCGCCAAGTCGATGACGGCAAGAAGCATGCACGGCTTGTGCACGCTCGGCGGCCCATGGGCCCGGTCGACCTTCAACTTCTCGAACTGTTCCAGATAGTGTGTCACGGAGTCCTCTGATTTATCGGCACAGCATCCCGTGGCGCAAACCGGTCGTCGAAGCCAAGACGGGAACGGCGGTGACGTGAACGCCGATTGTGCCGAGGCAGCGAAAACGGCGATCGGACCGTGGTGGAAACCACGTCGCCGACTGCGAGGCTACATACGGCCGATGGACGCCACACCCGGTCTGGCCGGGCGCAGAACCTATCGCATCCCGATACCCCGATTCTCCGAATCACTCAAAAGCGCGTTCTTGAAGTATAACGACCTTTCCGGTCTTCGAAAACGCCCGCCGCCGTTCGCGGCTGGATGCGAAGGGAACGGGCGTCAACCGTCCGAGCAACACCGTGGCTGGCGTACATCCATCGCGGATCCTCCGTCAGCCATCGGACAGTGTGACGACCGGGTTCAGGTGCGCACCGGACATGCTGCCGAATCACGGCTGTCCGCCCAACAGGTTCTTCTGCCAGAGCTCGCCCGTGGTGAAATCGTCCAACCACTCCCGATATTCGTCCGGATTCAGCTTGCGCGGTTCGGTCCGCCCGTCCCTCAGGCTCAGGGTGATGATCTCGCGGAGGTCGAAGGTGTCCACCAACAGCGGCGATTGCGTCGCCACGATGACTTGTCGGTCGGCCGCCAGGGATTTGATCATGCCGCCGACCAGGGCGACAGCAGCCGGGTGCAGGCCCAACTCGGGCTCGTCCAGCAACAGCACGTGGGGCAGCATCTCCGACGGAAGGTTCAGTAGCGTCACCAAGGCGAAGAACCTGAGCGAACCGTCGGACGCGAGATGCGCTCCGAAGGTCTTTTCCTGCCCGCGCGCCCTCCATCTCAGAAACGCCTTTCCGTGACGCTCGTCGATCGCGAAGCGGTCGAAGTTGGGCAGCACGCGGCCTATCTGATCGCAGATGAACTCGTAGCGCCGCGGCTCCTCGTGCTCCAGCCGGAACAGGATGGCCGCGAGATTGCCGCCGTGCGTGCGGAGTTGGCGGCTGTTGCCGTCAATGTCCCACTTCAGCTTGAAGGCGGAGGAGTCGGACGTGTCGTGAAACTGATAGACGGCGCAACTGCGGAGCCGGTCCACGATGACGCGTGCGGTTTCCCGGTCGACGGCGGCGCCGTCGGCCGATCGCGCCGCCTCGACGATCGCGGCCTCGCGGTGTCCGCTGTCCAGATACGTCCAATCCGGCTCCGGAAGTCCTCGTTTGCTGAACCGAAAGGCCTCCTCGGCAAAAAAGAAACGGTCGGGATGCGCCTGGGTGAGCCTGAACTTGTAGTCGTTTCGCCCCTGCCGAGCGCGCAGCCGAATATCGGCCTCGATCGACGGCGTCTCTTTGAGTCCTCCGAAGAGCTGGTCGTCCGCGCCGCCGTGCCGCTCGACAAACTCGCCAAGCCGCCCGGCCCGCAGCATCCAGCTCAGCATTTCGAAGAAACGAATGAGATTCGACTTGCCGGAACCGTTGGCGCCGATCAGAACCACGGCAGGGTCCAGGCCGCGAATCTCGAAATCCGCCAGGGAGCGAAAACCCTTGATGTGAAGCGAGTCGATTCTCGTGAGAATTTGCTCTGGATCGGCGGTCACGGCTTCGTTCTTCGTCATCCGAGCCTCCGCTCGGCTTGGAACCGTCCGAAGACTGTCGGGCGGTCAAGCGCAAGTCCGCCGGAAATCGCACCGGTCAAGCGCACGTACGATGAAGCTCGTCCTGGGCAAGCGCCGCGGCATAAGCTGGAGCCTGGCGGATGTCTTCGGGATCGAGGTCCGGTAGGTTTCGGACATTCTCGGCCGCCGTCAAGCCGTTGGCGACCAGGTTCACGGCGGGCGATACCGGGCTGCGCAAACCGCGAATCGCGGCGCGGCCTCCCAACACGTTGGGATCGTATGTGATGCGATCGAACATCGTCCTGACAGACCGAGTCTGAGGTCCGATCCTACCGGAAAAACGTCGGACTCACCTGTTCCGAAACGGCGATCATGGCGTCAGCGCATGAGTGGTCTCGGTGAAATCGGACGGTAAACGCCGGGTCGCGCGACTCACCCCGATCGACGCCCGGTCGCGCCGAGGGCAGGTCCGGAGACCCGCCGCTGCTCGATTCTCCTGAAACTTTCGGCGCCTCCCCGGGGTTACCCCAAGTGATGACATCGGGCAGGCGAGCCGGGGACCATGGCCGACGGCTCCCAGTTTGAGGGTTTCGTCCGGAAGCACCAGGATCGCGTCTTCGCTACCGCGCTGCGCCTGCTGGGCCGCCGATCCGATGCGGAAGACGTGGCCCAGACCGTGTTCTTGAGGGCGTTCGAGCGGTTCGACGCGATCCGAAACCATCCGGCCGTCGGCGCGTGGCTGACGACCGTGACGACGAATCTCTGCCTGAACCACCTGACCCGCGTCCGCAGACGCTGGCGGCTGTTCAGCGAGATCGACACCCGTGACGGAGATGAGGCATTCGAAGACACGATCGCCGCGGACGACGCGACCCGAGACGGGCGCCGGCAACTCGAGGCGTGCCTCCATGCGCTCCCCGACCACCAGAGAGTGCCGCTCGTGCTCTTTCATTTCGAGGGCCGGAGCTACGAGGAGATCGCCGCGACGCTGGGCGTTTCGCTCGGCAAGGTCAAGACCGACATCCACCGGGGCCGCCGGGCGCTGAGGGACCGACTGGAGAGGAACCATGCATCGTGACGATCTGGAGCGGTTGATCGGCGAAAAGCTGGCGGCGCTTCCGCGGCCCGCGGCGCCTCCGACGCTCTGGCCGCGCGTGCGCGACGCCGTCGAGGCGCATCTGGCGCGCCCGTGGCGCCGGCGCGCG
>JAJEEE010000076.1 GCA_022821145.1 Acidobacteriota bacterium
TTCCCTCCAGGGAGAACATCCACACGCTGTCGCCGCGCGGCGTCCCGGCAAAGAGATTGCCGGCGGAGTAGACGACGACGCGCTGAACCCCGTCGTGCTCGAACACGCTGGCCGGAGCATTGACGCCCGCGCCGGTCTGGAACTCCCACAGCAATGCCCCGTCGCTGGAGTCCAGCGCCGTGAACCGCCCGTCGTTCCGGCCCACGAAGACCAACCCCCCGGCCGTGTTCACCGAACCGCTGTAGCAGGTGTCGGCCCATCGTTGGCGCCACACGATCCGGTTCGTCGACATGTCCATGGCGGCGAAGATGCCCGTCGTCGGAATGTCGATGACCGTGAAAGCGCCGCCCATTCGGGCCTCCCCGGGCTCCGGCGCGGCCGACACCGGGACCGCGGCCATCGACATGATCCGGTCCACGGCGCAGACGTACAGGATGCCGGTCTCCGGATCGTAGGACGACGGCGGCCAGTTCGCGCCCCGCGGCTTCATGATGACCGGCTCGTCCCAGAACGGGGTGAAGATGCGGCCCTCGTTGACGAGCGTGAAGCCCTCGGGCGCGATGTCGATCTCCTGGGGCGCGAAGGCGTCGCCGACCGGATAGGGCTGCGTCGCCGCGGTGAACTGACGGGGCTCCTGCGGCACGGGCCGCTCCTCGATTCCGATCAGGGGTTCGCCGGTGACCCGGTCGAGGATGTACACCCAGCCGGTCTTCCCCGCCGCCGCCAATCCCCGCCGAGGGGCGCCATCGATCTCCAGGTCGAACAGCACGACGGGGTTGGCGCCGTCATAGTCCCACAAGTCGTGATGCACCGTCTGGAAGTGCCACCGGTAGGCGCCCGTCGCCGCGTCCAGCGCGACGATCGAGGCCGTGAACAGGTTGTCCCCGGGACGGATCGATCCGTTGAGATCGGGACTGGCGTTGGCCGTAAAGAAGTAGATCGTCCCGAGGTCGGGATCGACGGCCGGCGTCTGCCAGATCGCACCGCCACCGTACATCCACGCGTCGTTGTCCGCGGGCCACGTTTCAGAACCGGGCTCGCCGGGCGCGGGAATCGTGTAGAACGTCCAGACCAGCGAGCCGTCGGCCGCGTCGTAGGCCTTGATCCGGCCCCGCGTCGCCCGGTCGCCGCCCGCGAATCCCTGGATCACAAGCCCGTCGTGGTAGAGCGGCGCCGCGGTGATCGAGAACCCCTCCTGCCAGCGTTCGGCCTGGACGGCCCAATCGACGTCGCCGGTCTGCTGATCCAGCGCGACGAGGCGTCCGTCCAACTGCCCGACGTACACGCGGCCGTCGCCCAGCCCCACTCCCCGGCTCAGCCAACCGCAGCAGACGCTGTTGATGGACGGATCGAGCCGCGCCTGGTACTTCCACAGGATGCGGCCGGTCTCCACGCTCAGCGCGAACACGTCGTCCGCGCCCGTGACCATGTAGACCACTCCGTCGTGGACGATCGGCTGCGCCTCGCCGGAGTAGCGGGCGCCCGCTCCGGAGGCGTCCAGGTGCGTCCGCCAGTCGGCGCGAAGCTGATCCACGTTGCCGCGATGGATCTGGGCGAGCGGCGAGTGGCGCTGGTTGAACAGGTTCCCACCGTTGGTCGGCCAACCGTCGGTCGGAAGGCGCACCAGCTCCGCTCCTGGGAACGCGGGCGCATCGATGATCACGCCCTCGGTGCTCTGTTCCGGCGCCGGGACGGCGGCCGCGGCCGCCGAGATCAGACTTAATGCTGCAACGGCTCGAAAAAGGAACCCGTGGCTGCGCTGAACAGGCGGATCAATCCGATGACGCACGATCTATACTCCCTATTGATTTGCGCATAATTGGATGACGGTCATCGACTGTCAGTCCCCGGTTTTTGTAGGTGTTTCGATGGGAAAGGCGTCACTCTAACTTCGTGAGCCTCAGGAATCGGCACAACGCGTAGGATCGCCCGCACGAACAACACACGTGTCCCGCGACCTGAGACGCACGGAGTCACCATTTGTGCCGTTCATCGTCCGCATCTGCTCAGTTGCCCCCGTGGTTTTGGTGACACGAGCGCCTTTCCAAGTGAACTATGTGCCGGTACGGCCGACGTCGGGAATCGTCGCTGATTTGACGATAACGTCGCCGGGATCCGACGACCGGGTACGCGCTACCGCGTCTCCGAACGTGAAGCGGATCACTGTCACGTCGAGGATAGAGTAGTATTTCCATGACCTGCGGCGCTTCGAATCGGTCAATTTGGAAGACTGTCGACGGACTTCGCTTGCTCTGCCACCATTCGCCACGACTTGCCGCACAACATCCACTTCGTGGCGGCCCGCGCGGGATTCCGTATAGGGAGCACCTGGTAGCCGCCTTCTTGCGTTTTCTCCACTACGTACAGATACCACGACTCGGTCGTCTCGAATGCCTTCCGAATCTGGGCGACGCTAAGCTCGACAACTTCGTTATTCTCCCACGGACAACCCTTTCCCTTGACCTCAATGAGCCGCACCTCTTCCGTCTCCCGGTCGATGCTTCGGATATCCCAGCCGGACTGGTGCGGATCACCGATCTCCGGCTCGCGTCCCGCCTCTTTCTCATACCGCGCAGCGATCTCTCTGTACTCTTCATCTCCGAGACCCTTGTCCTTGTCTCCCTTCGCCAAGACAGCCTCGACCGCGTCGTCTTCTTCGATGCCAGGCGAAATTTCCCCTTTGAGCGATTTCCTCAACTGGTCAGCAAGAGCGTTCTGTCTTGCCAGAGCTCTTTCTCTGACGTACGAGCCACCCGTCGAAACTGATTCCTCGTCCTCAGATTCATCCCCTTTTGCAGCCATCGGGCCCTTTGCCATCTCAGTCCGGGACTGATCGCCGTCACCTCGTTCAGACACGTCGGACGCCGGTGTCCCCCCAAACGGAACATTTCCGTCGGCTCCCGATCTTGTAGCTTCCCCGCCAAACTTGGCCATCCCCTCCGACTTCGGCTCCGAACCAACTCCCAGGCTGCTTCTCAAGTCTTGCTTGAACCGCACCAGCGCCTCCACGTCCGGCACATGAGACCGGCAAAATTTCTCGGCGGCGAGACCGAAGTCCGTGCTCTCGATTGCCACAAACATCCCTGTAAGATCGGCCGCCAGACCGGCACGTTGCCCAAACGAAAAGTGACGCAGCAACTCCTTCGCCGCATCTGCACCGAATTGCGCGGGCCGACCGGCTACCGTCAGCGTTCCCTCGTGGAGTCGAGCATTAACGGGGACCGCTTCAATGGAAGAATTGTCGACGCTGACGCTCAACGACAGTTCGGAAGCATGAATCAACCGCACACTCGTTCCGTTGTCGGCCGCGTCTCCGCCCAGAGGCTCGCTTCCCCGCACCTTTCGGAGAAGTTCGCAAATGCATTCGAATCTCCACACCCACACATCCGAGAGACGCGAGACCTTGTCCCCGCCCACCCACTCCATGTTTACTACTGAAGACAACAGTCGCAGGCCTATCGCTTTCGCCGTACAAAGTTGATCGATCCGACCGCGCCCCAGATGCCCGGCTGTCACGGTTCGCAACTTAACTTGCCTCGGTAAAAAACGCCGGTCTTCAATGTCGTCGAAGTAAGTATCGTCAACCTCACTCAATGCAATCCATTCTCGCTCGGAGAAAACCGCCGCCTGCGACACTGCTTCCCGCCATCGCTTCAACAGCGATGCATCCTTCGCTGTGTCTTCCAAGCAATAGCCATACGCCGTCGGCAGGAACTCACGACACTTGTTTGCAAGCCCCTCGGGCGACGACCGGGCACGTCGCCACACATCCACGATATAACCAAGCGCCTGCTCACCCGTTGTTGTCACCGGAAACTCGCGCGGAAACTCAGCGTCTTCCAACTCCCCGCGCAAGGTCTCTTCTATGTCGTCCAACGGAACAATCCACCCGCCAAGGGAAGCACGGAGCCCCCCTCCAACGCGCTGTACTATTCGGTTGATTGCGACACGTTCGCCGCCGGTCGTCGGCAACAAGAGGTTGTCAAGCGACTGATCGAATAATTGTCGGTCTATGCCCTCGGTTGCGTCTTTACGGCACTCGGCGAGAAGCCCTGCCAGTTCATCCGCATCCAACTGCGAGCCGATGACTATGAGTCTGCGAACCGATGTCAATTCAGGAACCGCCGCGCCGAACCCGACTCCCTCCCGTTCTAATACGTTCACCAGTTCGGCCGACAAATCTGCGACCGGCGCGTCTTCCCGGGCCGGATCCGACTCGGGAAGTACGTCCCGCGGGCGTCGGAGCGTCTCGTCGTAGCAAGGAACCCAGGCTAGATCGGAGAGTTGTCGTGCCCAGGCGCTTGATTCCGATCCATTTCGTTCGTCAGGACTGTAATAGAAACACGTTACTTTTCGCTTCCCCTTGCCTTCAAGGATTCTAATGCTGTCTTCGAGGCATGGCGCGATCGCCGCCCGCAGTTCCTTGGGTGTGTCTGGAGCCGGGATTTCCGGAACGACGCGGAAATCCAAGAGTCTGTAACCCTGATCGTTCGCTTGTGGAATCTCTTCGACCCTCCGACCGAGAAATCTCGCCACCTTCGGAGTCTCCCATCGAGTCGCAGTGATCTCTGTTGATCGTACCTCTAACGCACCTTTCGCGCCGGCCTTTTCGAAAAACGTCCGCCAGTCGTGAGCGCCAGCGCTCTTCGGATCCTGCTGGAAATACACCCCAGCGATCGCCGGAACGTCTGTCCACAGACGCCGACGACTTTCACCGTGATCGACATAGGGGTCTGCCAAGAGTGCTTTTCCTATCGGAACGCTAGCCACGCTGCCATGAGATTGAACGACAACGTGAATTAACAGATCCGGCCGATTGCGATGCTTTGCCCAATGCCCGAAAGAGGCGAATGCCGACCAATTTGGATCTTTGGGTATTGTCTCAGCTTCAAAGACCTTCACAACAAGTTCTCGAAGACTGATGCCGCGGGCGTTATGCTCGATCCACGACCATGCCTCAAAAATGAGCTCTTGCTCATGTCCTTGATTCTTTCGCTGGCGAAGGGTTGCAATCAAATCGGAGTCCAAGCGGTTCGCATTGGGAACGAATGCCTGCATCAGGCCACGCGTCTCGCTTCCCCCCGGCTCGTCATCGGTAGGGAGCGCCTCGTTAAGAAACACGGCTTCATCGACGGCGATCCACGCTCCAGTCGCAGACCGAATGCATCTAACATCAAGTTTGTTCCACCTGTCATCAGCAGATAATTGGCCGATTGCAGCCCAGAGTCGCACGAGCAGCTTTCGACGAAACCCTTCCTCACCCCGGATCGAAGTCCACCACTCGTCAAGTCCGCCATACCACGCATCTTCAAGGTCGCTTGGAGACATCTCGGCCAGAACCGTTACACTGCGGAAAAACTCTAGCGCCCTCGATCCAAGGACGTCAGTCATCAGTACCGGGCGATTGAACAGAATCGCCGGTTTCAACGCCGGTTGACTCTCAAAAGCGGTCGCAAGCGGACCCGGTGGAACCAGAACGTCGGCCGGCTTCGCATAAGCCACATTGCTCGTCGCTTTTGTCCAAACCGGGACAACGGCGGCGTCATTAATGTGGTCTCGCAACGTTGAGAGCCAACCGTCCGCGGCAATCAGCGACTCAATGCCATCGGCTTCGGGAGACGGTCGCCGAAGAACCTTGAAGGCCGCGGTCGCCGCTGGCCGTTGAGAGTGCGCCTTAGCCGACCATTCAAGAAAGTGCGCCAGAATCTCGGCGATCTTATCGATTATATGACGTTGCCAAGGATTGTCTTCAACGGCCCGCAAGTTCTTCCGGGAGATGTTCAAAAGCCAATCGGCATTGATGTGGAGGCCAAATGGTAACGTGTCTTCTGTTGGTAACGTAGCGTAAACGTGTCCCGTTGATGGCGGTTCGGGCATGCCATCGTTGTCCAAAGGCAGCACACCAAGCACGCGGCGAGGTCGAGCCGCTTCGTCGTACACCTGCTCTCGGACAGCTGGGTCTGGTTGAATTCTTCGGTGTTCAAGAAAACAGGCGATCGCCTCCTTTGACGGCATGAATCGCGCGGCGAATACTCGCCAAAGCCGATTCTCATTATCCGAAAGCGCCGTGACCTCGAAGCTTCCGTCTGCGTCTTTGGTGACGCCTAACTCCCAAATCCGACCATCGATTTCGAGGCGCTTCAGATCGGACATGGCCAAGATGGCAAGCGGTGTACGATCATCTTCAGGAAGAAGACGGGCAACGTCGGATTTGAGATCGGCTCCGTCATCCGTTCGACGCCGCATTTCGAAACGGGTCGTGTATCCGTTCTCTGGCAGTGCGATCCGCTCATCCCAGATTGGGATCACAGCCCCGAGTAAGTCTCGTTGTTTATCTCCGAATTTTTCACCAACGACTTGCGTTGTCTCATAACGAAATCTCCAACCCCATCCGGAGACCATAGCCTCGTAAAAACGAACAAAGACGCTCTTGAAACCGATTCCCATGAACCCCACCGAACGCGCGCCCTTCGTAGATCGGAAGATTTTCGACAGCCCCTCAACGTCGCGCTCGTTGAACTCACGACTGCCATTGTGCTGGAAGGTCAGAGCTTCGCCGGTAGCGCTAATGCGAATCGCGATAGAGCTCGCGCCTACGTCAAGCGCGTTTTGCACGAGTTCATAGAGATAAACCCAACGATGGTCGAACGTTAGCTCAATGACGCTTAACAGAGCGCGCCCATCCGGCGATCCGTAGAATTTACGGTTTTCGTCGCCCAACTCGGAAACAAATCCTCGACGAGAGTGTTTCGTGCTATCCATCGGCCATCCCCTGCATCAAATCGTGCCGCGCGGCCACCGCGGCCCAATGGGCCACGCTGGGCGAGTACCACAACCCGCCGAACCGTGCGATGATAACCATCACCTTGGGGTTGTTCGAGCGCCGGAGCGGGAGCAGGAACGCGTGCGTGACGTGGAGCGGCCAGAGGTCGTTTTTGTCCAGCACGCCAGTTTTGTCGTCCACGCCGGCCGCGCGCGCCCGGTCCGCGGGTCGGCCCGAGGTGCCGGCGTCGTCGACAAGAACGTCAACGGGCCCCTCGACGCCGTCCCGAGCGAGTTCGATGGCGTCCGCGTCGCGCACGTCGAACCGGACGGTCTGCAGGCGTTCGTGGCGTATCGGCGGGTCACCGCCGCGCACGGAGCCGATCACCTCGTCGCCGCGCTCCAGGAGCCGCCGCGTCAGGGGGAGGCCGATGCCGCGCCCGCATCCGGTGATCAGATAGGTCGCCATCACGTGAGAGTAGCAGATAGGTGATGTTCTCTGCCCGCGCCGCGCGCGACGCCGATACAGATCCAAGCTCAACCGTATCGTGTGACGGCCCATGGTTGACGGAAGGCATGCGGTTCGTGGCAGTGTCACGGAGGCTTGGTGCGCCTGGAACGTGGCCATCCGGTTACGTGGACCTGAGCAGGCGGCCATTACCGGTGGTCGCACCGGTCGTGCTCAGCACGGTGACCCGGTGCTCCGTGAACGCCATTCGGCCGTCGCTCCGTCTGCGAACGATCACGATCGGCTCAAGCGATCGAAAACTCCGTCGGACGGGTTTCTGCGAAAATCATCGCTGGCGGGTGTCCGGCCAAATATCGAGCGCGACCCAACGCTGCCGCGCGAGGATCACAGCGTGGTTCGGGAACGGATTCTGCCCATCGATACGGACGTTGTCGACGGTTGGGGCCGGCTGATGGCCCGCGAATACAAGGTGGACCTGTTCTATCCCCACCATCGGCTACTCTGGATGAAAGTCAACTTGAAGCCTTCGATCGATTTGAATGAATCCGCTGTCTGACCAATCAAAGAAAGTAACCGGCAGCTACTACACTCCGCCCGCCGTCGCGGCGTCCCTGGTCCGCTGGGCCGTCCGCCATCCGAACGAGAGGATGCTCGACCCTGCGTGTGGTGATGGGCAGTTCCTCGCCCTCCACAGAAAGAGCGCCGGCGTCGAGCGGCAACCCAGTGCGGCCAAGAGCGCGATTCGGCGTGCGCCATGGGCCATGATCCACGAAGGCGAGTTCTTCTCGTGGGCATCGCAGACGGAAGAACGCTTCGACTGTGCCGCCGGCAATCCTCCGTTCATCAGATATCAGCACTTTACGGGCCGAGTCCGACGGGATGCGCTAGCTCTATGTAACACGCTCGGAGCATCGTTTTCGTCCCTGACCTCTTCCTGGGCTCCCTTTCTTGTGGCTTCCGCGTCGCTGCTTCACAAGGGAGGTCGGATGGCCTTCGTCGTCCCCGCGGAAATCGGACATGCGCCGTATGCAAAGCCGTTGCTTGAATTCCTGGCGAATCACTTCGGACGAATCTCTGTGGTAGCCGTGCGGCGGAAGCTATTCGCCGATTTGAGCGAGGACTGTTGGCTGCTCTATGCCGAAGATCACGGATCCAAAGCTCAAGGCTTCAATCTGATCTCGATCGAATCGTTCGCCCCGACTGCGCAACCACCACGTGGCGGAGCGTTCATCTCCTTGGCGGAGTGGCGTACATGGAACGGCCGCCTCCGTCCGTTCCTCACCCCCTCCACCGTGCGGTCGATCTATTCCGACCTCGGCCAGGGTGGCGCTGAAGCTGTGCGACTCGGTGATATCGCGAAGGTCGGCATCGGCTACGTGACCGGCGCGAACACGTTTTTCCACCTCAGGCCATCTCGGGCGCACAGCCTTGGAATCCCGCGCGCGTTCCTTCAACCAACAGTTCGGGCTGGCAAGGATCTTCCGAAAAACGCGGTCAACCACGCGACATTGCAACGCTGGTATCGGCAGGATGAGCCCATTCTCCTGCTTCGGATTCCGAAAGGAGGAAACCTGACTCCCGCGGTCCGTGGATATTTGGACAGCGCAGCCGGTCAATCAGCCCGCGACACATACAAATGTCGGACTCGCGACCCATGGTACGTCGTGCCGCACGTTTCGATTCCCCACGCCTTCCTGGCGTACATGAGCGGGCAGGCAGTCGGGTTGGCCGCCAATCACGCGAAGTGCGCCTGCACCAATAGCGTTCACGCGATTCATTTGACCGGCGAAATGCCCATGTCCGTCCTGAAGAAGCGTTGGGCCAGCCCTTTGACGCGTTTGAGTTGTGAATTCGAGGGACATCCTCTCGGGGGCGGTATGCTGAAGCTGGAACCGACGGAGGCCAAACGCGTAGTCTTGTCTGACCGATTCCTCTCTCGCGCCGACGCCGAGATCGTGCGGGCGGGGATCGATCGGTTGCGGAGTTGGAGGCACTGTGAGTCCGACGCCTGAACCGCCCCGATGGATAGGGCTCCGAGAAGCGCTTTCGATATTCGCGGTCGCCCGAGACGGCACACAGGGACAGCGACACATCAAGCCGTTGCACTGGTACGTCGCATGTCGTTTGGTCGTAGAAGGTGGATTCGATCCGAACAGCGTCGTTCCGCGTCCGCCGTTCGTCGTAGAAAAACGGCGACGTCAGGGCAACCAACTCATCTTTGACCCGGGTTCCGCGGTTCCCGGGGAGCGAACTCTCTTGGGGGGTCTCAAGACGAAAGCCGTCGACGTTGTGGTCTCGCTGGATGGCATCGGACCGTGTGTCGCGGTTTCGATGAAGGGGACGCTGAACGCGTTCAGGAACCTGACGAACCGGATGGAAGAGGCGGTCGGCGATTGCACGAATATTCACATCGCCTACCCGGCGCTCGTATACGCGTTCTGGAACGTATTGCGCGCGAACAGGCAGGGTCCTGTTCCCGTGAACACGCCCGAGGCCATCGGGACCGACGAGAACGGGAATTACAAACCCGCTGACGTTGCTGTGGATAGCGACGGGTCCGCGACCAGCCAGATCCAGCGTTACCACTTCGCTCTGGAAGGCCTGTCCGGTCGGTCCAGTGTTCGGGAGGAACCATCTTCGTACGAAGCGGTTGGAATGACGCTTGTTGAGGCGGATTCGGGTCGTCTCGGCGGTGTATTCCCAGACTATCCGGAAGCCGGCAGTCCATTGCTGGTCGACCGCATGTTCAGCGCACTCTATGAGCAGTATGATCTTCGTTTCATCTACCAGGCGCCGGCCTTGGTCTCTCGCACGCAGCGACTCGAGTGGGCGCCGGACAGTCCGGCCCTAAAAAAGCTACCCGTCGAATACGCGCCGCGTATCGCGGCCGGCTAGCTTCGATTGCGTGAAAGCGGACACAGATCTCCGCCCCCAGTTGAGCGCTCCCGCCTCGTTATGACACGCTCCTACGACGTCATCGTCATCGGCGCTGGCCACAACGGCCTGGTGCACGCCGCCTATCTCGGGCGCGCGGGGCTGCGGGTCCTGGTGCTGGAACGGCGCCCGATCGTCGGCGGCGCCGCCGTCACCGAGGAGATCGTCCCCGGGTTCCGGTTTTCCGTGGCGTCCTACGTCGTGTCCCTGCTCCGGCCCGAGATCATCCGCGAGCTGAACCTCCGCCGTCACGGCCTCGAGATCATCCCGCTCGACGGCACGTTCACGCCCTTGCCCGGCGGGGACTCCCTGTGGCGGCGGGACGATCCGGAACACACCCGCCGCGAGATCGGCCGCTTCTCGCGGCGCGACGCGGACGCCTACTTCGAGTTCGAAGGCGCCATGGCGCGGATGTCGCGCTTCGTGCGCCCGTTGCTGGGGACGGCCCCACCCGACGTCCACGCGCCGGGATGGTCCGGCCTGGGGCGCCTCGGACGCCTGGTCTGGCGCTTCCGGAATCTGCCGCCGGCGGATCGGGATCTCTTCATGCGCCTGATGACGATTTCGGCCGGCGACTTCGTCGAGGACTGGTTCGAGACCGACGTCCTGCGGGCCACCCTTTCGGCCTCCGGCATCATCGGCACGTTCCTCGGCGTGCGCTCGCCGGGGACGGCCTACGTGCTGCTGCACCACTACATGGGCGAGATCGACGGCGCGGACCGGGCCTGGGGCCTGCCGCGCGGCGGCATGGGCAGCGTCTCGAACGCCATCGCGGCCGCCGCGCTCGAAGCGGGCGTGGAGATACGGACCGGGACGGCGGCGGCGGCCGTGCGCTCGGGCGGCGGCCGCGCCACCGGCGTCGTGCTCGACAACGGCGACGAGATCCCGTGCCGCGCCGTCTCGTCGAGCCTCGACCCGCGCCAGACCTTCCTCCGCATGGTGGGCCGGGACGCGCTGCCCCCCGACTTCGCCGCCGCCATCGGCCGTTATCGGTTCCGCGGATGCTCGGCCAAGGTCAACCTGGCGTTGGACGGCCTGCCCGCGTTCGGAGGTCCCCTCCCCGGCACGGCTCACCTGGCGGGGGCCGTCTCGATATCCCCGGGGATGGACTACATGGAACGCGCCTACGACGACGCCAGGCGCGGACGGTTCTCCGAACGGCCCTACATGGACATCGTCATCCCGACCCTTCTCGACGACTCGCTTGCGCCTCCGGGCAAGCACGTCATGTCCTGCTTCGTTCAGTATGCGCCCTACCGACTGCGGGACGGCGAGTGGGACCGGCGGCGCGACGCGCTCGGAGATTGCGTGATCGACACGCTCGCCGAGTACGCCCCGGACCTTCCCGACCGGATCGTGGGCCGGCAGGTGCTGACGCCGCTCGACATCGAACGCACGTTCGGTCTGACCGAGGGGAACATCTTCCAGGGCGAGCTCTCGCTGGAACAGTTGTTCTTCAATCGCCCGGTCCCCGGCTGGGCGGGATACCGGACGCCGGTTCGCGGCCTCTACCTGTGCGGGTCGGGCGCGCACCCGGGCGGCGGCGTGATGGGCGCCCCGGGCCGGAACGCCGCCCGGACCGTGATCGCGGACCTCAGCCGGCCCAACGCACGGCGAGCCGGGTGATCCGGTCGACGGCTTCGAGGATGTTCTCCATGGAGTTGGCGTAGCTGAACCGGATGTAGCCGTCGCCGAACTCCCCGAATCCGGCGCCGTCGAGGCAGGCGACCCCGGCCTCGTTCAGAATCATGTCCGCCAGCTCGCCCGACGCCACGCCGGTCGCCGTCACGTTCGGGAACACGTAGAACGCGCCGGCGGGGCGCGAGCACCGGAATCCCGGCACGCGGTTCAGGCCCTCGACGATGGCGTCGCGGCGGCGCCGCAGCTCGGCCACCATCCGGGTGACGCTGTCCTGGGGACCCGAGAGCGCCTCCATGCCCGCGCGTTGGGTGAAGCTGGCCGTGCAGGAGTTCGAGTTGACCATCAGCGTGGTGATCGCCTCGGCCAGTGGCACGGGCATGACGCCGTAGCCCAGCCGCCAGCCCGTCATCGAGTAGGTCTTGGAGAACCCGTCCAGGATGATCGTCTTTTCCAGCATCCCGTCGAACCGGGTGATCGACGCCGGCCGGCGCTCGTACCAGATCCGGGAGTAGATCTCGTCGCTCAGCACGATCAGGTCGCGGTCGCGCACCAGCTCCGCGATCTCGGCGAGGTCGCCCTCGGGAACCAGCCCGCCCGTCGGGTTCGCCGGCGATATCAGGATCACCATGCGCGTCCGGTCGGACAAGCGTCGGCGGAACGTCTCGAGGTCGAACGAGAAGCCCCGGTCCTCCACCAGAGGGATGGGCACGGGCGTCGCTCCCTGGTAGCGGATCATGGACTCGTAGATCGGGAACCCGGGATTGGGATAGATCACCTCGTCGCCGGGACCGGCCAGCGCCATCAGGCTGAAGAACATGATCGGCTTGCCGCCGGGCACGACGCAGACGTTCTCCATCGTCACCGGGATGTTCCGGGACTCGGCGATGTGCGACGCGATCAACTCGCGGAACTCCGGGAAACCGGCCGCGGGCCCGTACTTGGTCTCCCCCGCCCCCATGGCCCGCTGTCCGGCGGCGACGATGTTGGGCGGCGTGGGAAAGTCCGGCTCTCCGATCTCGAGATGAACGATGCTGCGGCCCTCGGCCTCCAGGGCGCGGGCCTTGGACAGGACCTTGAACGCGGACTCGGTCCCGATGCGGGACATGCCTTCGGCCAGTCTCATGAGAAAAAGCGTCTCGAATGGTGGGACGGACCCGGGAGGCGGCACGCGGCCGCCCCCCGGCGTCTCGAAGCGTCCGTCTAGAGCGGATTGTCCGGCATGGCGATGGACCGCCACATGTGCGCGACGGGACTCGAATCGTAACCGAGACCTTCCTTCGGCTGCCTGAAGTGCCGGCCCAGGATGTCCACGTACGGCTCGATGGACAGCTCGACCCCTTCCTGGAAGGCGTACAGATCGTTGACGGTCACCATGCGGGCGTACATGTACCACTGGTGGTTGGACGCGTACTCGGCCGCCGCCTGGATATAAGGCTCCGGTACGTAGTCCTCCCCGAAGATCCGGTGATACAGGTCGGGGTACAGGTAGCCGTTCTCGCGGTCCGCGTAGAAACGCAGCGCCTGGTGGTACCGGATCGCCCAGCTTGTCTTGGCGGGCACGTACGGCTCGTACAACTGCGCGCCCCAGTACCCGTGGTCCACCTTGATCAGCTCCTGGACCGTGTCGTGGAGCAGGCACGCCAGGACGATCTCCTCCTCCATGCCGTTCTTGAGGGCGCGGTCCGCGCTCTGGAAGCAGTGGTTCCGCGTGCGCTGGAACCGGTGCTCGAAGAAGTCCTCGATCGTCGGCCGTTCCGGCATCGGCTCGAGCATCGCGACGTCGGACCCGTCCCGCGTCAGGAGCAGGTTGCCGACGCCGCGCCGGTAGGGCCGGGTCGTGATCTGGGCCAGGACTTCCTCGCGCGTCGGGAAACCGCCGGCCTGTTGCGGCGTCGTCCGCTCGACCAGGTACGCTTCCAGGGCCTCGGCCCGCGCCTCGGAACTCATCGCGCCGACGGCGCCCGCACCGCCGATGCTGGCCATGAAATGCCGTCGATCAATCTGGATCATGGGTCCCCCCTTCCGGAATTCCACGCCATTATATTCATGCTTCCGGGTCCGCTGGCAACGAACGCGCCTGGATTTCGCGCCGTTCAACCTCTATGGTTACGCGGGAGGGCCCCGAGCACGGGACCGAGGCCGGTCCGGGACGGCCTGACGACCACCCATGGCGACAGCCTCGAAGACGGACTACACGCTGGGTCAGGACAACATCCGGTTCCTGGGCCTCGATGTCCACAATCCGGTCTTCATCGTCTCCAGCCTCAGCATCATCGCGTTCTCGGGCGCGGTGCTGGCGTTTCGGGCCGAGGCGGCGACCGCCTTCGAGGCGCTGCGCGCCTGGCTGATGTCGACCTTCGACTGGGTCTTCATGGGCGCGGGCAACCTGTTCGTGCTCTTCTGCCTGTGGCTGGCCGTGACGCCGCTTGGGCGAGTGCGTCTGGGCGGCCCCGGCGCCCGGCCCGACTACTCCCGGCCGGCCTGGTTCGCCATGCTGTTCGCCGCCGGGATCGGAATCGGCCTGATGTTCTTCGGCGTGTCGGAACCCGTGGAGCATTTCCTCGAACCCCCGCTGGGGCTGGTTGGCGAAGACGCGGCGGTGGCCCGCCTGGCCATGGCCGGCACGATTTACCATTGGGGAATCCACGGATGGGCCATCTACGCGGTGGTGGCGGTGTCGATCGCCTTCGCGGCGTACAACCTCGGCCTGCCGATGACGCTGCGGTCGGCCTTCTACCCCCTGGCCGGGAAGGCGGTGTGGGGCCGCATCGGCCATGCGATCGACACGCTCGCCGTCTTCGCGACGCTGTTCGGACTGGCCACGTCGCTCGGCCTGGGCGCGGAACAGGCCACGGCGGGCGTCGCCCTGCTCTGGGACGTGCCGTCCACCCGAACCACCCAGGTGCTGCTGATCGCGGGCATCACCAGCATGGCGCTCGCGTCGGTCATCAGCGGCATGGACAAGGGAATCAAGCGGCTGAGCGAGGCCAACGTGCTGGTCGCGATGCTGCTGCTGGCGTTCGTGCTGATTCTCGGGCCGACGCTCGATGTCGCCATCGGCGTGGCGGCCAGCCTCGGCCAGTACCTCGCGTCGATCGGACCGCTCAGCAACTGGGTGGGACGCGAAGACTTCGATTTCATGCACGGCTGGACCACGTTCTTCTGGGCGTGGTGGATTTCATGGTCGCCGTTCGTCGGGCTCTTCGTGGCCCGGATCTCGCGCGGTCGAACCGTTCGCGAGCTGATCGTCGGCATGCTGGTCCTCCCGACGCTGTTCATCACGCTCTGGATGAACGCCTTCGGCGGCGCCGCGGTGTCGCAGTACGTCGAGTCCGGCCATCCCGACGTCGTCGCGGCGGTCGAGGCCGGCCAGCCTGAAATCGCCCTGTTCGCCATGCTGGAGACGTTGCCGCTGGCCAGTGTCACCTCCTTCATCGGCGTTGTGCTGGTGGTGGTGTTCTTCGTGACCTCGTCCGACTCAGGATCGCTGGTCATCGATACGATCACCGCCGGCGGCAAGCTGGACCCGCCCATCGCCCAGCGCGTGTTCTGGTGCCTCTTCGAAGGGATCGTCGCGATCGTGTTGCTGCTCGGCGGCGGCCTCGTCGCCGCGCAGGCCGCGACGCTGGCCACCGGGCTGCCCTTCGCGCTGGTCATGCTCGCCATGTGCTACGGCACGTGGAAGGGCCTGCGCGCCGCCGCGCGGGGAGCGGTCAGATGACGCCGATCGCGTGGAGGAACACCAGAACGATCCCCACGGGCACGACGAACTTCAGCAACAGCAGCCAGCCCCGGTAGAACAGCGCCAACCGGGCGCCGTGTTGGAACTCGCCCCGCCGGATCGCGTCGTCGACCTTCCACGCCGTGAACAGGGCGATGCCCAGCCCCCCGAGAGGCAGCATCCAGTTCGTCGCCAGGTAATCGAACGTGTCGAACCAGTTGCGGCCGAAAACGGCGGCGAAGCCGTCCCCGAAGAGGGCCGTGCCGCCGCTCAATGCCGACGGCACGCCGATCAGGGCGATGATGACGCCCGCCCACACGGTCGCCTTGTGCCGCAGCCAACCCTTCTCGTCGATCAGGTACGACGTCACGACCTCCAGCAACGAGATCGCGCTGGTCAACGCCGCGAACACCAGCAGGGCGAAGAACACGATCGCGAAGAAGGTCCCGGCGGGCATCTGGGCAAGCGCGATCGGAATGCTCACGAACACCAGGCCCGGCCCCTCGCCCGGCTGCATGCCGTAGGTGAAGATGATCGGGAACAGCACCATGCACGCCGTCAGCGCGATCGCCGTGTCCAGCACGGAGATCGTGATCCCGGACGACACGATGTCGTCGTCCCGGGACAGGTAGCTGCCGTAGGTCAGCATCGCGCCCATGCCCAGGCTCAGCGTGAAGAAGGCGTGCCCGAGGGCTTCCAGCACACCGGCCGCGGTGAGGTTCTCGGTACGGAAGCCGAAGACGAAGTCCAACGCCTGGCCGAAACCGCCCAGTGTCAACCCGTTCACCAGAAGGATCAGCATCAGGCCGCCGAGGACAGGCATCAGAATGCGCGCCCACCGCTCGATGCCCTTGTTGACGCCGCCCCACACCACGCCGATGGTGAGGGCCATGAACACGGTGTGCCAGAACAGGTTCAGGCCGTTGGACGCGAAGAGTTCGCCGAAGAGCGGCACGACGCCGTCGGGACCCAGGTCGACGATGCGCCCCGATATCGCCAGGTAGGTGTAGTGCATGGCCCAACCGGCCACGACGCTGTAGTAGGACAGGATGACGAACCCGCCCAGGACTCCCAGGCCGCCGAATACGACCCAGAAGCCACCGCCGAGCGCCCGGAACGCGCCGACCGGCGACTTCTGCGACGCGCGGCCCAGCAGGATCTCGGCGATCATGACGGGAAGACCGACCAGCGCGATACAGGCGAGGTAGACCAGGACGAACGCGCCGCCGCCGTTTTCTCCTGTAATGTAGGGGAACTTCCAGATATTCCCCAGGCCCACGGCCGAGCCGGCCGCCGCCAGAACGAAACCCAGCTTCGAGCCCCAGTGTCCCCGTTCCGCCACGGCGGCCTCCTTCCCTTCCGCTTGTCGAAAAAAGCGTATGGTACCATACGCGCTCGCCCGGACCCGGGGGGCGCCGGACCGAGACAAGGTCTTTGTTCACTGGCGATTACATGTCTTCTCCCGCGCCGGAGCGGGGCCGGGAGACGGGCGCCGGAGGTCGATGGATGGATGACTCCGCAACCAACACGCAAAACGCCGCGCGCGGCGGTGAACCCGGCGAGCCCCGCGTCGTCATGGTCCGAAGCGAGGGGGACACGCTGGGTCCCGAGATCATCATCGGTCCGCACCACCTGCAAGCCGACGAGCCCGGACCCGTGGGCGAGGACGCGGGCCCGACCCCCTACAACCTCCTCGCGGCCGCCCTGGGCGCCTGCACGTCGATGACGCTCGCACTCTACGCCGGGCGGAAGAAATGGCCGCTGGAATCCGTCACCGTCGTCCTCCGGCACGAGAAGCTTCATGCCCGCGACTGCGCCGACTGCGAAACCAAGGAGGGACGGGTGGACCGGATCGAGCGCGCCATCGAACTCGGCGGTCCGTTGACCGCCGAGCAACGGCAACGGTTGCTCGAGATCGCCGATCGGTGCCCCGTGAAGCGGACCCTGGCGTCGGAGATTCTCATACAATCGCGACTCGTGGAGTGACCTCCGGCAGTCGGTGCGCCCATGGCCGAGTACGACGCGATCGCCAAAGCCTACCGGGACTCGAAACGGCTGCCCTTCCGTGAATCGATCGAGCGATACACGCTGTTCGAGTTGCTCGGCGACGTCACCGGTCGGCGCATCCTGGATGTCGCCTGCGGCGACGGCTACTACACCCGCCTGCTGAAGCGGGCGGGAGCGGCCGAGGTCGCCGGCGTGGACGCGTCCTCGGAAATGATCCGATTGGCGAAGGCCGAAGAAGACCGCCGCCCGCTGGGTTGCCGGTACGTGCACCGGGATGTCGCGGCCCTCGAACCGGACGCCCCGGCCGATGTCGTCGTGGCGATGTACCTGCTCAACTACGCGCGAACGGAAACCCAGCTCGTCCGCCTGTGCCGATCGTGCCACGACGCGCTGCGGCCCGGCGGACGGTTCATCGGCGTCAACGACAATGTGCGGAACCCGCCCCGGGACCCGGGCGCGTGGAAGAAATACGGGCTCGAGAGATCGTGCCCGCCCGGCCCGCGGGAAGGGGACGCCATCGTCTATACGCTGACGAACCCGGACGGACGGCGGTTCACGTTCCGGAACTTCTACCTGACCCCGGACACCTACCGGGCCGCGTTCCGGAGCGCAGGGTTCGAAGACTTCGAATGGGTGGAGCTGTCGCTCGACCCGGGCGAACGGGACAACCGCTTCTGGGACGACTTCATGCGGTCGCCGCCCATCGTCGCGTTTCGGGCGTCGCGGCCGCGATAGGCGCGGCGATGCGCGCCCGGCGCCGTGCGGGCGATACGGACCGGTGTAACATGCATCGCGTCGTTCTTGGACACGGGGGTTGGACATGGCAGCACAGAGCACCGATCGAAACGCCGGCATCCGCTACGAACCCGAGGACAAGCCCCCGTTCTGGCTGTCCTTGGGCCTGGGGCTGCAACTCGCCGTTCTCTGCCTCGCGGGCATCGTACTGACGCCGGCGATCGTGATCCGCGCCGCGGGCGGGAGCGAGGAGTTCCTGACCTGGGCCGTGTTCGCCTCGGTGGCCGTGAGCGGCGTCAGCACGTGGATCCAGGCCGTGCGGTTCGGCAGGATCGGGGCCGGATACGTCCTGTTGATGGGAACCTCGGGCGCGTTCATCGCGGTCTGCATCACCGCCATCGCCGAGGGCGGCCCCGCCATGCTGGCCACGCTGGTCGTCGTCTCCTCGCTGTTTCAGTTCGGACTGGCCGCGCGACTCTCGCTGTTTCGCCGGATCCTGACGCCCGGCGTCGCCGGCACCGTCATCATGCTGATTCCGGTGACGATCATGCCGCTGATCTTCGACATGCTGACCGACGTGCCCGAGGGCACGCCGTTGGCCACGTCCGCATTCGCGGCCGTGGCGACGCTCGTCATCATCACCGGCCTCGCCCTGAAGGCGCGCGGCGCGCTCCGGCTTTGGGCCCCGGTCGTCGGGGTCGCGGCCGGATCCGTGGTGGCCGGGTTCTTCGGAATCTACAACACGCAACTGGTGGCCGAGGCGGCATGGATCGGGGCCCCGTCGGGCGGATGGCCGGGTCTGGACCTGAGCTTCGGCCCGGTCTTCTGGGCCATGCTGCCGGCGTTCGTGTTCGTGACGCTCGTCGGCGCCATCGAAACGATCGGGGACACCGTGGCGATCCAGCGCGTCTCCCGCCGCCGTTCGCAGGCCGTGGACTTCCGGGCGGTGCAAGGCGCGCTCAACGCCGACGGGCTGGGGAACCTCCTGTCCGGCCTGGGCGGCACGATGCCGAACACGACGTACTCGACCAGCATATCGGTGACCGAGCTCACCGGAGTCGGCGCGCGCCGGGTCGGCATGGCCGTCGGCGCCTTGTTCATCGGGATGGCTTTCCTGCCCAAGGTGCTCGCCCTGCTGCTGGCGATCCCCGGACCCGTCGTCGCGGCCTACGCGACGGTCCTGATGGCCATGCTGTTCGTCATCGGCATGAAGGTCGTCGTTCAGGACGGCGTCGACTACCGCAGGGGCGTCGTGGTCGGCGTGGCCTTCTGGATCGGCGTCGGCTTTCAGAACGGCGTCATATTTCCGGAGTACTTCAGCGAGTTCGCGGCGGGCCTGCTGCAGAACGGGATGACGGCCGGCGGGCTCGCCGCCATCCTCATGACCATGTTGGTCGAGTGGACCCAGCCGCGGCGCCGGCGGCTCGAGACCGCATGCAACGTATCGGCCCTGCCGAAGATCCAGGAGTTTCTCGGCGCGTTCGCGTCCCGGAACGGTTGGGGACCGACCATGAAAAACCGGCTCGACACGGCGGTGGAGGAAACGTTGCTCACCCTGTTCCACGAGGACGAAGCGCGGGCGGCGACCGATGCGGAACCGGCCTCCGAGGAGGGAGAGCCCCGCTCGGCGCGCCGTCTACGCCTGGCGGCGTACAAGGACGAGGGCGGCGCCGTCCTCGAGCTCATCGCATCCGGCCACGACGACCAGAACCTCCAGGACCGGATCGCCATGCTGGCCGACAACACCGCGTCCGGACCCGTCGAGCGGGAGATATCGCTGCGGCTGCTGCGCCACGTGGCTTCGTCGGTCCGCCATCAGCAATACCACGGCACCGACATCGTCACGGTCCGCGTGAAGGCGCCCGAGTCCCCGCCGCGGCGGCGCGGATAGTGGACGCCGACGACTCGCCGACGGAGCCCGGCGCCGACTCCCCTGTCTGCCCGGACGCCGTATCCGAGACGCGGAGCGAAAGCAGGATCACGATCCCGGCGATCAGCGCGCCGGCGAGGAACGGCGCATCGCGGCTGAACAACTGGAACAAGGTCGTCGAGATCAACGGCGAGACCGTACGCGACATGCCCGCGAACGACTGCGCCGTTCCCAGCGTCGTGCCCAACTCGGCGGGGTCCGACCAGCGCGACGTCAACGCGGTCGTCGGCGGGAAGGTCAACGCCGTGCCGATGGGAACCAGGGTCATCAACCCGACGAACTGCCAGAGGCTGGCCGCCAGCGGGAAGCTGAGGAATCCCGCCGCGAGCGTCAACGCCCCGAGGCGCAAGGTCCACGTTTCCCCCAGTCGGGCGACGAGGGGCCCCAACAGCAGCGAGCGGAGCAGGACGGAAATCCCGCTGAGGTAGAAGAAGACGTAGCCGATCGCGCCGACTTCGACCTGGAACTCGGCTTCCAAGTAGAGAATGACAACGGCCGTGAACGCCGAGAACGCCAGCATTCCCAGCCCGTAGATCCACACCAGGCGCGAAACGATCCTCGACGGATGGGCAATGACCACCCGCGCGGTGTCCCAGACCGGCTTGCGCGGCCGCGTCCGCCGCGCCGCGTCCCCGCCGGACGGCTCCCTCAGCCAGAACCACGCGAAGACCATGTTGGCCATGCAGAACGACGCCGCGATCAGACCGGGCGCGGGCCGGCCCCATCCCGAAGCGGTCGATCCCAGCACGGGCCCGATCATCGTGCCGGCCGAGGTGGCCGCCGAGAGCCACCCCAGGGATCGCGCGCGATCGTCGGGGCCGACGGTATCCGCGACGTATGCGTGAAGGACGCCCGTCGTCCCGCCCCCGGCGCCCTGGATCACGCGCGACAACAGGAGGACCCAGAACGACGCCGCGTATCCGAAGACGAGGAACGACACGGCCGACGCGCCCAGGCTGATCAGGATGGCCGGCCGCCGGCCGTAACGGTCCGAGAACCGGCCCCAAATCGGAGCCGACATCACCTGAGTCAGCGAGAACGAGGCGATGATGACGCCGATGCCGAACGGGGAGATGTCCAGAGCGAGGGCATAGTACGGCAGGACGGGGAAGATCATCGCGAAGCCGAGCATGTCGATCGCCGCGACGGCGATCAGAACGCCCAGCATCCGGAAATGCGCCCGGCCGGAACTATCGCCCGCGGACCCGCTCAACGCACTATCCGCCGGACGCCAGCGCTTCCGATTCGAGCGCGGTCAGAGCTTGCGAATCCGGGTTGTCGAGGTACCCGGCCGGCAGGACGACGTTCTGGACGCCGCCCTTCTTGCCCCGCTTGACGCGCATCGCCGCGGGCGGAAACGGCTGGGCGCGGTCGACGCGGGCGAACAACCCCGCGAGTTCCCCGAATGTCCGGGCCTGCATCATGCCGCGCCGGATCTCGCCCTCCACCCGAAACCCCTTCGTGTACCAGCCCAGGTGGCGACGGAACCCCGGCAGGGCGGCGGATTCGCCGAACCAGTCCGAAAGCCGGCGTGCGTGCTCGAACATGATGTCGAGCACGGCGCCGAATCCCGGCGGGTCGCACGGTTCGCGTCCGTCGAACACGTCGGCGAGATCGCGGAAGAGCCAGGGACGGCCCAGACAGCCGCGCCCGACGATCACCCCGTCGCAACCGGTCTGCCGCATCATGCGGAGCGCGTCCTGGGCTTCCCAGATATCCCCGTTGCCGAGGACCGGTATGGCGGTCGCGTCCTTCAGCGAACGGATGGCGTCCCAGTGCGCCTCCCCCGAGTACAGCTCCGCCGCCGTGCGGGCGTGGAGACCGACGGCCGCGCAGCCCTCCTGCTCGGCGATTCGCCCGGAGTCCCGGTATGTCAAGCGCCGGGCGTCGATGCCCAACCGGAACTTGATCGTGACCGGCACGTCCCCGGCGGCGTCGACGGCGCTCCGCACGATCGACGCCAGCAGCCGCGGCCGCAGGGGGATCGCGGCGCCGCCGCCCTTGCGGGTCACCTTGCGGACCGGGCATCCGAAGTTCATGTCGACGTGGTCGACGCGGCCCTCGCCGACCAGTCTCCGGACGGCTTCCCCGACGTGTTCGGGATCGGTCCCGTAGAGCTGAAGGCTGCGCGGCGCCTCGCCGGGGCCGAAACCCGCCAACCTGAGCGTCTTGGCGTTCCCGTCCACCAGGGAACGCGCGCCGATCATCTCGCTGACGTAGAGCCCCGCGCCGAAGTCCCGGCAAATCGAACGGAACGGGTAGTTCGTGACGCCGGCCATCGGCGCCAGCACGACCGGCGGCCATACCGACAGCGGACCGACCTGCAGCGGGGCGAACTCGCCGGATCGTGCGGGCGCAACCGATCGGTTCAGCGCGCTCGTGTACACGGCGTCCATCCCCGAGATCTTAGCAGTCCGGGGCGGAAACGCGCATGGACGCGCCGCGGGGCGCGCCCCGACCGTGTGCTATGCTCTCGGCCATGGCGCGCTCCAACACCTGTCCCGCTGCCTGCCGATGCCGCCATTCGACGGCCCCCGCGGACATCGAAACCCGCTGATGCACCGGTCCGGACACGTTCTCGTGACCGGCGCGACGGGGTTCCTCGGAAGCCACCTGACCCACGCGCTGCTCGAGGCCGGGTGCGCCGTCACCGTGCTGGCGCGGTCTTCCGGGACGCGGACAGCGCGCGACCGGGCGCTGGACGCCCTCGGCCGGATCGCGCCCCATCCTTCCGACGCCCGGCCGGCGTTCGACGGGCTGGAAGTCGTGGAAGGCGACATCGGCGCGCCGCGGGCCGGTATGAACGCGGCGACGTGGCGACGGCTGGCCGACAGCGTGGATGAAGTCTGGCACGCGGCCGCGTCGCTCTCGTTCATGGAAGCGCGCCGGTCCGAGATATTCCGCATGAACGTCGACGGCGTGCGGCAGATCATCGCGTTGGCGGAGCGGACCCGGGGCCGGCGGTTGCATCACGTCAGCACGGCGTACGTCGCGGGCCGGCGCACGGACCTCTGCCGCGAATCCGAACTCGACATGGGACAGGAGTTCCGGAACCCTTACGAGGAGTCCAAGTGCCGGGCGGAAGCCCTGATCCGGGAGGCGCACGCATCCGGAAGGATCGTCGCCAGCGTCTATCGCCCCAGCATCGTCATCGGCGAATCGGCGACCGGACGCGCCACCCATCTCCACGGCGTGTACGCGTTCATCCGGGGCATGTGGACCCTCGCCGAGCGAATGCGCGGCAAGAACGGCCGGGACATCGTCGAGTTCGGCTTGCGCGTGCGCGGGAGCGACGACGCCACGCTGAACTTCGTGCCGGTCGACTACGTGATTCGCGCGATGCTCCGGATCGGCTCGCTGCCTTCCAGCGGCGGCGCCACGTACCACCTGACGAACCCGGAACCGACGCCCAACGGGCAATGGCTGCGCATCGTGTGCGACCAGGTCGGCATCCGCGGCGTCCGGTTGGCGTCCCGCGCCGCTTTCGCGAAGCGGCCGATGACCCGGCTGGAAGACCTGTTTCATCGAAAGATGGCCTTCTACTCCCGTTACCTCGAGGGTGAACCGCGTTTCGACCGCGTCCACGCGCAAGCCGGGCTCGATGGAACCGGCATCGTCTGTCCCCGGGTCACGGAGTCGTTCAATCGGAAAATGACGGGTTGGTACGTCGATCGACTACGCGCGGACCTTCGCGCGGGCTGAGGACGGCCCCGACTCGCCGAAAAGCGGGCGAACGGCTATAATTCGGTTGCGGGAGTGAGTAGGGTCCGGTGACTCTCCTGGCCTTCAAAGCCAGTGGGACGTCGGGGAACCGGCGTCCGGTGGGTTCGACTCCCACGCACTTCCGCCAATTCCCCCCGGCCGCCGGGCCGGGTCGCGTCTATCCCCTCGCCGCCGCGACAGCCTCGCTTTCGTCGTCATAGGCGTCGAAGACCGTCAGCAGCTTCGTCATCTGCAGCAGGTCCTTGGCCTTCGCCGTGAGATGCAGGAGCTTCACGTCGCCCTGACGGTTGCGGATCGTCGTGTAGGTGGCGACCAGTTCCCCGAGACCCGAACTGTCGATGTATCCCACGTCCCTCAGGTTCAGCACGAACCGGACGTTCCCCGCGTCGGCGAGCCCCCGGATCGTTTCTCTCATCGACTGCACCGCGTCTCCCATCGTGAGCCGACCGGAGAGGTCGACCACGACCACACCGTCCACCGTGCGGGTCTCTATCGCTAGACTCATCCTGCCTCCTTGGCGTCAATCCACATCGGGCTAAGTTAACTTCATCGGTTCGCGAGTTGCAAGTGCGCCCCGGCGCCGCCGGCGGCAGGACTGTCCGACGCCATGCCGACGCCGCGCCTCGCCGGTCCGTCGGTCCAAGACGACATCTCGTCACCGCGCTACCCGCGCGGGAACGCGCCGTACGGACGGCAAAGGTGCTGGCGTCGGCGCGCGTGAAGTGAAACAATTTCCGCCACGACAGTCAGGAGGCCGTTATGCAGGCATGGTTCGCGGTGGCGCTGGCGCCGTTCCTTGCGCAACAACCCGATCCCGAGACCCGGATCGTCGAATACCTCCGGGAAAGCATCGAGCAGGGACGCCGAATCGAAGTGTCCGACCTGGTCAACGATGTCTTCACGTCGCCCGAGGAAAGAGCGACCCTGGACCGGCTCTACGACTCGTTCTTCAGGGTGCCGATGTTCCTGGTCCAGTACGAGTCCGGCACGGGAGAGCTGCCGTCGCTCCAGCAGATCGCGGAGCAATTCGCGTTCAACGGGCCGGAGACCGCGGACGCCATCCTGTCCCTCATGGCGGCGGATCCGCGGTTGCCGGCGTTCTTCGAGCGCGACGGCTCCGGCGAAATCGTGAGCTTGCGCGTGGAGCCGGTGCTGGAACATCCACAGTTCGGCCAGGCGATCGAGCGCACGTTGACCGGATGGGTCGGCCGGCCCATGCCGACGTTCGCGACGGAGACCTTCGACGGGACGCCTCTCACTTCGGCGGACGTGCAGGGCGCGCCCCACATGGTCTATGTGTGGTTCTCGAACTGCCCGCCGTGCGTCCGCACCGGACCGCTCCTGGTGGAGCTCTACGAGGAGTACGGCGAGACGGACTTCGAGATCGTGGCCGCCAACGCGGACCGCTACCTGGAACTGCCCTATGACGACCGGACGCGGGCCGACTACGCCCGGGAACTGGGCATCGAATTCGTGCTGGCACACCTGACCGCGGACATGCATGACGCTTTCGGGGGCGTCAGCATTTTCCCGACGATGTTCTTCGTCGACCGCGAGGGGACCGTCGTCAGCCACTTCGTCAACTTCCAGGAAAAGGAAGTGCTGGCCCAGGCGATCGACGCAACGCTCGATTAGAACGGGAGCCTGCGGCCTCGCCGCCTCGAGCGGACGGACAATCCGTGGCCCATCCATGACGAGAATCCTCAGCCGCGCGTTGGTCCTCGCCGCAACGAGCGGTGCG
Organism: Acidobacteriota bacterium; assembly: GCA_022821145.1. GTDB lineage: Bacteria > Acidobacteriota > Terriglobia > 20CM-2-55-15 > 20CM-2-55-15 > JAJEDW01. The sequence goes on from JAJEEE010000076.1 coordinate 25,664, forward strand.
GCCGCGATCGGCCAAACGGCAGACACGTTCACGCTGCGTGTCGACGTCGACATCGTGAGCGTCGACGTTTCGGTCACCGACGCGGAGGGACGTCCCGTCATCGGGTTGGGCCCGGACGACTTCGAGATCCTCGAGAACGGGATCCGGCGTCCGGTCGACTACTTCAGCCCCGGCACGGCGCCGTACCACGGATACGTCCTCATCGACGTCTCGGGCAGCACGCTCAACAACCGGGAGTTCATGCGCCGCGCGCTGTCGGCGTTCGTCGCGGCCCTGGCGCCGCGCGACCGTGTATCCACGGGCGTGTTCGGCGAATCCCTGACCACCCTTGCGGGATGGGACGCGCCTCGCGCCGACGCGCTCTCGCTGCTGGAGCCGATCCTCGATTCGGAATCGGGCAGCGGCGTGACGGAATTCTACCGGGCGCTGGAAGAAGTCATCGAGAACGCCTTCGACGGCGTTACCGAGCGAAAGGCCGTCATCGTGCTCACCGACGGACGCGATCTCTCGCTCTATCGGGAACTGGTCGAAAGCAACCGGCTGGTCGAGGTCGATGACGACCGCCGGTTCCAGTCCGTGCTTCGCGCGGCGGCCGAGGGCGGCGCCGCCGTGTACTTCGTCGCCGTCAACACGGACCGGAACCTCGACACCAACGACGCCGGCGCCGACGAGTACGTCAACCTGGGACGACTCTTCGGCGATTCCCCCGTGCCGGAACTCTACCTGGAACAGGTGAGACTGCGGATGGAACGCCTCGCTGGCGCGTCGGGCGGCCGAGTCTCGTATCCACGCTCGCTGGACGAGGCGGTCGAACTGTTCCGGGAGATCGGGTCCTCGCTCAGCGGCGCCTACAGCCTGGGCTACGCGCCAGATCCCGATGGGGGAACCGTCCGGCGGATCACGGTGCGGCTGCACGAACTGCCGCACCGCATCCGGCAGTCACGGACCGAATATCGTATCGTGCGGTAAAGACCGGATGACCGGGCGGCGGCGAACGTTTCGGGACCGCCGGACGGCGCTCAGCGGCCTCGATTGGCCGCTTTCTTGAGTTCCGCGCCCGGCGCGAAACGCGCCACTCGTCGGGCCGGGATCCGGAGCTTCTCACCGGTCTGCGGATTCCGACCGGTTCGGCCCTTCCGTTTCGTCACCGAGAACGTCCCGAATCCGACCAGCGTCACCCGGTCGCCTTTCTTCAAGGCAGCTTGAATCCCCCCCAGCGCCGAGTTCAGCGCGTTGGTGGCCTGATTCTTCGAAAGCTTGGCGTCCTTGGCGATCCGCTCGATCAATTCGCCCTTGTTCATCGGTGCCTCCTCAACTTGGGTTCTCCGCCATCGGGGCGCGTTTTTACCATCAGGCCGCGTTTCACGTCAAGACGGCGACAGCGCCGGCGCCGGGTCTGGAACTTCCGGAGCACCGGCGACACGATTGTCGCGCAGTCTCGGCCGGATCGCAAGACCCCCGCGACCGCATCCCGCGGTTCCGGCTACAGAAGATGCCGCCCGCCGTCCACGTGCAGCGTCTCGCCGGTAACGTAGTCGTTCTCGATCAGGAAGACGACGGCCCGCGCGACGTCGTCGGGCGACCCGGGGCGCTTCAGCAGCGTCCGCTCGATGGCGATCCGTTTCTGGTCCTCCGTATAGTAGTCCGGAAACTGGACAGGTCCGGGGGCGACGGCGTTCACCTGGACGTGGGGCGCCAAGGACTTGGCCAATCCCCGGGTGACGCCCAGGAGCGCGGCCTTCGAAATGCTGTACGGGAGGTAGGCGGGCCAGATGGACTCACCGGCCGTGTCGGCGATGTTGACGATCTTGCCCCGCCCCGCCTCGACCATGAGAAGCCCGGCGCGTCGAGCCAGGAAGAACGGCGCCTTGGCGTTCGATTCGACCTGCTCGTCCCAGTCCTCCGGAGTCGTTTCGGCGAGCGCCGCGGGCCCGAACGCCGATGCGTTGTTGACGAGGATATCCAGGCCGCCGAAACGCGCCAGGACGCCTTCGATCAGGGCGTCCCGTTGATCGCCGCGCGTCAGGTCGGCGCGGAACATCTCGGCCTCGGCGCCGGCGTCCCGGGCGTGGGACAGCGCGACTCGCGCCTCGCTTTCGGAACGGCGATAGTGAATGGCCACCTTCGCGCCCCTGGCCGCGAGTTCCAGAGCCAGAGCGCGTCCGATTCGTCTCGCCGAACCTGTGACGAGGGCAATCGATCCGGGTATCCGCATTTCGAAAGGCCGACCAGAACGCGAGATTTAAACATACACTACGCGATCATGAAAGCGGTCCGGCTCCACGAACACGGCGGCCCCGACGTCCTGCGCATGGAAGAGGCGCCGGATCCGAGCCTGTCTCCGGACGGCGTGCTGATCGAGGTGCGGGCCGCGTCGGTCAACCACCTGGACCTGTTCGTGCGGCGGGGGATGCCGGGAATCTCCCTTCCGCGCATTCCGGGCGCCGACGCGGCCGGCATCGTCCGCGAGGTCGGCGCCGACGTTCGCGGCCTCGAACCCGGGCGGCGCGTCACGATCAACCCGGGCGTCAGTTGCGGGCGGTGCGACTTCTGCGCGGGCGGCAACGGCAGCCAGTGCCTCACCTACCGGATATTCGGAGAGCACATGGACGGAAGCCATGCCGAGCTGATCGCCGTCCCCGCCCACAACGTGCTGCCCATCCCCGACGACTTGGACTTCGAATCCGCGGCGGCCGCCCCGCTGGTCTTTCTGACGGCCTGGAGCATGATGGTCACGAAAGGCCGGCTCCAACCCGGCGAGGACGTGCTGATCCTGGGCGCCGGCGCCGGGGTCGGCACGGCGGCGATCCAGATCGCCAAGCTGGCGGGCTGCCGGGTCTGGGCCGCGGCCGGCTCGGACGACAAGCTCGAGCGGGCCCGGGGCCTGGGCGCCGACGAGCTCATCAACTACCGGGACGAGGAATTCGACCGCGTCGTCCGGAAACGCACCTCGAAGCGCGGCGTGGACGTCGTCGTCGATTACGTGGGCGCGGACACCTGGGTCCGGAGCCTGCGCAGCACCCGGCGGGGAGGCCGTATCCTGACCTGCGGGGCGACGACCGGGCCGTCGCCGCGCACCGATCTGCGGCATGTCTTCTTCCGCCAGTTGCAGATCATCGGTTCGACGATGGGAAGCCCGAAGGATTTCCGGGACGTGATGCGGAACGTGTTCCGGGGCCGGTTGAAACCCGTCGTCGACCGGGTCCTCCCGTTGAGCGAGGCGCGCCGGGCCCACGAGTTGATCGAGAACCGGCAGGTGTTCGGGAAAATCGTGCTGACGCCGTAGGGGCTACAACCCCAGGATCCTCTCCGGGTGGCTGTAGACGTTCATCGATTCGCCGCGCAGGAACCCGATGGTCGTCATGCGGAACTCCCGGGCCAGGTCGATGGCGAGGCTGGAGGGCGCCGAAACCGAGGCGACGATCGGGACGCGGGCGACGAGCGCCTTCTGAGCGATTTCGAAACCAAGCCGTCCGCTGACCATCATCGCGGCCGCGTCCCGGAGATAGCCGCCGCGGAGCGCGCCGCCGATCACCTTGTCGACGGCGTTGTGACGGCCGATGTCCTCGCGGACGGCGAGGCAACCGCCGTCGGCGTCGAACACGCTCGCGGCATGGATGCCGCCGGTCGCGTGGAAGTTGAACTGTCGATCCGAGAGCGCGCGCGGCATGCCGAGCACGATCTCGCGCGAGACGCGGACCTCGTCGTTCAGGTCGCGGCACGACTGACGGATCGATTCCAGCGTCGCCTTGCCGCACAGGCCGCAACTGGAGTTGGCCCAGACCGTGCGCGCCGGCCGCTCTTTCATGGCTTGCGCCCGCCCGTCGTCGAGCTTCGCGTCGACGATGTTGCGCAGGTCGGGATCCTTGTCGTCCGCGCAGTAGGCCAGCGTCCCGATGTCTTCCACGCGCTCGATCAACCCCTCGGTGAGCAGGAACCCGGCCGCCAGGTCGAGATCGTCCCCGGGCGTGCGCATGGTGACGACCCAGCTCTCGCCGTCGATCCGGATCTCGAGCGGTTCCTCGACGACGACGCGGTCGTCGCGGGACTCCATGCCCTCGGGTCCGGATCGGATGATCCGTGCGCTGTTCGTGTCGCCCGCCGTCATCGAGGATGATTATATAATCGCCCCCGGGCCGGCCCGCGGCCGCAGCGAGGAGTGGACGGGATGACATCGACCTTGAGAGAGGGCCAGAGAGCCCCGGAGTTCAGTCTGGAAGCCGGCGACGGCACACGCGTGACGCTCGCGTCCTTCAGGGGCCGGAAGGTGGTCCTGTACTTCTATCCCCGCGACGATACGCCCGGCTGAACGCGTGAAGCGATCGCATTCCGGGACGGACTGCACGAGATCGAGAAGCGGGGGGCCGCGGTCGTGGGCGTCAGCACCGACAGCGCGGCGTCCCACCGGAAGTTCGCGGACAAGTACGATCTGAACTTCCCGCTGCTGGCCGATACGGAAAAATCGGTCGTCGCGAAGTACGGCGCCTGGCAGGAGAAGAACAGCTACGGGAAAAAATCCATGGGCATCGTACGCTCCACGGTGATCATCGACGAGGACGGCAAGGTCCTGAAGATCTTCCCGAAAGTGAAGGTGGACGGGCACTTCGAGGAAGTGCTCGCCGCCCTGTGATCCGTTTCCTGAACGCGGCCGGCGCTATCGCCGCCGAAACCGTGCGGCGCTGGATCACCGACGGCGTGTTCACGATGAGCGCCGCGATCGCCTACTACGCGGCGTTCGCGCTGGTGCCGGGCCTGTTGATCGTAATGTCGACGGTGGGCGTCGTCTACGGCGACGAGACGACCGCCGAGATCGCGCGCGAGGCGTCGAGCCTCGTGGGCGAGGACGCCGCGGCGCTCGTCACGGGCGCCGTCCTGGTCACCCGGGACCGGATCGGCTTCGGGCGACGGTCGGCCGTCCTGGCGCTGGCGATGATGATCGGCGGCGCCTCGGCCGTGTTCGCGGAGTTCCTGAACGCGATGAACACGGTCTGGCGCGTCCGGGCGCGAGCGGGCCGCGGCGTCCTGGGCGTTCTGCGCGACCGTTTCTGGCCCTTCACCCTGGTGTTCGCCATCGGCGTCATCCTCCTGGCCTGGCTGCTTCTGAGCAGCTTCATTCAGGCCTACAGCGTCTACGTCGACCGGCTCGTCCCGGGTGCGGCCTTCGTCTGGCCGTACGTCGACCTGGGCCTCTCGGTCGCCGCCGTGACGCTGCTCTTCGCCCTGGTCTACAAGTTCCTCCCCGACGCGCGCATCCCCTGGAGCGCCGCATGGCTCGGCGCGGCCGTGACCGCGGTCTTCTTCGCGGCCGGCAAGCACCTGTTCAGCCTGTACCTGGGAACGACGGCGATCCCCACCGTCTACGGCGCGGCGGGCTCGCTGTTCGTGATCCTGGTGTGGGTCTACTACTCGACGGCCACGGTGCTGCTGGGCGCGGAGTTCATCCACGTCTACGCGGAACGGCGCGGCCACCGCGTCACGCCCAAGCGGAACGCCGTGGCGGTCGAGGGATGACGGCGGGCTGTCGTTTCATCGAGGACCCGTCACTGGCGCCCCGGCGTCGAGCGCGGTCGCACCTTGGAGAGATTTCGGGATCCAGCCCAGGGCTGGATCCGCTTCAGGACTTCCGCGAGCTGGACCTCGGCCACTTCGGTGTCGTAGGCGACCTGCGCCCGCAGCCAGTAACCGTTGGAAAGGCCGAAGAACTTGCACAGTCGCAAGTCGGTGTCCGCCGTGACGGCGCGCCGGCCCGAGACGATCTCACCTATTCGTTGGGCCGGCACACCGGTCTCCTTGGCCAGCCGATACTGCGAGATTCCCATCGGACGGAGAAACTCCTCCGACAGCAACTCGCCCGGGGTGACCGGCTTCAATCGAGCCATGTTCTGCTCCTCAGTGATAGTCGACGATTTCGACTTCTTCGGCTCCCGCCCGGGTCCAACGGAAGCACAAACGGAAACGATCGTTCACCCGGATGCTGTACTGGCCTCGTCTGTCGCCCTTGAGCGCCTCGAGTCGGTTGCCGGGCGGAACGCGGAGATCCTGCAATCGCTCCGCGATTTCCAGTTGCCGCAACTTCCTTCGAACGGTTTCCTCGACGTTCCGGAACCTCCGAACACGTCGTCCTTCAGCGATCGCCGCGGCATCGGCGTCCTGGAACGATACGATCACTCCGCACGATAATAACGCTACACGTGATTAACGTCACGCGTGATCATTCGGAGTGCACTCGAAACGGTTGCATGCGGCCGGGGTCCGTGTACGCGTCCACGTGCCTCGGACGGGTCCGGACAGGCTGGGATCGCCGACAACGTCGTCGTGTCCATCTTGGAGTTCGGGTCTTCGTCCGGCGCCGCGAACACCCGCGGCCTGGCGCCCGCATGATCGGAAACGCGGCGGTTCCGCGCCGGATCCCGGCGTATACTGACGTGGCTGTCGATCTGAACAGGTGGGCGCGGGACAAGTCGTGACCGCTACTCTGAATTCATCCCGAACGGTAACCCGGCTTCTGGAACGTTGCCGCGCCGGCGACTCCAACGCCGTGGAGGACCTGTTCCCGCTGGTCTACCACGAGTTGCGCGCGATCGGGGCTCGATACATGCTCCGGGAACGCGAGCGCCAGACGCTCCAGGCGACGGCTCTCGTTCACGAAGCGTACCTGCGGCTGATCCCCGACGGATCGCTCGAATGGAAGTCTCGCGCCCACTTCTTCGGAGTGGCCGCGCGGTCCATGCGTCAGATCCTGGTGGAACACGCGCGCGCGCGTCACGCCGCGAAGCGCGGCGGCAACGCCCGGGACGTGACGCTCGTGGACCACATCGTCGGTCAGGCGGAGCGTTCCGTGGACCTGCTCGCGCTGGATCAGGCGCTGTCCCGCCTGGCGGAACTGGACCCGCGGCACGCGGAGCTGGTGGAACTGCGCTTCTTCGCCGGCCTGACCGTCGAGGAGACCGCCGAAGTGATGGGAACGTCGCCGGCAACGGTGAAACGCGGGTGGGCCTTCGCCCAGGCGTGGCTGCGCTCCCGGCTCGCGTCATGAACGCCGAACGGTTTCGCCGGCTCCAGGAGATCTTTCACCAGGCGATCGAGAGAGACCCCGACCGACGAACGGCCTTCATCGACGCGGCGGCGGCGGGTGACGGCGAGTTGCGCGGCGAACTCCTGTCGCTGGTGGCGTCGTACCACGAGAACGACACGTTTCTGGAATCGACCGTACTGGGCCCGGCCTTGGGCGCAGCCGCGGCCACCTTGACCCCGGGTCAGTCCATCGGCCCGTACCGAATCGAGGGGGAAATCGGGCGCGGAGGCATGGGCGTGGTCTACCTGGCGGAAGACACGCGCCTCGACCGGAAAGTCGCTCTCAAGTCGATCGCTCCGGATCGGCTGTCGGATCCGAAGCTGCTGGAACGGTTCCGGCGGGAAGCGCGCGCGGCGGCATCGCTGTCGCATCCCGCCATCGCCACCGTCTATGCGCTGGAAGAAGTGCAGGGGGACTACTACCTCGTCAGCGAATACGTACCTGGAGACACGCTGCGAGCGGAGATGCGGCCCGCGGGAATGTCCGCGAAGGCCGTGCTGGACGCGGCCGTACAGGTGGCCGACGGCCTGGCCGCCGCCCACGAACGCGGTGTCGTCCATCGCGATCTCAAACCCGAGAACATCATCCGCGGCAGCGACGGCCGACTCAAGATCGCCGATTTCGGATCGGCGCTGATTCAGCGCCCCGGCGACGGTGAGCAACGCCTGACCCAAGCGTCATTCATGGTCGGAACGCCCGCCTACATGTCGCCGGAACAGTTGCAGGGCAACCCCCTGGACTTTCGGAGCGACATGTTCTCTTTCGGCATCCTACTGCTCGAACTGGCCACCGGCGCGCATCCCTTCGAAGGCGAAAACGCGCTGCAGACCGCGGCCAGGATTCTCGAGAACCGGCCCGCGGGACTCGACGACCTCTCGCGCGACGCCCCGGGCTTGGCCCGAATCATCGAACGATGCCTTCGGAAGCGACCCGGAGAACGCCACAACTCCACGGCCGAACTGGCGACGGATCTCCGGGAAGCGCAACGAGGCGGCGCCGGCCCCGCCGACGCGACGGATCCCGTTCGTCCCGACGCGCCCTCCGAAAGCGGCGCGACGCCGTCGCCGCTCGCCAGCCGTTGGTGGACTTTCCATCAGGGGGCCGTCATCGTCTTCTACGCCGTCATCGCCTTCGTACTGGCCTGGAATGCCGGAACCGAAGAGCCGCTTCCGGTGACGTTGGCCTCGGTCTACGTCGTCGCCTTGTGCGCGATCGCCAACGGGGTCTTGCGATCCCACCTGCTGTTCACCGCACGTTTCAACACGCGCGGCATCCGTTCCGAACTGGAACGGACCCGCGTCTGGACGCGCCTCGTGGACGGTCTCCTGTCGGTCGCCCTTCTGGTCGCGGCGGCCACCCTGATCGGCGAGTCCCGCCTGATGGCGGGCATTCTCGCCTCCGTCGCCGTGGGTCACGCGGCGGTCTTCCTCGTCGCCGAGCCTTCGACCGTCCGGGCCGTCTTTCCAGCCCGAGACCGGTTCCCGGGCTGAGCCGCCCCCGAACACGCGAACGACCCCGAGTGAGCCCATCCGCGCGCTGTTTGCGCATGACCCTGTAGCGGGCCATACGGCCCCCAACACGGAGGTCCTACCGATGAACACGCGCGCGGAACACGTCCGGGAACACCGCAGCATTCTGGCGGCGGCCGAGAAGCGTCTGCTCGTTCGCATAGCCGGGCAACTGCCCCGATGGGTCGGTTCCGATCACCTGAGCGTTCTCGGAATCGCAAGCATGCTGGCCGCCGGTCTCGCGTACGGGGCCGCGCGCTGGGACGCGCGCGCCTTGTACGTCGTCGTCGCCGCCCTGGCGCTCAACTGGTTGGGCGACAGCCTGGACGGCACGGTGGCGCGCGTCCGGAACTGTCAACGCCCCCGATACGGTTACTACGTCGACCACGTGCTCGATCTGTTCGGCGTCGTATTTCTCCTGGGAGGTCTGGCGATATCGGGTTACATGAATCCCCTGGTCGCGTTGGGAACGCTGGCGAGCTGTCTCCTTCTGATGGCGGAATCCTTCCTGGCCGCCCACGCGGTCGGCGTCTTCAGGCTGTCATCCCTGCGGGTCGGCCCCACCGAGCTGCGCATTCTGCTCGCGATCGGAACGCTCGCCCTGGTCGGCGAACCGCGTGTGCACGTGCCGGGTTGGGGCGCCGTGGGCCTTTTCGACTTCGGCGGCGTCATCGCGATCGCGGTCATGAACCTGGCGCTGTTGGGTTCGGCCGTCCGCAACACGCGTGATCTTCACCGGGCCGAGCCGCTCCCCCGTGTTACGGAGATTCGGACTTGAGCCGGACATGGCCAGCGCGCGACGCCGGGGGGCGCCTCCCCGCGATCGTGCGCCGTTGGATCATCTTCACCCTGGTCGGCGGAATCGGCGTCGTCGTGCGACTGGCGACGCTGACTTGGCTGTGGACGATGGGTCTCCACTATCTCCTGGCCGGAACGCTGGCCATCGAGGCGTCCATCATCCACAACTTCATCTGGCACGAACGCTGGACATGGCGGGATCGCTCCGGCGGCGGCGTCCCGGCCACGCTCGAACGCCTGATGCGTTTCAATCTCACGGTCGGTCTTGTCTCGATCGGCCAGAACCTGGTATTCATGAGACTGCTGGTGGGCGGCCTGGGTATCCACTATCTGCCGGCCGATCTGATCTCGATCTCACTGTGCGCGCTCGTGAACTTCCTGATCAGCGAGCGCCTCGTGTTCCGGGATCGGGACCACGCGCCCGCCCGGGCGGTCCATGGCAAGATGGCGCGGCCCCGCGCCGAGGTATCCAAGATGACATCGCTGCGTTTCCCCGCCCTGATCCTGATCGGTATCGCCACGGTCTCGACCGTGCGGCTCCACGCACAGGACCTGCCCGAGGCCCGCGTGCGCGCCTGGGACGCGTATGTGCGTCTGACCGAAGACCGCATCCGCCGGGAACTCGACTCCAACGGCGCGGCGTTTCTCGCCCTCGACCATCGCGACGACGATCGACAACGGTGGGAGCGTCTGCTGAACGGAGACATCTGGATCGACAGATTCGAAACGCGCGACGCCGGCGGCGATTCGATCGGCGTGCCCGGCGGCCGGATCCATCACTGGGTCGGCGCCGTCCTGATCCCGAACGTCACGCTCCGACAGGTTCTCGACGACGTTCAGAATCCGGACGATGCCGCGGTCCAACCGGAGGACGTGCTGGAAACTCGGGTCCTGGACCGCGGCCCGGACTGGATGGAGGTGTACCTGAAACTCGTCCGCAAGAAGATCGTCACGGCCACCTACAACACCGAACACCGCGTGGAGTACGCGCGGCATGGGACGCGCCGGGCTTCGAGCCGCACCGTGGCCACCCGGATCGCCGAGGTCGCCGACGCCGGAAGGCCGTCGGAGAGGGAAAAGCCTGCGGGCGAGGACCGGGGTTTCCTCTGGCGGATGAACTCCTACTGGCGGTACGAGGAAACCGAGGCTGGCGTTCTCGTGGAGTGCGAGTCCATCACGCTGAGTCGATCGATACCGCTTCTGGCCCGGCCCTTCGTCGCCCCGATCGTCAACGGCGTCGCCGAAGAGTCGCTCGACCGTACGTTGTCGTCGCTGCGGGAGCGGATCGTGTCATCTTCGGCCGCAAAGTAACATGCGCGAGAGAGAGATCAATTCCCGCGGAAGGGCGACCCCGTGCCGGGATTCGGGCCGAACGGCGTGGCCTCGCTTTCGCCGAACGGATTCTCGGCGCCCGACGTGGCCCCGGCCATCAGAGGCGAGGTCAGGGGCACCGTGCCGAAGCCCGGCAGCGCAATGAACTCCCACTCGTTGTACTGAAACCGCTGATTGTAGCCGATCAGCGACGGGCTCTCGGTCTGGGGCGCGACCCCGACGACGCCGCCCGTGGACAGATCGGGCGCGCCGAAGTCGCCGCCGCCGGTCGTCGGTGTCGTCGGCGGCGCGCCGAAGCCGCCGGCGGAACCGAACCCTGCCGGCGCGGAGCCGAATCCGGCCGGCGCCGCCCCGAACCCCCCGCGTCCGCCGCCTTCGGACGCTGCGCCGCGGCCGCCACGACCCCCGAAATCGCCGCGGCCTTGCGCGCCCCCGAACCCCACGCCCGGCCCGGGGCTCGCGCCGGCTTGTCCGAACCCGCCGCGCCCTTGCGGGGCGGTGGGCGCCACGGCTTGGCCGAAACCCGTGTTCTGCCGGCCGAAGCCCCCGCCGGCTCCCGCGCCGGGACTCACCGCCTGCCCGAAACCCGCGCCAGAGTCGCCGAAACCGCCACGGCCCGAACCGGCCTGCCCGGGGAAGCCCCCGCCGAACCCGCGGCCGCCCTGGCCGAATCCGCCGCCGCCTTGCGGCTGCGGGAAACCGCCCGCGCCGGCGAACGGCGAGGCCCCGGGACCGAAGGGGTCGGCCGCGGGCGCGTCGCCGAACGCCGCCGGGTCGCTTCCTCGAAAGAGATTGGCGTCGGCCGCCATCTCCTCGTAGACGACGGAGCCGTTCACGGTGCCGTCCGGATTGAGCGTCAGCACGCGGAAACCTTCCTCGGTCAGGGGGTCGGTGTAGGCGCGCCTCAGGAAACGCAAGCCGTTGGAATCCAGAAGGGAATCGATGTCGGGCGGATAGATGCCGAAGCGGCGCTGGTACTTCTGGATGGCGCGCACGTACTCCTGTCCGCGGAATACCAGTTCCTGCTCGCGTTCGCGGAGCGCCTGGGTCCGATAGGCCGGCACGGCCGCCGCCATCGCGATCGACGCCGCGGTCAGGAAAATGATCAGCGCCGCCAGCGTGAATCCGCTTTCGCCGGAATGCGTCGGACGGCTCACGGGGATTCGAAGAGCAGCGGCAGGCGTTCGCGTCGCAGGTATTCCATGTCCTCCACCTCGACGTAGTCGGTCGTGACCGCGATCACCCGGTAACGGCCCATCAGGACCTCGCCCTCGACGACGCCGAAGGGTTCCCCGTCGTCGAACAGCCAGGCCCGCAACTCGCCCTCCCCGCCGATCGTGGAATATCCGCTGTACCGGAACGGCACGGGAGGCGGTGGAGGCGGACGCGGCGGCGCGGGCTGTGCGGAAGGCGGCGGCGCGGCCGGCGCCGCGGCGAACGGAGCGATCGAAGCCGCGCCGTCCGTCAGAACCGGTTCGGGCGCGGGCTCGGGCGCGTATTCGAAAGGGTTCCGGCGCGGACCCTCGCGCAGAATCGCGTCCGGGTCCCGGATCTCGAAGCCGGACGGCTGCGCGAACTCGGGCAGGTCCATGCCCGGCGGCCCCGCCTCGGCGCCCGCCGCGCCCGCCGCGCCTTGCGGAACGTCGTAAATCCGTTGTCCGATCCAGTACGCCGCCGCCAGGACGACGAGCAGGATCAGCCAGATCGCGATCGGTTGCCGCGGGCTCGCGCTCACGGCTGCTCCGAGAAGAACGTCGTGAGGTTCAGTTCCAGGTTGAGGTCGGTGTCGTCCTCGACGTCCGGACGACTCAACAGGATCGAGTCCAGTATGAAGAAGGTCTCGGCGTTCTCCAGCTCCTCGATGAACCGCGTCAGCGAATCGTAGCTGTTGCGGATGGGCATGTTGATCACAACCGCGTAGACCCCGAATTGAGATTCCTCGATCAGATTGTAGTTCACGCGGTCCCGGCTGACCCCGGCGAACCGCGCCAACCCCTCCAGGTCCGGAATCATGGCCGCGTATCCCTGGTCGCGCGTGATCAACCGCTCGCGAAGGAATCGGGACCAGTGTTCGCCGGCCAGATCGATCCCGTCGGCCGCGGCTTCCATCCGGTCGAGCGCCGCGCGCCGAGCCGCGGTCTCGGCCGTGAGCCGCGCGATGGTCTCGCCCGCGGCCCGATACTCCGCGCGAAGCGGCAGGTACAGGACGAGGAAGAAGAGCAGCGCGGCGGCTCCGAGGGCGGCCACGAAGCCCGCGAACGCGATCTGGACCTTCTCGCGCGGATAAAAACGTCTCATGGCGCGACGACCTCCGCCGGAACGCCCGGCGGCCGATACGCCACGCGCGTCAGCCACCGCCGCTCCGCCTGTCCCTGGACCTCGCCGGCTTCCTCCACCGACACGGTCACGTCGCTGAACGACGCGCTGTCCTCGAGCGCCCGGAGGAACCGCGAGAACGCCTCCACGCTGCGGCCGCGCACTTCCATCTGGAGCCGGACGTCGCCGGTTTCGCCGAACTCGGGGACGAGCGTGACGATCCGGACCGACGGCGGCACGATCCGCTCGATCTCCCGAAGGAGGACGTTCCAGGAAAAGGCCTTCCGCTCGAGAATGGCGTTCAGGAACCGTACGCGGGAAACGGTCTCGACGGCTTCGGGCTCCGCCAGCCCGCGCTCGAGCTCGGCGATTCGGGTTCCGAGAAACTCCCATTCGACGCGGGCTTCCCGTTCCCGGGCCCGGAGCTCGATCAGGTCCGACGAGAACCGCGCGAATCCGACGCCTTCCCAGACGCCGAACCCGGCCAGGGCGGCCAGCACGGCCGCGACGACGAGGTTGGTGGAGCGGTAGTGACGAAAGGGCCGCGTCGCCAGGTTCAGCCGGTACCGGAACGTCATGGCCACAGCGCCCCCAGCGCGGGCTTGTAGGCGTCCCGGACTCCCGCCGGGTGCAGGGGGCGCGGCCGTACACCGAGCCTGTCCCCGCAGGCGGCGACGTCGTCGCCGTCCCCGGTCTCCGAGCACAGGATCACCTCGCCGATGCCGCCGCCGGCGCCCTCGCCGAGCTTGTCCTGGTAGTACATCAACGTTGGATAGATGGCGTCCTCCAGCGAAACGGGCCGCGGCAGCCGCCGGTAGAAACGCAACCGCCCGCCCTTCACGATCGTCGTCACGACCGCGGCGCGGCTCGACTTGACGAACAGGGCTTCGTCGACGGGCGAATCGCCGTCGAGGAGATTCAACGCGGCCAATGTCGACAGCACGACCACGCCGGGATGGATTCCCAGCGCATCGACCACGCTCTCGTACTCCTCCATGACGGCCAGGGGCGAAACGATGGTGAGCAGATCGACCGCGCCGTTCGCGTCCAGTTTCTCGAAGACCACGCGCGCGGCGTTGACGTCGAACGGAACGTTCTTCCGGAGCTTCCACCGAATGAACGATTCCTGGTCCGCGCTCCGGGACGGCATGGACTCGATCCGGACGAGGCCGACCCGCGCCGCGCCGTCCGGGACGACCAGGACCAGCTCGGAACCCGAGAAACCGGCCTCGTCGAGAGCGCGCGCGAGCGCGCCTTCCACGCCGCGCGGATCCTCGATGTTCCGTCCCCGGACTCCGGGCCGAACGGCGTCGTCCGGCAGGGGAGCCGAAGCGGCGGACGCCACGCGCCGGCGGTCCGGGGAGACCTCGACGACCACCGCGGCCCCGGGCGCAAGCTCGCAGGCCCACCGGGGGCGATCGGGACCGAACAGCGCGGAGAAACCGCGTGACACCACGTTACTCAATGAACGTCACCTTGTTGATCTCGCGAAGCGTCGTCTTGCCCTCCAGCACCTTGGCGATGGCCGATTCCCTGAGGAACGTCATCCCTTCCTTCTTCGCGGCCCGTTTGATCTCGGACGTCGGTTTCCTGTCGACGATCATCTCCCGGATGTCGTCCGACAGGTCGAGCAGCTCGTGAATCGCTGTGCGGCCCCGGAATCCCGTCCCGTTGCATTCCAGGCAGCCTTCGCCTTCGTAGAAGACCGCGTCGCGGAATTCGGGACCGTCGAGGCGCGATTCCACGAGAAACTCGCGGGGATAGTCCGCCCGGCGCGCGCAGTTGCGGCAGATCAGCCGCACCAGGCGCTGCGCCAGAATGCAGTTCAGCGCGGAGACGAAATTGTAGGGATCGACGCCCATGTTCAGGAAGCGGCCGATGACGTCGACGACGTTGTTGGCGTGCACCGTAGTGAACACCAGGTGGCCCGTCAAGGCCGACTGGATCGCGATCTGGGCGGTCTCCATGTCCCGGACCTCGCCCACCATGATCTTGTCCGGATCGTGCCGCAGTATCGAACGCAGCCCCCGCGCGAACGTCAGGCCCTTCTTCTCGTTGACCGGGATCTGCGTAATGCCCTGGATCTGGTACTCGACCGGATCCTCGATCGTGATGATCTTGTCCTCTTCGTTCCGAATCTCCATCAACGCCCCGTACAGCGTGGTCGTCTTGCCGCTTCCCGTCGGGCCCGTCACGAGCACCATGCCGTACGGTTCGTTGATGTACCGGCGAAAGAGCCGCAGCTCCCTGTCCGCGAACCCGATCACGTCCAGGTTCAGGCTCCGGAACTCCTCGTTGATCGACTCCTTGTCCAGGATGCGGATCACCGCGTCCTCGCCGTGGGTGGACGGCATGATCGAAACGCGAAAGTCGATCGAGCGCCCTTTGTACCGCGTCTTGAAACGGCCGTCCTGGGGCACGCGCTTCTCGGAAATGTCCAGCTCCGACATCACCTTGATGCGCGAGATGATCGTGGCGTGGTGTTCCTTGGCGATCGGGTCCATCGCCTGCCCGAGCGAGCCGTCGACACGGTACTTCACGAGCACTTCCGACGCGCCGGTCTCGATGTGGATGTCGCTGGCGCGCCGCGCCAGCGCCGTGAAGACGATCGTGTCCACCAGGCGGATGATCGGACTCGACTCCTCCTGGGTGATCTTTTCGATCGTGATCGTCTCGTCGCCGCTCTCGTCCTCGCGGATCAGCGCCAGCCGGAAACCCTCGGTGGCCTCGTCGAGCACGCGCTGGGAGGCTTCGGACTTCTTCAGCAGCGCGTTGAGGTCCTCCTCGGCGGCCACCCGGATGACGAGGGGCCGGTCCAGAAGCGCGGCCACCTCGTCGACCGCGACCAGGTCGCTCGGGTCCGCCATCGCGATTTCCAGCGCGTCGCCCGTCACGGCCAACGGAACGAAGTTGTACCGGAACATCAGGTCGACCGGCGTGGAGCGCAGCAGGTCCACGTCGAGGTGCACGTCTCTGAGGTCGACGAACTCGTACCGGTAGCGTTCGGCGAGCGCGCGGGCGCGCTCCCGGTGCTCCGCGGCCGAATCGCCGTCAGCGCCCGCATCAGGCGTCCGCTTCGCCGTCTCTTCGGTCATGACCTCGTTTCTCGTCCTCTCCAGTCAAGCGATGCCGCTGGCGCCGATGCTGAAGACCGGAAGGTAGAGCGACACCAGGATGAACGCCACGAACACCGCCACGACGATCAGGATGATCGGCTCGACCAGGCTCAGAAGCGCCGTCAACCGCACGTCCAGCTCTTCGTCGTAGAAGTCCGCGACGTGGTTGAGCATGTCGGGCAAGGCCCCGGTCTGCTCGCCGACGCCGATCATCTCCACGGCCAGTTCCGGGAACCGGCCCGTCGCCTCCAACGCATCCGCGAGCGCCATCCCTTCCCGGACACGGCGGGTCCCGGCCTGGATCGCGTCCCCGATGACCCGGTTTCCGGACGCTTCGTGAGCCGCTTCGAGCGCGGCCACCAGCGGGATGCCGCCTTGAAGCAGCGTGGCCAGCGTTCTCGACAGCTGCGCCATGGCGAACATGGACCACACCGGCCCGAGGACGGGCAGCCGCAGCTTGAGGTTGTCGATCCATTCGCGGCCACCGTCGGACCGTATCCAGATTCGAGAACCGATCGCGGCCACGGCCGCGGCGATGAGCATCGGCAGCACCCAGCCCTGAAGCGTGCCCGAAACCGCGATCAGGATCTGGGTCGGCAACGGAAGCTGGGTGCTCAGGCTGTCGTAGAGCACGGCGAACCGCGGAATCACGTAGGCCAGTATCACCGCCACCATCACGACGGACAGGACGATCAGGAACGACGGGTAGATCAACGCGTTGCGGAATTTCTTGCCGGCCGCCAGAAGCGTCTTCTGGTAACGGACGTATCGCACGACGACGTCGACCAGGTTGCCGCTCCGCTCCCCGGCGAAGACCGACGCCGTGTACACGCGCGGGAAGACGCCCTCGCGCTCCATGGCGTCGGACAGGGACGCGCCCGACGTGACGCTCTCGCGGACCGAACCGATGTGCGATCGGAGGGCCGCGTTGGCGGTGCGGCTCTCCAGGATTTCCAGCGAACGGATGATGGGCAGCCCGGCCCGAACCAGGGCGGCGAACTGCTGGTTGAACAAGAGGAAGGCGTCGGGCTTGAAGCCGATCTTCCGGCGGCCGCCGGCGCGCGGTAGCCACGAACGGGCCGGTTCGACGGCCAGGACCAGGAGTCCCTGCTCCTCCAGCCTGTGACGCACGTCGGAGGCGTCCCGTCCCGAGTGGACGCCGAATTCGACGTTTCCGTCCGCCCGGCTGTACCTGCAATCGAATTCCATCGCGAAACGCCGCGCTCGGTCCGGCGCGCGGCCGATCCCGACCCGTCAGAGACCGTCGACGAGGGGAACGCCCGGCGGCGCGACGAAGTCGAACAGTTCCTCGTCGAGGCCGCGATTCGTCCGGATCGCCTCGAAAACGAAGTCCGTGATCGAATCGTCGAAGAAACGCAGCCGCATCCGTCGAATGTCGAACGTCGACGGATCGACTTCCAGCAGCACTTCCTCGACCTCGGACTCGCGCCGAGGGGTCATCCGCATCCCGCAGGCGCCGGGCACCTGCACGTCCGACTCGCTGGTGTAGTCGGAGAACTCGCCTTCCAGGTCCGACCGTCCCAGTAGAAACAGGATCGGAACCCGGTCGTCGAAGGACTCGCCCACGCTGTCGCGCCGGGCCTGCCGGTCGGCCGGAGCGTACGAATACATCGTGTCGCCATCGACGACGAAGAGCCGTTCCTCCGGCGTCCGGTACTCCCACCGCATCATCCGCGGGCGCCTCAGGTATAGATGACCCTCCTCACGGTGGGTACGGTTCAATGCATCTTCCTGAAACTGGACGAAATCGGCCGACAGGTCCTCGAGCGCGGCCAGGTTGGCCTCGACGCCGTCGACGAGCGCCGGCAGGCGGACCGCGCATTGCGCCGCCAGGTCCGAAGCGTGGAAGACAACGACTATCGCTAATGCCAAGAACACTTTACGCATCGTCTTGCCTTGCGCCGGACCCGTCGTCCGCGCGGTGATCGAATCCCGTCACGGAACGCCGTTCCCCGGGCGCGGGCCCGCGAACGATTAGACGCGAACGGACCGGAAGAGTTATCGAACCGGCTGACCCGCCCGGCCCGTCGGGGCCCGATCGGGATCGGCGCTGTAGCGGACGACGTAGTCCGACGTCGAGTAGTAGTCGTAGCGGCCCCCGGCCGCCTCGGCGGTCGCGACGTAGTCCCCGTCGCCCTGGAGCGTCACGCTGTAGTCGTACGCGGACTCGGCGGCCTGGAAGGCGTCTTCGAGCAGGCCGTCTTCGATCAGCTGCTGAAGGGTGGCGAACTCGTCGTGGGCCATCACGTACACGTTCTGGGCGGCGTTGATCGCCTGCAGGCCGGCCGCCGCTTCGGACTCGTTGCGCGCCTGCCGCGACCGCACCACGCCGGCGACGGCCACGGCCGCGGCGAGCGCCACAACCCCGACCCCGATCAGGAGTGGGGACGTCGCGCGCCCGCCGCCGGCATGCCGCTCCATCGTCCGCGCCTCTCACGCACCGTCCGTCCGGGCCGGACCCGGCTACTGGACCGGTTCCCCCGGCGTCACGTCCTCGCCCTCGGCGTAGCGCACGATGTTGTCAGGCCCCGAGAAATAGGAAAACCGCCCGGCGTTGGAGGAACTGGCCGCGGCCGTCGCCACGTAGGTGTCCGGCGTATCGGTGATCGTGTAGTCATATCCCTGGACGGCGCCGGAGGAGAACCGGGTGTCCAGGAGGCCGTCGGCCACGAGCTCTTCGATCGTGCCGTAGTTGCCGGAACCGGAGAAAAACGTGATCTGGGCGGTATTGATGACCCTCAGGTTGGCCACCGCCCCGGTTTCGTTGGCAACCTGACGCGCCCGTATCAGGTTCGGAATCGCGATGGTGGCGATGATCAGGATGATCGCAACGACGATCAGGAGCTCAAGGAGCGAAAAACCGCGACTGTCCTTCATGTGAGAAACCTCCCTCTGACGTCCTCGTGCGAGGAGAAGAACGGAAGGGCCACCGAACTCCGGATGCTATAGTTCCGCCAAAACCGTGTCAAACACTCCCGGCCGCGGGACTCGCCGGACGGCGCCTCAGCGTACGGGGAAGAAAATGTCCGTGCGCCACTTGGACACGTCGGGTTCGGCGCCGGGGTCGGTCACGTAGACTTCCCAGGGCGCCCCAGCCCTCTCGAGCCCCTCTGACCGCATCCATTCGGTCAACGCCGCCCACGTGTGATGGAGATTCTCGTAAGGCCCCAGGTGCGTGACGGCGGCCACCGTTCCGCCCGGCAGCACGCCGGCCCCGATACGTTCCGTGCCGTCCATCGGAGCCGCCACGGGTATCGCGCACTCGATCTCCAGCGTGTCGCCGTCCGCGGTGTGATAGATCGTCAGGGGCATCCCCGCCGGTGTCGCGCCCTGCTCTCCGATGTGGGCGTGCACCTCCCCGAACAGCGGTCCCATGACCTCCGCGAGCCTGTCCATCGTGCTGGTCGCACGTATGCCCACGATGGGCTGGGCCTCGATCCGGGTCGTTCTGAACTCGGGCTTCATGTTCGGCTCCTCCCCGCCCTCCCCGTCGGGAGCGCCGGTCGATCGCGGGTTTTCACGACCTCCGGCTCCACTCCGCGGCCGATACAGGATAAACCCGATCGTCAATACCGCGGCGATGGGTTTCGGCTACCCGCTCAACTGACCGACGAGGCTGAAGATCGGCATGTACATCGAGACGACGATGCCGCCGACCAGCACGCCGAGCGCCGCCATCATCATCGGCTCGATGGCCGTCATCAGGTCCGCGGTCGCCATGTCCACCTCGTCCTCGTAGAAATCGGCGATCTTGTCGAGCATGGCAGCCAGGGCGCCCGTCCGCTCGCCGACGCCGATCATGCGCACCGCCATGCCCGGAAACACGCCCGACTCCTCGAGCGGTTCGACGATGGTGCGTCCGGACTCGACGGCCGTCCGAACATCGTGGACCGCGGCCTCGACGACGGCGTTGCCCGAGGTGCGGGCCGTGACGGCCAGCGCGTCGAGAATGGGTACGCCGCTCGCAATCAGCGTGCCCGTCGTCCGGGTGAACCGTGCCGCGGCGATCTTGCGGACGAGGACGCCGACGACGGGAAGACGGAGAACGCCGGCGTCGAGCGCGGCTCGCCCCCGAGGCGTTCCGTACCACGATCGGACGAGCACGCCGGCGACGACGGAACCGGCCAGGACGAAGATTCCGAAGTTTCCCACGAACGCGCTGGCGCCGATCACGATCCGCGTCGGCAACGGCAGCGCCACGTCCATGCTGGCGAACAGCTCGGTGAACGCGGGAACGACCCTCCACAGGATCAGCGTGACCACCGCGCCGGCGACGGCCACGACCGCGGCCGGATACACCATGGCCGAACGCATCGCCGACCTCAGCTTGACGGACTTCTCGATTTGCGTCGACAGCCGCCGGAAGATCGTGTCGAGGACCCCGCCGGCCTCCCCGGCCGCCACCATGCGCGTGTAGACGTCGTCGAAGACCCGGGGGTGACGCCTCATTCCCTCGGCCAGCGACGCGCCGGCCTCGACCTCGCGCCGGACATCGTGAACGGCGGCGGCCAGCTTCCGGTTCCCCGGTTGGGCACCCAGGATCTCCAGACACTCCACCAGCGGCAGGCCCGACGCGATCATCACGGAGAACTGCCGTGTGAAGACGGCCAGGTCCTTGGGCGTGGGATTCCCGCCGATTCGGGACGTCCGGAGGCGGCCCCCCGGGCGCCCGGCGGCCGCCGCACGCAGGCGGCGCCAGACAGTCGATGTGGACATGATCGATGTACCGTCCCGTCTTGGGAGCGACAACGGAGGGAGGGCGGCCCGTCGCGGAACAGAATACCGCCGCGCGGGCGGGATTCAAAGGACGAATACCGCCGGCATGGCGGAGAACGGCGTCGATCCGGGCGCGGACCGTATAATGGCGTCATGGGAGCGTCGTTCGGCTCGACGAGGCTTCAGCTTGCGGGGCTGGCGGTGCTGGTGCTGGCGCTGGCGGTCTTCGTCCAGGCGGCCTTCAACCTGGAGTCGTTCCTGAGTCCGGCGAACCCGGACCAGTTCGTGCTCTTCTTCACGCTGTCGACCATCATCTTCCTGGTCCTCCTGGTGTTCGCGTTCGTGCTGGCGCGCAGCCTGTTCAAGCTCGTCATGGACCGCCGGAGCGAGAAACCCGGCGCGCGGTTCAAGACCCGGCTGGTAACGTCGATGATCCTGCTGACGCTGATACCGGCGATCGCGCTCTTCGCGTTCGCCTTCGGGTTGGTCAACCGCAGCATCGACAAGTGGTTCAGCGGCCCCGCCACGCGGGTCTTCGAGACGGCGGCCCGAATCGATGGCGCATGGCGCGCCGACTTCGAGCGCGCGGCGGTCGGCGCGCTTCGGGAGGCGGCGTCCGAGTTGCCGGACGATCTGGACCGGACGGCCGGGAACCTTCGGATGGAAGCCGTCGCGGTAACGGACGGCAACGGCGCGATCATCCGGTCGTCGTCCGAAGCCGCCGCGTTCGCAGCCGCGTTCCGGAACGCCGTGCTCCAATCCGGCCCAGACGCGTCGGCCGACGCCGCGCCTCGCCTGCTCTCGCGGCCGGACGGCAGCCTCATCGGCATTGCCCGCGTTCCCGCCGACGACGTCCGGTTCATCGCAGCCGCGTTTCCGGGTCCGGACCGCCTGGCTCTGCTCGAGTCCATCGCCGACGAACGCATCAACTACGAAGGCCTGATCGAGGAACGCACCTTCTACCGCGACACCTACGTGCAGATCCTCGCCCTGATGACGATCCTGGTGTTGTTCGCCGCGGTGTGGACGGGCCTGTTCCTCGCCAAGCGGATGACGGTGCCGATCGAGGCCCTGTCCTCGGCCACCCGCGAGATCTCGGCCGGCAACCTCGACCACCGCGTGAAGGTCGACGCCGACGACGAGCTGGAAATGCTGGTGGGCCTGTTCAACGACATGGCGGGGCGGCTCCAGGTGACCACCGCGCAGTTGGACGACCGCCGCCGCTATACCGAAACCATTCTGGAATCGATTCCGACGGGAGTGATATCGATCGACGACGACGACCGCGTCACCAAGATCAACGGCGCGGCGCGGACGATGTTCGCGATCGAGGGGGCGGACACGCTTCGGGACATTTTCGACCGGGACGACCTCGACGCCATCGAGGAACTGCTGCGGATCTGCCGCCAGGAAGGCGCGACGACGCGGGAAATGACGCTCGCCGCCGACCCGGCGTCCGGGCAAGGCGTCCCCAGCGCCGTCCTCGCGAGCCGGTTGAGCACGGGGGGCGTCGTCCTGGTCGTCGAGGACCTGACCGAGGTGGCCAAGGCCCAGAAGGCCACCGCGTGGAGGGAAGCGGCGCGCCGGCTGGCGCACGAGATCAAGAATCCCCTGACGCCGATTCAGCTTTCGGCCGAGCGCATCGCCCGCCACGTGGACCGGACACGCGAGATCGACCCGCGCACGGCCGCGATCGTACGCGAATGCGTGGAGTCGATCGCCGGGGAGGTGGACAGCCTGAAGGCGCTGGTCAACGAGTTCGGGCGCGTCGCGCGGCTCCCGTCGCCGTCCCTGGAACCGACGCCGCTCGCTCCGCTGCTGGAGCGCACACTCGCTTTGTACGAGGACCGGTTCGACGGAACCCGCGTGGTTACGGAGATTCCCGAGGATCTGCCCCCACTGATGATGGACACGCAGCAGATCAAGCGCGTCCTGACCAACCTGATCGACAACGCGCTCGACGCGATGTCGGGGCGCACGGACAAGGAGTTGCGGATCGGGTGCGAGCTGGTTCGCGACGACACCATGGCGCGGCTGACGGTGAGCGACAACGGTCACGGGGTCGCGCCCGAGGACGCGGACCGCGTCTTCGCACCGTATTTCTCCACGCGCAAGGACGGCACGGGGCTCGGACTGGCGATCGCCAGCCGGATCGTGTCGGACCACGGCGGCTATATCGGGACCGAGTCCAACGGCCGCGGCGCCCGTTTCATCGTCGAGCTGCCCGTATGCCGAGAGTCCTGATCGTCGACGACGAGAGCGGCATCCGCCGTTCCCTGAAGGGTGTCTTCGAGGACGAGGGCTATACGGCCGCGGTCGCGGCCACCGGAGAGGAGTGCCTGGGACAACTGGACGCCGGCGCGTTCGACCTGGTGCTGCTGGACGTCTGGCTTCCGGGCGTCGACGGTCTGAAGACGCTGGAGCGAATCCGCGAAATGGACGCCACGCTCCCGGTGATCATGATCTCCGGGCACGCGCGGATCGCCACGGCCGTGGCGGCCACCAAGCTGGGCGCCTACGACTTCGTGGAGAAACCGCTGTCGATCGAGCACATCCTGCTCGCGGCGCGCAACGCGCTGTCGCATCGCCGCCTGGAACGGGCCAATGTCGAGCTTCGGAACGAGTTGGAACGGCGCTACAACATCGTCGGCGAGAGCATCCCCGTCAAGGCGCTCCGAAAGCAGATCACGGTGGTGGCCCCGACCAACAGCCGGGTCCTGATCTACGGCGAGAGCGGCACCGGAAAGGAACTGGTCGCCCGGAACATCCACTACCAGAGCGCGCGCCGCGGCGGCCCGTTCGTCGAGGTCAACTGCGCGGCGATACCCGAAGAGCTGATCGAGAGCGAGCTGTTCGGCCACACGCGCGGCTCGTTCACCGGCGCGACCGGCGACAAGAAGGGCAAGTTCGAGCTCGCGACGGGCGGCACGCTGTTCCTGGACGAAGTCGGAGACATGAGCCTCAAGACGCAGGCCAAGGTATTGCGCGCGATCGAACAACGACAGTTCCAGCCGCTTGGAGCGGCGTCGATGCGAAGCGTCGACGTTCGCATCATCGCGGCGACGAACAAGAACCTCGCCGAGGAAATCCAGGCGGGCCGTTTCCGCGAGGACCTGTTCTATCGCCTCAACGTGATCCCGTTCTTCGTGCCCGCGCTTCGGGAACGGCGTGCGGACATCGCCGCGATCGCCCGGTACTTTCTGTCGGTGTTCGCCGCCGAGCACGGCGCCCCGGCGAAGACCCTGGGCGAGGACGCTGTCCGGGCCATGTCCGGCTACGCGTGGCCCGGCAACGTCCGGGAGCTTCGAAACGAGATCGAGCGGCTGGTGATCATGGCGCCCGAGGACGAGATCCGCGCCGAGGACCTGTCCCTGCCGAACGGGGCGGGCGCCGACGGGCGAACCCTCCGGGAAGGCCGCGCCCGGTACGAGAGAGACCTGATCGTCTCGAAGCTGGAGACCCACGGTTGGAACGTTTCGCAGACCGCCCGCGATCTGGGTCTCGAGCGCAGTTACCTGTATCGAAAGATGAAGGCGTACGGGATCTCGAAACCGGACTAGCGGACCGTCCCCTCGGCGGGCGACGACGCGGTCGCGTACAGCTTCCGGGGGATGCGCCCCGCCTCGTAGGCCAAGCGGCCGGCCCGGACCGCGTGATTCATCGCGTCGGCCATGGCTGCAGGATCGTCGGCGCCGGCGATGGCCGTGTTCATCAGCACGCCGTCGGCGCCCAGTTCCATGGCCAGCACGGCGTCGGACGCCGTCCCGACCCCCGCGTCCACGATGAGCGGCACCTCGGTGACGCGTTCGCGCAGAATGCGCATCGCCGCCACGTTCTGGATCCCCATGCCGGACCCGATCGGCGCGCCCAACGGCATGATCGCCGCGGCGCCGGCGTCGACGAGGCGCCGGGCCACGATGAGGTCGTCGTTGGTGTACGGCATCACGACGAACCCCTCCTTGACCAATACCCGCGTGGCCTCGATCAGGCCGGCGGTGTCGGGGAACAGCGTCCGCTCGTCGCCGATCACCTCCAGCTTGACCCACTCCGAGAGCCCGGCTTCGCGGCCCAGGCGCGCGGTCCTGACGGCGTCGTCGACGCTGTAGCACCCGGCGGTGTTGGGCAGGATCGTCATCCTGTCGGCGTCGATGAAATCCAGGAGCGAACGGCCGGTTCCCCGCTTGAGCTCGACGCGCCGGACGGCCACCGTGACCATCTCGGCGCCCGACCGCCGGTGGGCCTCGGCCATGATCTCGTGGGTGGCGTACTTCCCGGTGCCGACGATCAGGCGCGAGTCGAAGGACCGCCCGGCGATCCGCAGGCCGCCGCCGTCGCCGCCCAAGCCGCCGCCTGAGCCGCCGCCGACGAAATGGACCACCTCGATGCGGTCGCCCGCCTCGATGACGACCTCCGCCCATCGCGCTCGCGGCACGACCGTCCGGTTGTGCTCGACCGCGACCCGGTCGGCCGGAAGCTCCAAGTGCTCCAGCAGTTGGCGCACGCTGATCGATGCGGGTATTTCGCGAGATTCGCCGTTGAGTTCGATACGCACCGGCATGAAACCCCCCGTCGGGACCGGCCCGATACGGCCGGACGACGGTTCATCTTAGCAGAAGCCGTAACGGAGGCGCGCGGCCGGGCTTGCGGGGCGCGGGCTCGGCGGGCATACTCAGGCGTGGGTCGTTGCGGCGGGCGGAGATGCGTTGGCGTCCGCCGCGCCGGCGGCGGCCGGAGGAGGCGATCGATGAGGTCCGGACACTTTCTGCTCGCGGCGGCGGCCGCGGTTCTTGCGGGCGGTTGCGCTCCAGGCGACGCGAACCGAACGGTCCCGAGCGCGGTGGGCGGCGTGCGGGTCGTCACCCTGGCCGAAGGACTGGCGAATCCATGGAGCATCGCGTTTCTTCCGGACGGCGGCATCCTGGTCACGGAGCGGTCGGGCCAGCTTCGCATCGTGCGGGACGGGCGCCTGGACCCCGAGCCGGTGGCGGGCGTGCCGGAGTCTCTCTACGCCGGTCAGGGAGGTCTTCTCGAGGTCTCGCTGCATCCGGACTTCGCCGAGAACAACCGGGTCTACCTGACATACTCGAAAGCCGGCGATCAGGGCGCGACCACGGCCCTGGCGCGCGGCACGTTCGACGGACGGCGCCTGAACGACGTGGAGGACATCTTCGTCGCCGACGCGTGGGCCGCGACCAACCTGCACTACGGGTCGCGCCTGGCCTGGGCGGCGGACGGCGCGTTGTTCATGACGGTGGGCGAGCGGAACATGCGGGACCGGGCCCAGGATCCCGGCGACCACGCCGGCAGCATCGTGCGTCTCGACGACGACGGCGGCGCGCGCGACGACAACCCCTTCGTCGGGCGGGCCGGTTACCGGCCGGAGATCTACTCGTACGGGCATCGGAACCCGCAGGGCCTGATGATCCATCCCGAAACCGGCGACTTGTGGACGAACGAGCACGGACCGCAGGGAGGCGACGAAGTCAACGTCGTGACGGCCGGGGGCAACTACGGCTGGCCCGCGGTCACGTTCGGCCGCGAGTACTCCGGGGCCGTGATAACCGACCGACCCTGGCAGGCGGGGATGCAACAACCGCTGGCCTATTGGGTGCCCTCCATCGGCGTGTCCGGCATGACGGCCTACACCGGCGACGCCTTCCCGGAATGGCGCGGCAGCGTGTTCGTGGGCGCCCTGGCGGCCCGCGGCGCGGGGGTCCACCGGATCGGTTTCGACGTGGACGGCCCCGACGAGCGGGAATCGATCCTGTCGGAGCTCGGCGCCAGAGTCCGTGACGTGCGTCAGGGGCCGGACGGATACCTCTACGTGGTGACCGACGCCACCACGGCGCGCGAGGCGAACTCCGGATCGCTGCTGCGCCTGGAACCCGCGGGCTGATCGCGCCGGCGCCCGCCGGATGCGCCTGCAAGTTGCGCCCCGTCAGCGTGTTCTTTATACTGGCGCGTTCCAATACTTGAACGAGAGCTTGCCATGAAACGTTGGATTCCGATTGCCCTCCCCGCCGCCCTTCTTCTCGCGTGGGGCGGCGTCGCGTCGCCGGCCCCCGAGGCGACACCCGCGATGGGAAGCACGGCTCGTCCCCTCGCGCCGGGCGCGGCGCCCTTCCAGTCGGAGGGGCAGCAGATTCTGGAAACCAAGTGCGTCTCCTGTCACGACCTCGGGGGCGTGGACGCGCTCCGCGCCTCCTCCGACGCGAACGCGATTCGCGAGGTCGTCCTGAACATGCTGGCCTATGGCGCGGACCTGACCAACGCGGAGGTCGACACGCTGGTCGCCTACCTGGCCAGCGGCGAGCCGTCCGAGGCGCCGGCCGTGGACGCCGTGGCCGCGGCCGACCTGGTCGACGCGCGGTGCACGACGTGCCACGACCTCACCGGCATCGAGCCCGGCCTCTACACCGCCGACGAATGGCGCGAGACCGTCAGCCGCATGATGGGCTACGGCCTCGTCCTGTCCGAGGAGGAGTTCGAGACCATCGTCAACTACCTGGGCGCCGCCCCCGAAGCGGACGCCGAGAGCGAAGCGCCCGCCGTCGATGCGGCCGCCGCGGCCGATCTCATCAACACGCGATGCACGACGTGTCACGACCTGACCGGCATCGAGCCCGG
This sequence comes from Acidobacteriota bacterium, assembly GCA_022821145.1. Lineage (GTDB taxonomy): Bacteria > Acidobacteriota > Terriglobia > 20CM-2-55-15 > 20CM-2-55-15 > JAJEDW01. The sequence goes on from JAJEEE010000076.1 coordinate 53,173, forward strand.
CTTCTACACCGCCGACGAATGGCGCGAGACCGTCAGCCGCATGATGGGCTACGGCGTCGTCCTGTCCGAGGAGGAGTTCGAGACCATCGTCGACTACCTGGGCTCCACCCCGGAGGCGGACGCCGAAGGCGACGCGCCCGACTTCGACGCGGCCGCCGCCGAGGATCTCCTCAACACGGCCTGCACGACGTGTCACGACCTGAGCGCGATCACCTCGGCGCCCGGCGCGTACACCGAGGACGAGTTCCGGGAAACGATCTTCCGGATGCTCGGTTATGGCCTCTTCCTGGATGACGACCAGATCGACATGCTCGTGCGTTACCTGACCGAGACCTACGGCGCGCCGTAGGCGCCCGGCCGAAACGCGCGTCGCACGGGTGAATCGCCGGCGGGCCGTGCGCCTTCAGTGGCCGCCGGAAACGCGACCCCGGCCCGCGTCGTAGCGCTCCAACTGCCGCAGGTAGGTTTCCACGGCCGCCCGGTTCTGAACGGCATAGCTGACCAGCTCTTCCAGGGCGGCCTTGCGCTCCTCCAGACGCCGGCGCCGGGCGCGGGCGACGCGGGAATCCCTCTCCGAGGCGCTCCGGATGCGAGCGTCGGTCTGGAGAATCTCCTGCTCCCCGGTGCGCGTCGCCATCGCGTAGTCCTCCACGGCCCCCGGATACGCCTCCAGGACGGATCGCACCGAACCGCGCGCGAAGTAGCCCTCCGGGGAATCCGGCGCCAGCTCGACCACCCGCTCGAACCGCTCCAGCGCTTCGTCCAGGTCGCCCAGCTCGCGCGCGGCCCGTCCGTAACCGTACTCGGCGTTGATGTGCCGGGGACGCCACGCCAGCGCCACCTCGTACTGGATCCGCGCCCACGCGAAGCGTCCCCGATCGAACTGGATGTTACCGAGGTGGTAATAGGCGTCCGCGTTGGACTCGTCGAGGCGCACGACGCGCCTCATGTGGGGTTCCGCCTCGTCGGGTCGTTCCAGGTCGAGCAGCAGGACGCCCAGGTCGTAGTGCGCGGGATGGTAGTCCGGATTGGCGTCGATGGCCGCGCGGTACTCGGCCATCGCCGCCTCGGTCTGGTCGACGGCCTCGTAGTAGGCGCCCAATGCCCGGCGGCCCTCGAGAAAGCCCGGGGCGCGCCGCACGACCTCCCCGTAGAGGGTTTCGGCGAGCGGCGATTCGTTCTCGAAGGCCGCGTGTCCCAGTTCCAGATATGAGCGATAGTGGGACGGATTCAGCGTCAGCGCCCGGCGGAACGATGCGCCGGCCCGCTCCGTCTCCCCGGTTCTCCGGTAGAACCGCCCGACCGCGTGCTGGACCAGAGCGGATTCGGGATGCAGCCCTTCGGGATCCTCGGGAGCGATCTCTCCACGGCGCTCGGCCCGGGGCCGGCCGGAGACGAGCCGCCAATAGGCGACCCAGTGCATCGCATCTTCGGGGTTCGCCAGGACCAGCCTCCGGAGCGTGTCCGCCTCGGTCCCGGGCTCGAGGAAAGCGTCCAGGCGCGCCTGGAAGTCCGCGTCGTCCGGGCACGTGTTGGCGTTCCGGGCGCGGACGGCCTCGGACCGGCTCGCCTCGTACGCCTCCCAGTTCGAACGTTGCTCGTCGGACAGGAATACCAGGGCCTCGGCCAGGTGGAGCGTATACCGGCAGTTGTCCGGCTCGACGGCCGCGGCGCGCCGAAAGGCGGCCGCCGCCCGGCGGTATCCGTCCGGAGTCCCCTGGTGGAACGCCCCGACGCCGTCGCGAAAGAGCGATTCCTGGATACGCGGGCCGACGGCCGGAGACCGGACGCACCCGGCCGCCGCCAGCAGCCACAGCGTCGCGGCGATCGCCCGCCTGCGGGGAACACGCAGTCGCATAGGGATATTGTGTCAGAGCGGACGCGTTCGTCCAACGCCCGCCGGAATCATCCTGGCCCGGCCCGCGCGCAGGCCAAGTTCGGGACCACAAGTGTCCAGAGGATTGGTATAATGCCCAGTTTGAACTTGGGTCGGACGCGCCGCTGAGCATCCGCGCGCCGCCCGTGCGGACGCGGTGGGGGTCCCGATGCCCGACGAGGGTCCAGGTCGGTTCCTTTCGCGGTCACTGAAGGTTTTTCAGGAGAATCTTCGGAACGCGGGTCCGGCCATGACGGCCGGGTACACGTTGCCAGCCGCCATGCTGGTCTTCGGCGGCGTGGGCTTCCTGCTCGACCGGTGGCTCGGAACGCCGCCGTGGCTGCTGTTGGCCGGGCTGGGAGTCGGGATCGTGGTCGGTTTCGCGGAACTGGCCCGGATCGTGTGGCGGCGATGAAATCAGTCGCGTGGATGGCGGCGGCCTGCGTGGCTTCGGCGTTCCTGTTGACGCGGGCGCCGGGAATCGACGCCGCCCGGGAAATCTGGCTCGGGATGGCCGGCCCCCTGCTGATGGCGGGGGTGGGCTGGATCGTCGCCGAGCGCGCGCACCGGCGCGATCCGGAACGCATGATCCGGGTGCAGTTGTGGCTCTTCGGCGGGAAGATGGCGTTCGTGGCCGCGTATCTGGTCGCCATGCTTCTCGTCGGTGCGTTGCGCCCGGCGCCGTTCGTGGCCAGCTTTACGGGTTATTTCCTGTCGCTGCACGCCGCGGAAGCCTACGGCCTGCAACGATTGCTGCGGCAGCGGCCCGGCGGGGCGGACCGAGAGCCGATCGATTGAGAAGCGGAAAGAGATGATCGAGCCCGCGAGGTTACAGGAAGAACTTGCCGGCGAGGCGACCGAAGCCTTCGACGCCGGCGAGGTGATGATCGGGCACATCGCGAACAGCCCGGAGCCCCTGATCCACCTCCCGGACGTCCTCCCGTTCGACATCTCCATCACGAAGCATGTCTTCATGCTCTGGTTGGTGGCCGCCGCCGTCTTCTTCCTCGTCACTTTCACGGTTCGCCGGTACCTGCGGCAGCCGCAGATGGTGCCGTCCGGTTTCGCCAACGTCCTCGAGTACATGGTGATCTGGGTGCGCGACAGCATCGTCGAACCCAACGTCGGCAAGCGGTGGGTGCGGACATGGGCGCCGTGGCTCCTGACGTTCTTCGTATTCATACTCGGCGCCAACGCCATCGGCATGATCCCCATTTTCGAAGTGACCGGGCTCTTCAACCATTACGTGCTGCACGGCGGCGAGGACGCGTTCCTGACCCACTTGGGTCACGGCGGCGCGACCGCTACGGCCAACTTCAACGTCACGGCGGGACTGGCGACGGTCACGTTCTTCTCCATCATCGCGGCGGGCACCCTGGCGCACGGCTTCGTTCAACACTGGAAGCACCTCGCTCCGGGAGGTCTGAATTTCGTCCTGCGCTTCGTCGTGGTCCTGATCGAGATCATGGGCATGTTCGTGCGCCCCTTCGCCTTGACGATGCGTCTGGCGGCGAACATGACGGGCGGGCACCTGGCCATATTGGCGATCCTCTCCATGGTGTTCCTCTTTGCCGAGCTCTTTGGATCCGCCCTGCTCGGCATCGCCGTCGGCGCCTTCGTATCGGTCCCGCTGGCGGTGGGCATCTCGGCTCTCGAACTGATCGTCATCCTGGTCCAGGCCTACGTTTTCACGCTCTTGTCGGCCGTGTTCATCGGCATGGCCATTCACGTCCATCACTAACCCACGGAGAGTATTCGAATGGAAGTCCTGCAGTTTCTCGGCGCGTTCCTCTTCCAGGCGGAAGCCATCGCCGAAACCGAAGTTCTGCACTACTTCGGCGTCGCCATCGGAATCGGCCTGGTGGTCGTCGGCGCCGGGATCGGCATCGGCCGGTTCGCCGCGGCGGCGGCGGACGGAATCGCCCGTCAGCCTTCGGCCGCCGCGCAGATCAGCGGCGTCATCACGCTCCCGCTGTTCCTGCTCGAAGGCGTGGCTATCCTCGGCGAGGTGTTCATCTTTCTCGTCGTGATCCTGAGGTAACGCGACTCGGGATCGAGTGGAATCTACAGGCCGTCCCCGCGGCGCCAAGGAAGGAACGCATGGATAATCCACTGGTCCAGGTCGATCCGGGACTGTACTTCTGGACGATCGCCACGTTTCTCGTGCTGGTGTTCCTGCTCGCGAAGTTCGCGTGGCGGCCGCTGCTCGACGCGCTGGAACGCCGTCAGGAAACGATCCGCAAGTCCCTGGACGACGCCGACGCGGCCCGAGGCGAACTGGAGCGGCTGCAATCGGAATCGGCGGAGATTCTCAAGGCCGCCCGCGTCGAAGCCGAGGCGATCGTCTCGAAGAGCCGGGCCGACGCGCTGCAGCTTGGCGAGGAGCTCAAGCAGAAGGCCCGCGGCGAAGCCGACGCGATCGTTCGGGAGGCGAAGCGTCAGATCGAGAGCGAAAAGAGCCAGGCGCTCCGGGAAATCCGGGGCGAGGTCGCCGACCTGTCGATCCGGATCGCGTCGAAGCTGATCGAGCGCAACATCTCCAGGGAAGACAACGAACGGCTGGTCGAGGAGACGCTCGAGAGCCTGGAAGCCGGCCAACGTTAGGCCGGCCCGGAACCCGAGCGGCGGGCGCGTGCGCGATCCGCGTCACCTCGTAGTCCTTTGATACCGGCGGCTTGCGGGCGCCGGCGTTCGCGCGCGGCCCGCCCCGCCGGTCTCCGGTTTCGCTTGCCCCCGCCACGCGCCCTTGATGTATAATCCGCCCGGCGATGGAGCCCGCGTCCCTCTGAATCACGGGTTGCTCGACCCCGGTAACGCCTTCGGGAGGAGTCATGCTGAAACATGTCGCGCTATTTGGCCTGTGTTCGGTTCTCGTTTTCTCCGCAGCCGGCTGCGCTCCGCCTCCGGAGGAACCCGAGCCGGAACCGGTCGTCGAGGAACCACCGCCGCCGCCCCCTCCTCCGACCTACGAATTGACGGAAGTCGTGATTTCCGAGGAAGCGCCCGACTTCACCAGCCGGAACATCGAGGTGATGGGCGTTCAGCTGGGTGACGTCACCATCGAGGTCGCCGATGTTTTCGGCGAGCAGGTCGGGACCACCATGGTCGGCGAGACGCACTACCTGACGGCCTACCAGGAGGGAGGCGTGGTCATCTACACGTTGCCGCAGACGGGCGTGGCCGAAGGAATCGAGCTCACCACGTTCTTCGCCGACCAAGTCGCCGACCCCAACCTGCAAGCTTGGCTCGAGGACGGCGATTCGGCGGCTCTCCGGGAATGGATGGGGCCGGAAGACAGCCTGGAGAACCTGCCCGAGGACGACAACGCCTCGGCATTCATCTACGAGACGCGCGGCATGTGGTTCATCCAGCGGACAATCCAGGGGCAGGAGAACTTCGCCGTCCGATTCAACCAGATGTAGCCGCGCGCGTGGGCGCCGGCGATTGCCGGCGCCCATCCGTCAGAAGACGGGAAGCGTGGCTGTCGCGTCCTGCGCCAGGTTGATGAACCAGTCCGGATAGACGCCGATCAGGATCGTCAGGGCCAGCGTGATGACGAGCACGGACGTCACCCCGCGCGAAAACCCCACGCTGCCGGCTTCGCTCGGCTCCGCCATGAACATCGCCACGACCAGCCTCATGTAGTAGTAAAGGCCGATCGCGACGTTCAGCGCCGCGACCACGGCCACGTTGACGTGGCCCGTTTCGATCACCGCGGCGAACAGGTGATACTTGGCGATGAATCCCGCCGTCGGCGGGATGCCGGCCAGCGACAACATGAAGATCAGCATCGCCACGGCGGCGACGGGATTCCTCGAGTACAACCCGTTCAGGTCCTCGACGTTCTCGCCGATGACGTTGCCGCGGCGGAGCGCCACGACGACGCCCCACGCCCCGAGGTTCATGAACGTATAGATGAACAGGTAGAGGACGACGGCCACCATCCCCGTGCGGTTCCCGGCGATCAGTCCGAGCAGGACGAACCCGGCGTGAGAGATGGACGAGTATGCCAACAGGCGCTTGACGTTGGTCTGCCTGAGGGCCGCGATGTTCCCCAGCGTGATCGTCGTCACGGCGACGGCGGCCAAAACCGGGACCCATTGCTCCCGCAACGGACCGATGCCGATCAGGAAAATGCGCAGCAGCATGGCGAACGACGCCGCCTTGACCGCCACGGACATGAACGCCGTCACCGAGGTGGGAGCGCCTTCGTAGGCGTCGGGCGTCCACTGGTGGAACGGCACGGCGCCGATCTTGAAGAACATGCCGGCCGACACGGTGATCATGGCGATCAGGGAAACGGGGTCGGCCCCGCGGCGCGACAGCGCATCGGCGATTTCCACCAGGTTCGTCGATCCGGAGATGCCGTAAAGCAGCGACATCCCGTAGAGCAGGACGCCCGAGGAGAACGCGCCGAGCAGGAAATACTTGATCGACGCCTCGTTCGACCGCGGCCGACGCCTGAGGAAACCGACGAGGACGTAGGTCGCGATGGCCATCGTCTCCAGTCCGATGTACAGCGTGACCATGTCGGCGCCGCCGGCCATGAACATCATGCCCATGACGGCGAACAGCAACAGCGCGTAGTACTCGCCGTGCTGTTCCCCCTCGACGTCGAGATACCGCATCGACAAGCCCACGGTCAGGCCGGTCGCCAACAGGAACATCAGCTTGAAATAGTCGGCGAACGGATCGACGACGACCTGTCCCCCGTACGCCGTGGCCGCGTCCAGGTTCCGGTTCAGGAACAGCAGGATCGCGGCCGACGCCACGCCCGCCAGGGCCCAGTACCCGAGCTTGCGCTTGTCGGGCACGATCAGGTCCAGGACGAGCAGTCCCAGCCCGAACACCGTCAGCGCCAATTCGGGCGCGATGGCCCGCAGGTCCTGAGGTTGGAAGAATTGCTCCACTACTCGGCCTCCCCGGCGGCCGCGACGGCGGCCGGCGGCGTCAACTCGGCCTCGATGGGATTGGCTTCGAAGTAGTCCTCGCGCACGATCTCGACCAGTCGGTCGACCGGCCCGTCGAGCGCCCGGAAGAAGGGCGCGGGATAGATGCCGATCCAGAACGCCAGGATGACCAGGGGAATCAGCGTCGCCATCTCGCGCGCGTTCAAATCGGGCAACCCCTCGTTCTTGGGGTTGTCGATCTTGCCGAACATGGTGCGCTGGTACAGCCACAGCATGTAGGCCGCCCCCAGCACGATGCCCGACGCGCCGGCCACGGCCCACCAGATGTTCTCCTGGAGCGCGCCCATCAGGATCGGGAATTCTCCCATGAACCCGTTCAACAGCGGCAGGCCGATCGACGACATCGTCATGATGGCGAAGATCACCGCGTACTTCGGCATGATCGACGACAACCCCCCGAACTCGGCGATCTCACGCGTGTGCCGGCGGTCGTAGATGATGCCGACGATCAGGAAGAGCGCTCCGGTCGATATGCCGTGGTTGATCTGCTGCAGCAGGCTGCCGTTCAGGCCGTTGGGATTCAGGGCGAACATGCCCAGCATCACGAACCCCATGTGGCTGACCGAGGAGTACGCCACCAGGCTCTTCATGTCTTTCTGCATCATCGCGACCAGCGCGCCGTAGATGATGGCGATGATGGCCAGCGCGATCATGAACGGCACGAACTCGACGGTGGCGTCCGGAAGGATCGGGAGGCTGAACCGGACGAAACCGTAGGTCCCCATCTTCAGCAGGACGCCGGCCAGTATCACCGAACCCGCCGTGGGCGCCTCGACGTGCGCGTCCGGCAGCCACGTGTGGAAGGGGAACATGGGGACCTTGATCGCGAATCCGACGAAGAAGGCGAGGAAGATCCACCACTGCAGATCCGGGTTCAGAAACGGCCCCATTTCCTGGAACGCCAGGATGTCGAACGTGCGCTCGAGGCCGAACTGCGCGGCGATCTCGGGCGCCGCGGCCGCGATGGCCGGGTACTGGAAGTACAGGGCCAGGATGCCGAGCAGGAGCAGCACGGACCCCACCAGGGTGTACAGGAAGAACTTGATGGCGGCGTACAGCTTGCGGGGGCCGCCCCACACGCCGATCAGGAAGTACATCGGAACCAGCATGACTTCCCAGAAAACGTAGAACATGAAGAAGTCGAGACTGACGAACACCCCCAGCATGCCCGTCTGGAGCATCAGCATGAAAACGTAGTATTCCTTGGCCCGGTGCTGGATCGACTCCCACGAGGAAAGCACCGCGATCGCGCCGAGCAGCGTCGTCAGCAGGACCAGCAACAGGCTGATGCCGTCGATGCCCACCGAGTACCGGACCCCGAGCGACGGAATCCAGCTCAGCGTTTCCCTGAACTGCATCGCCGCGCTGTTCTCGTAGTCGAAGGCGAAGAACAGGGGCACCGACACCAGGAACCCGGCAGCGGCGACCAGGTTCGCCCACAACCGGATGAGCCCCTTGTTCTCGCTGGAGAACATCATCAGGACGATCGCCCCGGCCAGCGGCAGGAACGTGACGATGCTCAGGATGGGTACATTGTTCAGGTCCATTTACGGAAGCTCCATTCCGCGGGGCCGGCGGCCCCGCGGCTACCACAAAACGTATCCGATCAGGATCAGCACGCCCAATACCATGAGCAGCGCGTAGTTCTGCGCGTGACCGGTCTGGATCAGCCGGACAGGCCAGCTGAGCGTGTCGACGAACCCGCCGATGAACCGGACGGCTCCGTCGACGATCCACCGGTCCCACCACCGGGAACCCAGGGCGCTCTCGACGGTCAGCCGCGCGCTGCCGTTGACGCCGCCGTCGACGACGCGAGCGTCGACGCGCCAGAGGCCGGTTCCGGCGGCCTTCACGCCGTTGACCCACACCGTGTCGTAGATCTCGTCGACGTAGTACTTGTTCGCCAGCAACGCGTAGGCGGTCTTCCACCGCTCGGCCAACCGCCTCGGACGGTCGCTCGCCCGGTAGTACATCGTGAACGCCGTCAGGATGCCGATACCGGCGACGGCGACCGACAGGAGCGCCAGCAACACCTCTTCCAGCGTGTGATCTTCCTCGACGGCCGCCGACTCGGCCGCCGCCCCGCCGGCGGTCTCGAACTCGAACACGGGCTCCAGGAAGTGTTCGAAGTGGTTCTCGGCGGCAATGAAGTCCGGCGTCCACGCCGGCAGACCGATCCATCCCGCGGTGATCGAGCCGACGGCCAGGATGATCAACGGGACGGTCATGACCCTCGGCGACTCGTGCGGGTGGACGTCCGGATCCGCGCGGGACTCGCCGAAGAAGGTCATGAACAGCATCCGGAACATGTAGAAGGCCGTCAGGCCGGCCACGAAGAGCCCGACCGCGTAGAGCACCGGATGTCCGCCCGTCAGCGTCAGGTAGAGAATCTCGTCCTTCGAGAAGAAGCCCGCTAGCGGCGGGATGCCGGCGATCGCGACCGTGCCGATCGCCATGGTCCAGAACGTGACGGGGATCTTGTCCTTCAGCCCGCCCATCTTGCGCATGTCCTGCTCGTGGTGCATGGCGTGGATGACGCTGCCGGCGCCCAGGAACAGGAGGGCCTTGAATAACGCGTGCGTGAACACGTGGAAGATGCCGGTCGCGAACGCGCCGACGCCGACGGCCAGGACCATGTAACCCAACTGGCTCACGGTGGAGTAGGCCAGGACCTTCTTGATGTCGTTCTGCACCAGCGCGATCGTCGCCGCCAACAACGCCGTCGCCGCGCCCACGACGGCCACGACCATCATCGCTTCGGGCGACATCTGGTACAGGAAGTTGCTGCGGGCCAGCATGTAGACGCCGGCCGTCACCATCGTCGCCGCATGGATCAGGGCGCTGACCGGCGTCGGGCCCTCCATCGCGTCGGGCAGCCAGACGTAGAGCGGAATCTGAGCCGACTTGCCGCACGCGCCGATGAACAACGCGATCCCGATGGCCAGGAACACCGCGTCGCCCGCCACGAACGCGCCGGATTCGACGCCATCGGCCAGCGCCGCGCGGACGCCGGTGAACTCGAGCGTGCCGAACGTGAAGAAGATCAACATGACGCCGATCGACAGGCCCCAGTCCCCGACGCGATTGGCGACGAACGCCTTCTTGGCGGCGTCGCCCGCGCTTTGCCGGGCGATGTAGTATCCGATCAGCAGGTACGAGCAGAGGCCGACGCCTTCCCACCCGATGAACATCATCAGGTAGTTGCTCCCCAGGATCAGCGTCAGCATCGAGAACATGAACAGGTTCAGGTACGCGAAGAACCGGTAATACCCGTCCTCGCCCGCCATGTACCCGATGGAGTAGACGTGGATCAGGAAGCCGATCCCCGTCACGAACAGGACCATCACGGCCGAGAGCGGATCCAGGTAGAACGCCCAGTTGATGGAGAACTCGGCCAGAAGCCCGTCCGCGGTCAGCGCGGATCCGGCGTCGAGCCACGTGAAGACCGTGTTCGTGTGGAACGGCTCCTCCTGCTCCACGAGTTGAAGGACGGCGAGGCACGAAAACACGAACGCCAGCAGGGCGCTCCCGCACCCCACGGCGTTGACGAACCCGGGGCCCAGCCGCTTGCCGAAGAGGCCGTTGACGGCGAATCCGGCGAGCGGGAACAGCGGTATCAGGTAGAGCAGGTCCAGGAAGTTCATGTCACCACTTCATGAGGTCGATCTCGCCGACGTTCACCGTCTCCTTGTTGGAGAACATGGCGATCACGATGCCCAGACCGACGGCGGCCTCGGCCGCGGCGACCACGATGACGAACACGGCGAAGACCTGCCCGATCACGTCCTGCAACTGGTTCGAGAACGCGATCAGATTGATGTTGACCGCGTTCATCATGAGCTCGATCGACATCAGGATGATGAGGATGTTGCGCCGCGACAGGACGCCGATGACGCCGATCGTGAACAGCACGACGCTGAGTATCAGGTAGTGTTCCAGGGATACCATGACGTTACTCTCGTGGCCGGGAACGAGGGGCCCGCACCATCACCGGGCCCGACGGCCCGCCGTCCATCGCGCCGGCGCGTTTCATTCCTCGACGGCGATCTCTCCGCCCGGTTTCGACTTCTTCGAAAGCACGACCGCACCGATGATCGCGACCAGAAGCAGGATCGAGGCGATCTCGAACGGCAGCAGGTAATTCTGGTACAGGACCGTGCCCACCCACTGGCTGTTGCCTTCCACGGCCGGTTCCAGCGTTTCCTCGGGAAACACGAACGCGTCCCGCCCCTGGATGACCGCGTAGACCAACTCGCCGATCAGGACGGCCGCCGTGATCAGCGCGATCCGGCCCTGGCGGTTGTACCGGCGCTCGAAAATGACGCGGTCGGACGGAACGAGCATGATCACGAAAACGAACAGGACCAGGATGCCGCCGACATAGACGATCACCTGGACGCCGGCCAGAAATTCGGCTCGAAGACTGAGAAAGACGCCCGCGACCGACAACAGGGTCGCGGCCAGGAACATCGCGCTGTGCACGGCGTTCCGGCGCGTGATGACCATGATCGCCGAAACGACCGCAATGGCCGCGAAGATGTAGAAGATGACGAGCTGCAGCATGCCCCGGGCGTTCCCTATCGCGTGTAGATGACGGGCTGGTGCCCCTGTTCCAGCTTCTGACGGTCCCACTTCATGTCCCGCCGTCCGTACAGCGCCAGCTCGAAGTCCTGCGTGAGCTCCAGGCACGGGGTCGGACACGCGTCCTCGCACAAGCCGCAGAACATGCAACGGGAAATGTCGAACGTGAAGGTCGTCAGGACCTTCTTGCCCGCGTCGTTGCGATCCCACCCCACCTCGATGCAGTACTCCGGGCAGGCCAGCGCGCACAGGTTGCAGGCGATGCAGAGCGTCGATCCGTCGGCCGGGTCGTTGTTCAGGCGCGGCGCGCCGCGGTAGCGTTCGGCGACCTTGGGACGCACCTTCGGATACTGCTCGGTGTAGTTGCGCGACGGCCGCTGGTAGCCGAAGGTCAGCAGGAGGCCCTTGATGAGGTCGATGAAAAAGATCTTCTTGAGAAGCGACAGCTTATCCGCACGAACGACTTTCATATCGCTATCCCTCGAGCAGAAGGACCAGGACCGCCGTCGCCACGACGTTGGCGATGGCGATGGGCAACAGCACCTTCCACCCCACGTGCATCAACTGGTCGTAACGGTACCGGGGCCACGAGGCGCGGAACCAGATGTAGGAGTAGATGAAGAAGAGCAGCTTGGCCGAGAACCAGAACGCGCCCTCGATCCCGGCCAGGGACTCCGGGAGCAGCCTCAGGCCGAAGGGCGCCAGCCACCCGCCGAAGAAGAGCGTGACCATCAGCGAGGCGACGACGATCATGGCCGCATACTCGGCCAGGAAGAACAGCGACCAGCGGAACCCGCTGTACTCGGTGTGGAACCCCGCCACCAGCTCGCTCTCGGCTTCGGGCAGGTCGAACGGCGCGCGGTTGGTCTCGGCGACGCCGCAGATCCAGAAAATGATGAAAGCGATCGGCTGGTACAGAACGAACCAGTGCCCGTCGCCCGACTGCGCGTTGACGATGTCGACCAGGCTCAACGAACCGGCCAGAAGCAGCACGCCGATGATGGAGAAACCCAGGGCGACCTCGTAGCTGACCATCTGCGCCGCGGAACGCAGCGCCCCCAGGAGCGGGTACTTGCTGTTGGAAGCCCAGCCGGCCAGGATGATCCCGAGGACGCCGATCGAGGATACGGCCAGAATGAACAGGACGCCGATGTTGAGGTCCGTGATGAACAGGGGGACTTCCCGCTCCACGAACTGGAGCGGCCACTGGAAACCGTCGGGTACGGGCACCGTGATGCTGGGCCCGAACGGGATCACCGACAGCACGATGAACGCGGGCACCAGCGCCACGACCGGCGCCATGATGAAGATGAGCCGGTCGGCGCCGCGCGGAACGATGTCCTCCTTGAGCATCAGCTTCAACGCGTCGGCGATGGGCTGCAGAAGGCCGTGCGGGCCCACGCGCATCGGGCCCAGCCGGACCTGCATGAACGCGATCAACTTGCGTTCCATGAGGACCAGGTAGCCGACGAGCAGGGGAAGCACGAGCACGATGACGCCGATCTTGACGCCCGGCTCGAGAATGTAGTCGACGAAGAAGTCCATGGATGAAGATCTAACGGTCGATCTCGCCGAGGACGATGTCGAGCGTCCCGATGACGGCGACCACGTCGGCCACCATGTGGCCGACGACCATCTGCCGGAGCGCCTGCAGGTTGACGTATGACGGCGGCCGCACCCGCACGCGGTACGGTTCGGTCGTGCCGTCGCTGACGACGTAGTAGCCCAGCTCCCCCTTGGGCGCTTCGATCGAATGATAAACGTCGCCGGGGGCGGGCTTGATGATCTTCCCCACCTTCGCGCGGATCGGGCCGTCCGGTATCGCGTCGACGGCCTGCCGGACGATGCGGACCGATTGCCGCATCTCCTCCAGCCGGACCAGGTACCGGTCGTAGGTGTCGCCGTTCCGGCCCACCGGCACGTCGAAATCGAACTCGGAGTAGGCGGCGTACGGACGCGCCTTCCGGATGTCCCAATCCAGGCCCGCCGCGCGCAGGCAGGGCCCGGTGACGCCGATGTCGATGGCGTCCTCCTGCGTCAGCACGCCGACGCCGCGCGTCCGCCCGACCCAGATCCGGTTCTGCGTGAGCAGCGTCTCGTACTCGTCGATCTTGTTCGGGAAATCGTCGATGAAGGCCCGGACCTGCGCCTCGAACCCGTCGTAGAGCTCGTACTGCAGCCCTCCGATTCTGAACATGTGCGTCGTCAGGCGCGCGCCGCAATAGTTCTCGAATATCTTCAGGACTTCTTCGCGCTCGCGGAAGCAGTAGAGCAGCACGGTCATCGCGCCGATGTCGATCGCGTGCGTGGCCAACCACAGCAGGTGGCTGCTGATCCGGTTCAGCTCCGTCAGGATGACGCGCACGTACTGCGCCCGGGGCGGCGCCTCCACCTCGAGGAGCTTCTCGACGGCCTCGCAATACCCCAGGCAATTCGAGACGGCCGCGATGTAGTCCATCCGGTCCAGCGTCGGCACGAACTGCCCGTAGGTCTGGTTCTCGCCGAGCTTCTCGACGCCGCGGTGCAGGTAACCGATCACGCACTCGGCGTCGAGCACGCGTTCGCCGTCCAGCTTGAGCTTGACCTGCAGCACGCCGTGGGTCGACGGATGCTGCGGTCCCATGCTGACGGTGATCTCGCTGGAATCGAACAGCGTGCGCTCTTCTATCGCCATCGGATTCCCTCAGCCGTCCTCGTGTTTCGCTTCGCCGACATAGAACCGCTGTCCGGATTCGATGCCCAGGTGCTTGCGAACCCATTCCACGTCCTGGAGGCGCATGTCATAGTCCTTGCGGAGCGGAAAGCCGGTCCAGTCTTCCGGCAGCAGAATGCGCTTCAGGTTGGGATGGTTCGCGAAGCGCACGCCGTACATGTCGTAGACCTCGCGCTCCAGCCAGTCGGCGCCCGGCCACACGGCGACCAGGCTCTCGACCGCCTCCCACTCCTTCGTTCGCGTCTTCACGATGAGGCGTTCCCGAGTCTGGAGCGAGCACAACACGTAGACCAGCTCGAACTCCTCGGCCTCGGGCCAGTGCGTCGCCGTCTCGTCGGACAGGAAGTCGAACGCCTCGACCTCGTTCCGGCGGAGGAACCGCATCACGCGGATGAGCCGGTCCTTCTTGATGTGGAAATGACGCGTTCCCACGTAGGTGTAGGCTTCGACCAGATCACCCGGAAACCGGACCTGCAGCGCATCGATGAGCGGGCCGGCGTACGGCTGCTTCTGCGGCCCCTTGGGCTTGCGGGGCGCGGCCGGTTTCGCCGGACGGGGCGGAACTCCCGCCCCGGGCCTGGCCGGGGGGGCTTTCGGCGGAGTAGGCGCGGTTTCGCCGGGACCCGCATCCGGGCCGCTCTTCCTGTCGTGTTCCTCTGTCACGTCGCAGCTGTTACTGGATACGGAAGGCCCGTCGGCGCGCCGTCCGGGGCGCTCGCCTTCGATTCCGGCCGTTCCGCAAACACGTCATATTAACGCAGATCGGGTGCGAAAAACAGATGCGATTTCGGCGTCTCCGGGACGCCGGGCGCGCGGACGCTTCAGGCGGCCCCGGGCCCCGGGCCGAACCCAGGCGGGATCTCCGGCGGCGCGTTCTTGCGCTGCAGGAGCACACGGAAACGGTCCCCCATCATCGGCGGGAGCAGCAGGCTCTTCAGCGCCTGCAGGCGCCGGACCGACGCGGCGTCGGCCGAGCGTGCGAGGGGTTCGATGATGTCCAGGAGCCCGAGATCGATCAGGAACTCCCGCTGCGTGCGCAAGCCTGTCTCCTCGAGTCCGGCCCGGGCTCCCACGGCGAGCAGGTCCGAGAAGTTGACGTGCGCGGTCAGGTCCTTCAGTCCGATGTCGCTGTAGGGGTCCGCGTCGGCGCGGTGATTCCGGTAACACATCAGCGTACCCGCACGGCGTGCGAAGAACTCCCGCTCCCGGTAGCCATAGTCGATCGCCAGGTGATAGCCCGTCTCGATGGCGCGGCCGATCCGGTCGATCCACGCCCGCGCGTCGAGGCTGACGTCCGCCGTGGCCCCGTCGGCGAGCAACGGAAGATCGACGGCCACCTCCGGATCGCCTTCCGTCTCCTGGAAGTCCTCGGTGACGAACAGCTCCCGCAGCGTCGATCGGCGGCGCCGGAAACGCCTGACGGGCAGGGCGTCGAAGAACTCGTTCGAGAAGACGCAGCCGCGGATCTCCCCGGGAAGCGTGTCGCGCCACTCCACGTCCAGGCCCTGGAGCGAGGCGCGCTGCCGCTCGCGCATCCGGGCGCTGCGCTCGACGATGAGGTACGGGAACGCCCGGACCTCGAGAATATGGCGCGCCATCCGTCCCGTGCCCGCGCCGAGTTCGACCAGTCGAAATCCCTCGATCCGCGCCGCCATCCACGAGAACAGCTTCGCGAGCATCTGCCCCATGGCCGGATCCAGGTCGGCCGCCGTGTAGAAGTCGCCGCCCGCGCCGATCGGCTTGTCGGCGCGCGCGTAGTAGCCGTGCTCGGGATGATGGAGAACGGCTTCCATGTACCGGTTGAACGGTACGCGTCCGCGTTCGCGGATCAGGGTTTCGAGGTGGGCGATGAGCGCGGGGTTGCCCGTCAAATCTTCAGGTCGATCCGGTCCATCTCTTCCAGGGCGGCCTGGGAAATGCGCATGTCATCCTTGATTTCGTCGAGGCGGGCGTCGGTGGGCTTCCGCGCGATGCTCATCCGGTCGATCTTGTCCTGCAGACGCATCAGCCCGTACATCAGGGCCTCGGGCCGCGGCGGACACCCCGGGATGTAGACGTCCACGGGAACGACATGGTCCACGCCCTGCAACGTGGAATAGGTGTCGAACGGGCCGCCGACGTTCGCGCACGCCCCCATCGAGATCACCCACTTCGGATCGGGCATCTGGTCGTACACGCGGCGCACGATCGGGGCCATCTTCAGGGTGACGGTTCCGGCCACGATCATGACGTCCGACTGGCGCGGACTCGGCCGGAACACCCCGGCGCCGAACCGGTCCAGGTCGAACCGGGACGTACCGGTCGCCATCATCTCGATGGCGCAGCAGGCCAGCCCGAACGTCATCGGCCACAACGCCGACTTGCGGGCCCAATTGAACAGAAAGTCCACCGTGGTGGTCACGATGTTCTGCTCGAATCGGTTCTCAATCCACGCCATGGCCGCTCCTCACGTGGCGAAGGCCGGGCTCACGCCCACTCGATCGCCCCCTTCTTGATGATCCAGACGTATCCGACGATCAGGATCCCGAGAAACACGCACATCTCGATCAGGCCGAACAGCAGGAGCTGGTCATAGATGACGGCCCAGGGGAACAGGAAGATGACCTCGACGTCGAAGATGACGAACAGGATGGCCACCAGGTAGTACCGGATCGCGTAACGCTCACGGGCGTCGCCGACCGGGTCGACGCCGCACTCGTACGCGGTCAGCTTCGCGACGCCGCCCGTCGACGGACGGATCAGACGCGCCACGAGCAGCGTCACGACCGGAAATGCGAACGCCAGCACGACGAACATGAAGATCGGCACGTACCCCGGCAAGACATCGTTCATCGGTCGTCAGCCTCCGAAGTCCGTAGGATAAACCAACACCGGCGGCGAATGCATCGGCCGGACGGGAAAAATCCGGACTTTCCCCACGCTGTAGTCGCTGAGGCGGCAGACACGTGTCCGCCAGGTTCGTGCCGACCGAAGAGATCATTCTTATTGGACCGACGCCTCGTTGTCCCGTCGCGGCGAGGAACGCGGCGACTACAACGGGAAAGGCCCGCAACGTCGTCGCGGGAGACGCGGCGTCGGTCGTGGCGTCGGACGATCCGGGGCAATGCCACGATGCGGAGGACACACGAAACGTTGCCGACGGCCCAATTGGACCCGCGGCGTTCCTCGCCGCGGGTGGACAACGCGTCCATGGCGTAGCCATGAACGTGGCGGAGGCGTCAGTCCAAGAGACTATCTCTTCAACGCCCCCCATCACGGCCCGCCTACTCCCCGCACCCCAGCGACGACTGCCCGATGACCTGGATGGCGTGCGGCAGGATCGGCGCCACGGCGCCCAGCGACTCGCGAACGCCCTTGACGCTGCCCGGCAGATTGACGATCAGCGTCCCGCCGCGCACTCCGGCGAGCCCCCGCGAAAGCGCGGCCCGGGGCGTGCTCTTCAACCCTTCCATCCGCATCAACTCCGCCATGCCTGGGACTTCCCTGTCGATCACGCGGCGCGTGGCCTCGGGCGTAACGTCCCGCGGCGAGAGGCCCGTGCCGCCCGTCGTCACCACCAACTGCACCGCGTCCCGTTCGCAGGCCATCAACAGGCGATCCTGAATCGGAGTCCGCTCGTCGGACACCACCACCACGTCGAGAACGTCGAAGCCGGCCTCCTCGAGAAGGCGGCGAGCCTCCGGCCCCGACCGGTCCTCGCGCTCGCCGCGGGACGCGGAATCGCTGACGGTCAGAACCACGGCGCGGCCCATGGCGGCGCCCGTCACGAGTCCGGCTCCCGGCGCCATGACCCGCTCTTGCCGCCCGTCTTCTCCAGCAACCGGACAGGTCCGATCCGGACGCCCTTGTCCACGCCCTTGCACATGTCGTACAGCGCAAGCGCCGCCACGGACGCCGCGACCATGGCCTCCATCTCGACACCGGTTTCGGCCCGCGTCCGCGCCAGCGTTTCGATGCGGACGCCGCCCGAGGTCATGTCCAGGTCCACGTCGATCTGCGACACGGGAATCGGATGACACAACGGAATCAACTCGGACGTCCTCTTCGCCGCCTGGATCCCGGCGATCCGAACGACTTCGAACGGATCGCCCTTGGGCAACGTCCGTTCGCGGAGGCGTTGGAGCAGACCGTCCGTCATGAGGACATGAGCCTCGGCGCGAGCCGTCCGCGACGTGGCCGTCTTGCCGCCAACGTCCACCATGCGGGCGCGGCCGCGCGAATCGATGTGAGTGAATTCATCGCTCATGCGATTCTTCTTCCAGGCTCGACATCGGTATGAAGTCCACGCGCGCGCCTTGGGACAGCTCGCCGTCACGCCGCGGAACCAGAAGGTAGGCGTTGGCCCGAGCCAACCCCACCAGGTCGGAGGAACCCATCCATCGGACCGGCCCGATCCGGTACTCGCCGTGCTCGAACCGCGCCCGCGCCGGCACGCACGCCGCGCGGTCCGGGTCGCAGCGGACCGGAGCCGTGAGCGCCGCCTCCAGGAACGCCCCCCGGCCCGTCCCGGCATGCAGCAGTCTGCGGAGCAGCGGACGGACGAACAACTGGAACGAGACGATGGTCGAGACCGGGTTCCCGGGCAACCCGAAGACGAACGTCCGGTCCCGCCATCCGAAGACCGTGGGTTTCCCCGGCTTCATGGCCACTTTCTCGAAGGCGATCTCCACGCCCTGCTCCTCCAGAACGCCTTCCACGAGGTCGTACTTCCCCATCGACACGCCGCCCGAAGTGATCACGACGTCATGACGCAGCCCCTCGGCCAGCTTCTCCCGGAGGTCGTCGGCCGTGTCCCGGGCGATGCCCAGCGGGACCGGATCGCCGCCGGCCTCCATCACCTGCGCCATCAACGTGACGCCGTTGCTGTTGCGAATCTGGGCGGGCCCCGGCGCCTGGGCCACGTCGACCAACTCGTCGCCGGTGGAGACGATCGCGACCCGCGGCTTCCGCGACACGGGAACCTCGACGTACCCGAGCGAGGCCAGGACGCCGATCTCTCCCGAACCGATGCGCCGCCCGCTTTCGAGGACGCCCTCGCCCTTTCGGCACTCGGTGCCGGCCGCCTGGATGCTCCGCCCCGCAACGACCGACCGGAGAATCCGGACCCGGCCCCGGGCCGCCGGGCGGGTATCCTCGACCATCACGACGGCGTCGGCGCCGGGCGGCACCTCGGCGCCCGTCATGATCTCACAGCACTGGCCCGACGCCACGCGGCCCTCGTAGGACCGGCCGGCGCGCGACTCGCCCACGACCTCCAGCTCGACGGGCGCCGTGGCCACATCGGCCGACACGACGGCGAAACCGTCCCGAACGGAACGGTCGAACGGCGGCGAATCCGCGTCGGCGTGCACGTCGTTGCGCAGAACACGGCCCACGCTGTCGGCCAGAACCACGGACTCGACCGGCATGCAGTCGTCGCCGGCCACCGCCTCGGTTCGAGCCAGCACGGTGTCCAGCGCCTGCTCGATGGAGATCATGTCTCGAAGGCTTCGCCCCGGAACCACGGGTCGAACGCGGGGAAACCGGGATTATAACACCGCGCGGATTCCACCCGGCGCCGTGCTACATTGAGCACCCGGAGGACGCGATGACCGGAGACGCGAAGACGGCGCGGCTGGAATGGCCCCTGAAAGACCTGGACCCCGAAATCCACGAGGCCATCCGGAACGAGGAACGGCGTCAGGCCGACGGCCTGGAGCTGATCGCATCGGAGAATTTCACGTCCGAAGCCGTTCTCGAAGCCGTCGGATCGGTCTTCACCAACAAGTACGCCGAGGGCTATCCCGGCCGCCGCTACTACGGCGGGTGCGAGTTCGTCGACGTCGTCGAGCGGACGGCCATCGATCGCGCCCGGGCGCTGTTCGGCGCCGAGCACGTGAACGTGCAGCCGCATTCCGGCAGCCAGGCCAACATGGCCGTGTACCTGGCCGTCCTGTCGCCCGGCGACACGGTCCTCGGACTGGACCTCTCCCACGGCGGCCACCTGACGCATGGGCATGCGCTCAACTTCTCCGGCCGGCACTACGCGTTCGTCCCCTACAAGGTTCGGCGCGACACCGAGACCATCGACTACGACGCCCTCGAGCGGCTCGCGCGCGAGCATCGCCCGCGCCTCATCGTCAGCGGCGGCAGCGCCTATCCGCGAACGATCGACTTCGAACGGCTGGGGGCGATCGCGCGGGACACCGGCGCCCTGTTGATGGCCGACATCGCCCATATCGCCGGGCTCGTGGCGACCGGCGCGCACCCGAGCCCGGCGCCTCACTGCGACTTCGTGACCAGCACGACGCACAAGACACTGAGGGGCCCGCGCAGCGGATTGGCGATGTGCCGGGAGCGGTTCGCCAAGGACCTGGACCGCGCCGTGTTTCCCGAAACGCAAGGCGGACCGCTCGTGCACGTGATCGCCGCCAAGGCCGTGTGCTTCAAGGAAGCCATGACCGGCGAATTCGCCCGTTACATCGACCAGGTGCTGCGAAACGCCCGGACGCTGGCCGGCGCGCTCGCCGATCGGGGTTTTCGCCTGGTCTCGGGCGGCACGGACACGCACGTGATGCTCGTCGACGTGTTCTCCGGGGGCATCGACGGCCGGCAGGCCGAAAGGGCGCTCGAGGCCGCCGCCATCACGGTCAACAAGAACACGATCCCGTTCGACGAGAACCCGCCGCTGCGGCCCAGCGGCATCCGGATCGGCACGCCGGCGCTGACCAGCCGTGGCATGGGCGACCCCGAAATGCGGGCTATCGGCGGCTGGATCGCCGACGTTCTGGCCGACGTCGACGATGCGGCGACGATCGGTCGGGTCCGCCGCCGCGTCGAGGCTTTGTGCCGGGAGTTCCCGCTGTACGTCAAACGGTCCGGCTAAGCGCGCCCGCCGTCCGGGTCGCGCTCAGTTCTCGTTCGCGAGCCGCCTGTAGTACTCCTCGACGATCTCCCGGTCATTGGGCGGGATCTCGTCGTCCGGGGCCACGCGAATGTTCTCGCGGCCCAGCATGACGCCCAGTTCCCGACTGAGCACCAGCTCGATCGTCTGGAGCGGGTCGATGATGTCAGCGGTGATCGCGCGGATCTGGTCGAGGTCGCCGCTGTCGAAACTCTCCAGTCTCTGGCGGATCTCGTTCATGAGCGCGTTCAGGTCGCCCGCGACGGCGTTCTCGGGACCCAGGATTCCCCGGATGGCTTCGATGTCGCGCAGGCGCTGCTCCCATTCGCGCGTGATCTGGCGGTAGTCCGTGCCCGGCCCGAGGACGTTGCCCTCCGGCCGCCCGCCGTCGGGTCCCCCGAACGCGCCGCCCTGACGGTTGCCTCCAACCTGGCCCGGCTGACCTTCCTGGCCGGGCTGCCCTCCCTGGCCCTGCTGGCCTTCCTGACCCTGCTGGCCTCCCTGGCCCTGCTGACCTTCTTGTCCCTGCTGACCTTCCTGGCCCTGCTGGCCTTCCTGGCCCGGCTCGGCCTGTTGTCGATTCCGGAGATCGTCCTCCAGGCGCCGCTGCATGGCCTCGAGTCGACGAATGGCTTCGCTGGTCTCGTTCAGGGCCGTCTGCAACTGCTGCTCCTCGGTGTCGGCCGCGCTCGCCACCGCCTGGCTCAACTGCCGCTCGACGTCGTCCAGGGCGTCCGCGATCTCGCGCTCGCGCAGCGCCGCGTAGTCGTACCGGTCCTGGTCCAGAAACTGCTGGCCGTTGATCATCTTGTCGGCCAGGCGGTTGGACCGGATCGCGTTGGCGGCGGACCGCACGTCCCGCGCGGCCTCGCGGGCGAGATCGGCATTCTGGAGCGCGTCGAGCCCGTCCTGCAGCGCTCTCAGTTCCTCGAGGGCCCCATCTTTCTGATCCGTGATCTGGGCGGCGCGCCCCTCCGCGTCGGTTCGGGGGTCCGCCGCCAGACGTTCCGTCTGGTCCGCGATGTCGCGTTGCGCCTCGGCGAGCCGGTTGGCGTCGCGTTCGAGGGCGGCGAGCCTCTCTTCGGGAGTCCCGCCCTGGGCGCCGGACAACAGTTGTTCGGCGCGCTGCAGCTCCTCCAACGCCGCCTGAGCGGCCTGTTGCTGCTGCTGTCCCGTGCCCCCCTGCGCGTTCGTCATGCTCCGCGCCGCCTGGTTGAGCTGCTCGGCGGCCTCGGCCATTTGCGGATCGTTGCGCTCCCTGGACAATCGGTCGAGCTGACGCGCCAGGCGCTCGGTCTCGCGCCGGATCTCCTCGGCGGTCATCTGTTGACTGGCGCTGCCGCTCCCGTTGCCGGCCATGGCCTGGCGGCGCTGCTCCTCCAGTGCGCGCTGCTGCCGCTGGGCCAGTTCCTGCAGCGTGCGCAGGGCCTCGTCGACTTCCTCGTCGGCGCCCTGCTGCTCGGCCTGCTGCAGGGTCTCGTACTGGTTCCGGCTCTGATCCAGCTCCAGGTCGAACAGGTCCGCCAGGTCCTGGGCGTTCTGGCTTCCGCCGCCGCCTCCGCCACCGCCCTGGCCGCCCTGGCTCACCTGGACCTGGTTGAACAGCGCCTCGGCACGGCTCAGAAACTGCAGGGACCGCTGCTCGTAGGGCGTGGCCGATGCGAGGTCTTCGTCCCGGAGCGCCTGCGCGGCCGGCCCCATCTGCTCGAGCGCCGACGCCAGGTTCTGGGTGATCTGCTCGATCATCGGGTCGCGGGTGAGCTGGCGCGCCTGGAGACGCCCCATCAGCGTCTGGGTATTCTCGGCCAGCTCGGACTGGGTCTCGGCCACCGCCTGGATGTTGTCGGAGTATTCCTCGGCTTCGTACTCGTCCACGTCGCGCGTCAGCGCGAACGTGGCCGCGATGATCTCCTTCTGCCGGGCCGACAGCGCCTCGGCGGAATCGCCGCCGCCGCCGCCTCCACCGCCGCCACCGCCGCCGGCGGGCCCCTGGAAATACTCCATGCCGAAGGGGCGCACATCGATGAAGTAGATGTCGGTCAGGGTCTCGTTCGGCGGGTCGTTCGCGTCCCGCGCCCGGCCGTAGTACGTGATGAAGTCCCCGGGCTCGATCTCGTATTCCTCCAGGAAGAACGTGTAGGTTCCCGAGATCTCCCGCGGCGGCGCGCCGGCGTTCGAGAACAGGTTCACTTGTTGCTCGTCGCCGCCGGTGACGCTGAAATGAACGTCGAGGGAAGCCAGGCCGACGTCGTCGCTCGCCTCCAGCTCGGTGAAGACTTCCTCCACGGTCGACGCGCGATGGTCGCGCCCGGGCTCGGTGAACTGGACGATCGGTTTCTGGTCGTCCAGCGCCTCGATCGCGTACTCGGTCAGGCTCACGTGGTCCCGCCCCTCCGTGTTGACCAACTCGATGCGGAACGTCGTCGACCGGCTGACGGTCACTCGAGCCGTGGCCGTCATCTCCGGACCCGGCGTCAGAGCCACCGGTTCCCCGTCGGCAAGAATCAGCCGCCCGCCCTCCAGCATCTGGCTGGCATGGACGCGCACGTCGACCTCGGTGCCCTTCAGGGCGACCATGTCGAAGGCGTCCTCCTCGGTGCGGGAGGGCATCCCCGTGTAGGCCGGAAAGTGGTACGTGTAGTCGACGCTCTCGACACGCGGCAGGTCCGCGACCCGGATCAGGTACTCGGCCGACTGGCGGCCGTCGGCCCGGACGAAGTAGCGAATCGGCTCGCGCACGTTGAACAACAGGTGCCGGAACGTGGGAATCGTCTCCGGCGCCACCTCCATGGTGGAGCCTTCCCATTGCGAGCTGTTGTCGTAACGGACCTGGATCTCGGCGCGCTCGGGATCGAACCCGACCATGACGGCCTCGATCACGACGTCGTCGCCGCTGGGCACCGTGGTGTCGCCGGGGGTGACCTCGATCGTGTAGGCCGGTCCGGGGGGCACGTCGACAAAGCCCGCGAAGAGTCGCGAGCTGCCGTACGGGAAAAAGGACGCGGCGAAGTACAACGCCGCCAGGAGCCCGACGACGAAGACGCCCGAGAGAGCGGCGAACGCGTTGTATTTCCGCCGGTCGACGAGGTCGTCGAAGCGAACGCGGCGCGTCCGTTCCAGGGCGTCGCGGATGAGCAGGATCCCGAACGGCCCGCTGTTCGGGCGGGGTTTCCGGATATGCTCGACCGCACTGACCACGCGGTCTTCCAGACCCGGGCTCTTCTCCTCGACGAAACGCGCCAACTGGATCTCGTCCGGCTTGCGGATCAGCGGAAGCACGAGCATCTTGACGGCCGTGCCGGCCAGCGCCCCCAGCAGGGCGATGCGAAGCGCGACCACGGCCCAGCCCGGGAAGGTCTCCGACTCGGCGACGCTCATGGTCGCCAACAGTCCCAGGACCCCCACCCCGAGGACCCAGGCCAGCCCCTTGAACCAGAGGAACCGGCTCCAACGCCTCCGAACTTTCCCGATTCTTCGCAGCAGTTCCTCTTTCGGTCCCATCACGTTTCCTCCGCACTCCGAATCGAACCCGACCGTCGGGCACAGGCGGCCCCCGGGCCACCGCTCACGTCCGCTCCATGGTCGGGTTCGCTGTCAAGGATCATAGCGCGCTTACCGTCCGTTGGACAGGAAACAAATCCATGCCGCGGCCGGTGGCGGTCCGTCACGCCGACGACCCGCGAATCGCGGGCGCCGCTTCCCTCTGGGTCCGCGTCACCCGGTTGCCCAGGACGGTCTCGGCGACTCCCGCCAGCAGCGCCAGCAGCAGAAGATACCACCACCAGTTCTGACGCCGGGCGAAGTCGTCCGTGTCGGCCTCGGCCAGCAGGGCCCCGCGCCGCGCCTCGCCGTCCAGGCGCCGGACGCTGGCCAGGAGATCCTCTCCGGGGATCCGCTCCAGCACGCTCTCCGACAACGGCAGGTTGACGGCAACCTGGGACGTATCGGGTCCGGCGCGCACCTCGTAGAATCCCGTTTCCTCCGGTGTGAAGAAACGCGGCCCGGTCGACGCCTCATTGCCGAGCGTCAATCGTTGGCCGGACGGCGTAATCGCGGCGACATCGCCGTCCACCGCGGGCGGGACCGCCACGGCCTCGCCCATCTGGTAGGACGATCGCCGGTCCTGGTATCCCGCCAGATACCGGGACGCCTCGTGGACCAACCGCACGAACGACGGCTTCAACGGAAAGTCGTTCCACGGCCCGTTGTCCACCGAGGACCCCATGACGATCAGGCCGCGCGCGTCGGCCCCGGACTCGACGATCGACGGCGAGCCGTCCTCGAACCGGGCCATCACCAGCGCGTCGCCCTCGGGCGCGAGGTTCGCGAACGCGAAGAATTGGGCGCTGTTCAGCGTGAACCGCGCGCTTTCGTCCAGCGCCGTCACGATCGGATGACTCCGCTCGATCGTGGTGATCGAGTAGAACGGCCGGTTCCGGTCGCGTTCGACGAAGACCCGTTCCCCCATCGTCACGGGCAGGGGCTCGTAGCCGTTCCACCAGGCCGCGTCGGCCATCTCGCCCAGGAACACCCATTGGCCCTGCCCATCGGCGCGCCGCTCGGCGAGCCTCGCCGCGAACGCGTCGTCGAGGCGGGGCACGTCGTTGACGATCACGACGTCGTAGTCGTCCAGGTCGGCCGCGCTCACGTTCTCGATCCTGTCGACGTCGACCGCGAACGGCAGGTCCGGATCCGCGGCGAAGGCATCGAGGAGAAAGCGGCTCTGGTCCGGCCGGCCGGCGTCGACCACCAGCAGGGCCAACCGGTCCCGGCGCAGGACCGAGAACAGGAACTCGTTGTCGATCGACAACGCGTCCTCGTCCTCGATCATCACCCGCCCCTCGGAGTACCCCAGCGCCAGCTCGAAACCGGTGAATTCCACCAGCTCCGACGTCTCGGCCGCGATCGTGACGGTCCGGGTCTCGACCGTCCGTCCATTGATCTCAAGCGATACCGCGACGGTCGCCGGCGACACGATGTTGTAGTTGTTGATCCGCGCCAGCAACTGCCCATCGTAGGTCCGCGTGAACACCGTGGCGTCCACGCTCACGCTCTCGAAACCCACGTTGTCGGGGTTCTCGACGCCGATGTCCACGAGCTCGGTGCGGACGTCGGCGTCGATGACGGATTCGCGCGACGACCGGTTCCAACCGTTTCGCTGGAAGTCGGAGATGACGACGAGCTCGCGGTTCAGACCCTCGAACGCGGCCAGCGCGCGGTCGGCCATGGTGAACGCCTCGTAGAAGGCGGTCCGGTCGAAACTCGGTTCGACGGCGTCGACCCGCGCGCGCAACTCCGCCGGATCGCTCGTCGGCGTACCGAGCACCTGAGCGCCGTCGCTGAAGGCGATCAGCACGGCGCGGTCTTCCGGCGTCAACGTGTCGATCCGGTCGCGGGCCTCGGCTTTCATCCGTTCGAAATTCGTGCCGTACCGCATGCTGTACGAGTTGTCCATGAGGACGACCACACCGCGCGAATCCTCGGTCGTCTCGGCCGTGCCGGCCATCTCGGTCAGGTAGGGCCGGGCGAAGGCGCCGATCAGGAGGAGCAGCAGCAGCAGGCGGACCAGCATCAACGGGAGGTCGCGGAACACGTATTGCCGGACGGTCTTGCGCGGTATGCGCAACAGGAACATCAGCGAGCTGAACTTGACGATGTCGGACTTGTCCTTGCGCACAAGGTGGACGAGCACCGGGATGGCCAGCGTCAGGCCGCCGAGCAGGAAGAAGGCGTTCAGCAATGACATGGATGCACGCTCACAGGTTCTTGCTCTTCGCGCGTTTGGCCAGGTACCGGAACAGGCCGTGGTCGAGCGGTTTACTGCTGTTCATCAGCGCGTAGTCGGCGCCGACGGCCGCGCACTCGGTCTCGAGCGACGCGATGTGGCCGTGGATCAACTGCAGGTATTCCCGGCGCAGGCTGCCCGGAATCACGTTGAGTTTCCGCGTCGTCTCCAGGTCTTCGAACTCCGTCATGTTCTGGAACGGAAACTCCAGCTCGTACTCGTCGAGCACGTGGAAGACGATCACGTCGTTTCCCTTGGCGCGCAGCGTCTTGACGGCCGAGACGATGTGGCCGACCTCGTCGTACAGGTCCGAGATCAACACGACGATCCCGCGCTTTTTCAGGAACTCGGCCATGTAGTCCAGCGGTTTTCGGAACTCGGTTTCCTTCGACGCCTCCGCGCGGTCGATGGTGGTCAGCAGGCTCATCAACTGGCCCTGGCGGCGGCCGGCCCGGACATGCCCCGCAACCTCCGTGTCGAAGGTCACCAGCCCCACCCCGTCCCGCTGCCGGTGGGCGAAGTAGACGAGCGAGGCCGTCAGGTACTTGGCGTAGTCGATCTTGGAAACGGGGCCGGAGCCGTACGCCATCGAGCCGCTGATGTCCATCAGGAAATTGACGTGGGTGTTGGTCTCGCCGTCGAACAGCTTCACGACGAGCCGGTCCAGCCGCCCGAAGACGTTCCAGTCGACGCTGCGGAGCACGTCCCCGGGCTGGTACGGACGGTATTCGGCGAAGTCGACGCTGAAACCCAGGAACGGCGAGCGGTGCAAGCCCTGGACGAAGCCTTCGACGACGGTGCGGGCGAGCAACTCCAGGTTCTCGATCCTCGACAGGACGATCGGATCGATGTAGCGCGTGGGGCTGGGAGGCGCCGGAGCCTCGACCGGCGGCGCGTTCTCGGCGCGGCTCATGTCTTCCACCGCCGCGCCCGATCCGGGTGCCGGCGTCCCGGCGCGTCGGTCGCCTCCGCCCGGCGGATCATTCCTTCAGTCCCGAGGCCGGAACCGGGACCGCCTCCAGGAGCCGCGTGACGATGTCTTCCGGCGTGACGCCCTCCGACTCGGCATGGAAGTTGGTCAGGATCCGGTGGCGGAACACGGGATAGGCCAGCTTCTGGATGTCTTCGACGGCCACGTTGTAGCGGCCGTTGATCAACGCCAGGGCCTTGCTCCCCAGTATGAGGAACTGCGAGGCGCGGAGACTGGCCCCGTAGTTGACGTATTTCTTGACGAAGTCGAGAGAGTCGCCGTCGCCGACGGGGCGGCTGGCGCGCGCGAGCTGGACCGCGTACCGGAGGACGGGCTCGGCGACCGGCATCTTGCGCACGAGGCGCTGGAACTCCAGGATCTCCTCGGCCCCGATCGTCTTCTCGAACGTCACCTCCCGCAGCGACGTCGTCTGGCTGACCACGTCCATCTCGTCCTTCTCGTCGAGATACCCGATCACGATGTTGAACATGAACCGGTCGAGCTGGGCCTCGGGCAGCGGATACGTGCCTTCCAGCTCGATCGGGTTCTGCGTCGCCAGGACGTAGAAGGGTTGCGGCAGCACGTAGGTCTTCCCTTCCACGGTCACGGAACGTTCCTGCATCGCCTCCAGCAGCGCGGACTGCGTCTTCGGAGGCGTCCGGTTGACCTCGTCGGCCAGGATGACGTTCGCGAACACCGGGCCCTTCACGAAGATGCGTTCCCGGTGGCCCGAGACGCGATCCTCCTCGATGATCTCGGTCCCGGTGATGTCGGCCGGCATGAGGTCGGGCGTGAACTGGATCCGGTTGAAGTCGAGGTGCAGGACCTCGGACACCGTCTGGATCAGCAACGTCTTCGCAAGACCCGGCACGCCGGTGATCATGGCGTTCGCGCCGGTGAACAGGGATATGAGAACCTGGTCGACCGCCTCCTTCTGTCCGACGATCACCTTCCGGACTTCACGGTCGATCGCCGCCACGTCCGCGTGGAATTTCTCGACGGTCGCCAGCTCCTTGTCGTCTACCTTGGCTTCAACACTCGGTTCCATCCATTACCTCGCAATCTCCAGCAACAATTCCTGGGCCTCTTCGAATGAAGGGGCGATCTTCAAGCTCTCCAGTACGCTTCCGCGCGCCTCGGGCAGCAGGCCGGCGCCGTACTGCGCGGTGGCGAGCCGATAATACGACGCGGCGCGGTCCGGCGCGTCGAGCGCCAGCAGGACCTGGTATTCGCGGGCCGCCTCCGGATAGCGCCCCAACTCCAGCAGCGCCTCGCCCAGCTCCCGGTGTCCATCCGGCTGGGTCGGGCTGATGAACATCGACAGCTCCAGGGCCTCGGCGGCGCCCTCCAGGTCGCCGGCGGCGCGCTTCAGCCGGGCCAGGTCACGCAAGGACGAGTACCCGTACTCCGAGTAGGCCGCCAGCCGGTCGAGCACGTCGATGGCGGCGGCCGGGTTCCCGTCCCGTTCGTGGGCCTCGGCCAGACCCACGTACGGATTGCCTTCCCCGGAGTACTCGGGAAAGATGTCGACGGCGGCGCCCAGGTCCTCGATGGCCTTGGCGAGGTCCCCCGCCACCAGAGCCTCGTATCCGTCCCGGGTCCGATTGCGGAACGCCTCGGGGTCGATCAGCGCGGTCCGGGAATCCAGCCAGGCGTCGAACCGCCGGTCGAACTCGTCCACCGACACGCCCAGCGCACTCTCGAAGACATCCGGGGTGGGAACATCGTCCCGGTACAGCGCCAGCATCCCCAGAATGGCCTCGAAGCCGTACATCTCCTCGATGTAGTCGCAGACCAGCGACGCCTGGTAGTAGGACAACGGAACCTGTCCGGGAAACTCGGGCCGGATGAACCCGTCGTTCAACTCCGCGATGGGAAGGAAACGGTCTTCCCGGATCGCGGCGAGAAAATCCGGGTGGAGGTCCTCTCCCCAGCCGGGCCGGGCCCGCTTCTCCTCGAAAACCGAGAGCCCCTCGGAAAACCAGCGCGGGATCTTGTAGTCGGTCATCTGGAGCGTGACGACGTGCGCAAATTCGTGCCACAGTGTGCCGCCCCAGTTGAACTCGCCCGGGGGCCGCGCCGACGGCGAATCCATGGCGATCAACTTGCCGAACGACACGCCGAACGCGCCCAGTCCCTCCAGGCCCACCGTGCGGACCGAGAAGTCCTCGCGGATGGGATACATCTCGAAGACGATCGGTCCCTCGGGCTCGAACCGGTACTTCGCGCTGAGCGTGTCCCAGGCTTCTTCCAGGACCGCCGTCACGTAGGGTTCGAAAGCCGCCCGCTCATCGCGATGCAGCATGACGCGGAAGTTCTCGGTCTCGAGCCGATCGAAGTCCTCGAAGCTGTCCAACAACACCAGAGTGTTGTAGGTCCGGACGTTGTAGGTGTCGTTCGCGGCCAACTCCAGCGCCGCCTTGCCCTCCGCCTCCTCGCCGATCCGCAGCAGGTTGATCCCGAGCACGCTGTGGGCGTCCCAGTCGCGGGGATCCAGCCGGACGGCCTCCCGGGCGAACTCCACCGCCTGCGCGTACTGCCGGACCATGACGCTCTGCTCGGCGAGGATCGTGTACAACGCGGCGTAGGCGGGGTTGGTCGTCAGCACGTCCTGGACGTAGCCCTCGAACCGCTCGGCGTCGCCGCGAATGAAGCTGGTCGCCGCGCGCAGCGCCAGGGCCGGCGCCAGTCGCGGGTTGACCTCCAGCGCCCGATCGGAGGCCTCGTCCGCCTCGTCGTACCGCTCGGACGCGATGTGCCGGCGCGCCACCGCGAGGTGCGCTGCGGGATAGTCGGGATTGACGTCGAAGACGGACTCCAGGGCGGAGACGCTCCGGTCCGGGTTCTCCTGTTCCAGCAGCACCGCGATGCCGAGATGGGCTTCCGGCATCCGGGGATCGATCGCCAGCGCGTCCTCGTAACTGTCCAGTGCGAGTGGGTTCTGGCCCTTGTCCGCCAGCATGTCGCCCCAGGCGAGGTGGGCTTCCGCGTTCCCGGGACGCTGCTCGACGGCGAAATCGAATAACTCGTGGGCGTCGCGGATGCGGTCCATCGCCCACATGGATCGCGCCACGTACGGCAGCGCATCCGGATCCGTGATGGACCCGTCGATGAACCGCTGAATCAAGTCTTCATGAAGGGTCTCGCTCTCCGGGAGCCGGCCCGTCGTTTCGAGGAGCACGCCCATTTCGTATGCCGCGCCGACTTCCACCTCGGGCGCCGTGAGGATCCGCTCCACGTGCTCGAGGGCCCGCTCGTAGTTGCCGGTCAGGCGGTTCGCGCGCGCGGCCGCCAACCCGACGGGTCCGGAGTCCGGATACGCGGACGCCAACTCTTCGAAACGCTCCAGGGCCCGCGCGTACTCGCCCTGGCGGACCCAGGAATGGTATAGCGCCTCGACCACCCCGGGGGAACGGTCGCCGTCCTCGACCATGGTCTCCAGCGCCGGCGCGGCGTCGGCGTAGTCCCCGCGCCTCGCCCGTTCGAGAGGACCGGCGTCGTCGGTCTGCCCCAGCGCGCCGCATCCCGACGTCAGAAGGACGGGACCCACGCCCGCGAGGATGCCGAGGCCGGCCCGGCGAAGGAGCCGCATCATGGCTGCTCCTCGTATTGCCGGATTTCCCGGTTCTTCAACGCGAGGTCGATCAGCAACTCTTCCAGGCGGGCGTTGAATTCGTCCTCGGGAACCGCGCCTTCGAGCAGGCGGTAGGCGTCGACCTCGTCCTCCAGCACGCGCCGCTCCTCGAGCAGCGCCCGGAGGACGGGATCGTCGACCGTGATGGCCTCTTCCTGGTTGAAGCGGATCGCGCGGGCCAACGTGGGCGCAACCTCGGTTTCCACCCCGGTCTGCTCGCCGCCGTTGTCCGAGATCTGCGGGTGCTCGGTCGCCAGCCGCCCCTGCTCCTCGTAGAACCGCTCGATCTCTAGGGTGGTGTGCCGGAAGGCCTCCCAGACCGACAGCTCGTCGTCGAGGTCCTCGTCGGCCGCCTCGTCGCCGAGCGTCGCGATGAAGTACTCGTAGAAGAGCGGGTCGTTCCGCTCGGTGCCGGTCCGCGTGGCCGTCACGATCACGCGGTTCTCCCCGGCCAGGGCCTCGATCGACGCGCCGCTGGAGTTCGTGCCGTTGACGATCACGACGCGGCCCGCGGGCACCGAATCCAGCATCTCGGCGTACTCGGCCGCGGACAGGTCCGCGCCCAGGATGTTGAACTTGTACTCGCCCCGGTCGTAGGCGCCGTGTCCGATAAAGAAGACGAACAGCGTGTCCCCGCCGTCCAGGCGGCCCGCCAACTCGCCGAACGCGGCCCGGATGTCGTCGGCGCGCGCGCCCCGGTTCTCCAGGACCACGACCGCGTCCTCGACGAAGCGGAACGAATCGATCAGGGCCGTTCGCGTCGCCGCGGTCCACTCCGCGAACTGCTCGGCGTGCCGGTCGCTGCCCGGCACGCCGCTCACGATCAGGGCGGCGTCCTCGGCCGCGGCCGGGACCGCCAGGCACGCCAGCAACAGGCCGCGCAGGATCAAGCCAACCCCTTCGCTTTCCGCCAGAACCACTCGCCGCCCAGCGTCGCCGCGAGCAGCATGAACAGGAACGGCGCGTCCCACAGCTCCCGCTGCTCGATCACGGACGATTCGCCCTCCACGTACTGCGCGTCGTCGGGCAGACGTTCCAGTTCCGACAACGGGTAGTAGCGCCCGCCCGACTGCTCGGCCACCGACTCCAGGAAACGGCGGTCGAGGGCCGCGTTGTAGTACTCGACCGGCCGGTCGCGCACCTGGAACGTGCTCTCGGACCGTCCCAGCGGGTTGTCCCCGTAGCTGGCCTCGACCTCGAGCGTGTAGATGCCCGGCACGGAGCCGGTGACCGCGGCCTGGTAGGTCCCGTCCTGCAGCCCCGTCCATTCGAAGGGCACCTGCTGGATGTTGCCGTCGGGATCGATGACGCGGCCGGTCACGTCCGCGTTGTTCATCCGTTCGAAGCTGGCGTCCGAGATGTCCGCGAACAGCCGGATCGATTCGTCCGGCACGTAGCTGTCGTTCTCGGACCGCGCCTCCACCGGGTCGGGCGATCCGTTCACGAGCCACCGCAGCATCTGACGCCAGAACAGCTCGTGCGTCTGGTCCTCGTGCGGCATCTCCATCTGCCACCGCCAACTGCTGGACGAGGTGAACACCAGGCTGCGGCCGCGCCCGTAGCGCTGGTAGGCCAGCAGGACGGGGCGATCCCGGCTCGTCGCCATCGCCGCGTCGGCCAGGACGATCGCGCCGGCCTTGGCGGCCTCCACCCGGTTCAGCTCGGTCAACCGGGGCAATTCCGACCAGTCGACCACGGGCTCGACCCCGTTGGGATTCAAGCGCATCATCGGATGGGAACGACCGTAGTCGGAAACCTCGAGCATGAGATCGTCGACGACGAAACTGGTTTCGTCCGAAAGCAGGCGGACCGGAAGGATGTCGGCGATCGGCGTGTTCTGGTACCGCCCGTCGCTGAAGGAGTTCCGGCCGCCGAGCATCAGGAATCCGCCGCCGCGCTCGGCGACAAAGTCGACGATCATCTCCTGCTGCTCCTGGGTGAAGAAGGTCGACTCGATGCTTCCCAGGATCAGGCCCTCGTACTCGAACAGCTCTTCCCGCGTGGTCGGGAAACCGTCGGCGAGCACTTCGTCCGACTCGATCCCCTGCCTGAAGAACTTGTTGGGCGAGGTGCGCAGCAGCCGCACCAACCGGATGTTGCCGTCGTCCTCGACGGCCCGGCTGATGAACTTGTAGTCCCAGCGCGGCTCGCCGTCGACGTAGAGCACCCTGGGCGCGTCGTCGTCGACCTCGACCAGCGTCTGCAGCGTATTGTTCTCCGGAATCCGTTCTTCCGGCGCCTCGATCGTGTACTCGAATACGCGCGGGCCCTCGTTCGTGATCGGAATGTCGATCGACGCCTCCCCGATCTCGCCGTCCCGGGGCACGGTCACCGCCTGACTCGTGAGCAGGACGCCGTTTTCACGGACCTGGACCCGCGCGCTCCGCCCGGCGAGCCCCTGTCCGCGGTAGGAGACGTCGGCGACGATCGTGGCGTCGTTCAGGCTCTCGCGCGGCGTGATGACCTGCGTCAACTCGACGTCGCGGTCGATGGCTTCCTCGCCGACGCCGACCGTGTAGATGGGAATGCCCCGCGACTGGATGCTGGACACGGCCTCGGTCCACTCCTCCGACGCGTTGTCCACGCCGTCGGTGATCAGGGCGATTCCCGACAGCGGCACCGTCCCGAGCTCCTGGTAGAGCATCTCCATCGCGCTCTCGGTCCGGGTCCGGACGCCGGCGAAGCTCATCCGGTCCATGCCGTCGATGCGCTCGGCTTCCTGGTCGTAGCGGTAGAGGCGGACCCGGAACTTGTCGGCGAGCCGCGTGAAGAGCTGCGTGGACTCCAGTTCCGCCATCAACAGGTCCGCGCGGCTCGCCTGCCCGTCGTCCTGAATCTGCATGCTCAGCGAGTTGTCGACGACGACGGCGAAGTAGGACTCCTGCGGCAACACGGTCGCGACGTTGAGCACCGGCTGCAGCAGGATGAAGAACAGGACGGCCAGGGTCAGGGTTCTGAGGGCGATCATCCCCCACGCGGCATGTTGACGGACGGCCCGGTAGAGCAGGAAGGCCGCGGCGGCGGCGGCCAGGGCGAACACGACGAACGTCGCCGGGTTGTCGAGAAGCTGGAACGCGAGCGTGCCCCGCTCGTAAACGATCGGATCGTACTTGAAGAAGGTTTCGAACCAGTTCATGCGTCCATCTCCGCGGCCCCGGCGCCGCCCTCCACCGTGTATCGACCCTGGCGTCGCAGAGCCGCGCTCCGTGTCAATGAGTCATGGAATAGATGATGTAGTTGATGGCGATCCGGAACGCGAAGTTCGAAAACTCGTTCGGATAGCACGGCAGATCGGCGTGCTCCCAGGCGTCGCCGATGTCGGTGTTGTAGTTGATCAGCATCTTCAGCCGCCGGTCGTCGTCGAAGATGCCCAGCGCGTACGGCACGTAGCCGTCCTGCTCGTAAGTCGGCAACCGGTAGCAACCGTTGTTCACGTTCGGCACCTGGATGATCTCGTCGATGTCGAAGAACGTGTGGAACAGCGGGTGGTCGACCGGTATCTGCTCCGGCTCCTGGTCCGGGAAGATCTTGTTCAACTGGTACGCGAAGTTGGCCCATTCGCGCGTGCCCCAGAAGTCGTCGATGACCAGGAAGCCGCCGCGGTCCATGTACTCGCGCAGGCGGTCGGCTTCCTCCTGGCTGAGGTCCATGCCCCGCCCGACCTCGAGCGCGTAGACGAAGGGATAGCTGAACAGCGCCGGATCCATGATCTCGATCGCGACGTCCTGGTCCATCACGACGCGTATGTTCGACATCCGGTCGATGGCGAACGTCAGGTGCTTGTCGGCCTCCGGCCAATCCGTCCGCCACGAGCCGCCTCGTCTTCCGAAACGGCCGAAGTTCTGCAACCCGGCGCCGTAGATCAGCCGCGCGAAAACGAACTCGGAACCGTCGACGCCGCCGTAGCTCCCCAGCTGACGCGACGGCAACGCGTCCCGCAGGATGGAGGAGAACTGGACGCCCAGCACGGGCAGCGGCA
>JAJEEE010000069.1 GCA_022821145.1 Acidobacteriota bacterium
TGCCGGTTCGACGTTCGCCGCGCGCGGCGGCGGGGTCGTGCGGGACGGCGTGATTCGCTGGGGCGGCGGCTCGGCGCGCGGGCCGTTGTCGATCAAGCGCGAGATGCGCGAGCTGGACCGGCGCGCCGAGGCCGCGCGGGCCGCCTCGGAGACGGCCTCGCGGCAGGCGGCCGGCCTGCGGGACCGCGTCGGGGAATTCGACGAACGGTTCGTGCGCTTGGCCGAGGCGCTCCAGGAGTCCGAGAAGGAGGCGCTGGGCCTGGACCACGGTGTCCGCGGCGTTACCGCGGAGTTGGAGCGTTCCCGGCAGCGCGTCCGTTTGGCCGAGGCCGAGGCCCGCCGGTTGGGCGCGGAGCGGGCGGAGCTGGAGGCCGCGATGTCCGCGGCGCGCCGCGAGTTGGAGGTTGCGCTGGAAGAGAAGGCCCGCCTGGACGGCGAGATCGAGTCGCGTCAACGGAGCCGCGCGCGGCTTCAGGACGCCGGCGAGAAGCTGGCGGCGGCGGCCGCGGGATTGCGCTCGGACCTGGCCGTCCTGGAGGAACGCAAAGGGGCCGTCGCCGCGGAGACCGCCGCGCTCGATTCGGAAGCCGCGGCGCTGGAGGCGCGGCTCCGGCGGACGAACGAGCAGATCGCCGAAGCCGCATCGAGCCGCTCCGACGCGGAAAAGGAGATCGCCGACGCGCGCGGACGGCTGGAAACGCTGACGCGGACGGCCCAGGACGCGCGCCGGCGTATCGAGACCGTATCGGCGGAGCTGGAACGCCTGCGGGGGGACCTGCACGCGGCCGAATCGGGGTGGGACGCGGCGCGGACGGCGCAGGAAGCCTGGAAGGACCGGCACAACAAGCTCCAGATCGAACGGAACGGAATCGTGTCCTCCATCGAGAACCTGGCCGATATCTGCCGGAGCGAACTGGGCGACAGCATCGAGTCGGTCTGCCTGGACAGCTTCGCGACGCTGGACGAGACGGCGTTGGCGGCCTACGAGTCCGAACGCGCGGAACTGCGGCGGACGCTGGATTCCATCGGCAGCGTGAACCCGATGGCGGTGGAAGAGTACGAGGAGGCGGCCCGGCGCTTCGAGGAGCTGAGCGGGGAACGCCAGGATCTTCTCGACGCGATCCGCAACACGACGGAGGCCATCGAGGAGATCGACCGGGTGTCGAAGAAGCAGTTCGGCGAGGCCTTCGATGCGATCAACGTCCGGTTCGCCGAGGCCTTCGCCGAGCTGTTCGGGGGCGGCCACGGCGAACTGCGACTGATGGCGGGCGGCGACGGCGACGCGGATCCGGAGGCCGGCATCGAGATCATCGCCCAACCGCCGGGGAAGAAGCTGCAGAACGTGCTGCTGCTCTCGGGCGGGGAGAAGGCGCTGGCCGCGCTGTCGCTGTTGATCGCGATGTTTCGCTTCAAGCCCAGCCCGTTCTGCGTCCTCGACGAGGTGGACGCGCCCTTGGACGACGCCAACGTCGGGCGCTTCGCCAAGCTCGTCGAGGCGATGAGCCGCGACACGCAGTTCATCGTCATCACGCACAGCAAGCGGACCATGGAGGCGGCGAGCCATCTCTACGGCGTGACCATGGCGGAAGCCGGCGTCTCGTCCGTGGTCTCGGTCCAGCTGAACTGAAATTTCCCATCCTTATCGCGGAGGCAGGTTCCATGGCGGTCATGCAGACGGAGTTGCCGGGGGTGAAGCTTCATGCCCGGGGGAAGGTGCGCGACATCTACGATCTCGGGGACACGTTGTTGTTCATTGCGACCGACCGGCTGTCGGCGTTCGACGTCGTGCTGCCGACGCCGATCCCCGGCAAGGGGAAGGTTCTTACGCAGATGTCCCGGTTCTGGTTCGAGCGTTTCGCGGGTCTCGTGCCGAACCATGTCATCAGCGGAGACATCGATGCGTACCCGGAAAGCCTTCGGCCCTACCGGGACGAGATCGAAGGGCGCTCGATGCTGGTCCGACGCGCCGACGTGTTCCAGGTGGAGTGCGTCGTCCGGGGCTACCTGACCGGATCGGGATGGAAGGACTACCGGAAGACGGGCGCGGTCTGCGGCATCCCCTTGCCGGCCGGACTCGAGGAGTCGGTCAAGCTGTCCGAGCCGATCTTCACGCCGTCGACGAAGGCGGCGACCGGGCACGACGAGAACATATCGGAGGATCAGGCCGCCGACATCATCGGCCGGGACCGGATCGGCGAGCTGCGCGACCTGTCGCTCCGGATCTACACCGAGGCCGCCGCGTACGCGCTGGAGCGCGGCATCATCATTTGCGACACGAAGTTCGAGTTCGGTCTGATCGACGGCCGCGTGGCGCTCGTCGACGAGGTGCTCACCCCGGATTCCTCCCGCTTCTGGCCGGCCGAGCACTATGCGCCGGGACGGTCCCAGCCGTCGTTCGACAAGCAGTTCGTCCGCGACTACGTCGAGACCGTCGGTTGGGACAAGCGGCCGCCCGGGCCCGAGCTGCCCGCCGACGTTGTCGAAGGCACGAGCCGGCGGTACGCGGAGGCGTTCCGGCAGCTTACCGGACGCGCGGTGTAGCCGAAGTCTGCTAACATCGGGCCCCGACGCCCATGTCGATTCTGGATCTGACGTTGCTGGACTGGCTGGCCCTGGCCATCGTCGCCTATTCCGCGGTCGTGAGCACGATGCGCGGTCTGGTCCGCGAAGTCCTCGGGCTGGTCACGGTCCTCGCCGCGCTCTTCCTGGCCGCGTGGTTCCACGACGATGTCGCGCGCCTGATCGAAGGCGTGGTCCGGACCCGGGAGCTGGCCCTGTTCGTCGGGTTCGCCTTCCTGTTCCTGGCCGCGCTCGCGGCCGGATTCGCCGGGATCTGGCTGATCTACCGGGCGATGCAGGTGGTTCACGTCGAGTGGTTCGATCGCCTGCTCGGAGGCGCGTTCGGCCTGGCGCGGGGGTGGCTGATCGCGGCCGTCATATTCATGGGCCTCACGTCGTTCGGGATCGGCTCCGGCGCGGTCCGCGACTCGCGGTTGTCGCCCTATTTCCTGGCCGGTTCGCGCGCCGTGGCCCTGCTGACGCCATTCGACCTGAAAGCGCGGTTCCTGATCGGTTACGAGGAAATCCAGCGGTGGTGGAACGAGAACCTCGTCGAGGAGCCTCCCGCGGACGCCCCTCCGGAAGGGAACGAGGGGGAAGTGCCGGACCCCGTTCCCGAGAACGCCCTGTAGGACATTCGCCGCCGCTCAAGCGCGGTGCGGTGCCTGGGCCTTCGTGGACCGCGCCGTCGAGGCCCGGATCTTCGCGGCGATGCTCTCGACCGCCCCTTCCGCACCGTCGGCCAGGGGCACGATGTCGACGGACGCGACGGGACGCGCCCGAAAGTGGGAAACCAGGCAGAAATCCTCGTAGACCCGCTGGCGCCGATCGTCCGATCCCGCCGCCTCGCGGGCCCGCTCGACCGATCGCGGAACGCTGGCCTCCATTCCGTCGACGGCGTGCTCCTCGATCGCCGCGATCGATCCGCCGTGGACGATGGCCAGCTTGCGCGTCCGCGTCGACGCGGACCGCATCACCACGACGAAATCGAACCGCCCGAGATCCAGGTAGGCGTCGCGGCAGTCACGGCGGGCGCGCTCGACCCGCTCCAGGCGCTTTCTCACCCGGGCCGCCTCCTCGAAACGGGTCTCGGCGGCCAGCCGCTCCATCGCCTCGATCATCGGACGGCGAACGGCCTCGTCGCGTCCCTGGACGAACGCGACGGCGTCGTCGAGGTCGGCCATGTAGGCGTCGCGGCCGATTTC
The DNA here is from genome assembly GCA_022821145.1 of Acidobacteriota bacterium. Taxonomy (GTDB): domain Bacteria; phylum Acidobacteriota; class Terriglobia; order 20CM-2-55-15; family 20CM-2-55-15; genus JAJEDW01. The sequence continues at coordinate 3,765 of JAJEEE010000069.1, forward strand.
GCCGTTGCACGGCTTCGAGCAGGTGCGCATCTGGAAGTACAGGCAGTCGGGATACGGCCGGTCGCCTCGAATGTTGTACTCGCACGGCCGCAGCCGGAACGCGCGCTCCAGTGTCGTCTTCACGCGCTCCAACTCGGCCCGGCTGGCGAAGGGGCCGAAGTAGCGGACGCCGCGCTTGACCTGCCGCGCCGTGTAGATTCGGGGAAACCGCTGGCGCGGGTTGATCTTGAGCAGGTAGAAGCGCGGGATGGTCCGCATCCGGTGGTACGTGCGCGGGAACCAACGGCGCCGTTGGGCGTGGAGCAGGTAGAGCGTTTCGAACGGGGAGTCCGTGCGGCAGTACTCGAACCGGGCGGCGATACCCCGGAGGTCGAGCGCGCGCGTCGCGCCGTCGCCGTCATGGAAGCGCTCGATGCGTTCCCGCAGGTTGTGCGTCTTGTCGAGCAGAATCAGGCGGTCGTGAACGTCGAACACGCGAAAGACGCCGCTCTTGGCCGGAACCTGCCGTCGAATTTCGTCCGCGTCATCCGCAGCCGGCGCGGCGACGGTCGTGAACTCGAACGTGACCGGACGAACCACGCCCCGATTATATACAGCCCCCGCTGAAGCCGATGGGCCGGCATCGGCAACCGTCGAAGCGTGCCCGAACAGGATCCGCGGCGGGGGACGCCGCGGGCCCAATGGGGAATGCGGCGACGTTGTGCGTGTGCTCGGTGGCTCGGCATGGCGCTCGGTCTTCCGAGGGGATGACTGACGCCGGTGTTTCGCTGCGACCGCGCGGGATGTCCATTGTAGGCGCGGCGTTCCTCGCCGCGACTGGGCAAGGCGGCGGACGCCGCCGCGTCAGCCCAAGAAAACGATCTCTTCACTCGGCACGAACTTGGCGGAGACTGGACTGACGCCTCGCTGCGCCACCTCCATGGCCATGCCATGGAGGCGTCCACGCGCGGCGAGGAACGCCGCGGGTCCAATGGAGAGTACGTCAACGTGTTGCGCAATTCATACGTCCGGGAGTCTCGGCCGATCGCCGGAAACAAGCGAACTTGCCTTCGAGTCCCGGCGCCGGTGAGCATCCTCGTGTCCTGTCCTGAAGTGGCGTGACATGACGCCAGCGGTGAATGCATATGTCGTATAGTCAGCGGAAATGATGGGATCGACCTTTTTTCATGACAACGCTCCGTCCGTCCGGCGGCTGACCCGGACGGCGTGCGCACTGGCCCTACTCGCCGCAACCGCGTCCCCGATGACCGCGCAGACGACGGGCGCGATCGAAGGCACGGTGACCGACGTCCAGGGTCTGCCCGTGCCCGGCGCGGCGGTCACGCTCGCCGGCGACCGGCTGATCGCCCCGCTTTCCGCCGTCACGCTCATCGATGGCTCCTACCGGTTCCGCGCCCTCGGCCGCGGGTCCTACGACATCGTGTTCGAGCGGGCCGGGTTTCGGACGCTGGTCCGGGAAGGCGTGATCATCGAGGGGCACAGCGTGATCCGGATCGACGCGTCTCTCGAGGTGGCCGCGCTCGCCGAGACGGTCACCGTTTCGGGGAACGCCCCGGCCGTGGATGTCACGACGACGGCGCTGGTGAACGACTTCGGCGTCGCGGAGTTGCAGGACGTTCCGTCGGCCACCGACGTCTGGTCGGTGCTCGGCCAGACGGCCGGCGTCCGGATGCGCGGGTTCGACGTCGGCGGTTCCCACAAGAGCCAGCAGACGGAATATGAGAGCTTCGGCATCCGGAACCAGAACCGGGTCCTGGCCGACGGGATCGACACGACGGAGGGGGAAGGGGGCACCGGCTTCTACTTCGACTACTACTCCGTGGAGGAGTTCACCACCACGGCGGCGGGCGCCGACGTCGAGATGACCGCGCCCGGCTCGCTCGTCATGATGACCATGAAGAGCGGCGGAGACGAGTTCGGCGGGATGTTGCACGTCGACTACGAGCCGGAGGGCTTCGTGGGAGACAACCGCGACGCCGAGCTGCAGGCGCGCGGCTACACCGGCAACCCGAACCTGCTCTTCTTCGAGACCCACGCCGACGTCGGCGGACCGATCGTCCGGGACCGGGCCTGGTTCTACGTCTTCTACAACCACTTCCGGATCGACAAGGCGGTTTCGGGCGTGGATCGCTCCGTGGCGACCGACCTGGGCGATTTCGACAACTTCGGCGGCAAGGTGACGGTGCGGTTGACGGACCGGGACCGGCTGATCGGCTACGTGCAGCGGGGATTGAAGGAGAAGCCGAAGCGCGGGCTGTCGGCCGACGTCGGACCCGACTCCGTTCTGGCGCAGGCGAGTTGGAGTTGGGCGCACAAGGCGGAGTGGCAGCGCGTCTGGAACGACCGGACGTTCACCACAGCGGCCTACAAGCACTTCGGGTTTTCCTGGCCCATGGTGCCCCAGGTCGACCCGGGCGGGAACCCGCCGCGACTGGATACCGCGACGGGCCGCCTGACCGGCGCCGGCTGGTTCCCGGGCGCCGACGGCGCGCCGCCGTTCACCTTCATCCGGTGGAAGCCACAGGTGACGGCGAGCATGAACCACTACGTGCCTCGCGCCGCCGGCAGCCACGAGTTGAAGTCGGGTTACGAGTTCCAGATCGACAGCTCCCGGTTCGGGTCCAACGCCAACTCCGGGCACATTCGTTACCTCGACGACAGCCAGAACGACCGGCCGTTCCACGTCGACCGGATCATGTTGTTCAGCATGCCCTCGGAAGGCGCGATCGCCTCGGACAACCGGAATCGGCACCATGCGGTGTTCTTCCAGGACACGTGGCGCCCCCTACCCCGTCTGACGCTGAACCTGGGCCTGCGGTACGAGCACCAGCACACACATTTCCTGGACGCGGAATCCAATCCCCGTTTCGTCGATTTCTTCCCGGCCGGATCGGTCCGGGGCCAGACCGTCGTCGCGTGGAACACCTGGGCGCCGCGGCTCGGGGCGGCGTTCGCCGTGGCGCCTCGCACCGTGCTGAAGGGGCACTACGGCCGCTACTACATCAACTTGGCCGACGCACACGCGGCCGCCAACCCGGCCAGCACGTCGTGGATCCGGTTCGCGTTCATGGACCCCAACGGCAACGGGATCTACGACGGCCCGGCGGAGCTCGGCGCCAAGCTCGCCGAGCAGGGCGCCACGGGCACGACGCTGGGGTCGAGCGGGACGCCGGTCGATGCCGACCTCCCCGGGGAGTACGTCGACGAGTTCGGCGTCTCGCTGGAGCACGAGATCTGGCCCGACACCTCGCTGCGGGCCTCTTACGTGCGCAAGAACCTGTCGGGCGACAGCGGCCTCTGGAACCGGCCGCAGCAGGAAGCCCTGCTGGAGGGGCGGGGCATCGCGTGCACCGACGACCCGGGTTGGGCTTGTCCGGTGAACGCGCTCACGGGGGCGTCCCTCCGCGTCCAGCGCGTCCCGGACGACGCCGCCGGCGTGGTGGACAACGGCATCGCCGCGTTTCCCGGGATGCACGCCGACTACGACACCGTGCAGTTGGCCCTGGATCGCCGCTTTCGCGGTGGGTTGCTCCTGCAAGCGAGCTTCGACTACCAGTGGCGGGACGAGTTCCGCGCCGCCGCGGGCGAGACACGGAGCCCGTTGTACGCCGACCCGCTCAACGTCGGGTCCGGCGGGCACGGCCGGATCTGGCAGAACCATGGCCTCGACGTGCCGGCGCGCCAGGCGACCACCAACTGGGGCGGCCGCCTGCTGGCCCGCGTCGACCTGCCGTTCGACGTGGGACTGTCGGCCAATGTCCGTCACCAGAGCGGCTGGCCGTACGCGCCCATCCAACGGGTCGACATCCCGGGCACGGGCACGAACCAGCCGATCTTCCTCGGAAACCTGTCGGACTACCGGTCCGAGAACGTCACGATTTCCGACGTCCGCGTCGACAAGACGATCGCGACCGGGGAACGCGGACGGATGACGCTGATGGCCGACGTCTACAACCTGCTGAACGCCAACGCCGTCACCAATTTTTCGCTCCGGACGGAAGACTTGGGGCGGGTCATCGCCGCTCTCGATCCGGTGGCGGTGAAGCTGGGGTTGCGCTACCAGTGGTAGGGCGCGCGGAGCCGCGTCCGTTCACGGAACCGCGCCTCGGGGGATCCCGCCCCGGTTTGCTCGGACCGGAGTTCTACAACCGTCCGACGCTCGAAGTCGCCGAAGACCTGATCGGCATGGTGCTGGTGCGGCCGATCGGCGGCGAGAGCGTGTCCGGCGTCATCGTCGAGACCGAGGCCTACATCGGCGAGGACGACCGGGCCTGCCACGCCTGGAGAGGCCGCACGGCGCGGACCGAGGCGATGTTCGGCCCTCCCGGACACGCGTACGTGTACCTGATCTACGGCGTCCACCACTGTCTCAACGCCGTGACCGAAGCGCCGGGCTTCCCCGCCGCCGTTCTGATCCGGGCCATCGAGCCGCTCGACGGGTTGGCGCGCCTTGGCCGGAACCGCCCCGGCGCCCCCCGGGCGTCGGACATCGGCAGCGGTCCCGGCAAGCTCTGTCAGGCGATGGGCATCGACCGCCGCCTGAACGCCGTCAGCCTGTGCGGATCCGAGCTGTGGATCGAGGACCGGGCGATCGACCCCGGCCCGGTGGCGGCGAGCCCGCGTGTCGGCGTCGACTACGCGGCGGACTATCGCGACAAGCCGTGGCGGTTCTTCGTCGAGGGCAATCCCCACGTTTCCCGCGCGCGGTTCGATCGCGGAGCGGCGCGCCGGAGTCAATAGCGCGCGGCGCGGTCCACGGCGTCGATCAGGGCGGCCGTGGCCGGCCGCGCCAGTTGGTTCGGGCTGACGGCGATCCATCGGATGGGTCCCGCCCGGTCCAGCACGAAGACGGCCGGCCGCGCGATCCGGTACGCGTCGATCCCCATGTGGCGATACACGCCGTAGTCCATGGACGTCCGGCGGGTCTCGTCGAACAGGATGGGAAACGGAATCCGGCGTCGCTCGACGAACCGCCGGGCGCCCGCGATCCCGTCGATCGTCTGGCACGCGATGGCCGCCGCCTTCACGCGGCGTTCCTCGAACGCCGCCCAGTCCGACTCCAACTGAGCCAGTTGCCACCGGCAGTTCGGTCACCACGTCCCGCGGAAGAAGACGATCATCGAGACTTCGCCCAACAGGTCGTCCCGGGAATACGTCCGTCCGTCGGCGGAGGGCAGGCTGAATTCCGGCGCCGGGTCTCCGATCCTCAGCGTTTCGGTATGATCCTTGAACATGGCGCCATCGCCCATCGGCGACTCTACGCGAACGAATCTCACTATGGCGTCAGTTGGCGCGCGCCCGCACAGGCCGAATGCTCCGGGTCACGCACTCCTCGGGCCCCAGAAGCCGTCGGGCAGCCGCATCGTGTCGGATTCGTTTCTTGGGCTGACGCCTGGCTCCGCTCGTTGTCCACCCGCGGCGAGGAACGCCGCGGGTCCAACGGGGCCAACCGAGACATGTCGGCGTGACCCGACCCCGGGTTCGTCCACTGCGCGCCGAACCGCCGTCGTTTCACCACGGGTCCCTAACCTGAGCTTTCACATCCTCACCTAACCACGCCATAGTGAGAATCGCTGACTCTACGTGACGAGGCTGGCCGGGTCAAGGCCTGCTATACTTTGCTCCCTGGACACCCTAAATCGTTGTATCGATTGACCGTTCGCGGTTTCCCAGGACCCCGTGGAGCGGTCCTCCGGATCCATGGCGACAGGCGGTTCCCAAAACGCGCAACTGGCTGCGAAGCTGGCCTCCATACCGGCGGGTCCCGGTGTCTACCTGTACCGGGACGGCGCGGGCGACGTGCTCTACGTGGGCAAGGCCAAGTCGCTCAGGAACCGCGTGCGCGGCTATTTCCAGGAGTCCCGGGACCTGGACCCGCGCATGGACCGGATGATGGCCCGGATCGCCGACGTCGAGTTCATCGTCACCGACACGGAAGGCGAGGCGCTGGCGCTCGAGAATAACCTGATCAAGCGGAACAAGCCCCGCTACAACGTCCTCCTTCGCGACGACAAGATCTATCCGTACATCAAGCTGACGGTGAACGAGACGTTTCCGCGCGCGCTGATGACCCGCCGGGTGCGGCGCGACGGCGCGTTGTATTTCGGCCCCTTCTTTCCGGCGGGCCTCGCCCGCAAGACTCTGCGCCTGATCGAGCGCCATTTCCTGGTCCGCAACTGCAACATCAAGATCGACGGCAAGCGCCCCCGGCCGTGCCTCCAGCACTACATCCACCGGTGTCTCGGACCCTGCGTCGCCGACCTGACCACGGTGGAGGCCTATCGCGAAGCGGCGCGCGACGTGCGCCTGTTCCTCGAAGGCCGGACCGGCGACCTGATCCGAAGCCTGGAAGAGAAGATGGCCGCCGCGGCCGCCGGCGAGCAGTACGAAGCCGCGGCGCATCACCGCGACGCGATCCGCACGGTCGCCCAGGTCGCAGAGCGCCAGAAAATGGCTTCCGCCGGCTCGGACGACATCGACATCTTTGGGTTTCATCACGACGCGCCGCGCGTGGCCGTCTCGGCGTTCCACATGCGGCGCGGACGCGTCGTGAACAGGAAGGAGATGTTCTGGGAGGACCAGGAGGCCTTCCGGGAGGACGCGTTCTTCGGCGCGCTCCTCAAGCAGTACTACCTCGACGCGCCGTTCATTCCGGCGGAGATCCACGTGCCGGTCGCCTTCGAGGACCGGGAACTGCTCGCCGAGCGGCTGTCGGACCGCAAGGGCCGCCGGGTCGAGATCCGGATGCCGCGGCGGGGAGGGAAGCGCGAGTTGATGGACCTGGTGCGGCGGAACGCCCGGCTGATTTTCGATCAGCGCTTCCGGTCCACCGACCTGTTGCCCGCCGCGATCGCCCGGGACCTGGAAGAAACCCTGGACCTGGAACGGGCGCCGAAGCGCATCGAGGCGTTCGACATCTCGAACCTGGGCGGCAGCGACATAGTCGCCTCGATGGTGGTGTGGCGCGAGGGCGCCATGTCCAGGTCCGACTACCGGAAGTTCATCGTCCGGTCCGTTTCCGGAGCTCCCGACGATTACCGGAGCATGCGCGAAGTCGTCGACCGCCGCTATCGCCGCGTGATCGAAGCCCGGCAGCGGATGCCGGACCTGATCCTGATCGACGGCGGCCTCGGACAGCTTCATGCGGCCCAGGCTGCGCTCGACGGGCTGAACGTCGTCGATCAGCCGCTGGCGAGCATCGCGAAGCGCGAAGAGATCATCCACGTCGCGGGCCGCGAGGACGAGCCGATCCGCCTGGAGCGCCGATCGCCGGCCCTGCAAGCGATCCAGCGCATTCGGGACGAGAGCCACCGGTTCGCGATCGCCTTCCACCGGCAGCGGCGGGGCCGCCGTCAGACGGCGTCGGAGTTGACGCGGGTCCCGGGCATCGGTCCGCGAAGCGCGCGCAAGCTGCTGGACCGTTTCGGGTCGCTCCGCAAGGTGCGCTCGGCGGTTCGCGACGACTTGCTGGAGGTCGTCAACCGCAAGCAGGCCGACGCGATTCTCGAGTATTTCGAATAACGCCCGGCGCGAGCCGCCGTGAACCGCGGCCGAAGTCACCAGCCGCTCCCGGCCTGTGTTACTCTCGAATCAGCAACCATGGATCGAGTGGGTTCGGAAAACGAGACGGAGGTTTCCATGAGCGACGCGAGCGACAAGGTTCTCTGCTTCCTGGTGGGCGCGAGCGTGGGCGGCATCGTGGCGCTGCTCTACGCGCCGAAGTCGGGGCGCGAGACGCGCGAGGACCTTTCACGGAAGGCCACGGAGGGCCGGGAGTTCATTACGCGCAAGGTGGAAGAGGGACGGCATTTCGTCGAAGAGGGCGGCCGCCGGGTGTCGAACGAGGTCACCTCGCTGGTCGAACGGGGCAAGGACGAGGTCGGAACGCTGGTCGAGAAGGGCCGCGGCATCGTCGATCGGCAGAAAGAGCAGTTGGCGGCCGCGTTCGACGCCGGCAAGGAAGCCTATCAGCACGACAAGGACGCATCGGACTGACGGGAGGTTTCCGTGAACGATTCTCTGTTGACGCTGTTCGTGGCGCTCACGGGGCTGGCGGTCGTGGTTCAGGCCGGACTCGTGATCAGTCTCTACGTGCTCGCGCGCCGCGCCGAGGATCAACTGGAGCTGACGCTCGGGCCGTTGCGGGAATTGACGCCGTCGCTGAAGACCGTGACCGAGAACATGAAGACGGCGTCGGCCGACTGCGTCGAGATCGGCCGCGCCGCCCGGGAGCAGTTCCACCGTGTCGAGGACATGGTCGGCGAGACGCAGAAGACGCTGCAGGACCAGTTGCAGAAAGTCGATCGGGTCAGCCGTGAGGTGGCCGACCGCATGAACGAGACCGTCGGCGTCGTGCAGGATTCCATCATCCGCCCGGTTCGCGAGGTGGGCGCGCTGGCGCACGGGCTCAGCGAAGGGTTCGCCACGCTCTTCGGCCGCCGGGACCGCCACGCTTCGGACCCGTCCCGTCACGACGAAGAACTGTTCATCTGAACGCCGTTTCTTCGCCGCGCCGGCCCGGGACCGTCCGGGAGTGAGGGTTCATGGCCTACTCCGAGCGCATCGACGTCCCGTTGTTCCCCCTGCCCAACGTCGTCCTGTTTCCCGGCGTGGCCCTCCCGCTCCACATCTTCGAAGAGCGTTACAAGTCGATGATCAACGCCTGCATCGACGACGACGCTCCGTTCGGCGTCGTCCTGTTTCGCGGAGAGCGGGAGACCGTGTCGTCGATCCGGAAAGTCGGCGTGCTGGCCCGGGTTTCCGACTTCGATCGCCTGGACGACGGCCGCATGAACATCCTGACCCAGGGCGAGGTCCGTTTCCGGATCCTGAAGTTCACGTCGCGGGCGCCGGCCTGGCGCGCCGAGGTGGAGTTGCTCGAAGAGGAACCAGAGCCCGATTCCGCGCTGGCGCTGCTGGCGAGTGAGCTGGGGGAGTTGTACCTCAAGGCGTACCAGACCAGCCTGGAGCTCACCGGGGAACAGCCCGGCCGGGTCGATCTGCCCACGTCCGCGACCGAGCTGTCCTTTGCCGTGCCGTACGTTCTGGACATGGAAGCCGAACGGAAACAGGCATTGCTGGAAAGCACGTCCACGCGGGACCGGCTGCGGAAGTTGATCGACTATCTTCGCGAGGCCAACGAGCGCCTGTCCGACCAGGTCCGGCAGAAGCGCGTCGCGGACACCGCGCGCGGCAACGGCGACCTCGGCCATCCCCAGGCGCCCTGACCGAGTGCGGCCGGGAGTTGCGGCATGACTGAAGAATCCCCCAGGGAACCGGAACGCGGGCGATTGCGGGCGATGGCGCCCCACCTGCTCGTGCTCCTGGCCGTCGCGGTCAC
>JAJEEE010000053.1 GCA_022821145.1 Acidobacteriota bacterium
TCGGCCGAACCGGGAGTTCGTGTGGTCGGCGGGGTGGAACTTCTCCGCCGTCAACGAGGTCAAGGTCAACAACTTCGGTTTCGTCAATGATCAGGATTACGACCCCGACGGGACCGGCGCCCTTCTCGCAGTCATTGGGGACAGTTTCGTCGAGGCGTTCCGGGTGCCGTTCGAGCACACCTGCCACGGCCGGCTCGCCGCGCGCCTGAACGGCGCGGCTCGTGTCTATTCCTTCGGTGTGTCCGGAGCACCCTTGAGCCAGTACCTGGCGTATGCCGGGTACGTTCGGGACACGTTCAGACCGGATCGCCTTGCGATTGTCATCATCGACAACGACTATGATCAGAGCCTTGCCAAGTACGGGTTCCAGGGGGGCAAGCACCAGTTCGTGGAACGCGGCGGCGGCCGGCTCGCGCTGGAGCGAAGCGATCTCGAGTTCCGCCCGCGCTTCAGGCTGGTCAGAGGATCGGCGTTGGCGAGATACGTGGCGATCAACTTGGGCATGGCAAGGGGACGGATTTATCGGTTGTTCACCGGCGACGACCCGGATGCACGTGTCCCGGAGGCGGATCGTGCGACGTGGGTCGCCGACTCGATGCGAGCCGTCGACGCGTTTCTCGACATGTTGCCCGCGGCGTCCGGCTTGGAGCCGGAACGGATCTTGTTCATCGTGGACGGCATCCGTCCTCGCGTTTACGGAAGCGATGTCCCGGAGTCGGAGACGGGAGTCTACCGCGAAGACGTGGGCTACGTGGATGCCATGCGGCGCTACTTTATCGAGAACGTTGTCCGCAGGGGATACGAGACGATCGACCTGGAGCCGGCGTTCGCCGAGCACTACGGGCTGCACCGAACGCAATTCGACTGGCTGCCGCTCGACGAGCATTGGAACGCACTGGGACACGAGGTGTGCTCGGAGGCAGCGGCCGGTTCGGAGCTGCTGCGGGACTTCCGGTGATCGCTGACGCGCTGCTGCGGGAGTTGAAGACTCGTTTCTCCGCGGACGCTGCCTCGCCCGCACCGTAGATGAACAGCCTCAAAACAGCGTGTACACGAACGGGGCCGCCACGCTACCCGACACCAGTATCAGCGCACCGACGAGCAGCAGCGCGAGGACGATCGGCGTCAGCCACCATTTCTTGTTCGTCGCCATGAACTCCCACAGCTCGGCGACCAATCCGGGCCGCGCCGCCTCGGCCTCGGTCTTGAAGTCTCCGCTGCGTTCGTTGCCTGCTACCTGCGGTGGTCGGTCTGCCATGTCTCGAATCCGTGTCGTCCGCTTGGACTCCTACCCTAGAACTGCCGGAAGTAGCGCCGCACGTCGCGCACCTGCCGGCGCGCGGTCCAGTAGCTCGCCACGGTTCGGTTCGGCGCGCGGTCCAGCGGGTCGCCGTGGACGAGGCGCAGCACCAGACCGATCGGCGTCAACACCAGATAATACGTCGCGGCCAGCACCAGGTGCGACAGCGTCCACCCGATGGGGAACGCCGCGTAGAGCCAGCCGAGCCAGACCCAGCGGCGCAACGGCGGCGCCGCGGCGTAGATGGCGGCCAGCACCGCACCCCCCGCCCAGACCATCCGCGCGGCCGCCGGGGCTTCCAGCCGCCAGTGCACCAGTCCGCCAGCCAGCGCGACGAACGCTGCCAGCAGCACGCCGAACCAGCGCAGCTCCCTGGCCGACGGATGGCGATTGATCTCCAGCAGAGCCATCGGCGTCAGTCGAGGGCGAACTCGCCGCGATAGGCGCCGGCATCGACCGCCAACGCCGGCTGCGCCCGCTTGCGGAGGAGAAAGCGCTCCAGTACGAGCACATCCATGTTCGTGGCCAGGAAGCAGCGGTAGGCATGCTCGGGCGCGCACACGATCGGCTCGCCCCTTAGGTTGAAGCTCGTGTTGATCAGTACCGGACAACCGGTCTTCGCCTCGAAGGCCCGCAGCAGCGCCGCGTAGCGTTCGTGCCGCTCGGCGTCCACGGTCTGGACCCGCGCCGAGTAGTCGACGTGGGTGACCGCCGGGACGTCGGACCGCGCCGCCTTCAGCTTGTCCAGTCCGCGCAGGCCGTTCCCCCCCTCGTCGAGCGGCGTCCGGCGCGACTCGCGCACCGGGGCCACCAGCAGCATGTACGGACTGTCCTCCCGCGGCCGCATCTCGAAGAAGTCGGCGACGCGGTCTCGGAGCACCGACGGCGCCAACGGGCGAAACGACTCGCGGAACTTGATCTTGCGGTTCATCACCGACTGCATGTCGCGGCTGCGGGCGTCGCCCAGGATGCTGCGCGAGCCGAGGGCTCGCGGGCCGAACTCCATGCGTCCCTGAAACCACCCCACTACCTGCTCGCGCGCCAGCAGGTCGGCGACTGCATCGCACAGGGACGCATCGTCCGCGTACTCCTCGTAGACCGCTCCGGCGCCGCTCAGGAAGGCCCGGATGTCGTCGTCCGCCGCGCGCGGGCCGAGCAGCGAGCCGTGCTGGGCATCCGGCGTCCGCGCCTCCCGCGGGTGGTCGAGAAGCTGATGCCAGATAAACAGCGCCACGCCCAGGGCGCCGCCCGCATCCCCCGCCGCCGGCTGGATCCAGATGTTGTCGAACGGCCCCTCGCGCAGCACGCGTCCGTTGCCGACGCAGTTCAGCGCGACCCCGCCGGCGAGGCACAGGTTGCGCATCCCCGTCTCGGCGTGCACGTGGCGCGCCGCCCGCAGCATCGCCTCCTCGGTGACAGCCTGAATCGACGCGGCGATGTCCATCTCCCGCTCAGTGATCGGTGCCTCCGGCTGCCGCGGCGGCCCGCCGAAGAGGGCGTCGAACCTGCGCGACGTCATGCGCAGGCCCTGGCAGTAGTCGAAGTACGACATGTCGAGACGGAACGACCCGTCCGGCTTCAGATCGATCAGGTGGTCTCGGATGCGGTCGATGTACTTCGGCTCACCGTACGGCGCCAACCCCATCAGCTTGTACTCGCCGGAGTTGACCTTGAAGCCGGTGAAGTAGGTAAAGGCCGAGTACAGCAACCCGAGCGAGTGCGGGAAGCGGATCTCGTGGGTCAGCTCGATGCGGTTGCCGCGGCCGACGCCATAGGCGGTCGTCGCCCACTCGCCGACCCCGTCCAGCGTCAGGATGGCGGCCTCGTCGAACGGTGACGGAAAGAACGCGCTGGCCGCGTGAGACTCGTGATGCTCGGTGAAGACGATCTGGCGACGGTAGCCTGGCAGCCCGCGCCCGATCTCGCGGGGCAGGTGCAGCTTCTGCTTCGCCCACAGCGGCACGAACCGCAGGAACGACCGGAACCCGCGCGGCGCGAAGGAGAGGTACGTCTCGAGCAGCCGCTCGAGCTTCAGGAACGGCTTGTCGTAGAAGCCGACGTAGTCGAGCGCCTCCGGGGCAATCCCCGCCTCGTCGAGACAGTAGCGAATCGCATGGACGGGGAACGAGTGGTCGTGCTTCCGGCGCGTGAACCGCTCTTCCTGTGCCGCGGCCAAGATGTCGCCGTCGACCACGAGGGCCGCCGCCGAGTCGTGGTAGAAGGCCGAGATGCCCAGGATCGTGGTCATGCCGTATCGCTCAGCTGGCGTCTTTCCCCCGGGATCGACCCGCGCTGCGATCGTCGGAACCGACAGTTGCCGGGCGGCGCCTCATATACACCGAACCAACTGAGCTACGCCGGCATCCGTTTAGACTCAGTGACTCAGGGGCATTCAACAACGCTCTGCCAGCCGGCACTGCCAGCCAAACGGTCCGCGCTGGCTCGAACAGCCGGCGCTGTGGTGGCCATAGCGAACTGGACGATGTCCTTGATCCCCATCATCCGTCGCCGGTGCCGGGCGTTCTTCGATACGCCCGCGGCGGTGTCCTGGGTCGTGCCGGCCGGGGCCGGCCGGGCCGAGTATAGGCACGGTGCGTTACCCGGTTTGAAGACGGGGTAGCCAAACCCGCTTGTTGCTTTCCCATATACCCTTCATTTTCGAAAGCCAACGAGCGGACTCGAACCGCTGACCTGCTGATTACGAATCAGCTGCTCTACCAACTGAGCTACGTTGGCAAAAAAATGCTCACCACGGAGGGTGAGCAAGAGTTGCAAAGAGAAAAAGGATCCACCCCGGCGTACGGGATAGAAAGCTCCAACGCCACCTAATTTAAGGACGGGCTCCGACCTTGTCAACAGAAATTCTCGGGCGGCCCGCAAGGTGTTCCATTTGTTGGGTTTGGGGGCGAAACCCGGTTCACGGGCCCGGAAGTTCCCGCGTAACTCGTTGATCTATCTTGAGTTGTATGAATTCCGCTTCCGGGCTCACGCCCATGAACCGTTCCGGGTGCCGTCTTTTCAGGTACATACGGAGCCCGCCGTAGCCGACCCCGGCGACCAGGGTGAACGCGAGCGCAACGGCGATCCAGGTGAAGACCCCCAGGATCAGTTCCGGGAGCGTGAGCGCGTTCGGCGGGGGCGCGTCCCAGGTGACTTCGGACTCGTATCGGAGTCCGTCGAGCACGCTGGCGGCGAGCCCGTCGTCCGTCGATTCCAGGACGATGCCCAGCAGGGGGCCCGTCCGGCGGTTGGCGTAGTCCGCGCCGCCCGCCGCGGTCCACGTGTCCAGATACAGGCTCGCCAGGTGCTGGGTCGGGTACAGGATGATGGCCACGCGCGCGCGGGCTCCGTCGCCCGAGCGGTACTCGGCCACGGCGGCTTCGGCGCTGTTCTCGAAACCCAGCGCGGCTGGATCCAGGCCGGTGGCTTCGCCCAGGGCGTCCGAGGTCAGCAGGTACCGCTCCGAGTCCTGGACCAGTCCCGCTCGGGGGAGCAGGGTCGACACCGGCGCTTTTCGGGAGCTGCCCAGGATGTTGGCGGCCAGGAGCCGTCCCAGCGCCTCCGCGTCGTCGGCGTTGCCCGCGAGCAGGGCGACGTAGTTGGATTGCCAGACGACCAGGCCCTCGTTCTGGGTGTAGCTTTCGATGCCGATGGCCGCGGGCGTGAAGTCGTTGCGGGTCCAGTCGCGCTCCAGCGCGAACAGTCCGAACGCTCCGGTCGAGTCCACCATTTCGATCAGCGTCGCGTCGACGCGGTTTCCGGATCCGGAGCGAACGGCCGCGAACCGCGATGCGCCCCGGACGCCGTATTCGCGGATGCGTCCGGCGTTCTCGGCGGCCACGCCTTCAATGTCCGCGGGGGCGAAGTCCGATGCGCCGGGTTCGAGGGACCATTCCGCGCTGCCGGCGACCCGATCCATGAGGGTCGGCCGGTCCTGAGCCGAGGCGAAACCCGCCCATGCCGGGATCAGGCACGCCGCAACGATTCTCCGGAACGTCATTACGACTTATAGAGTATTCGAGATCGAGGAAAGTTCCACGCGCGTTCGTATCGCGAATCCCGACATCGCCTGGCCCGCCGCGGCGATCGGCGTCTGGGTCTTCGGCGCGCGTTCCTCGAATATGCGGCGGGGCGGCCGGCGCGCCTATTCCTCGACGCTCGCCGACTCGAATCCGCCCAGCGTGTCCGCGTAGGCGCGCACGCCGGCCAACAGGGCGTCCACGATCTCGCCGCGGCGTGCCTCGCCCTGCAGCAGACGCTCGTCCTCGGGGTTGCTGATGAACGACACCTCGGTCAGGATTGCCGGCATGTCGGCGCCGATCAGAACGACGAAGGGCGCCTGCTTGACGCCCCGGTCGCGGCCGAAGTCCGCGTGGCCGGCCATGGCCCGCTGCACGTGCCGGGCCAGCTCGCGCGATTCCTCCAGCGTGTCCTGGTGAGCGATCCGGCGGAGCAGGTCCTGCAGTTCCGAGATCGACGCCTGGGAGGCCGCGTTTTCCCGGGCCGCGATCTCCAGGTCGGCGCGGGAGGCCGCCAGGTTCAGGACGTAGGTCTCGAACCCGCGAATCGATGGGTCCCGGCTCGCGTTGGCGTGGATCGACAGGAACAGGTCGGCCTGGGCCTGATTCGCCATGGCCGTCCGGGCCTCCAGCGGCACATAGGAATCGTCGTTTCGGGTCAGCACGACCTCGGCGCCGATCTCGCGTTCGATTCTCTCACGGAGCCGCAGCGCCAGGTCGAGCACCAGCGCCTTCTCGGTCAGGCCGCCGGGTCCGATCGTGCCCGTGTCGTTGCCGCCGTGTCCGGGGTCGATCACGACGCGTCCGACCTTGAGTCCCAGGCTTCGAATCAGCGAGTGCGCGTCGTTGGTTCCGGGGCTCGCCGGCCGGGGCGGTTCGCCCGACCGGTTCGCGGCGGGGTCCGCCTCGACGGCTTCGGAGGCCGCCGGATCCGGCCCGGTTCCGGCGGCGGCCGGCGCAGCGGGCGTATCGGGGACCGGGTCGGCGCGGAGATCGATGATCAGGCGGTCGGGATCCCGCAGCGTGAACGCCGTGGCGGCGGCGCGTCCGACCAGGTCCATGACCACGCGCACGGAATCGGCGTCGTGCTGTCCGACGCGGACGTTGTGGAGCATGACCGACGTCCCCGGGAACTGCAACTGCTCGAGCGAGGCGCCGATACGGGCGCCCGCGATGTCGACGAACACCCGTGGCGGATTCCGCGCGTCGCCCTGCGCGAACGTCGGTTCGCCCGCCATGTCCACGACGACGCGGGCCGATCGCGGCGATTCCCAGAAACGGATGTTCTCCACCCGGACCGGTGTTCCGTCCGGTTCGGGGGATTCCGATTCGTGTTCGTTCTCCGGGGACGGGGAGACGGTGAGGCGCATCAGATCGGCCCGTGCGGATTCGACGAACCGGGACGCCGGGTATTCGCGGACAAGGAATTCCAGTGTCCGGACGGCGGCCTCCGTCGCCTGGATCTCCCCGTATAGGGCGGCGATGCGGATCAGGGCGTCGTCGGCGTACCCGGTGTGGGGCGTGATCAGGTACACGCGCTCGTACTGCCGGATCAATTCCAGGTACTCGGATCGCGTGCGTTCCGCGGGCGGCTTGTCCCGGAGGGCGACCTCGGCCGCGTTGGCGGCCATGTAGGCTTCGGCGGACCGCTCGAGCGGAGTCTGGGCATGGAGGCCGGGAACGGCGGCCATCACCGCCAGCGCGGCGGCGATACGCGTCCGGATCTCGGCCTGTGGGTTCATACGCGCCGTCGGGGGCCGTCTACGGGCCCGCGCCGAAACTCGCCATGCTCGACATTCCCGTCGCGGCGAGCGGGCCGGACACACTTCCCGGCGCGCCGGTCCCATACCCGGCGACCACGCGACGGGGCGCGCGGCCGGCCATGCGTTCGTAGGCGTTGCGCACTTTTTGCACGTACGCCCGGGTCTCGGGAATGTTCGGAACGCGGCCGAGCCGCGCGACGCGGCCCTCGCCGGCGTTGTAAGCCGCCAGGGCCAAGTCGATGCGGCCCTCGAACGTGTCCAGCAGGAAACGCAGGTAACGCACGCCCCCCCGAATGTTCTGGGCGGCGTCGAACGGATCGGCGACGCCGAACCGAGCGCTCGTTTCGGGAATCAACTGCATCAACCCACGCGCGTCCGTCGGCGAGACCGCGAATCGTTGAAAGTCGGACTCCACCTGTATGACGGCGCGGACCAGCACGGGATCCACGCCGTGGGCGGCCGAGATGCGTTCGATCAGGCCGTCGTAGGCCGCGGCCCGGCGGCTGGACGGACCGCGCAGGCCCGTCGTTACGGGCGGCGTGGACTTGCTCTGCATCCGCATCACGTTCGTGTACACGGTGCGGCCCGTGTCGTCGACGAACGCCGTGATCTCGCCCGTGGTCTGCGCGCAGACGCAGACGGCGGCCAACGCGATCGTCGCGCAGGCCACGCCCCGGAACAGTCCTATGGGTCGTGTTCGGTAGGTCATTCCATTCCCCACGCCGCCAGTGTGTTCCGGGCCGTGGTCCGCGTCCCCCACCGGAAAACGCACGAACCAGAATAACACTGGCGCAAAATTTGCGCAAATCGCGCCGCGCGGCGGCGCTCAGCCCGCCATTCGGGCCACGATGGCGTATACATCCTGCAGCGCCTCGTTCAGCTTCGCGGGCTCCCGTCCGCCCGCCTGCGCGAAGTCGTCCCGTCCGCCGCCGCTGCCGCCGACACGCCGCGCGACTTCCTTGATGAGCCGTCCGGCGTGAAAGCGCGACCGCAGATCCTCGGAAACGGTCGTCACGAGCATCGCCTTGCCGTCGGCCACCATGCCCAGCACGACGACGCCCGAGCCCAGCCGGTCCCGGACGTTCTCGGCCAGTTCCCGCATGAGCGCCGGGTCCAGCCCATCCACTTCCTGGGACACGACTTCGATCGCGCCCACGGGGTTCCCGGCGGCGGCCAACGTCTCGACCTGTGTCGCGGCGCCCCGCCGTTTCAACCGCGTCAACTCGGATTCGAGTTGTCGCTGCCGTTCGATGAGCCGGTCGATGGTGGCCGGGAGGTCGGCGCGCGCGCTGCCCATCTTCGACGCCAGGCTCTCGATCAGGCGTTCGTCCGCTTCCAGCCGTTCGTAGCTGCCGAGACCGGTGATGGCCTCCAACCGGCGGACGCCGGCCGCGATTCCGGACTCGGACGTGATCTTGAACGCGCCGATGTCGCCGGTCGCCCGAGTGTGCGTACCGCCGCAGAGCTCCTTGCTGACGCCGGGAACCGACACGACGCGGACCTGCTGGTCGTACTTCTCGCCGAAGAACGCGATGGCGCCGGCTTCGATCGCCGCGTCCAGCCCCATGACCTCGGTTTCGACCCGATGGTTCTCGAGAACGAGCCGGTTGATCCGCTCCTCGATCTCCCGGATTTCGTCGCCGCCGAGCGGCGCGTAGTGCGTGTAGTCGAACCGGAGGCGATCCGGAGCGACCAGCGAGCCCGCCTGCTTGACATGAACGCCCAGGGCGTCTCGCAGCGCCGCGTGCAGAAGGTGCGTGCCGGTGTGGTTGGCGGCGACCCGGCGGCGTCGGTCCTCGTCGACGCGAGCTTCCACCTCCGCGTCCACGTCCAGCGTCCCGTGGTCCATCTCGATGACGTGAACGATCAGGCCCGGCACGGGCGCGCGCGTGTCCACGACCGTCGCGGCGCCGGCCGCCGACGCGAGGACGCCGGTGTCGCCGACCTGTCCGCCGGCCTCGGCGTAGAACGGCGTGCGGTCGAGAATGACCTCGGCCCGAGAGCCGGATCCGGAAACCGATCGCGCGGGCCGCCCCTCGACGACCAGGCCGCGGATCCTGCCCGACGCGGCCGTGGTCCGGTATCCGAGAAAGACCGGCCGGCCGTCGCCGAGGAACGGGTCGTACCGTTCCGGGGCGGGCCCACCGCCTTTCCAGCTCTCACGCGCCCGCTCGCGCTGCGCCTGCAGCGCGTTCTCGAACCCCTCGATATCGAGCCGAAGCCGCTTTTCGTCGGCGATCTCGCGGGTGAAGTCCAGGGGCAAACCATATGTGTCGTACAGCCGGAAGATGTCCTCGCCCGCCACGATGTCGCCGCCGCGTCCGCGCACCCGGTCGGTGATCTCGTCGAGCTTGGCGACCGCGACCGAGACGGTCCGGGAGAAACGCCGTTCCTCGTTCTCGACCACGCGGGCCACGTAGTCGCGCGTATGCAGCAGGTCGGGGTAGGCGTCCTGCATCAGCTCGGCGACGAGGCCGGTCATCCTGTGGAGGAACGGCTCGCGCGTTCCGACGAGCATTCCCTGCCGGATCCCGCGCCGCATGATCTTGCGGAGCACGTAGCCGCGTCCGTCGTTGGCCGGGAGGACGCCGTCGCTGATCAGGAACGTCGCGGCCCGAACGTGGTCGGCGATGATCCGCAACGACACGTCCGCGGGTTCGGACCGGCCGTATTCGACGCCGAGAATCTCGGCGGCGCCGTCGATCAGCGCGCGCAGGAGGTCCGTGTCGAAGTTGCTGAGCTTGCCCTGCAAAACGGCCGCCAGGCGTTCCAGGCCCATGCCGGTATCGATCGACGGTTTCGGGAGGGGATGCAGTTTGCCGGCCTCGTCCCGGTCGAACTGCATGAAGACCAGGTTCCATATCTCGACGTAGCGGCCGCACTCGCACGGGAAGCCGCAGTCGGCATGACCGGTTTCGCTGGCGTGCGGGCCGAAGTCGTAGTAGATCTCCGAGCACGGTCCGCAGGGGCCGGTGTCGCCCATCTGCCAGAAGTTGTCTTTCTCGTCGAGCCGCACGATCCGGGTTGCGGGAACGCCGACCTCCTCGCGCCACAGGCGCTCGGCGTCGTCGTCGTCGCGAAACACCGAGACACGCAGCCGGTCTCCGGGCAGGCCGAAGTCTTCGGTCAGCAGCGACCACGCGTACCGGACGGCGTCCTTCTTGAAGTAGTCGCCGAAGGAGAAGTTCCCGAGCATCTCGAAAAACGTGTGGTGGCGGCGCGTGTGTCCGACCGTGTCCAGGTCGTTGTGCTTCCCGCCGGCCCGAACGCACTTCTGGCTGGTGACCGCGCGCGCGTACGTTCGCCGGTCGGTCCCCAGGAACACGTCCTTGAACTGGTTCATGCCCGCGTTGACGAACAGGAGCGTCGGATCGGAAGCCGGGACCAGGGACGAGCTGGCGACGGCGGCGTGACCCCGCTCTTCGAAGAAAGCCAGGAACCGGCGGCGGATTTCGTTGCTGTTCATCGGAGCCTGTCCAGTTCGGACGCGATCTCGTCCGCGTCGTATCCAAGACGCTGGAGAGCCCGGGAAAGACGAGCCGCGTCGGCCAGCGCGAGCGGCCGGCCGATCCGTAAACTTCCCATTTTATCGTGTAGGGCTTCTGCAAGTGAAGGCCAATCCTGGTCCTCGATCACGCGCCGGATCACGCCGGGGGCGACCCCGGCGCGCGCCAGATCGGCCTCGAGCCGCGCACGGCCGCGGTCGAACCGCCGCCGCACCCAGTTCCGGGCGTAGCGTTCGTCGTCGAGGTATCCGGCTCCGGACAGGCGCCCGAGAACCTCGTCGATCGCCGCCGAATCGTTCCCGAACCGTTTCGCCAGCCTCTCGCGGACTTGATGCGCCGTGCGTTCCCGGCGGGCCAGGAGCTTGAGCGCGTGTTGGACGAGCGGTGTGGGAACGCCGGCGAAGCGGTCTACGGGCATTCCCCTCAGACCGGGGTCAACCAGCCGTCCGGCGCCTCGGTGCGACCGTTGACGATGTCGAAGAAACGGGCTTGGATCTCTCGCGTGATCGGGCCCCGCTTCCCCCCGCCCACCTCGATCCGGTCGACGGATCGGATGGGGGAGATTTCGGCCGCCGTCCCGGTGAAGAAGAGTTCGTCGGCGAGGTAGAGCCACTCGCGCGTCACGGGTTGTTCGCGAACGGTCAGTCCGAGGTTCGCGCAGATGTGCATGACGCTGTCCCGCGTGACGCCGGGCAGGATGGAATGGGCCATGGACGGCGTGTAGAGAATGCCGTCCCGGACCAGGAAGATGTTCTCGCCGCTGCCCTCGCTGACCAGACCCGACGGATCCAGCGCGATGCCTTCCGAGTATCCGTTCCGGACTGCTTCCATCTTGATAAGTTGGGAGTTCAGGTAGTGGCCGCCGGCCTTGGCGGCCGCCGGGAACGTGTTCGGCGCGGCCCGGGACCAGGACGAGACGCAGACGTCCACGCCGTTCTCGAGCGCGTCAAGGCCGAGGTAGGCGCCCCATTGCCAGACGGCGATGTAGGTTTCGATCGGGACGCCGGCCGGGTCGACGCTCAGGGATCCGTATCCGCGGAAGATGACCGGGCGGATATAGCATGAGTCGAGCCGGTTCTCGCGAACGGTGGCGACGGCGGCGTCGATCAGGGCGTCATGCCCGTACGGCGGCTCGAGCCCGTAGATCCGGGCCGAATCCAGGAGCCGGCGCACATGCGCCTGGAGCCGGAACACCCGCGGACCGCGGGGAGTCTCGTAGCAGCGAATGCCTTCGAAGCAGGACGACCCGTAGTGGACGACGTGCGACAGGACGTGAATCCGGGCGTCGCGCCAGTCGACGAACTCGCCGTTCTTCCAAATGCGCTCCGATTCGTTCACGGCGTCGGTGGCCCCCTGCGTTCGGACCCTCGTCGGGCGGCCCGTGGCGGCATTGTACACGGCCGCCGCCGACTGCGTGCATGGTACACTGGCGCCGGCCCGCCACCGGGTCGCGATGTGACGCGTACGGCAAAACACACGGCCGCGGTGTTCCTCTCCATGCTCCAGTTGGCCGCGGCGGGGTGCGGCTACCGTCTCGCCGGCGGGGCCGTCGAGGTCGGCGAGGGAAGAACGCTGGCCGTGCCCATGTTCGACAACCTCACCGCCGGTTTCCGCATCGAGCAGCGGCTGACCGCGGCCGTGCGCCGCGAACTGGTTCAGCGGACCCGGTTCCGCGTCGTTTCGGAACCCGCGGGCGACGTCGTCCTCGACGGACAAGTGCTCGGCGTGACCGCCATCCCGGTCATTCTGACCGGCGATGGGCGGGGAACCGGGTATACGGTGACCGTCGACGTCGCGGTCCGGATGACCGACAGCGCCGCCGGCGCCGTCGTCTTCGAGAACCCGCGCTGGACTTTCCGGGAGTTCTTCGAGCTGTCGGACGACGCGGAGGGTTTCGTGCCGGAAGACTCCGCCGCCATGGAACGGTTGTCCCGGCGTGTCGCCGAGTCGCTCGTCGCCCTGATGTTCGCGGCGGTTTCATGAAGTTCTCCGAGTTCCGGAAGAAGCCTCCGCCCCCCGGCCACGTGTACATGTTCGTCTGCGAGGACGATCTTCTCGTCGACGAGTCCCAACCGGTCTGGTCCGCGTCGTTCGGGGGCGAATGGGGCTGGGAGAGGCTGTCGCTGAAGGAGTTCGACGCGATCGGGGCGGCCGACCTCATGGAACAGGCGCGGACGCCGCCGTTGTTCGGGCCGTCGCGGGCGCTGATGGTGATCGACGCCGGCAAGCTCTCGAAGAAGCGATCCGCCGAGCTGACGCCCTTGAACGCGTTGGAGCGCTCGTCGTTGAAGATCGTGCTCGTGTCGTCGTCGCGTCCGAGGGGCGCCCGGCCCCCGTTTCCCATCGTCCAGATCGATCCCGTCGCGCCCGGAGAGGCCGTGCGCTGGGCCACGGAACGGTTCGGGCTGCCCGGGGACGCGGCGCGTTATCTGGTCGAGGGCCTGGGCGCGGACCTGTTGACGCTCAAGCTGGAGATCGAGAAGCTCGAGACTTACACGGGCAAGTCCCGTCCCGTCGAATTGGCCGACGTGGACTCGCTCGTCTTCCGGTCCGAACGGTACGGCCCGTTCGAGCTGGACGACGCGTTCCTGGCGCGCGACTATCCCCAATCGGTGCGCATCCTGGGTTCGATGCTCGAGGAGGGCGTCGAACCCGTGCTGATCCTCGGGAAACTGGCCCGCGTCTGGCGCCAGGTGTTCATAGCCCGGGCCATGGGCCCGGAGGTCACGCCGGCCGCGGCGGCCGAGGCCGCCGGCGTCCCCCGCTGGAAGGCGGGCCGGTTCGTCTCGGCGTCCCGTCGTTTCGACCGGCGCGCGGTCGCGGCCGGATTCGGGGAGTTGGTCCGCGCCGACCTGGCCGTGAAGACGTCGTCGACGCGCCCGGAGTACGGTTTCGATGTGTTGCTGTGGAAGTTGATCGGATCGGACGCTACGCCGCCGCGGTCAGGTTGACGCCGCGGTTCAGGCGCGACTTGTAGCGCCGAGCGGCGTTGGCCTTGATCACGCCCTTCTGGACGGACTTGTCGATCAGGCTGAACGTCGCCGGCAGCAGCGCGCGAGCCGCTTCGGCCTGCCCGGACACGATCGCCGAACGGAGCTTCTTGATCTGGGTGCGCAGCTTGCGCCGGTTCATCTGGTTGACGAGCCGCCGCCGCGCGTTCTGCCGGTTCCGCTTGAGAGCGGACGCGTGGTTGGCCATACAGGTTCCCTTCCGAACGGGGATTCTAGCAGTCTTGCCGCGGGATGTACAGGCGCGGTGCGGATTCCGTCGCCGCGAGCCGCGGCGGGGAGGTACCCTGTTCGCGATGAGCGATCCGAGCCCGAGGTCGAAGATCCGCTTCTCGATCGGCGACGTCGTCCACCACCGGTTGTTCGACTATCGCGGCGTCGTCGTCGGCGTGGATCCGGAGTTCCGGGGAACGGACGCGTGGTACGAGACCGTCGCGCGGTCACGGCCGCCGAAGGACCGCCCCTGGTATCACGTCCTGCCCCACGGCGCCGGACATCAAACCTACGTCGCCGACCGCAACCTGGAACCGGACTCGACGGGCGAGCCGGTGGACCACCCGCGGATCCAGGTCTATTTCACGCACTTCGTCGGTGGCCGTTACGTCGACGCACGCATGAACTAGCGTTTTCTCGGCGTTTTGCCTCGCGCGGACGGTCCGAAGTCCGGGCGGCGCGGCCGCGCCTTCCGGATGATGCCAATGACCTCCTTCACCGCGCGTTCCAACTGTGGGTCGCGGCCGGTGGCGTGGTCTCCGGGGCCGACGTCGATCTCGATGTCCGGATCCGTGCCGTAGTTCTCGACCGCATAGCCGACGTCCTCGAACCAGTAGGCGAACTCCGGCTGCGTCGTCACGGTCCCGTCCACCAGCGCCGCGCGCGGCCAGATGCCGACCACGCCGCCCCACGTGCGCTTTCCGATCAGGGGGCCCAGCCCCAGGAGCTTGAACGCGTGGCAGAAGATGTCGCCGTCCGAGCCGGCGTACTCGTTGGTCAACGCCACCATCGGGCCCATCGGCGCCGCGTCGGGGTAGGGCGCCGGCTCGGCCCATCGGCTGACGTCGTAACCGATGCGGCGGCGGAGCAGTTTCTCCAGCAGGAGCTGGGACACGTGCCCGCCGCGATTGAAGCGGACGTCGACGACCAGGCCGTCCCGTTCCGATTCGGGTCCGAAGTACCGGTGGAACTCCGCGTACCCGGCCGGTCCCATGTCCGGAAGGTGGACGTATCCGACCCGTCCCCGCGTCCGCTCGTGCACGCGGCGCCGGTTGGCCTCGACCCAGTCGCGATAGCGCAGAGCCGCTTCGCCGGCGAGCGCGCGCACCGTGACGGTGTCCATCGTCGCGCGGCGTCCCCGCCGTCGGCGCACACGGACGCGGACGTTGCGGTCGGCCATGTTGACCAGCAGCTGGTCGGGAGACGTCCCGTCGCCGACCGGTTCGTCTCCGATCGCGAGAATCTCGTCGCCGGGCGCCAGGTCGACGCCGGGGGCCGCCAGCGGCGAGCGCGCCGCCGGGTCCCACGCGTCACCCTCGGGTATGCGTTCGATCCGCCACGCCTTTCGGCGGGGTGCAGGCGCCAGGTCGGCGCCGAGGAATCCCTGGCGCCAGTTCGGCGGCGACTGGTAATCCCCGCCGAGCTCGTAGCAGTGCGACGTGCCCAGCTCTCCCTGCATTTCCCACATGAGGTCGGAGAACTCCGCCCGCGTGCCGACCCGCTCAAGCAGCGGCCGGTACCGTTCGCGGATTCCCATCCAGTCCGTACCGGACATGTCCGGATGCCAGAAGTGGTCGCGCTGCAGCCTCCACGCCTCGTCATACATCTGCGTCCATTCCAGCGACGGGATCACCGCTACGGGAATCCGGTCCAGATCGACCCATCCCGTTTCGCGGCCGTATTCGTCCTTGCTCTTTTCGGAGTCCTCCTCGAAGTCCACGGGAACGGCGCGCACCCGGTCCGAGGCGAACATGGCCATAACGTTGGCGTCCAGGGAGAGGCCGAAATCGCTCACCTTGTCGGATGTCCGGCCCGCCTTGTTCCGCCTGAAGTCCCAGTGCTCCAGGACGCCGTCGGCCGACGCGTCGTCGTCGCCGAGGCTGCCGACGACGGGAAACCGCAGGAACAGCGCCCGGCCCCGCGCCCCCAGGATCCGGCGATAACGGCCCTCGGGAACCGGAAACGCCGTGATCCGGCGCTCGATCCCCGCGGCGTCGATCCGGAACGGTTCGGGCTTACCATCGGCGGCGTCGCCGCCGTCGCGTTCGCCGCCCGCGCCCGGCGCCGACGGCGGGCGCGTCGCGGATTCGAAAGGAGACACGGTCTCGGAACGGAGCGGGACCAGGTAGGGCCGGGCGCCTTTCGGGAAGCCGAGATCGAAGTACAGGCTGTCGTAGACCGGGTTGAACGATCGCCACGAGATGAAATAGAGATACCGCCCGTCGGGATCGAACGCGGGGTATCCGTCAAGGAAGTCCTCATGGCGCGCGATATCGATGCAGCGGCCGGTATCGACCTCCCGCAGCCGGATGCGCGCCGTTCGGTAGGACGATGCGTAACCGTAGGCCACCCATCGGGAGTCGGGAGACCATGCGGCCCCGTGGATCCGGTGATGGGGGCTGCGGTCCAGCACGCGGGATCGGCCCGTGTCGAGGTCGACGAGAATGATCTCGTGCCGATGGTTCGTCACGACGACACGCATCCGGCGGGCCGCGTCGCGCTGGCGCCGCGATCGGCCGGTCTTTCGGGCCTTCGTGCCCCGGCCGGTGTCCGGGGGCGAGAGAACGTCGCCCGGCGCGACGTGAAGGCTGATCGGACGTCCGAAATCGCCCGCGATGGTCCGGGGCGCGGACGCCCCGTCGGCCGAGAACACGACGAGGCGTTCGTCGCCGTCGAAGTCCGTCACCGCAACGATGCGTTTCCCGTCCGGGAGCCAGCTCCCCAGGCGGTGTCGCACCTCGGACGCGGGACCGTAGCGCACGGGGGCGCCCTCCCACAACCCCATGCCGAACAGGCCGCCGCGAATCACGGCCGCGATGGAATGGCCGTGGGGATGCAGGTCGTAGCTCTCCATGAAACCGATCGGGTCGACGAAACGCCGGACGCGCTGGCTCCGGCTGCTCCGGATGCGGGTCTCGATCTTCCGGGACTCGCCCGATCGGGGATCGAACACGTACAGGTCCGCTCCGGCGTGGTAGACGATGCGTTTCCCGTCGGTCGAGGGGAATCGCACGTAGAAGCGGTCGTGGTTCGTGTGCCGCTCGAGGCGCCGCCCGAGCGGCGTGCAGGAGTAGATGTTTCCGTGACCTTCGTGGTCGGACAGAAAATAGACGCGGGCGCCGATCCACATGGGACTGGCCAGGTTGCCGTCCAGCCTCAGCAGCTCACGGAAGTCCCCGGTTCCGTCGGCGTCGATCCACAGCGTGCCGGCCGTGCCCCCCCGGTAGCGTTTCCATCGGGCGGGGTCGCCCGAGTTCCGGCCGATGACGACGCCCGCCGACCGCGGGCGGAACGCGATGGCCCGGGCCGGACCGTAGGGAAGCGGCCGCGGAGGCCGTCCATCCAGCGGCACCTCGACCGTATGGAGCGACCCGGCGAACGGCTGGCGCCAGTCCGAGGCGGCCAGGACGGCGTCGCCGCCGCGGTTCCATCCGATCACCTGCGTGGTCGCGCCGAACCAGGTGAGACGCCGCGGGGCGCCGCCGTCGGCCGCCATGACGTAGACCTCGGCGGGCCCGTCGTCGCGTCCCGTGAAGGCCACAGTGCGCCCGTCCGGGGACAGGCGCGGGAACGCCGAGACGCCCGGGTTGGCGGTGAGGCGCCGGGCCCAGCCGTATCCGGCCTCCTCCGGGTCGGCGGGCGCGGTCCACAGGTCGTCGTCGCTGACGAACACCACGTGTTTCCCGAACACGGTGGGGTGACGGTAGTAGCCGAGGTCGGATGACATGGAAGCGGGGCGTTGAATCGGAGTACGGTGCGCGCCGGACGGTTATGATACCGCGTCGCCCGGCCCGTCGCCAGCCGGCGGTGGGCCCGGGCGCGGCGAGGGGTCCGTCCGGCCCCGGATACGGACCGCCGTGACGCCGCCGCCTTCGAGGACGGAACGCAGGTCGGCGACGAGACGCGCGTTGTCGATGCCGGACGGTTCTCCGTCGGGGACGTCCAGTTTCTCGATCCCGCGCTCGAGCACCCGGCGTCCTCCCCGCTGGTTCCCGGCGGAAAGATGGTGCAGGCCGACTGCGGCCTGGACGAGTCCCTGGAGATAGGTCCGCGCGCCGCCGGCGGCCTCGCGCCAGAGGTCTTCGAATCTCTCGTGCGCCTCGAAATACCGCCCCGCGTTGAACAGGGCGATACCCTCCCGGAGCCGTTCGCTCATGACGCCATGCGTCTCGAATGCCTCGTTCCCGGCGGTTTGGGTCGAACGGTACGGCGGTCCCGAGTCATGGGCGAATAACCTAATACGGACATTATAAGAAGAACGTGACAATATCAGACTCAAGTTCTATAATGAGCGAGTCTGATCGATCGGTATTCTATGAAATATGTCTCCCGGAGGGGAGTGCCCTGAGACGGAAGACGGACGAAGGAGTGGAACGAAGATGAGCAAGATCGTAGGAATCGACCTGGGGACCACGAACTCGGTGGTGGCCGTCATGGAGGGCGGCGAGCCCGAGGTCATCGCGAATCAGGAGGGCGGCCGCACGACGCCCTCGGTGGTGGCGTTCAGCAAGCAGGACGAACGATTGGTCGGTCAGGTGGCGAAACGGCAAGCCGTGACGAACCCCGAGAACACCATCTACTCGATCAAGCGGTTCATGGGCCGCCGCCACAGCGAAGTCTCGGAAGAGATGACGATGGTGCCGTACGCGGTCGTCGATTCGAGCGGCGGCGTCCGCATCGAAGCCGGCGGCAAACAGCATTCCCCGCCGGAGATTTCCGCGATGGTGCTCCAGAAACTCAAGAGCGCCGCCGAGGACTACCTGGGACAGCCGGTCACGCAGGCCGTGATCACCGTCCCCGCGTATTTCAACGACTCGCAGCGCCAGGCCACGAAGGACGCGGGCAAGATCGCGGGTCTCGAAGTGCTCCGCATCATCAACGAACCCACCGCGGCGGCGCTGGCCTACGGTCTGGACAAGAAGACGGACGAGACGATCGCCGTCTACGACTTCGGCGGCGGAACGTTCGACATCTCGATTCTCGAGGTCGGCGAGGGCGTCGTCGAAGTCAAGTCCACCAACGGCGACACGCACCTGGGCGGGGACAACGTCGACCAGGTCGTCATCGACTGGCTGATCGCCGAATATCGGAAAGACGAGGGCAGTGATCCGCTCTCGGGCGACAACATGGCGCTCCAGCGCCTGAAGGAAGCGGCCGAGAAGGCCAAGTGCGAGCTTTCCAGCGCCCAGGAAACCGAGATCACGCTGCCGTTCATCACCGCCGACGCCACCGGTCCCAAGCACCTGAACAAGAAGTTGACCCGCGCGAAGCTGGAGTCGCTCATCGAGGACCTGCTGCAGCGGACGGTGGGCCCGTGCCGGCAGGCGTTGAAGGACGCCGGGGTGAGCGCCTCCGACATCGATGAGGTCGTCCTGGTGGGCGGCTCGACGCGAATCCCCCGTGTCCAGGCGATCGTCAAGGACCTGTTCGACCGGGAGCCCCACAAGGGCGTGAACCCGGATGAAGTCGTCGCCGTGGGGGCGGCGATCCAGGCGGGCGTGCTTGGCGGCGAGGTCAAGGACGTCCTCCTGCTCGACGTCACGCCGCTGTCGCTGGGCATCGAAACGCTGGGCGGCGTTTTCACGAAGCTGATCGACCGGAACACGACGATCCCGACGCGGAAGAGCGAGGTGTTCTCGACCGCGGCCGACAGCCAGACATCGGTCGAAATCCATGTGCTCCAGGGCGAACGGCCGATGGCGAACTACAACCGGACGCTCGGACGCTTCCATCTCGTGGGCATTCCGCCGGCGCCGCGCGGCGTTCCCCAGATCGACGTCACCTTCGACATCGACGCCAACGGCATCGTGAACGTTTCGGCCAAGGACAAGGGGACGGGCCAGGAGCAGAAGATCACGATCACGTCTTCGAGCGGCCTGAGCCAGGACGACATCGACACGATGGTCAAGGAAGCCGAGGCTCACGCGGACGAGGACAAGCGGAAGGCGTCGGAAATCGAGGCGCGGAACCGGGCCGACTCGCTGATCTACCAGACCGAGAAGACGTTGTCGGAGAACAGGGACAAGTTGTCGGCCGAGGACGCCGCCGCCGTGGAGACCGCCGTCGCCGACTGCAGGAAGGCCATCGAGGAAGGCGGCGCGGACCGCATCAACGGCGCCGTCGAAACGCTGACTCAAGCGTCGCACAAGCTCGCGCAGGCCATGTACAGCCAAGCCGCGGACGGAGGCGGGGAAGGCGCCGACGGGGCCGGCTCCGCCGGAAGCGGCGGCGATGACGAGGTCATCGACGCCGAGTACGTCGACGCCGACGACAACAAGAAGGAGTGACCCGCCGCCGGCCCGCGGCCGCCGCCGCGGGAGCGGCCGCGGCCGCGAATGCGCGACTTCTACGCCATCCTCGGGATCGAAACCGGCGCCTCGGCCGGCGATGTTCGACGCGCCTACCGGAAGCTGGCGCGAAAATTCCATCCCGACATCAACCCCGGGAACGCCGCGGCCGCGGAACGCTTCTCGCGCATCGCCGAGGCCTACGAGGTCTTGTGCCATCCCCGGAAGCGCGACTACTACGATACCCACGGCTACTACGACGAGGGCGTGCTGGAGGAGAAGCAGGAACGTCGGCTCGGGTTCTCCTTCGATGGGTTCGCGGGTTCCGAGTCGGACAAGCCGGTGTTCTCCGATCTCTTCGAAGATTTCTTCGCCGAGATCCGGTCACGCCGGCAGCCCCCCGTTCCCATCGATCTCGAAGCCCAGGTCTCGCTCACCTTCGCCGAATCGATTCGGGGGGTGCGGACGGCCGTCCCGGTTTTCCGGCGCCGGAGCTGCGACGATTGCCGCGGGCTGGGACGCCGGCCTCGGACACCGGCCTACGCGTGTCCGACGTGTACCGGTTCGGGAGAGATCGTCCGGTCCCGCGGGCGCCTGCGGTTCGCCATGACCTGCCCCGAGTGCGAAGGCGGCGGACGGGTCGCCGCGGCGTGCGTGTCCTGCCGCGGCGAGGGGCGGCGGGCCCGGAGCGAGCGTGTCGAGGTGGACATCCCGGCCGGAGTCGCTTCCGGTTCGAGAGTGCGATACGCGGGCCGCGGCGACGTCGATCCGAAAACGGGGCGCACGGGCGACCTGATCGTGGTGACGCACGTGGATGACGACCGCTTTTTCGAACGCGTGGGCGACAATGTCCACTGCACGGTCCCGGTCAGCGTGTCCGAGGCGTCCCTCGGCGCCCGGATCGAGGTGCCGGGTTTGGACGGGGCGCTCACGCTGAAAGTGCCGCCCGGGACGCAGAGCGGGCAGAAGCTTCGACTGCGGGGACGGGGCGCTCCGTCCTTGAGGGACGCCGAGGCGCGGGGCGATCTGTACGTCGCCATCCAGGTCGTGATACCGCGCGCGCTGGACGAGCGGTCGAAGGAGATCCTGCGCGAGCTGGGCGAACTGAACGCCGTCGACCGGGAGGGGAGGCAGGCGCGTGGCCGCTAGAAGGAAGGCCAGGGCCGCGTACATGATCAGCGCGGTCGCGGAAACCTACGGCATCCATCCCCAGACGCTGCGGTTGTACGAACGGGAAGGATTGCTGAAACCCTCGCGGTCAGACGGGAACACGCGCCTGTACACGGCCGAGGACCTGGAGCAGTTGGAGCTGATCCTGAGCCTGACGCGCGACCTCGGCGTCAACCTCGCCGGCGTGGAGGTCATCCTGAACATGCGGAAGCGCATGCAGGAGATGCAGGACGAGATGGCCGAGTTCGTGCGCTACGTCGAGCAGCAGATGACGGAGCGTTCCTCGGAAATGGCCGAGAAGATCGAGCATGCCCTGGTCCGGGCGCGCCCGGCGCATGTCGTGCCGGTCCGGGGCCGCAAGACGCGGTAACGCGCCGCGCGGGTCTTCACCCGGCGGATCCGGGACCTCTGATAGAATGCCGCCATGCCGGTTCGCGAAGCGTGTCCGTTGTGCGGGGACACCGGTTGGCGCCCCACCGATCGCGAAGGCGCGTCGGGCGTCGTGCGGTGCGATTGCGCCAAACGCTCGCGGATGGACCGGCTGCTGGAGGGCGCGCGCATCCCCGCGCGCCATCGGGATTGCGAGTTCGAGAGCTTCCAGGCCGACTTGCCGTTTTCGACGTCATCCATCCGAGCCGCCAAGCTGACCGCCGAAAAGTTCGTCGACGAGTATCCGGCCAGTCCGCCCACGGGCCTCCTGTTCGTCGGCGCGCCGGGGGTCGGGAAGACCCATCTCGCCGTCAGCGTCCTCAAGTCCCTGATCCGGGACAAGGCCGTTCCGTGCCTGTTCCGGGCGTTTCCGGAGCTGCTGAAGCAGATCCAGCTTTCCTACAACCGCGTGTCGAACACTTCCGAGCTGGTTCTGCTGGCGCCCGTCCTGGACGCCGAGGTGCTGGTCCTGGACGAGTTGGGCGCGCAGAAACCCTCGGCCTGGGCGCTGGACACGGTGAGCTACGTCCTGAATTCCCGGTACAACGACAACAAGACGACGATCCTGACGACCAATTTCCCGGACCGCGCCGAGATGTCCAAGCCGGCGCGAGGCGTCGGCGATACGTTGATCGACCGTATCGGCGACCGGATGCGGTCGCGGCTCTACGAGATGTGCAAGACCGTGCGGATGGTCGGCAGCGATTTCAGATTCGAGATCAAGAACAAGAACGATGCCTTTTCAGTTCATGACGCGAACGCGCGGTACCGCGCCTAGCAGCCTGTTCATCGTCCTGCTCCTGGCCGGCGGGTGCGCCCTCGCGCAGACGCCCGACGACGCGCTGGAATCCATCAGCATCGAGGATCTGCGGGAGAAGATCGGCTACCTGGCTTCCGACCGGTTCCTGGGTCGGGGCAACGGCACCGAGGAGCTGGACGCCGCGGCGGAGTATATCGCCGAGAGCTTCGAGGCCGCCGGACTGACGCCCGCCGGTGACGACGGTTTCTTCCAGGAGTTCCAGGTCAACCGGTTGAGTCTGGGCGCGGACAACCGCCTGGCCTTGGAGACCGAGTCCGGGAACGTGGAGTTGCGGTCCGGTTTCGACTTCGTCCCGTACACGGTTTCGGCGAACGGGCAGGTCCGGGCGCCGTTGACCTTCGTCGGTTACGGCATCCAGGCGCCCGAGCTGGACTACGACGATCTCCAGGGGGTGGATCTGCGGGGCCGGATCGCCGTGGTCCTCGACAGCGTGCCGCGCGACGGCGTGGAAGAGTTCATGTTCACCGCGTTGTCGGGCACGGACTACTCGACGATCGCGGCCAAGGCGCGCAACGTCGCCGCGGCCGGCGCGGTCGGGATGATCGTCGTCCAGGGCCCCTTGAGCCGGGCCGTCACCCCGGTGACCTACTATGCCCGCGCGATGCGCTCCGGGCTGCCGCCGCGGGACACGGTGATGGATCTGGCCATCGGTCCCGGCGACGCGGCGATTCCGGTGGCGATCGTCAACCGGAGCGCGTCCCGCAGCGTGGCGCCCGGCATCCAGGCATTGCAGGCGCGCATCGACGACGACCTGACACCCGCGTCGGGAGAGCTGCCCGGCGTCGCGACGCTCGGGGTGGACATGAACCTGGATCCGTATACGGCCCGGAACGTCCTGGCCCGCGTGGAGGGTTCCGACCCGGATTTGCGGGACGAGGTGATCGTCGTGGGCGCGCACTACGATCACGACGGCGCCATCGGGGATCGGATCTGGAACGGCGCGGACGACAACGCCTCCGGCACGTCGGGCCTTCTCGAGCTGGCCGAAGCGTTCGCCCTCGGTCCCCGGCCGTCGCGGAGCGTGATCCTGGCGGCCTGGGCGGCCGAGGAGAAAGGCATGCTGGGCAGCCGACACTACGTCCGCGACGCACCGGTCCCGATGGAAGACACGGTCGCGATGTTCCAGGTCGACATGATCGGGCGCAACGAGGAGCACGGCGCCAATCCCGGCGAGGGGTTCCTCAACGAGGCGGCCGACGACAACGCGAACTCGATGAACATGATCGGTTCGGTGTTCAGTCCCGATCTGCGCGGCGCCGTCGAGCGCGCCAACGCCGATGTCGGGCTGGAGCTCCGGTTCCGCTACGACTACCGGGCCCAGAACCTGATCCGGCGGAGCGACCACTGGTCGTTCCTGTCCAACGGCGTGCCCGCCATCTTCTTTTTCGGCGGGCTCCATCCCGACTACCACACGCCGAACGACACGGCCGACAAGATCAACTACCCGAAAGTGGAGAAGGTCGTCGAGCTGCTCTACCTGGCGCTTTTCGAGGTCGGCGACGCCGCCCGGGAGCCGGCCTTCGTCGACCCATCCCAGCAGTGAGGAACGCACGTGAACATTCGAGATGACATGCGGCAGACCGGCTACAGCAAGGAGGACGAGTACTTCCACAAGAAGGACCGGGAGCTTGTCCAGCGCATGCGGGCCGCCGCGAACGAACGGAAGGCGCGGCTCGAGGTGGAGCACAAGGGGCAGGCTTTCTGGATGAAGTGCCCGAAGTGCGGGTCCGAGCTGAAGGAGGAAACCCTCCACGAGGTGGTCCGCATCGACGCGTGCGCCGGATGCGGGGGCCAGTTCTTCGACAAGGGCGAGCTGGATCTCCTGTTGAAGTCGCGGGTGTCGACGGCGCTCCGCGGCGGCGGTTGAGGTCTGAGCCGTGGCCGACGGCCGACGGCCTGCGCCGGACGCCGCCGCGTCAGTCCAAGAATAAGGATCTCTTCAGTTCAATCCGCGCGATGGCAGCCGGCGTCGGGCCGTTCCGTACCGACATGGCGTGAGATAGCCCCGCCGGAACACCCGACCCCTCTTGACACGCCCGCCGGGGCTCCCTATCATCAAGGGTTCGTTGTTAGCACTCATAGTCATCGAGTGCCAACGCCCTGATCGAATCTTCGTGTCACAACAAGGAGACGAGCGACGATGAACGTAAGACCATTGCAAGACCGCGTGATCCTGAAGCGCATCGAGGAGGAGGAAACCGTGCGCGGAGGCATCATCATCCCGGACTCGGCGAGAGAGAAACAGCAGGAAGGCGAGGTCGTGGCCGTCGGCAGCGGCAAGCGGCTCGAGGACGGCACGGTCCTTCCGCTCGAGGTCAAGGCGGGCGACCGCGTCCTGTTCGGCAAGTACTCGGGCACCGAGATCAAGCTGGACGGCGACGAGTACTTGATCGTCAAGGAGGACGAGATCCTGGGCATCACACATTCCGCGGACGCGGGCGAGTAAGGGAGGACAGGAACGATGGCAAAACAGATCGTACATGGTGAGGATTCGCGTCAGGCGATCCTGCGCGGCGTCAACGCGCTCGCCGAAGCGGTGAAGATCACGCTGGGTCCCAAGGGACGGAACGCCGTGCTCGACAAGAAGTTCGGATCGCCGCTGATCACCAAGGACGGCGTGACCGTGGCCAAGGAGATCGAGCTGGAAGATCCGGTGGAGAACATGGGCGCGCAGATGCTGAAGGAAGTCGCGTCGAAGACCAGCGACATCGCCGGCGACGGCACCACGACGGCCACCGTGCTGGCCCAGGCCATTTTTCGGGAAGGCGTGAAGGCCGTGGCGGCCGGCGCCAATCCCATGGCGGTGAAACGCGGCATCGAGCGGGCGGTGGAAACCGCGGTCGGGCAGATCCACGAGCTGTCGACCGAGGTCAAGAAGGGCGAGATGATCGCCCAGGTCGCGACGGTCTCGGCCAACAACGACACGACCATCGGCGGCATCATCGCCGAGGCCATGGACCGCGTCGGCAAGGACGGCGTCATCACCGTCGAGGAGGCCAAGGCCATCGAGACGTCCCTGGACGTCGTCGAAGGCATGCAGTTCGACCGGGGCTACCTCTCCCCGTACTTCGTGACCGATCCGGAGCGCATGGAGGCGGAGCTGGAGAATCCCCTGATCCTGATCCACGAGAAGAAGATCAGCAGCATGAAGGACCTGCTGCCGCTCCTGGAGCAGGTGGCCAAGATGGGGCGGCCGCTGATGCTGATCGCGGAAGACGTGGAAGGCGAGGCCCTCGCGACGCTGGTCGTCAACAAGCTGCGGGGCACGCTGCAGGTGGCCGCCGTGAAGGCGCCCGGATTCGGCGACCGCCGCAAGGCCATGCTGGAGGACATCGCGATCCTGACCCGCGGGCGGTCGATCACCGAGGATCTCGGCATCAAGCTCGAGAACGTGCAGCTCGACGACCTGGGCAGCGCCAAGAAAGTGGTCATCGACAAGGACAACACGACGATCATCGAGGGCGACGGCGCCACCGAGGGTATCGAGGGCCGGGTCAAGCAGATCCGGACGCAGATCGAGGAGACCACGTCGGACTACGACCGCGAGAAGCTGCAGGAGCGGTTGGCCAAGCTGGTGGGCGGCGTCGCGGTCATCAAGGTGGGCGCCGCGACCGAGACCGAGATGAAGGAGAAGAAGGCGCGCGTCGAAGACGCGATGCACGCGACACGGGCGGCCGTCGAAGAGGGCATCGTGCCCGGGGGCGGGGTGGCCCTGATTCGCGCGGTCCCGGCGCTGGAGAACCTGAAGCTGGACGAGGACCAGCAGATCGGCGTCAACATCGTCCGGCGCGCCCTGGAGGAACCGCTCCGGCTGATCGCCCAGAACGCGGGCCACGAGGGCGCCATCGTCGTCGGCAAGGTCAAGGAGTCCGGCGAGGCCAACTTCGGTTTCGACGCCGGCGCCGAGGATTACGGCGACATGATCCAGGCCGGCATCCTCGATCCGGCGAAGGTCACGCGCAGCGCGCTGCAGAACGCGGCGTCAATCGCGTCCCTGATGCTGACCACCGAGGCGTTGGTTTCGGAGATCCCTCAGGAGGAGCCCGCGGCGCCGGCCCCCGGCGGCGGCATGCCTCCCGGCGGCATGGGCGGCTTCTAGGCAGCCCGGCGACGTTCGAGCTCGAAAGCCCCCGCCCATCGCGGCGGGGGCTTTTTCGTGGGCCGGGGCGTCGTGGCCCGCGTCCTTGACACGGCCCGTGGCGGCGTGCGATATCGGTTATACGGGATGAACGTCCTGGCCAGCTTCCTCCATACGGCTTTCCACCGGCCGGACACCCGCATCTACCGTTGCGTGGATGGCGCCGTCTGGGTCCTGATCCTGACATCGATCGCCTTGCTCGGCATCATCGCCCTGACGCCGGAGGGGAGTTCCTGGAACCTGGCGCTGACGCGGATCGACCGCGCCATACTCGTGATCTTCGCCTTGGAGATCTTCCTGCGCGTCGCCAGCTTCCGTCCTCCCGCCCTGCGCGTCTTCGACACGCTGCCCATCGCGAGCCGCTTACGCATCCACGTGTTGGCGCGTCTCCGGTTCGTCGTGCGCCCGATCGTCCTCGTCGACATCGTGGCGGTCCTGGCCCTGTTTCCCCAGTTGCGCGGCCTCCGCGTCTTGAGGCTGCTGCGGTTGGTGCCGGCGAGGCGTGTCTTCCGATACCGCAACCCGTTGGCGATCGTCCCTCGGATCTTCGAGGAGAACAGCCTGCTGTTCGCCCTGGCCTTTTCGGCATTGGGTGCGGCCACCCTCGTCGGCGGTACGGCCATCTACGCGGCCGAGGCCGGTGTCAACGCCAACGTCGAGACCCTTCAGGACGGGATATGGTGGGCGCTGGTCACGATCACGACCGTGGGGTTCGGGGACATCACGCCGGTCACGTTCATGGGGCGCGTCATCGGCGGGGTCATGATGGTGGCGGGCATGTTCACCCTGGCGATGTTCGCCGGGATCGTGGGTTCGAGCCTGGTGAGAGGCGTCCTGAGTATCCGTGAGGAGCAGTTTCGAATGAGCAACTACGCCAATCACGTCGTCGTATGCGGGTACGATCAGAGCACCCACCTGCTGTTGGACGCCCTGGCCGGAGAGCTGAGCCTCTCGGAGACGCGCGTCGTCCTGATGGACGACCACGAGCGTCCCCGCGAGTTGCCGCCGGACTTTCTCTGGGTCCGGGGCAATCCCACCAAGGAGAGCGAGCTCGACAAGGTCCGTCTGACGCACGCGGCGGCCGTGATCGTTTCGGGCGAACGGGACGTTCCGCCGCACGTCGCCGACGCCCGGACCATCCTGACCACGTTCACCGTGCGCAACCACCTCGACGGCCGGCAGGACGAAGTGCGCCGCCGCAGGGCGCCGCTCTACGTGGTCGCGGAGATCCTGGACTCGGAGAACGTCGCGCACGCTCGGGCGGCGGGCGCCGACGAGGTCATCGAAACGCAGCGGATCGGCTATTCCATGATCGCGCACGCCGTCGGCTACCACGGCTCGGCGACGACGATGAGCCGCGTCCTGCTGTCCGGTTCCCACAACGTCTACGTGGGGACGGTGCCCGGAGGGCCGCGCGGTCCCCAGCCGTTCGGGGAGTTGTTGCGGGAATTGAAGTTGTCCGAGCGCGGCGGTCTCGTGGTGGGCCTGCGGACCCCCTCCGGGCGGGAGCTCATCAATCCGCCCCGGAGTCACGTGGTCGAGCCCGACGACATTCACCTGATCTACCTGGCCGAGGAGCCGCTGCTGGACCCGCCGCGCTGAGCCATGAACGGTGCGCGGGAGAGGATCGAACGGCTTCGGACCGAGATCCGGCAGCACGAGCGCCGGTACTACGTCGACAACGACCCGACGATCGCGGACGAGGAGTTCGACCTCCTGATGCAGCAGCTCCGCGCGCTCGAGAGCGAGCATCCGGAATGGCTCACGCCCGATTCCCCGACGCAACGGGTCGGCGGTCAGGCGACGGACGGATTCCCGTCCCACGTTTTCAGCGAGCCGATGCTCAGCCTGGACAACGCGTATTCCGTCGAGGAACTCGGCGAATGGAACGACCGGCTGCGCGCCCGTCTCGACGACGGCGACATCGACTATGTCGCCGAGCTCAAGATCGACGGCGCCAGCATCCACCTGATTTATGACGCCGGTATCCTGAGTCACGGGATCACGCGGGGCGACGGCCGCGTCGGCGACGTCGTCACCTCGAACGTCCGGACCATCCGGTCGGTCCCGTTGCGACTGACGGCCGACGACACGGTGGAGGTCCGGGGCGAGATGTTCCTGGGGATCGACGCGTTCCGTCGGCTCAACGAGGAACGCGACGCGCGGGAGCTGCCCCGGTTCGCCAACCCCCGCAACGCCGCCGCCGGATCGCTGCACCAGGTCGACCCGGCCATGGTCCGGGAGCGGCCGCTGGACTTCTTCGCCTACACGCTGCTGCCCCGCGGCGAACGCCAGAGCCGCGACCTGGAGCGTCTTCACGGCCTGGGTTTCAAGGTCAACCCCAACTGGAGCGTGTGCGGGTCGTTCGACGACGTCGTCGAGTTCTGCCGGGATTGGGAAACCCGGCGGGACACGCTCGATTACGAGATCGACGGCGTGGTCGTCAAGGTCGACTCCGTCGACCTTCAGGAACGGTTGGGACGCACGTCGAAAGCCCCCCGCTGGGCGATCGCGTTCAAGTTCAAGGCGCGCCAGGCGACCACTTCGGTGCTGGACATCCAGGTGCAGGTGGGACGCACCGGCGCCCTCACGCCGAAGGCCGCTCTCGAGCCGGTCCCTCTCGGCGGCGTGACCATTCGCAACGCCACGCTCCACAACGAGGACGAGATCGACCGCCTCGG
The DNA here is from genome assembly GCA_022821145.1 of Acidobacteriota bacterium. Taxonomy (GTDB): domain Bacteria; phylum Acidobacteriota; class Terriglobia; order 20CM-2-55-15; family 20CM-2-55-15; genus JAJEDW01. Next base: position 29,335 of record JAJEEE010000053.1, read on the forward strand.
TCTGCGGATCGGAGACCGGGTCCTCATCGAGCGGGGAGGCGACGTCATACCGAAGATCGTGAAGGTCGTCGAGTCCGCGCCCGACGGGCGGCCGTTCCAGGCGCCGACCGCGTGTCCGGTCTGCGGCAGCGCGGTCTTCCGGGCGGAGGACGAGGTGGTCCGGCGGTGCCTGTCGCAGACATGCCCGGCGCGGATCAAGGAGGCCTTTCTGCACTGGGCGCAGCGGAAGGCGATGAACATCGGCGGCCTCGGCGAGCGGCGGGTGGAACAGTTGGTCGAGGGCGGGCTCGTCTCCGATGTCTCCGATCTGTACACGTTGTCCGGAAACCCGGAGCGACTCACGGCGCTGGAGAGAATGGGAGACAAGTCGGTCGAGAACCTGCTCGCGGAGATCGACGCGAGCCGCGCGGTCCCTTTCGAGCAACTGGTTCACGGGCTCGGGATCCGTCACGTCGGCGAGCGTACGGCGCAAGTCCTGGCCGGCCACTTCCATTCGATGAAGCGATTGATGGCGGCCGAGACGGCGGAGCTGGAGCAGGTCGACGAGATCGGGCCGGTCGTCGCGGAGACCGTGTCCCGATTCCTGCGCGAGCCGCGCAACCGGGCGCTGATCGACAGGCTGGACGCGGCGGGTCTGCCGATGGCGTCGGAAGGACCGGCCCCGGACCGCCCGAATCAGGTGTTCGCGGGTCAGAGAATCGTGGTCACGGGGACGCTCGGGGCATGGACGCGGGGCGAGGTGAAGGCCATGATCGAGGCGCGCGGCGGACGGGTGGCGTCATCCGTCAGCGGCCGGACCGCGTTCGTTCTGGCGGGCGCGGATCCGGGATCGAAACTGGCGAAGGCCGAGAAACTGGGAGTCCGCATCGTGGACGAGGCGGCGTTCGGGGACATGCTGGTATAATGACGCGTCATCTTCGTTTCAGGCAGGAAGAGGCCATGACACGACTCACCCCGGCTTGGATCCTGGCGTTCGGGTTGGCGCCGCTGGCCGCGGTCCATGCGCAGGACCCGGCGCCGGACGACGCGGCCCAGGTCCTTCCCGTCTTCGTCGAGCGCGTCAACCTGTTCTTCACGGTGGCCGACGACGACGGGAACCTGGTCACCGACCTGACCGAAAGCGATTTTCTCGTTTTCGAGGACGGCGCTCCCCAGATTATCGAGGACTTCGAGGCGGAAACCGAGCTTCCCCTGACCATCGCGCTGATCGTCGACGTCAGCGGGAGTATTCGGGACAAGCTCCGCTTCGAGCAGGAAGCGGCGATCGAGTTCTTCTACTCGACCATCGACGAGGGGCGCGACCAGGGCATGCTGGTGACCTTCGATTCGCGCGTGGACCTGCTGCAGGACTTCACCGGCAACCCGGAGGCCCTGGCCGAGGCGACGCGCCGCATGCGGGCCGGCGGCGGCACCGCGCTGTACGACGCGATCTACCTGGCCATCGACCAGAAGATCGGGCCGAGCAACCGCGAAGGCCGTCGCGTCGTGGTCGTCATCAGCGACGGCGACGACAACGCGAGCCGCGTGTCGTTGACCGAGACCCTCGAGTTGGCGCAGCGCAACGACGTCGCGATCTACACGATCAGCACCAACTCCACGGCGAACTTCGTGAACCCCGAGCAGCGCCGCGGCGACCGCACCCTGGAGACCTTCGCGCTCGAGACCGGGGGAAAGGCGTTCTTCCCGTTCCGGCTCGAGGATCTGGCCGTGAACTTCGCCGACATCAGCGAGGAACTGCGTTCCCAGTACACGTTGATCTACGAGCCGACCAACCTGGCCAGGGACGGGCGCTACCGCGAGATCCGCGTCGCGACGACCGCCGACCGCGACTACCTGGTCCAGCACCGCGAGGGGTACTACGCGCCCCTGGATCCGACGCCCGAGGAGTAGCGCTCAGTCGACCTGCAGCCGCCGTACGCGGACGCCGGCTTCCTTGAACAGGTGGAACGTGGCGTCGTTCAACGCGTAGTCCTTGTTGTAGACGACCTCCGAGATGCCGGAGTTGATGATCATCTTGGCGCACAGCAGACACGGCGCGTAGGTCGTGTAGACGGTCGAACGCGTCAACTGGACTCCGTGGTAGGCGGCCTGCACGATCGCGTTCTCCTCACCGTGCGAGCAGTAGCATTCGGCCAGGTCCGTGCCCGAGGGCGCCAGGCTGTTGCAGCGGGGGCATCCCCCCTCGTTGCAGTTCTTCGTTCCCCGCGGCGTGCCGTTGTAGCCGGTCGATATGATCCGGCGGTCGCGGACGATCACGGCCGCCACCTTGCGCTTGATGCAATTGGAGCGCGCCGCCGTCGCCCGGGCGATGTCCATGAAATACTGGTCCCAGCCGGGCCGCGGTCTCCCGCGCAGCAGATCCAGGAGCAGGGCGTCGACGCTGTGCCGGAGCGCGTCCAGCGAGCCGTCGTTCGACACTGTCCGGTCGGCCAGCCGTTCCACTTGTTCCAGGTTCTGGGAGTGCGTCGCCCCCCGGGCCTCGCGCGCCTCGAGGTCGAGAAACTCGTCGTACGTCGTCGGATCGCTTTCGCGCCGCCGCTCGACGATACGGTCGAACCGTATCCGGGGCGGCGCCGTGACGTGCACGAGCCGGAAGTACCCCGCGGCGCGGAGCGTCTCGACTTCCGCCGGATTCCGGATCGAATCGATGACGCAGTGGACCTGCGGATCGATGTTCTTGAGAATGCGCTGGGCCAGGATCGACGATCCGTATCGTTCCCGCAGGTCGTTGGCGACCGCGATCAGGTCTTCCCGCGTGGGTTCGCGGCCGCGCGCGCGGACCTCTTCGCGGACGGCGTCCGACAACGAGTGCCGCTCGAAACCATGCGCCTCCAGCGCGTTGGCGACCTCGCCCTTGCCGCTGGCGTTCTGTCCTGTCAACCCGATCCACATCGAATGGCGTACCTCGCAGCGCCCATACTAGCAGCCGCGGGCGCCGGTATGCGTCACGGCCGGTACGGACGAAGCGATATTCCCGGCAGGCGTCGGTAGTGGCGGACGTTCGCGGTCATCAGCGTCAACCCGTGCTCGATGGACGTGGCCGCGATCAGGGCGTCCGCCACGCGCAGCCCGCGCGGCACGGCGTAGCTTTCGATCAGCGCCATCGCCCGGTAGCTGACGCTTTCCGAAACAGGCAGGATGCTCCATCCGTTCTCTCTCACGGCCCGTCTCAGAATCTTGAGCTCGTTGCCGTCACGAACGCCTTGAGCCAGTTCCATGTAGGTGATGGCGGAAAGCTCCACCGTGGCGCACTTTTCCAGAGCGGACCGCGCGGACCGGCGGCCGCGGAAAAACCCGATCAGAACGTCCGTGTCAGCCAGCATGACGCGGCTTGCGCAGATTCCGAACGTAGACGTCCACGCCCCGCATCGTCTCGTTGTCCTTCCACATTCCGAAGCCGGTCATGGCCTCGGCGTCCGGGCGGCGGGCGCCGATCCGTACGATCCGCGCCCGGGGCTTGCCGCGGTAGGTGACGATGACCGGGTCGCCGCGTTCCACGCAGTCCAACACTGCCCCGATCCGGTTCCGCAGACTCTTGGCGGTGATCTCCATCGGCCGAACCTCCAACGAAGTGTATACTCCGAAGTGTACACTGTCACGCGTCGGCTCCGGCTGAGGACGTGGAAGTTCGGGCACGCCGAAATGTACAACGACGCCGAGGGCTGATAGGTTGGAGCGTATGAGACACATGCGCGCTCGGGTCCTCGCGGTCCTGATGTTGTTCGCCGCCGCCGACTCGGCGGCCCAGATTCCCGAAGACCGAGGCATATCCGGCTTGAAGCAGGCGCTGGACCGGCTGGACGTCGTCGGCAGCGTCCTCCACACCGGCGCGCACCCCGACGACGAGAACAGCTCGTTGCTGGCGTGGCTGTCGCGGGGGCGTGGCGTCCGAACGGCGTACCTGTCGGCCACCCGCGGCGAGGGCGGCCAGAACCTGATCGGCGGCGAGTTGTTCGAGGCGCTCGGCGTCATCCGGACCGAGGAGCTGCTCGCGGCCCGACGGTACGACCGCGGCCACCAGTTCTTCACGCCGAACTACGAGTTCGGCTATTCGAAGACCGCCGCCGAGACGCTCGAGAAGTGGGGGCGCGAGACGCTCATCGGCGATTTCGTCCGCGTGATCCGGCAGTTCCGCCCCGAGATCGTGATCTCGAGATTCTCCGGAACGCCGTCCGACGGGCACGGACACCACCAGGCGGTGGGCATCGCCACGCTGGAATCGTTCCGGGCCGCCGCGGACACGGAACGCTTCCCGGAAATCGAGTTCGGACCCGCGTGGCAGGCGAAGAAGCTGTACATTTCGGCCGGCGGCCCCGGCGGACGGGGCGGCGCCGGGGCGGGGCTCACGATCAACGTTGGCGAGTACGGGGCGGCGATCGGACGTTCCTACCACCAGATCGCCATGGAGGGCCGCAGCCTCCACCGGACACAGTCGATGGGCGCGGCCCGGGACGTCGGGCCGCGTATGACCGGCTTGCGGCTCGTCGAATCGGTCGCGGCCGGCGGCGTCGAAGCCGACCTGTTCAGCGGCGCCACGGGGCGCCTCGTCGACCTGGCGGCGCTGGAACCCGCGCTCGTGGCCGATCTGGAGGCGCTGCAGTCCATGATCGAAGACGTGCGCGTGAGCGCGCGCCTCGGCGATCCGTTCGCAATGGCGCCGGGTCTTCTTGACCTGCTGGAGCGTTTCGAGGCGATCCGCCAGCGGGCGTCGGACGATCATGTACGGTTTCTGCTGGACCTGAAGGCGCGGGACTTCCACGAGGCGGCGGAATTGGCCGCGGGACTGCGGGTGGAGGTCCGCGTCGACGACGATACGGCGGTTCCGGGCCAAGTGGTCGAAACGGTGGTCATCGTGACCAACGACGGCCCGCACGTGTTCGAGACGCTCGACGTCGAGGTCGACGCGCCGGCGGGATGGAGCGTGGACGTCGTCGGCGAGGCCGCCGCGCCGGCGCCCGGCGAGCGGTCCGAGCATGTCCTGCGCGTCCGCGTCGGCGATACCGCCGCCTACACTCAGCCATACTGGCTGCGAACCCCGCTCGAGGGGAACCGCTTCGCGTGGCCCGCGACCGCCGCGGCGCGGCCTTTCGAAGCCCCGCTGATCGAGACGCGCGTGTCCCTGGGCGGCCCGGACCGACCGGCGATCGAGATCCCGCGCCACGCGGAGTACCGTTACGTCGACGAGGTCCTGGGCGAGCGCCGCAGCCTGCTCAAGGTCGCCCCGCGGCTCTCCGTCGCCGTCGCCCCGGCCGTCGCCATCGTCCCGTTGGCGGGCGACGGGCGGAAGGAATTCACGGTCACCGTCCACAACGAGGATCCGGCGGGCGGTTCGGCGGAGATCGGCCTGGAAGTCCCGGAGGGTTGGAGCGTGTCGCCGACCTCCGGGACCGTGGAGTTCGCCGGCGCCGGAGAGACCGCCACCCTGCAGTTCGTCGTCGACGTGCCGGACCGGGCGGGCCGGTTCGACATTCGGGCCCGCGCGGTCATGGACGGCGCGGAGTACCGGGAGGGCTACCGCGTCGTGGCGTATCCCCATATCGAAACACGGCACATCTACGCGGAAGCGGCATCGCGGGTCGAGGTATTCGATGTCGCGAGCCGCGTGGACAACATCGGATACGTCGACGGCGCCGGCGACGCCGTGGCCGACGCGCTCCGCCAACTCGGGATCCCCCTCACCCATCTGAACGAGGACGATCTGTCGCGCGGCGACTTGTCGGTCTACGACACGATCGTACTCGGCGTCCGGGCCTATGCCGTGCGCGAGGACCTCCGCGCGTACAATCGCCGGCTTCTCGACTATGTCGAGAACGGCGGCACGCTCGTCGTGCAGTACAACACGTACCCGATTCTGGATTCGCAGTTCGGTCCGTACCCGTTCACCATCAACCGCCCTCACGACCGGGTGACGGTCGAGGACGCCCCGGTCGTGCGTGTCGAGCCGGCCCATCCGGCCCTCACCACGCCGAACCGGATCGTCGATTCCGATTTCGACGGGTGGGTTCAGGAGCGCGGACTCTACTTCCTGGGCGACTGGGATCCGCGATACACGTCGTTGCTCGCGTCGAACGACCCCGGCGAGGACCCGAAGCTTGGCGGACTGGTCGTGGCCGACGTCGGCGCCGGTCGTTACGTCTACACGGGCTACGCGTTTTTCCGGCAGCTTCCGGCCGGCGTTCCGGGCGCGTACAGATTGTTCGCGAACCTGATCAGTCTTGGAAACTAGCGGCGTTTCGCACGAGTTCGTGCGCGTGATTCAGCGGATCTGTTTCTTGGACTGTCGCCTCGGCTACCGCCTCGTTGCCCACCCGCGGCGAGGAACGCCGCGGGTCCAATGGGGCTTATGTGTCGTGGATTCCATGACTCATGGGTCTGGGCGCCGCCGGTGATTGCCGAGTCATGTCCGACCCACCCGGTCGTGTCCGGGACCCGCATGCCGTCCTCGTCTCGTGTGGTGAACGTACGTGACACCAGACTGGCGTGGACGGGGACAGGCTGCTAGACTTCTTGCCATGACCGTCGTCCGGACATTGGGACTCGCCGCAGTGATGGCGGGAGCCGCGTCCGCCTCGGCGCAGGTGTCGCAGGAAAACCGCTTCGAGATCCTGCGCACCATGATCGCCGACAGCGCCGCGGCGCGCACGGTCATGCCGCTCGGAACCCAGGGGGTCCAGCTTTCGGCCGACGGTGAGGTCGACGAGTCCAAGCTCCGGGAGGAGTTGCGGCTGGAGGGGCGCGCCATCGAGGTCGGCGACGTGGTGGCGATCACCGGCATCGAGTTCGGGAACGACACGGTCGAGGTCGAGTTGAACGACGGCGGCACGGTTCGCCGCAGCATCCTGGACCGGATCACGTTCAGCGGCGGCACCCAAGTCCGGCGCGTCCGGCCCGAGGACAACCGCCCCGCGACCGGTTCGAAGATCGTTCTGCGCTTCGACGGACGCGTGCCGGCCGGTCTCGACTCGGATACGTTGAAGGTGTACCTTTCCCCCGTCCTCGACTTCAACAAGCAGAACTTCATGGACTCGGGCATCGAGTCCCTTCCCGACGCGTTCCAGGAAGCGGTTCGCGCGCAGGAAGTCATCATCGGCATGGACGCGTCCACGGTCCTCATGTCGAAGGGGCGGGCGCATCAGAGGAGCCGCGAAACCGTCGACGGCGTGTTCCGGGAGACCTGGATCTACCGGGAGAACGGCGTCGCGCGGCTTTTCGTCTGGTTCGAGGACGGCGTCGTCGTCAAGACCGCCCAGTACTGACGGTCCGCCCGCGCCGGATCGGCCGCCGGCATGCGCTTCGGTCTCTATCTTCACGTTCCGTTCTGCGAGCAGCACTGCCACTACTGCACGTTCCCGGTGGCGGTTCGACCCACCTCCGAGCACGCCGGCTACGTCCGCCGTTTGAAGACGGAGATGGCGCTGGCCGGCCTCCCGGCCCGTCCGCGAACCGTCTACCTCGGCGGCGGCACGCCCTCCCTGCTTCCGACGGAGTCCGTCGCGGACCTTCTCGACGGCCGGCTCGCCGATGACGTGGAAGTCTCCATCGAGGTCAATCCGGGAACGCTCACGGACGGCGCCGCGCGCCGGTACCGCGCGGCCGGAATCAACCGGGTGAGCCTGGGCGCGCAGTCCTTCGACGCCGGCGAGCTCCGGATGGCGGGCCGGCTCCACGCCCCGGACGACACCGTGCGCGATTTCCACGCGTTGCGCGACGCCGGTTTCGGCAACGTCAACCTGGATCTGATCGCCGGCCTGCCGAACCAGGACCGGGATGCGTGGGAGCGGAACCTGGACTGGATCGGCCGTCTCTCTCCGGACCACGTGTCGATCTATCTTCTGGAGCTGGAGGACAGCGCCGTCTGGGCGCGGCAGGGCTTCGGGCGGCGCGCCGACGGGGACCACGGCTGGTTCTACCGGCGCGCCATGGACCGGCTCGGCGACGCCGGCTACCTGCACTACGAGACCTCGAGCTGGGCGCGCCCCGGTCGGGAGTGCCGTCACAACGTCGGCTATTGGACGGGCGTCCCGTACCGGGGGCTCGGGTTGGGAGCACATTCGTTGATGGACGGCAAGCGGTTCTGGAACACCCGTTCGCTGACCGAGTACCAGGCGCGCATCGATTCCGGAGAGCTGCCCATCGCCGGCGCCGAGGACCGGACGCCGCGCGTGCGGATCGAGGAAGCGTTCCTGTTGGGACTCCGGCGCCGGGGCGGTTTCGACGCGGCCGATGTCGCCAGGGACTTGGGGATCGACTATCCTCGGGACTGGTTCGACCGCGTCGAGCGGTTGGCGGACGCGGGATTCGTCTCCTTCGACGGACGGATCCTGAAGCTGGCGCCGGCCGGACTGCTCGTGGTGGACAGCGTCGTCGAGGAACTTCTATGTCCGAGCCTGTTGTCGATCTGCGAAGCGACACGGTGACCCGGCCCACGCCGGAGATGCGGCGTGCAATGGCCGAGGCCGAGGTGGGCGACGACGTCTTCCTGGAGGACCCCACCGTCAACCGCCTGCAGGAACGCGCCGCGGAGATCTTCGGCCGGGAAGCCGGACTGTTCGTGCCGTCGGGCACGATGGGGAACCTGGCGTCGATCCTGGCCCAGACCCGGCCCGGACAGGAAGTCGTTTGCGAGGCCGCCGGGCACGTCTACAACTACGAGATGGCGTCGATGTCGGCGATCGCCGGCGTGCTGCCGCGCGTGATCGAGACCGAAGACGGCATTCTCGATTGGGAACGGATCGAGAGCGCCATCCGGCCGCCCGTCTATTACCGGGCGCAGACCGCGATGGTGGCGGTCGAGAACACCCACAACATGGCCGGAGGGACGGTCTACCCGGTCGAGGTCGCGGACGACATCTGCGACCGGGCCCACGCGCGCGGTCTCCGCGTCCACCTCGACGGCGCCCGGATCTTCAACGCGGCGGCGGCGCTGGGCCGGGACGTCGCCGAAATCACGCGCGGTTTCGACTCCGTCCAGTTCTGTCTGAGCAAGGGGCTGGGGGCGCCGGTGGGGTCCCTGATCGTCGGCAGCCGCGATCTCGTGGACCGCTGCCGGCCGATCCGCAAGATGCTGGGCGGCGGCATGCGCCAGGCCGGGGTGGTGGCCGCCGCCGGCCTGGTCGCGCTGGAAACCGGTCCGGGGCGTCTCGCGGAAGACCACGCCAACGCGAGGTTCCTGGCCGAGAGGCTCGCCGCGCTGCCCGGCGTCGGACTGGATCCCGAGAGCGTGCAGACCAACATCGTGATCTACGATGTCTCACCCGGCGGACTCGACGCGGAGACGTTCCTCGAAGAGGCGCGGCGGCGCGGCGTTCTGGGCGTTCCGGTCGATCGAAGGCGCGTGCGCATGGTGACCCATCGCGATGCTCCACGGGCCGCCGTGGAACGGGCCGCCTCGGCCGTGGAAGAGGTCGTGCGGGAGGCCGTGCGTTGAGGAAACTCCGCGTCGGCGTCCTGTTCGGGGGACGGTCCGGGGAGCACGAGGTGTCGCTGCGCTCGGCCGAGTACATCCTGCGGGCTCTGGACCGGGACAAGTACGACGTCCTGCCGATCGCCATCACGAAGGACGGGAAGTGGCTGGCCGCGCGCGAGCCGGCCCGTTCGCCGGACCCCGGCGGCGAGGTGCGGGAGGCGCTCGAGAGAGGATCCGCCCTGGATTGGGCCGCCGAGCCGTCGGACGATGCGCCCGTGGACGTGGTATTTCCGATCGTCCACGGCACGTTCGGCGAGGACGGAACCGTCCAGGGATTCCTGGAGCTGGCCGACGTGCCCTACGTCGGCGCCGGCGTCCTGGGCTCCTCCGTGGCCATGGACAAGGACGTCACCAAGCGGTTGTTGCGCGACGCGGGCCTGCCCATCGTCGACTACTGGAGTGTCCCCGCCTTCGAGTCGGACCGATTCTTCGAAGCGTCCGCCGACACGCTGCCGTACCCGGTCTTCGTCAAGCCCGCCAACCTCGGATCGTCGGTCGGTGTTTCCAAGGTCGGATCCGCCGGCGAACTGCAGGCCGCCCTGGCGACGGCGTTGGAGTACGACCGCAAGGCCGTCGTCGAGCGCGGCGTCCAGGCTCGCGAAATCGAGTTGAGCGTGCTGGGCAACGACGAACCCGTCGTGTCCGTGCCCGGGGAGGTCCGGCCGGCGCGCGAGTTCTACGACTACGAGGCCAAGTACGTGACGGACGATTCGGAGCTGATCGTTCCGGCCGTGCTGGAGGACGCCCAGGTGCGGGAGGCGCAGGCGATGGCGTTGGCCGCCTTCAAGGCGCTGGAGTGCTCGGGCATGGCGCGCGTCGACCTGTTCCTGGAGAACGGCAGCGGGAAGTTCTACGTGAACGAGATCAACACGCTGCCGGGCTTCACATCGATCAGCCAGTATCCCCGGCTCTGGGAAGCCTCGGGCATGAGCGGCGTCCAGCTCGTCGACCGCCTGATCGAGCTGGCCGTCGAGCGCCACGCGGACCGGTCCCGGCGGCGGACTTCGTACGCGCCGCCGACGGGCCGTTCTGCGCCTCCCAACTAGAACGCGGCGGCTCCGATGGAAGACCCCTAACAGCCCGTGGTGGAATCGCGGTTTTCTGCGACTTCAGTCAGCGTCGACACACGCCGGTGAATCGTCGACGGGACTCAGAGTATGGGACTGCGGATCGAACGCTCGCATCAGATAGCCGCACAGGAGCGCGATTCGGACCGCGAAGCCGGTGTCGGAGGGGCTCGCCCCCCCGCAGCGTCCCGTGACCGAACTTCAGGCGCAGAAGCAGCGCCAGGTTCAGAGCCGCGTAGTGAACGAGGAATCGCTTCAGAATGTTCTCCCGTCCCCGGAGAAAGACGCGCCGCATGCCGCCCGTTTCCAGACCATGAGCAAACGGACGTTCCAGCATCTCGCCGCGGCGGCGGAGCAGCGCCCAGCCGCCGTCGCCGCGAATGCGGCGGCGGTTCGCATAGACGGCGGCTTGTTCTTCGGGTTGGTTCGTCCAGCGTCGGGGCCCCCGGTCCGGTTCCGAGATGTAGGTCGGAATCCGCAGCTCACGCAGGTTCCGCAGACGTTCGTTGCTGTGATAGCCCTTGTCGGCCACCAGTTCGGAGAGGCAGTCCTCTGTCAACTCCCTCGTTTCCGCAAGCCGGTCCATGTTGTCGGCCGTCCGTGTCAACGTCGCCTTCATCGTCGTCGTGTCGCCGGTGGCCGCCCCCTGCGCGGTAACAGCCAATACGGCGCCCGTCTTCAGATCCACGGCATGTTCCAGGTCGTGGGCCGTAAGCGTCCTTACGGAACCGTGTTGACTGGTCGAACCAAGTAGTGTCCACAACCGGAAGTTGTGGACCCGATCGGTTGGGTCGGTCTCAGGCGGCGGGTCTGGAGCCGGCGCCCAGAGAATCGGCCAAGTTCCAGGGCAGGAGTTCGTCGACGCGGTGGACCGGGTGGTCGGCGATCCGGGTCAGGACGTGCGCCAGATACGCCTCCGGGTCGATGCCGTTTGCGTCCAGTTGAATTGGCCGCTCAGCGCGCGTGGAATCACTTTAGTTGACCCATCGGCTCGCCCGAATCGGCGCGGCGAAACTGGATGCGTCGACTTTGGCCTCTCTTCTTCACCAATGTGACCTCGTTCCCAGCCTGGCACCCTCGGGGCGGGATACCGCATTTGCTTCAACCACCGGACACCAGGGCTGCTGCCGACACACGCGCCAACAAAGATCTTGACAACGCTTCGGAACGCCGCGCAGACACTAGGCAAATGTGATCATGATTGACGATGGGGTCATCGTTCGGATAAGAGTGCAAACGATGTCTCCGGTGGGTGGAGTGAGTTGGTGCATCCTTTGGTCGTTAGCGTCTCAATGAAACTGGAACGGGGAAGCTGCACGGTGACAAGTCGGCAGTTGAAACGGATTTCGTCACTTCTTCTGTTTCTGATTTCGACCGCATGGGTTGGCAACACACTCGCGACTCAGACGCCGGTAGTCGTCTCTGGAACGGTCCTCGATGCCGTGACGGGCTTGCCCGTTCCCGGCGCCGAGGTCGTGTTCTACGAGAATCGCCCGCCGTTCTCGGAGGAACGCGCCCCCGAGCCGTTCCGGCCCTTCATGCGAGGCGCAGACGTCTCTGCAACCACCGATGCGGCGGGCCGGTTCGCCATCAACGCATCCGAGGGCACTTACGGAGTCGGCGTGGCGGCGGACGGCTATGTCCGGCATGAAGTGGGGGCGCCCGCGTTCGGACTTCCCGGGGTCCGTGTGAACGTCGGTATCGGGACCCATGAACCGCTTGAGATACGACTGACCCCACATGGTCAGGTTGCCGGCAGCGTGTACGACGGCGATGCGCGACCAGTGGCGGCCATCGACGTCTACCTCTTGAGGCCGATGTACCTCGTGGACGGAACGCGCCGGCTCGTCGTCGAGGCGGAGGAGCGAACCGACGACGCCGGGCGGTATCGAATAACCGGTATCGTTCCGGGGCGGTATCTTGCGCTGACAGGCGGAGTCACCGGCGATTCCGTCCGTGTTCTAGGTCGACGACGAAGTCCCGAAGAGATGGAGTATGGCTGGTCCTTCTATCCAGGCGTCGAGGAGCCGGAACTGGCGGGAACCATCGATGTGGCGCCCGGATCCACCCGAGACCTGATCGATCTGTTCGTCGCACCGTTGCGATTGCATCGAATCAGCGGCCGGATCGTGGACACGACCACCAACGAGCCGCCGCGCAACGTCGAGGTGACGGTTCATGGGACGGCGCCCTTCGAGTCGTTGTCCACGCAGTACGCCCCCGCCGAATACGACGACGATAGCGGGGCCTTTGAAGTGTTTCTTCCCGACGGCGCGTATCGGATCGGCGTCAGCTTGGAAGAGTCCGCCGTTGGACAGGATGATGTCGAACGGCGAATCGAGCCTCGCGATGCCTGGATTCCGCTGGAGGTCGACAGGCAGGACATTGTCGATTTGTTGATATCGGTGCCGGCCCGCGGCTCGCTCCGCGGACGTTTCGACCTGCCAGACGGCGACTCCTTCAGCATCGGCCAAGTCCCCGGCAGACTCGAATCGGATCCCGGCATCATCCTTGACCCTTTGGATCCACTTCAACTGGAGGCCGTGATACGACCGACCGCAGCCGACGGTTCGTTCGATGTCATGGAACTGGTTTCCGGCAGCTATCGCATCCGGCCAAGCGCCCTGCCGGACGACTATTTCATCGGCTCGGTCACGCTCAACGGGACCACGAGGGATTCCATGCTGCTGGATATCCCACCGGATACGCACAACACTCTCGAAATTCATGTGCGGCCGAACGGTGGCAGAATCGATCTGACCGTCGTCGACTCGGAAGGACGTCCCGTCCCCGGCGCCGTGATCCTGCTCGTTCCCGACCCCGTTCCCGAGCGGATCGGCCACTACCAGTTTTCTTTCAGTGATGGCTCGGGGCGTTCGGTTCTTCGCCAGATCCCACCGGGAGACTACAGGGTCATGGCGTGGCTGGACCTTGCCCGCACCGGATTTCCAAGCACGGACCTGCAAAGAACCTCAGGCGTGACGGTTCGCGTTCTGGAAGGTGCTACTATCACTTTACAGCTCAAGACCGGCAATTGAACCAGACTGAGGTGCTCGCGAGCGATGAGTAATGAAACCATCGTAACCGCGTGCCGCTTTGTGCTTGGCGGCGTGTTCCTGCTCGCCGGTATTCAGAAAGTCATTCGGCCAACGGAATTGCCGTTTCGCCTTCTGACATTTGTGCTTCCGACGAATCACAGGAAGTTTCTTCGAAGTGTTGTCGATCGTCATCGATTCGTCGAGATCGCCTTGGGGATTTGGTTGTGAAGTGGGTGGACATCGAATTCGGCATCTCTTGTAGCATTAAGTGTCCTCGTCGTGTTCACCACCGTTGCCGCAAATCAGATTCGGTATTCGGATCAGGTGTAAGCGTCCATACAGGACCGTATTGACTGGTCGAACCGAATCGTGTCCACAACTCCCGATTGTGGACACGATTCGGTTGAGTCGGGTTCAGGCAGCAGATTGGGAGCCGGCGATCAGCGAGTCGGCCACGTTCCAGGGCAGGAGTGCGTCGACGCGGCGGACCGGGTGGTCGGCGATCCGGGCCAGGACGTGCGACAGATACGCTTCCGGGTCGATGCCGTTGAGCTTGGCCGTGCCGATCAGGCTGTAGATCGCGGCCGCGCGCTCGCCTCCGGCGTCCGAGCCGGCGAACATGTAGTTCTTTCGTCCCAGCGCCACGGCCCGCAGCGCCCGCTCGGCGGCGTTGTTGTCGATCTCGATCCGGGGATCGGCCAGGTAGCGCAACAGTGCGGGCCAACGGCCCAGCGCGTACTGCACCGCCTTCGTGACGTCGGACTTTCGCGACAGCTTCAACAACGAATCCCGGAACCATCGCTCCATGGACTCCAGCAACGGGCCGGCCCGCGCCCGGCGGACCTCCCGCCTCACCGACGGCGGCGAGCCGCGGATCTCGGCCTCGATCCCGTAGAGCTGCCCGATGCGTTCAAGCGCTTCTTCGGCAATCGGCGAGCGATGCGCCTGGTAGAGGTCGTAGAACTTGCGCCGGACGTGCGCCCAACAGGCACCCTCGACGACGTCGCCGGTCTCGTAGAGTCGGTTGAAGCCGGCGTAGCCGTCGGCCTGCAGCGTGCCATGGAAGTCCCGGAGGTGCTCGGCCGGATGCTCGCCCTTGCGGTCCGGCGAGTAGGCGAACCAGACGGCCGGCGCATCGGCACTGCCCGCGGGGCGGTCGTCCCGAACATAGGTCCACAGCTGGCCCGTCCGTGTCTTCCCCCGGCCCGGCTCCAGCACCGGAACCGGAACGTCGTCGCCGTGAAGCTTCTCCGCCTGCAGCACGTAGCGGCGTAGCGCGTCCACCAGCGGATCCAGCGTCCGCACCGTCCCGCCGACCCATCCGGCCAGCGTCGAGCGTTCCAACTCCACGCCCACCCGCCGGTAGATCTCCGACTGCCGGTACAGCGGCAGGTGGTCGGCGTACTTCGATACCAGCACGTGCGCCAGCAACCCCGGCCCCGCCATCCCCCGGTCGATCGCTCGACGCGGCGCCGGCTGCTGCACGATCCGGTCGCACGCCGCGCAGCTCAGCTTCGGCCGCACCGTCCGGATGACCTTGAAGCGCGCCGGCACGTACTCCAGGATCTCGGCCACGTCCTCGCCCAGTCGGCATAGGGTCCCGCCGCAGTCCGGACACGCCGTCTCCTTCGGCATGAGCGTCTCGGTCTCGCGCGGCAGCTCCGGCGGCAACGCCCGCCGGCGCACTCGGCGTGTGACGACGGTTTCCGCGGGCGGGGTCGCGGCGGGTGCCGGTGTCTCGGCCGCCTCGGTCTCCAGATCCTCGAGTTGCAACTCCAACTGCTCGATCTTCCGATCCAGCTTCTCCGAGCGCCGCCCGAACTGCATCCGCTTCAGCTTCAGGATCAGAAGCTTCAGACTCTCGATCTCGGCTTTGTGGGAACTTAACTCGGCCTGTTGCTCCAGAACGCGCGCGTGCGCCTGCAGGACGCGGCCGTGCTCCTGGACGACCAACGCCTTCAGAGCGTCCGTGTCGAGGGCGTCCAGGTCCGGCAGCGCTGTCGGGCTCATCGTCACGAGCCCAACCCTGGCACGGCTCCTGGACGGTTCAGGTCTCTATGACGCAGGCTTTGCGCACTACACGGTTCACATCGGCCTGCCGGTCCGCACCGGCCGACGCCAGTCGATCCCTTCCAGCAACATCGACAACTGCGCCGCTGTCAATCGCACCGTGCCGCCCGTTGCGCGCGGCCAGATGAACCGCCCCCGCTCCAGCCGCTTTGCGAACAGGCACAGCCCGTCCCCATCCCACCAGAGCAGCTTCACAAGGTCCCCGCGCCGGCCCCGGAACACGAAAACGTGTCCCGAGAAGGGGTTCTCCTCCAGTCGGGTCTGCACCATGGCGCTCAACCCCGGAAACCCCTTCCGCATGTCCGTCACCCCGGCCGCGATCCAGATCCGCGTCCCCGCCGGCAACCCGATCACCGCGCCAAGCCTTCCAGCGCCGCCCGCACGCAGTCGGCGTCGGCGCGCCCGATCACCCGCACTCGCGCATGCCCCAGCTCAATGTCGATCGTTCCCGTGATGCTGCCCGACGCCGGCGGCTTCGACTCCCGCCTTCCGGCCAAGGCGGCCGTTACCTGGACGGGCACCAGCGCCGGCAACGCCGGGTCCACTTCCAGCTTCCCCTCCCGGTACTGCCGGCGCCAGTTGAACACTTGATTCGCGTTCACACCGTGACGCCGCGCCACTCGCGCCACCGATGCCCCGGCCTGGTAGGTCTCCTCCACGATCCCGCGGCGTTCCGCCTTCGACCGCATCCGTCGCTTCGGCCGCTCGCGCTCCTCGATCTCCATCACGCCTCCCTTCGGCCACTACGGCCTCCGGCCAGCATGACGAACCCAGGTCAACTCATGTAGACGGTCTTGTAAGGACGCTTACGCTTTTTCAGACAGGTCCGCTACCGACTAGCACTGACCTTATCGATCTACACAAGAATCACGGCCATATCGGAATTGTCGAGTCTCGGCGGCGATGAAGGCAGACTCCTGCGATATCGCATTACTCCGTTTCCCGATCGCGTCGATGGGTTGGAAGGCCACTGTTGGGCAGCCGTTTCGTAGTTACCACTCGGTGCGAGGCGCCACGAATCGGCGCGGTGAGATTCAACATTGCTCGACAACTTGCTGTTTTTAATGCTTCCGTGAAGATGTGGGATACTGATGACACGGAGTTCGAGACGAGCGTAGGGAGGCGGCGATGAGACCGATCATCTGTGTTTTCGCGGCTGTGATGATAGTGACGCTGGCGGCCCCGGTCCGGGCGCAACTCGATTGCGCGGGCTGGAACACCGAAGAATTTTTCGTGGCGGCGGTCGCGTCGGATGTGACTCGCTGTTTGCGCGAGGGTGTGGATCTGGAGGCTCGAGACATGTTCTCCCGTAAGCCGCTGCATTGGGCGGTTCGGAGGGGATCTGTCGAAGTCGCCAGCGTGCTGCTGGAAGCGGGGGCGGACCCTAACGCGCAAGACAGCAGCGTGAGGTCACTCACGCTGCTGCATTGGGCCGTATGGACAAGACCTCTGGAAGTGGCGAGCGTGCTGCTTGCGGCCGGGGCGGATCCCAACGCGCAATCGGAATACGGTGAGACGCCTCTGCACCTTGCCCGGACCGCCGCCGCCGTGAGGTTGTTGCTTGAGAGAGGTGCGGATGTGGATGCGGGAGGCGGAGGCGCCACGACGCCATTACATCGGGTGGCATGGATTGGGACTGCCGAGGCCGTGCGGGTCTTGCTTGAGGCGGGTGCGGATGCGGATGCGCGGGACTACCGCGGCAACACGGCGCTGCATTGGGCGGCATCGGCCGGAAGTGCCGACGCAGTGCGGTTGCTGCTGGAGGCGGAGTCGGATCCGAACGCTCCAGCGGAGCACGACGAAACGCCATTGCATAAGGCGGCGGAGAACGGGAGCGCCAGTGCCGTCGATGCGCTCCTGGCGGCTGGCGCAGACCTGGAAGCGCCCGGGCAATACGGTCGCACTCCGCTGTTTCACGCGGCAATGAGCGGCAGTGCAGAGGCCGTCAGAGCGCTGCTTGAAGCCGGCGCAGATGTGGATGCGCTGGACTCTAGTTTCGATACGCCGCTGCATTTCGCCGGGAGTGCGGCGGTCGTGCGCGCGCTGCTGGAGGCGGGTGCTGATCTGGAGGCGAATTTCTTCTTCGGTTTTACGCCGCTGCATTTCGCCGCGAGTGCCGAAGTCGCGATGGCGCTGATAGCGGCGGGGGCGGATTTGGAAGCGCTTGCCGGAGAACACGGGGACCTCACACCCCTTCATAGCGCTGCGACAAGAGGGGATGCCGAACTCATCAGAGTGCTGGTCGAGGCGGGTATCGACCCGAGTGTGCGACAGACGGTCGAGGACAACACGCCGCTGCATGATACGGCGCGGTACGGGACTGCCGAAGCTGCGCGGGCGCTGCTGGAATTTGGAGCCGATGCGGAAGCGCGAGACAATACCGGCAAGACGCCGCTGCATCATGCGGCGCGGGACGGGACTGCGGCATCCGTCGAGGCCCTGCTTGACGCGGGTGCGAATCCCGCTGCGCGGGACTACGATGGCAAACAGCCGTTGGACTACGCGAGAGACAACGAGCAACTCAGACGGACCGGTACTTACTGGAAGCTCAACCGTGCGCGGTTCCAGTAGCCATTCCGCGTAAGACGTCCTGAAACTCGATATTCATGACCCGCCGCCGCGAACGTATCGATGAGCAGCCCCGTTCTGACCGATGCTACCCGGCGATCCCGACACGACCCTCGGCGGCCGCACCTCCCAGAAGTTCACCGGACAGGTGCGGAACGCCGAGTCCCGCGTCGATTACTTCAAGGCGCGGTATGTGTCGGCGCCCAAGGGCGGTTCGACGGCTCGGGTGGTATGACTGCGAGAGGTCCCGATCAAAGTGAGGTCTTGATCACAGTGTCGTCCCAAGCCTTTCATCTGATGTCGTACGATGAATTCTGGACTGAATTTGGGACCGTATTTCGTTCCGTGTTCTGTCTGGGTCATCTGCAGGTACGGCCATTCGACTCGTCAGAGTGGCCGATATTCCTCGTGTCGGGCGGCATTCATATGCTGGAACAGGAATATCGCGGATTGTTCGAGGGAGCGAAGGCGTGCGGTGACCGCGAGATGATACTCACGGAAGTCGAATCACGCTTCCCGGAATCGGGGGGAATGATTATTCCTGTGTCGTACGACGCCGTCCAAAAGGCGAAATACTTGTCGAAGTCGACTTTCACAATCTTGGATACGTGTCTATTCGGTCGGTCGGGTCGTTGGGGATGTATCTGTCTGGCTTCGTTGGATGATGTGGCCGTCGTAGCAGGCGACACGACATTCGCCGAGGCGTTTGTCGCAGCGATGGGAGGCGCTGATGCGCTTCGGGATAACTTTCTGGAATTTGCGGCGACGGAGTACTGGGCGGTCGGGGACGAAGTGCGTGCCAACTTGCTGAGATTGGCCGGTTGGTGATGCCGGAGTGAGACAGCAGGGCTTGCACAAGTTCAATATTTTTCGCTTGGCTAACGAACCCAGGCGATAAGCGGAGACTCGCGATGCGATTAGAGCTCCGGCTCATAGTGCTCTTGCCCACACTTGTCGTGTTATTGTTGGTTGATGTGGTAATGGCACTTCGTTTGTGGTTCAACGGTTGGCCGTACTACGCAACGGTCACGGCTGTAACGGAGAGAGGAACGGAATTTGAGTTCACGCCGGTTCTTTTCACAACTTTAGATGGGACAGTCCTTCTATTATTCATCGTTGTTCAGATCGTGTTGGGTTGTCTAGTACGGAAGGCATGGGGCCGACGGCTTGCTCGTTCTCGAAGTGTCGTTCGTCGTGGTTGAGTGTGAAACGAGATGTGATCGATAGTGGGATGATGTTTCAAGGTAGGCGTTCGTGCGGAACGGTATTGACTGGTCGAGCCGGGTTGTGTCCACAGCCGGAAGTTGTGGACACGATCGGTTGGGTTGGTTCAGACGGTAGGCTTTTCAGGTTCACGTTGCCTGATGCTTGGTCTGAGCTTCCTGGCGCAATCGGCGCCGATTTCACATTAGTAATTACCAAAGCGATCCGATCGGCGCGCTCGCACGTATGGCGTGGGCGTCACCGGATCTGGTAGTAGCCGAACCGGTGATCGATCTCGTAGTCGCCCCGGCCCACGATCTCGATCTCGCGGAACGGGATCTCGCCGGGCCGCGGTTCGTTGTTCGAATTGTAGGTGATCAGGTACTGGTTGCGGGCCAACCCCGTCACTTCCGCGAACGCGCCCTGCAGCGAATCGCTGCCGCGATAGAAGAGAACGCCTCCGGTGAGGTCGGCGTAGTCGTCGAGCGAATCGGTTATGCGCACGAGGAATTCCACGTTCACGCCGATGGGATAGACCTGGACGTCGGCTTCCAGCAACGCGCGGTGCACCTCTTCCACGTCCGTTCGGTGGCCTTCGGCGATCCCGTCGGTCAGGACGATGATCACGCGCCGGCGGCCTTCGGCGCGGAGGCTCAGGTTGCGCGCGGCCGTGTAGATGGCGTCGTGGAGCACGCGCCGGCCGCGGTCCCGGGCCGGGCGGGCGCCGGGGACCGTGGGGACGCCGTTGATGACGGGACCGGGCGGCGGCGCGCGGTTGCCCGCGGCCTCGGTGAAACGGACGGTCGGCTCCAGCTCCGCGATCGCGTCTAGCGCGTCCCGCAACCGCTCGTGATCCAGGATCGGAATCTCGTCCTCGAAGTCCAGAGTCTGCACGACGACGTCGTCGAACCGGTATACGGAGACCTCGTCGAAATCGCTGAACGCGGCCACCATCGTGGGGATCGCGGCCCGGACCGCGTCCAGCGATTCCGGCTCGAGTCCCGTGTCGATCAGGAGCGCCGCCGACAGGGGGACCGGATCGTGGGTGAACTCGGTGATGGTCTGCGCGCGCCCGTCCTCGAGCACGGTGAAGTCTTCCCGGGTCAGGCCGTGAACCGGCCGCCCGTCGTCGCGCACGCTGAACGGCACGATGACCTCGTCGACGAGAACGCGAAGCGTCTGAGGGCCGGCGGCCGGAACGGCCGCGGTTCCCAGAATCAGGATCAGGCACGCGCTACGGATCGTCGTCGCGGGGGGCATAGTAGCCTCGGCGAGCGCGCACTCGAAGGTCTCCGTCAACGGGCCGGATTCGGATTTCGCGGTACTCCCCGTCGCGGACCGGGTTCGTGGAGACGTAGGCCAGACTGTACTGGCTTCTCAGTTCCTCGGCGATCGTCTCGAATACGGCTTCGAAGTCCGAACCGTCGTCGATCTCGAAGACGGCGCCCCCCGTGTCCTCCGAGAGGGCCCGCAGTGTGCCGATATCGCCGTCGCGGCGGCCCCCGAGCCCGAAGAAGCCGCCTCTCCGGGGCAGCGTGTTCGAGATCGAGTAGATCACGGCGTCCGCCTGGTGCGCAGCGATCAGCGCGTCGTCCCGTCCGATGCGGCTGGTCGTGTCCTCGCCGTCGCTGATCAGGATGATGGCCTTGCGTCCGGCTTCGCCACGCAGGCGATCTTCACCCGCCAGAAACACGGCGTCGTACAGCGACGTGCCGCTCCCCATGGTGAGATCGTCGATGGCGAGCCGGAGCAGGCGGGGCGACTCGGTGAAGTCCTGCATGAGGGTGACGGCGCGATCGAACCCGATCAGCAGCGCCAGGTCCTGCTCGTCGAGAATGGCGTCGAGGAACCGGCTGGCCGTGCGTTTTTCCTCCTGGAAGACGGCCTGGACGCTGGGACTGGTGTCGATCAGCAGGGCCAGCGTCAGCGGGAGTTCGTTCTCTCCGGCGAAGTGCAGTATCTGCTGGACATCTCCGTCTTCCTCGACGATGAAGTCCTCCGGCCCGAGCCCGGCCACCATGCGCCCGTTCCGGTCGGTCACGGTGAAGAGCACGTTGACCAAGTCCACGCCGACTCGGATCGTGAACTGGGAGCTGTTCCCGGATGCCGGGGCCTCGGCGACCAGCGGCTGCAAAATCAACGGAGACAGCGCGATAACGACCGCGGGGCGAAGCATTTCCTTCATGGTACCATGCTCGTTGCCGATCGCGCGCCGGGGGCCGCCGGGGCGCCTTCCACGGGAATCCCGGTCGACGAGAACGCGCCCGCGCATCGAGGATTGGGGTATTGGACGCGCGGCTGCGCGTTTCGTTCGCAACGCGCGCGGATCCGCATGTGTTCATGCTGAGGCTCACCAATACGCTGACCGGAACGCTCGAAGCGTTCGAGCCCGCGGATGGAAAGACCGTGCGGATGTACGTCTGCGGGCCCACGGTCCACGACTTCGCGCACATCGGAAACTTCCGGACGTTCGTACTCGAAGACGTTCTGCGGCGCCACCTGAAGAGCAAGGGTTGGGACCTGCTGCACGTGATGAACGTCACGGACGTCGACGACAAGATCATCGCGAAGGCCCGCGAGCAGGGCCTGGACATCCGCGCCTACACCGAGAAATACGTCCGGTCGTTTCTCGAGGACAGTGACGCGCTGGACATCGAGCGGCCCGAGATGCTGGTGCGGGCCACGGACCACGTTCCCGAAATGGCGGCGCTGGTGGAAACCCTGCTGGAGAAGGGCCACGCCTACCGCGACGGCGACTCCGTCTATTTCCGGGTTGCGGGTCTTGCCGAATACGGCCGGTTGGCCCGTCTGGATGGGAAGGACCTGAAACCCGGCGCGCGCGTCGACGTCGACGAGTACGGCAAGGAATCGCCTCGGGACTTCGTCCTGTGGAAGGCGCCCAAGCACGAGGACGAACCGCGGTGGGAGACTTCCGTGGGCGTGGGGCGCCCGGGCTGGCACCTGGAATGCTCGGCCATGGCCATGAAGTATCTCGGTCCGGGGTTCGACCTCCACTGCGGCGGCGTCGACCTGGTGTTCCCGCATCACACGAACGAAATCGCGCAGAGCGAGGCCGCGACCGGCCGGCAGTTCGTCCGTTTCTGGATTCACGTGGAGCACCTGAAGGTCGAGGGTCAGAAGATGGCCAAGTCGCTGGGCAACTTCTACCGGTTGCGGGATCTTCTGGACCGCGGGTTCTCGCCGCAGGCGATCCGTTACCTGTACGTTTCGGTGCCGTACCGCAAGCAGCTCAACTTCACGTTCGCCGGGCTCGAGCAAGCCGCGCATTCCCTGGACCGGATCCGCGAGTTCCTGTTTCGATTGCGCACGGGACGGTTGCCCGAGCGCTCGAGCGAGGCCTTGAAGACGGCGTTCCTCCACGCCCGGGAGCGTTTCGAGCACGGCATGGACGACGATCTCAACACCGCCGTTGCGCTGGCGGCGATGTTCGACCTGATCCGGAGGGCCAACACGGGGCTCGATGCGGGCGAGCTCGGCCGGGACCTCCAGGGCGATATCGAGGACTGGTTCGTCGAGATCGACCGCCGGCTCGGCATCGTGCCCTCCGGCGATGAAGACGGTGTGGCGTCCGCCCGCGATCGGGAGGTCTCGGCGTTGGTCGAGGCGCGCAACGCCGCGCGGCGGTCGCGTGACTTCGAGCGGGCCGATTCGGTGCGGCGGCAACTGTCCGACATGGGCGTGGTCGTCGAGGACACTCCCGATGGAACGCGCTGGCGCTACCGGTAGGCCGTCGATGAACGCCGCAGGACTGCCTCGCATCGTCACCGCGCTTCCGGGGCCCAACGCGCGGAAGGTGATCGACGACGACGCCCGCTGGGTGTCGCCGGCGTGCACGCGGTCCTATCCGTTCGTCGCCCGCCGGGGAAGCGGCGCCGTCGTCGAGGACGTGGACGGCAACCGGTTCCTGGACTTCTGCGCGGGAATCGCCGTCTGCTCGACCGGTCACTGCCATCCGCGCGTCGTCGCGGCCGTCCGGGAACAGGCCGGGACGCTGATCCACATGTCGGGCACCGACTTCTACTACGAGTCGATGCCCGACATCGTGCGGCGCCTGGAGGCGATGATCCCCCACGGCGGCGGGTGGCGGGCCTCGTTCGGCAACTCCGGGGCCGAGGCCGTCGAGGCGGCCATGAAGCTGGCCCGGCACCACACGGGCCGCGGGCAGTTCATCGCCTTTCACTCGGGGTTCCATGGCCGGACGATGGGCGCGCTGTCGCTGACCAATTCCAAGCCCGTCCAGCGCCGCCGGTTCGGTCCGCTGGTTCCCGGCGTGACGCACGTGCCGTTTCCCGACCCGTACCGCCAGGGCGAGGGGGCGGGTCGACGGGCGGTGGACCATATCCGGGATGTGGTGTTCGCCACGGCCGTGCCGCCGGACGAGGTGGCCGCGATCGTCGTCGAAACCGTGCAGGGCGAAGGCGGCTATGTCGTGCCCCCGCCCGACTTCTGGGGACCGCTCCAGTCGCTGGCGCGCGAACACGGGATCCTGCTCGTGGCCGACGAGGTCCAGACGGGCGCGGGCCGCACCGGCAGGATGTTCGCCTTCGAGCACTTCGGTTTCGAACCCGACATCATCGCGTTGGCGAAGGGGGTCGCATCGGGCATGCCGCTGGGTTTGACGCTGGCCCGGCGGGAGTTGATGGATTGGCCGCCCGGCGCGCACGCGTCCACGTTCGGCGGCAACCCGGTGGCGTTGGCGGCCGCCCGGGTGACGCTGGACCTCCTCGAGGAGTCCCTGATCGAGAACAGCCGCGCCATGGGCGCGCTGCTGCTGGACGGGCTGCGCGGCATGGCGCGCCGTCACCGGGTCCTGGGCGATGTCCGCGGCCTGGGACTGATGATCGGCCTGGAGTTCGTGGACGATCCGGACGGCAAGGCGCCGCGGCCGGACGTCCGGGACGCCGTCGTGGACGCCTGCTTCCGTCGCGGGCTCCTGGTGCTGGGGGCCGGCGCCTCCACCGTCCGCCTGTCGCCGCCGCTCGTCATCGACGCCGAACAGTGCCGGACGGCCCTGGAAATACTGGACGCGGCGATCGCCGCGTCCGCGTGAGATGCGTTCATGCCGTGGCCGTTCACGTCCCCCACGCTTCCGTTCGGCCGCTACGCCGAGATCCGCGGCGCGCAACACCTGCGGAAGCGGGGCTACCGCGTGCTGGCCTGCCCGTACCGGGACCGGACGGGCGAGATCGACATCGTGGCCGACGATCGGGGCTGTCTGGTCTTCGTGGAAGTCAAGGCGCGCCGCCGCGACCCGCGTCCCGAGGATGCGGTGACTCCCGGCAAGCAGTCGCGCGTCGTTCGGGCGTCGCGATCCTACCGGCGGAAACGGGGCTGGACGGGGCCGTATCGCTTCGATATCCTGGCCGTTCTCGAGGGTCCGGACGGCGCGTTGCGCTACCGGCTTTTCCGGGACGCGTTCCGGGATGGCGCGCTTGAACGCCCAACGTCTTCGGCCCTATAATCCGGAGCAGGCGTTGCGGGAATAACTCAGTGGTAGAGTGCGACCTTGCCAAGGTCGAAGTCGCGGGTTCGAATCCCGTTTCCCGCTCTCAACCCTGTCACCGCGAATCACCAGCGAGTCGGATCCGGCTCGCGGGGACGATGGAGTTTTCAAAGATGAGCGTGTCAGTCGTCACTCGCGACGTCGATGACGTCACGATCCTGGATGTCTCCGGACGCATCACGGCGGGAGATGGATCCAATATCTTTCGCCAGGCCATCCGCGACCAGGTGGCCCACGGCTCCAAGAACATCCTGCTGAACCTGGAGGACGTGTCCTACATCGACAGCAGCGGACTCGGGGAGCTGGTCCTGGGCCACGGAACCGTTACGCAGAACATCTGCGAGTCCTGCGGTGCGACGATCTTTCAGAATTACCAGGGAGAGTGGGACCCGTGTCCGCAGTGCCAGGGCACGGGACGCACGACCTGGGGCCGGCTGAAGCTGGTCAACCTGAACAGCCAGGTTCGGGAGCTGCTCGAGTTCTCGCGGCTGAACTCCGTCTTCGACATCTACGAATCCGAAGAGGACGCCCTTCGTACGTTCTGAGTGCAAGGTCGATGCGGCCGACCGCAGGCGTCGCGGCCACTCCGGCCGCGGAATTCATCGAGGCGTCCCGCACGCTGCTCGCCCGGGACTACATCCCCAAGTTGTCGAAGTGCGTCGAGGCGCTCTCGGAGGCCGACGTCTGGTGGCGCCCCAACCCGGCCAGCAACAGCGTCGGAAACCTGCTCCTGCACGTGTGCGGCAACCTGGGCCAGTGGATCGTGGGTGGGGCCGGCGGGGGGCCGCTCGAGCGCGACCGCGACGCCGAGTTCGCCGCGCGCGGGCCGCGGCCGAAGGCCGAGTTGATCGCGCTGGTGGAAACCACTGCGCGCGCGGTGGATCGGGTCCTGGCCGACCTTCCGGAGCGTTCCCTATTGGACCGGATCGAGGTCCAGGGGTTCCCGGTGACGCGCCTGCACGCCGTGTATCACGCGATCGAGCATTTCAGCTACCATCTCGGACAGGTCGCGTACGTGACGAAGCTGCGGACCGGACGCGATCTGGGCATCTTTCCGTGAGAGCCGCGGGCCGAGCAGTGAGAGGGAATGGTCCTGCATGGGTTGCCGACGTGCGGACTGAACTGAAGAGATCAGAAGAGATCATTTCATTGGGCTGACACAGCGGCGTCCGCCGCGTCAGTTCAATGGAACATCTCTTCAACGCCCTCCAGCGCGGGAACGCCATGACGCACCCCGCGCCGCCCGCCGCGTCCCTCGGTTATAATGGCGTGTCCGCGTCAGGCGCCGTACCCAAGTGGTAAGGGAGAGGTCTGCAAAACCTTTATGCACCGGTTCGAATCCGGTCGGCGCCTCTTCGAGCGCTCGCTGCGGGATCAGAAGTCCGTTTCCGGCAGCAACAGCGTCAACGCCTCGATCGTCGCCAGGCCCGAACGGAGCTGGTCCAAGGCTTCGCCCTCGAGCGCCTCGCCGTTGACGAACTCGCGGAGCGGTTCCAGCATGTCCAGGTAGGCGTTCACCATTCTCAGCGTGCGCCGGTCGTACGATTCATCGGGAACGCGCGGAGCATCGTCCTCGCTACCGCCCCGAATCTGGGTCACGAACTCGAGCAGCGTGCCGGCCGCTTCGGCCAGGTCCTCGGACCGGTCCCGAATCTCCTCCACGACATCGTCGTCCGGTCCTTCCGACGCGCCGCCGATGTCGTAGAGCGCCTGGAGCTGCTCGGCGAGTTCGACCATGCTGTCCCGGGCCCGGTTCTGGTTCGAGCCCCGCAATGTTCCGGTCGTGGCGAGCCGCGCCAAATCGGCGTTCCGCGCACCCTGCGGCCATGCCGGTACGGACCCGAAAGGGATCCAGACGAAAAGGCCCGCCAGGGAGATTTGAAGCAATCGTCGTCGCATGATGGCGCCTCCACCGGGGCCTGCAGCCCGTGGTGAAAGTGTACACGGCCGCGCTGCGGATTGATCCGGAAACCGACATGTCGTTAAACTCCCGATACGTCCCGGTATCACGGAGGTCGACGCGATGCCTTCCATCACCCACACTGTTTCCGACCTGCTCAAGAACAAGGGACGCGACATCTGGTCCGTGGCGCCGGACGCGACGGTCTACGACGCGATCTACCGGATGGCCGAGAAGGGCATCGGCGCCGTCCTGGTCATGGAGGGCCCGCGCCTGGTCGGCATCCTGTCCGAACGCGACTATGCCCGCAAGGTCATCCTCCAGGGAAAGTCCTCTCGAGACACCCGCGTGCGGGAGATCATGTCGCACCCGGTCGTGTGCGTGCGTCCCGACCTGACCATCCGCGAGACGATGGCGGTCATGACGGAGAAGCGCATCCGTCACTTGCCGGTCGTCGCCAAGGGCGCGGTCCAGGGCGTCGTGTCGATCGGGGACGTGGTGCGGGGCGTCATCGAGGACAACCGGACGGAGATTCAGGAACTCCGCGATTACATTCACCTGAGGGAGTAGCGGCGGCGCGTCGGCCACCCTTCGAACGGAAACGCGATCGGGCCGACCCTCCGCGACCATTCACGGCTCCATGGCGCCGTGAAAGCCCCGCGTCGGTGGATGGCCAAACCTCAGATCTTAAAAGTTCTCTTTCAACGTCCCGTCGGCCTAGGTTCCGCTTCGGGACGTCGTGCCGGTCCACTGACCCGGTTGCGTCGGGATCGACCCAATCGCAGTATCCTTATCCTCCCATCGGCGACTCCTGTCAACACGAATGATTTGCGTTTCGATAAGGCGTTCCGAATCAGCCGGAAAAAATGACCGGCGCAACCCTTGCGTCGGCCTGTTCCTCCGGTACCGGGACACGCTTCCGTGCGGAGCTCCGCGTGCGTACGGGCCACAACTCTTTTTGGCTACGGCCGTACATCCGGAATCGGATACACTGTCGCCATCATGAAGGTCTCGAAGGTCGGACGCAACGCTCCCTGCCCGTGCGGCAGCGGCAAGAAATACAAGCAGTGCCACGGGGCCCAGGCGGCGGAGCAAAGCCGCTCCGGCGGCAAGTGGATCGCGCTTGTTCTGGGTGGGGTCCTGCTGCTCGGCGCTCTCGGGTTCCTGAACGCGCTTTCGAACCGCGACCCGGACGACGCGGCGGCGCCGGCCGGCCGCGTGTGGTCGGAGGAGCACGGCCACTTCCACTAGGCCCGCCGGCGATGATCGGGCCGAAGGCGATACGAGCGGCGATCGTTCGCGGCGGCACCAGCAAGGGCGTGTTCCTGCGGGCCGCGGACATGCCCGCGGATCCCGCCGCGCGCGACCGGCTCATCCTGTCGATCATGGGCAGCCCCGACCCCCGGCAGATCGACGGTCTCGGGGGCGCCGACCCCCTGACCAGCAAAGTGGCCATCGTCGGTCCCTCCTCCCGTCCCGACGCCGACGTCGACTACACGATGGCGTACGTCGGCGTCGCCGCCGGTGTCGTCGACTACCAGGGAAACTGCGGCAACATCTCCCAGGCCGTCGGGCCCTTCGCGGTCGACGAGGGGCTCATCGAGCCCGTCGAACCGACAACCGCCGTTCGCATCTTCAATACGAACACACGGAAGCGCATGGTCGCCGAAGTGCCGGTGCGCGACGGGCGCGCGCTGACGGAGGGGGATTTCGCCCTGCACGGCGTTCCGGGGACGGGCGCCCGCATCGTCGTCGGTTTTCTCGATGCGGCCGGGTCCAAGACCGGCCGGTTGTTGCCGACCGGCAACGTCGTCGACCGCGTCGGATTGGAGAACGGCCAGTCGATCGAGGCCAGCCTGGTCGATGCGGCGGCTCCGGCGATATTCGTTCGGGCCGCGGATCTGGGTTTGACCGGGCGCGAGCTGCCCGCCGATTGCGCCAGCGATCCCGGGATCGTGGCGGCGATGCAGCGGGTCCGGACCGCGGGCGCGCTGATGATGAGTCTCGCCTCAACGGCGGCGGACGTGTCGCCGGCCGTGCCCAAGGTCGGCGTCGTCGCCGAGGCCGGAGACTTCGAGACCATCGGCGGCGCGACGGTCGCCGGGTCCGAATGCGACCTGCTGGCCCGGACGTTGGCGCTGGGCGTCATGCACCAGGCGTACGCCGTGACCGGGGGGATCTGCCTGAGCGCGGCGGCGTTGATCGACGGGACGGTGGTCCACCGCGTGACCGGAGGCCGCGCCAGGCGCAGCGGAACGGTCCGCGTCGGCCACCCCTCGGGTGTGTCCAGTTTCCTCGTTCGCGTCGACCGGGACGACACGGGCGCGTTCGTCCTCCGGAAGGCGGCCGTCGCCGGAACGGCGCGCCGGATCATGGACGGCCGAGCCTACGTTCCCGCGAACGGAAGTTAGAACAGTCCCAGGGTTCGCCACCAGAGCGGACCGAGACCCATCCAGACCACCACGAACAGGACCGAAATCGCGAAACCGACCGACCACCAGCCCTTGATGTCGGTGTATCCGGCGCCCCAGAATACCGCCGACGGGCCGCCGGCGTAGTGGGTGAGCGAGGCGCACAGGGACGAGAAGAACGCCAGCGTCAGCGCCGCGAAATACGGCGGCGCGCCCGCCGCGACGGCGGTGGCCAGGAACGGGGCGAACAGCGCCGTGACGTGGGCGGTCAGGCTGGCGAAGAAGTAGTGCGCGTACAGATAAACGAGCACCAGCACGGCCATGACCTCCAGCCACTCCCAACCCTGCATGTAGCCGCCCACGAACCCGGCGAACCATTCGGTCAGTCCCAGGCGGCTGAGCATGGTGGCCATGGAAACGAGGCCGCCGAACCATACCAGGGCGTTCCACCCGGCGCGCTCGTCGAGAACGTCGTCCCAGGAGATCACTTCCAGGATCAGGAGCAGGCACAGGCCCAGGAACGCCACACCTGTCGGCGGCAATCCGCTCCAAGGCAACGCGTCCCACTCTCCGCTGATCCAGAGCACGAAGACCCCGCCGAAAACCGCCAGTACCGCGAGCTCCTGCCGGCTCATCGGTCCCATCCGGACGAGCTCCTCCCGCGCCAGCTCGGCGGCCTCCGGAGTGCGTCGGATTTGGGGTTTGACCATGATGTACACGAGGATCGGCAATGCGATGAAGCTGACGATGCCGGGCACCGACGCCGCGATGGCCCATCCCGCCCAGGTGATATCGACCCCGGCCACCTCCCGCGCCAGTTCCACCATCAGGGGATTGGCCACCATGGCCGTCAGGAACATGGCGCAGGTGACGCAATGGATCTGGTACGTGGTCAGCATCAGGAACTCGCCGATGCGCTTGGACGACGGCCCGGGTTCGGAGTCGTACGCGCTGCACAGGCTGCGGACCACGGGGAACAGGACCCCTCCCGTGCGGGCCGTTCCAGACGGGATGCCGGGCGCGAGGACCAGGTCCGCCAGACTCAGCGAGTAACCCAGCCCCAGCGTCTTGTGGCCGAACCACCGGATGAACCGGAACGCGATCCGGCGCCCGAGCCCGGTCTTGTTCAGGCACCGCGCGAACAGGAAGGCCGAGACGATCAACCACACGGTAGCGCTCTGGTACCCGAGCAGGGCGTCGGCCATCGACAGCGTTCCCGTCAGGACCGCCGCCGTCAGCCCCATGATCACGACCGCGCCCATCGGCGCCGGTTGCAGGATGAGGCCCCCGATGGTCGCCAGGAAGATGGCGAGCAGCTGCCAGGCCTCCGCTTGAACGCCTTCCGGCGGCGGCGCCCACCAGATCGCCACGGCCACCGCTGCGAGTACGCCGAAGCGCAGAGTGCGGTTGGGTGTCCTTTGCGTGCTCATCGTCCGACGGGAACAGGTGGGGGGATTCTGGCAGAATCGAACGTCGGGCGCAACGACGGCCGGTGGTACAATTCGGCCTCCGATTCGCCGTCCGTCGAGGAGAAAGAGGATCATGGTCCACAAGTTCGTTGCCTCGGCCCTGCTGGTTGCCTCCATCGCCCTGGGCGGGGTCCCCGCCCGAGCCCAGGAAGGTTTCGCGCCGCCTCCGCAGATCCCCTATGGGACGCCGATCGACCTGGAGACGGCGAAGACCGCGGCCGCCGCCGCCGTGGAGGCCGCGCGCGAGAACGGCTGGTGGATGGCCGTCGCCATAGTCGACACCGGCGGCCACCTCGTCTACTTCGAGAAGATGGACGGTACGCAGACCGGGAGCGTGCAGGTCGCGATCGACAAGGCGCAGTCCGCCGCCCTGTTCCGGCGTCCCACCCGGGTGTTCGAGGACGGCGTCGCCCAGGGCGGTCAGGGCGTGCGGCTGTTGAACCTGCGGGGCGCGGTGCCCCTGGACGGAGGTGTCCCGATCATCGTCGACGGCGCGTTGATCGGCGGTATCGGGATATCGGGCGGGAGCGGCGAGCAGGACGGCGTCGCCGCGGCGGCCGGAGTCCGGTCCGTCGAGTAGACGGCCCGGGGATCCGGCCGGCTCGGCGTTTTCCTACTGCTCGATCAGCGGCGGCATCCGCCCCTCGAGCAGGTCCTTGTTGTTCTCCATGCACCAGTACTCGTAGAGCTCGGAGCCGGGCGCCATCCGCACGAAGATCCGGTCGTTCGAGAACGGCTCCGTGTACATCACCGGGTCGTCCCAGGTCACCTGGTAGGAGAGGCGGTCGGGATCGAGGAAGGAAATGCGCTCGGTGACGCGCAGCTCGGGGCTCGACGGGTGATGGGCCGTGTCGATGTAGGTCTTGCCGTTGAAGCCGGCCGTCTCGATGACCAAGGTGTCGCCTTCCCACTGCGCATACGAATGGCCCATCCACGTGGTTTCGACCTCGGCGGGCATGTCCTCGTTCATGCGGACGACGTGGAAGATGTTGTTGGACTCGTAAAGGATCGCCATCCGGTTGGGCGTCTGGATAATCTCCACCGGATAGGACGTCTGCCAAGCGCGCGTGTAGCCCCAGGGCAGGCAGTAGCCGGTCCAGTCGTTCTGGTATCCTTCCCACCGTTGACGGCCCAGGTCGGTGTAGGACAGCGGGCCGGCCCCTTCCTGGACGCATCCCGTGCTGGCCGCCCCGCAGGTGGTCGAGTCGTTCTCCACGCTCGCGACGCGCGGCTTGTCCCAGATGCCGTTGAAATCGGGCTTGCCGTCCGGCAGCCGGGGTATGTCCTGGGCCTCGACGGCGGTCGTTGCGAAAACCAGGACGGCGACGCCGACGGTCCATGCGATGGCGGCGCGCGTGACATTCGAACTCATGGGAACCCCCGTGTGAAACCGAGTCGGAACTGCACGCATTATGGAAAGGCGGCTCCGGACTGTCAAGAAGCCGCGAGACGCGGTCCGGCCTTTCGCTTGACCTCCAAAACACGCGCTTGTACCATCACGTCCGGCCGGTGGAACCCATACGGGGAGTCCGCGAACCCGGCTCGGAGGCCTTGAAATGAGAGTCATGCTGGCACTGACTGCCGTTGCCCTGTGGGTTCCCGGCGCCGCGGCGGCCCATCACTCCTTCGCCGCGGTGTTCGATTCGGATCAACCCGTCGAGCTGGAAGGCGAGATCACCAAGGTGGAGTGGGCCAACCCCCACATCTGGTTTTATCTGGACGTCGCCAACGTGGACGGGGAGATCGTGAGCTGGCAGTGCGAGGGTGGAACCCCCAACTCGCTGCGTCGGCTCGGCTGGAGCGCCGACACGCTCGAGATCGGAGACGAGGTCCAGATCGAGGGCTGGCGGGCGCATGACGGCACCGACACCTGCAATGCCCGCGTGATCACGGCGGAGGGCCGGCGCCTGTTCGCCGGATCCTCGTTCGAAGAGCAGTAGGGCGCGGCCGTCCGGCCGGGCCCGCTAGGGCTGCGGCCCGATCGCGATGCGCGAAAGGCGTTGCGGATCGGTCGGGAGCGCGTCCGGTCCCGCGGGCATCCCGCCGACGCTGAGCATGTAGGCGATCACGTCCACGTACTCCGGGTCGGTCAGGGAGTTGGGGTTGTCTTCCGGCATCGTCGCCCTTGTGTACTCGAACAACGCGGCCAGCGATCGTCCGTCCCATTCGCGAAGGAATGCCGCCCGCGCCAGGGGCGGCGTGGACCGCATGTCCGGATCGTCGGGCGCGCCGTTCAACCGCCGTCCGTGGCAGATGGCGCAGGCGCCCGTATAGGCGGCCTGGCCCCGGTTGGCCTGGACCTCGGTGAACACGCCGTCCCAGACCGAGACGGTCCCTCCGGCGTCATCCAGCCCCTCCAACGCCGCCGCCACGTCGTCCGCGGTCACTTCCGGGAAATCGTTTTCCCAAGCGTCCCGAACGTAGTTGGCCAGGGCGGAGATGTCCTCCACTCCCAGATCCGGGAACGGCGGCATCGTGCCGGCGCCACGGTAGATGTTCCGGACGATCCCGACGCTGTCCGCGAGACGATCGTTGCCGTTCAAAGCCGGGAACGTCGGTGGATTGCCCTCGCCGGAACTCTGATGGCACAGAGCGCAGTGGTTCTCGTAGAGCTCGAGCCCCCGCTCGAACCCGGCCGCGCCGCCCGCCTGTCCGGCCGCGGCCGCCGGCGCGATCAGGACCCAGGCTCCCAGAACACCCGCCGCCGGCTTCAGCCGGGGCGCGTTACGACCAGATCTCCGCATCGGAGGGCTCCCGGTCCAGGACCAGCGGCGCCCGGATCGTCATGTCGGCGTTCACCATGCAGTGACTCCGGAAAGGGACGTGACCCTTTCCCGAAACGAAAACTCGATACTCGCCCTCGACGACCTTTACCGCCGCCACGCCGCGCGCGTCCGTGAAGGCCCTGTAGGGATGGACCACAACCTGGGCGCCTTTCACCGGGGCCTGAGTTTCGGCGTCGACGGCTTCCACCGTCAAGACGCATTCCGGCGTGGCCATGACTCTCAGGTTCAGCGCCGCAACGGACGCGGCGTGCGACGCGTCCAGGCCGCGCGCGGTGGCCCGGGCTTCCCATCGATAGAGCCCCTCCCGATCCGGCGCTCGAAGCTTGACATCGGCGTAGTAGAGCGCGTCCGTGTGCGGCCAAACCTGATCTTCCAACCGGACCGTGGCCAGCGTGTTCTGTTCGTGGTCGCGCACCTCCAACGTCCAACCGACGGGCCGGCATCGCCGGGCACACCGCGCGCCGAGCTTGACGCGGAACGTCTCGCCGCACTCGACGGACGGCGGCGCGTCCCACACCAGCACGCGTGTCTCGTGGGCGCGTACCGTGAACGAGAACGGCGCCGGCGTCGAGCCGGGCGCCGCCGCCGCGGCGGACCAGGCATGGGTTCCGGGCTCGAGCGGCGCGGCCACGACGAAGGCGCCCGACCGTCCGGTCTCTCCGTCCAACTCCGCAAGCTCGACGCTTGCGGCCAACTCCCCGTCGTGGTCTCGAATCAGGAGCCGCGTTTCCGCCGGGCCCGCCCCGTCGGAGCGTGAGACTTCGATGTCGAGCGTCAATTCGGCGCCAGCGTCGACCTCTTCAGGCGATACCTCGACCTTCGAAATCGTCATGGCGCGCGAGTGCGTGTCCGTTCGTTCCGGGGCCGGCGTCTAGGCCGACGGTTCCCCGGCGGCGTGCGTTCCCGCGATGTAGCCGTGGACGTGTCCCTTGCCCAGGCCGTGCTTGTTGAATCCCCCCACGGCCTCGCCGCCGGCGTAGAGACCGGGAATGACCTCGCCCTGCATGTCCACGACCTGCTGGCGGCCGTTGACCCTCAGGCCGCCGTAGGAGTCGTGCCAGACGACCATGATCGAGAGGGCGTAGAACGGCGGCGCCGCGATGCGGTTCATGGGCGCGTCCACTTCGCGTTCGAACTCGGGATCGGCGCCCGCGTCGACGTGCCGGTTCCACGTGGCGACCGTGTCGGCGAGGTGCTTGAGCGGCACGCGCTGAAACTCGTGGCCCGCGGCGATCTTCTCGGCCAGCTCCTCGATGGTGTCCGCCTGGAAGAAGTAGCCGTTATCGGCGACGTACGGGTACCGAAGCTCCCACCCGGTCCGTTCGACGGCATCCTGGTCGAAGATCGCCCAGATCGGGCCGGAGTAGTAGTCCGGGGGTTCGGACCCCTCGTTCATCGCCAGGGCGGCGTCCAGCCCGTGGTCGTGCCCGTACATCTCCTGGACCCACTCCTTCCGGCAGTTGCGCCAGTCCTGGGGCGTGTGCTCGAGGCCCTGCCCCGGGGCGCCGCCGTCGCCCGGGTAGGCGTTCAGGCCGGGCCGTCGGGGAAGGCGGACCTCGTTGAAGAAACGTTGCCCGACCTGGTTCACGACGATGAACTCTTCGAACCCGGCGTTGCCGACGTTGACGCCGGCGGACCCGCGGAAGCCGAACGTCGGGTGACCGGGCATCATGGTGGTGTACGCGTCCCGCGTGCCCAGGCGCGTCGAGATGTGGAACGTTGTGGAGTAGGAGAGGTTCTGCTGCATCCCGGCCAGGTTGGCGCCGACCCTCAGGCCCGCGATCAGGGCGCTGGCGTCCTGACTCTTCTGCCCCTGCAGGGCGAGCCCGCTGGTGGGGAAGGCGGGTTCCCGCATGGCCGGGTAGAACATGCTGCGAACCTGGGGATTGCCGGCATGGCCGCCGCTGGCCAGTATGACGCCCTTTCGGGCCCGGATGTGCACCGTCTCGCGGCGTTCGTCGACGTTGCCGTTCTGCCAGTAGCTCTGCATGAGCTCGCCGGTTTCCGGGTGACGGCGCGGCGAATAGCGGGCGCGGATCCCGAGGATCCGGCCGGCGACCGGCTGCTCGCGCACCAGTTCCTCGAAACTCCGGTGAAGCATGAACTCGACGCCCTTCTCGCGGGCCGAGAACTCCAGCGGCCGGGCCAGCGCCACGCCGTTGCCGACCGCCCCGGGGGCGACGAACCGGCTCATGTTCGTCATCTGCACCGGCGCGAACGCGCTGGTCCGCTCCGGATCGGCCACTCCGGCGTCCTCCGCCGTGATGGTTCCCGCCTTCATGTCGGTCCGATCGCCCAGCATGAGGAAGCAGCGCGCTCCCCGCGCGCGCGAAAGGCCGCCGCCCCCGTGCGTGCCGTTGACTCGGGCGAAGCGGACGTAGTTGTCGGTCAGGAACTGCCGGGTGGCCGGACAGTTCTCCGCCCATGCGCGCACCAACTCGCGTTCGTTGTACCGGTACGGGCTCTGGGCCTTGCGGTCGAGGACGGACCAGTCCGTAAGGTCGGTGAACAGGAGGTCGACGCTGTCGTCGAGTTCCGCGGGATCCTCGACCGGGTCCGCGGTGATGAACCCCTCCCGGTCGCTCTCGCCGTTCATGTCCCGGCGCTGGACGGGATCGCCTCCGCCGAGCGACACGAACGATCCGCTGTGCAGCATCCGGCCGCCGAGATCGAAGTTCTGGTCGACGACGAGCACCGTCGCCCCGAGGTCCCGCGCGCGAATGGCCGCGGTCAGGCCCGCGCAGCCGCCGCCGGCGATGACCACGTCCACGTCATAGTCCCAGGCGATGTCGTCGGTCCCCGTCGAACGAGCCTGCGCCCGCCCCTCGGGCCCGGCGAGCGCCGCCCCGCCCAACCCGGCGACGGCCCCCTTCGTGACGAAGTCGCGCCGGCTGAGACGGTTCTCGTTCCGCACCTCCGTATCGTTGCCGTCGTCGCCTTGTTTTCTGGCCATGTCGCGCCCTCCTCGGAAGAACGGTTTCCCCGTGTTTACTGCGACTCGCCGGGGTTGTCAAATTATGAGCGCGGGCGCCATGTTGCTTGGGATCGCTCCGGAATCGATCTAGAATGGCCGGGATTCGACATGCAGGCACCACAACGAGATCGCCCTGTCGCCGTCCTTTTCGATTCATCGATGGAGGACGGCATCGAGCAGGTTCTTGCGCTGGCGCTGTTGCTCGCATGCGATTCCAGGCGCGAGGCGCGCCTGGGCTCACTGAGCGTCAGCCGCAACAGTCTCCAGGCGGCCGGCTTCTGCGACCTCATGGTCCGCTTCTACCGTGGAGACGGGGCGGGCGGACTTTCGGTCCCGATCGGGATGCTCGACGACGGCCCCGTCGTCGAGGTCGTCCCGCCGATGATCGCGTCGGTCCTCGACCGTAGGGGACGCGGCGGCGCGCCGTTGTACTCGAGAGGCATCGAGGGGTTCAACGACACGGCGGACCCTGTCGCCGTCGTTCGGAACGCCCTCACGGCCCAGCCGGACCAGAACGCCGTCGTGGTCCTGGCCGGGCCGCCCGACAACCTGCTGGGCCTCCTGTCGCTCCCGGACGGGGACCGTCTTGCCCGCGACAAGGCGCGGGCGCTGGTCGTTGCGTCTCCGGCCGAGCGCGCTTCCGGTTTCGCGGAGTTGCGTGACGCCTGGCCCGGCCCGCTCGTCCTCGCGGGGGACGAGCTGGACCTCCGATACTCGGGAGCCGCCATCGAGGAGGATTTCGCGTGGGCGGGGAATCATCCCGTGATCGACGCCTATCGGTCCGCCCCGGCGGCGGCCGACGGCGCGTCGGCTCACGCGATGGCCGCGGTCCTGTACGCGGTGCGTTCCGACGGCGGCTATTCCGATCTCTCAGGCGGAGAGGCGGGGGTCCGGGGGACCGCACGGCGGTTGACGGCTGACGCGCTGAAGCGCGGCCGCGCCGTCCGGGCGATCCGCGAGCGGGTCGGCGCCCCGCCGCCCGCGCGCGGACGGGGCCGGGGACGCTAGCCGTGCGGATGCGTCGGACATGGTTGTGTGTCGGCTTCGGAGCGTGCCTCGCGCTCGGGACGCGGCCGGTTGCCGGCCAGAGCTCCGCGGCATTCGACGACACCGTCGTTCCGGTTCTGACCGGTACATGCGGGCAATGTCACAACGACACCGTGAACGCCGGCGGGCTCAGCGTCGGGAATCTTGCCGTGCGCGACTCCGTCGTTGAACGCCGTGAGGACTGGGAGCGGATCCTGCGTCGCGTCGGCGCGGGGGAGATGCCGCCCCCCGGAGCGGACCGGCCGACGGAAACCGTCCTTGCGGCCTTCGTGGAGACGATTCGCAACGAATTCGATCGTGCCGACTCCGGGCGTCCGCAAGATCCGGGCCGCGTCACGGCGCGCCGTCTGAACCGCAGCGAATACTCCAACACGATTCGGGATCTGCTGGGCGTGGACTTCCAGGCCGAACTCTATTTCCCGGCGGACGATTCCGGCGATGGATTCGACAACATCGGCGAGGTGTTGACGGTTTCGACGGTGTTGATGGAAAACTACATGAGCGCGGCCGAACGCATCGCCCGTTGGGCCGTTTCGACGGAACTGCCGCCGGAGCCTCTCGTCGAGGAGTATCGCTCGCGGGACCGGAAGATCAGACGCGTCGATCCCGGCACGATCGAGGCGGCGCACCGGGTGGAGTACGCCGGCGAATACACGGTTCGCATCGGGTTGCCCGG
The DNA here is from genome assembly GCA_022821145.1 of Acidobacteriota bacterium. Lineage (GTDB taxonomy): Bacteria > Acidobacteriota > Terriglobia > 20CM-2-55-15 > 20CM-2-55-15 > JAJEDW01. The sequence goes on from JAJEEE010000053.1 coordinate 67,534, forward strand.
GGAACGCCCCGGCGGCGAGCCGGTCACGCTGAACCTCTGGATGGACGGCGACCTCCTCGGCTCCATGCCGGTCGAGACGCGTCCCAGCGGGCTGGTGTACTTCAACCCCTATTCCGAAGAGGAAATGCGCGTGTACCTGCCGGAAGGCGACCACGTTTTCCGCGCGGGGTTCACCGACGACGACTTCGTGGGCGCGCTCGCTCCCGACGAGGTCTACGACGACGAGAAGAACAAGTTCCTGAACTCCATCGTTTTCGTCGGACCGTTTCCGTCGGAACGCGAAAAGGAAACGCGGCGGCGGATCTTTGTCTGCGATCCGCAATCCGGCCGCGCGTGCGTGGAGCGGATCGTGTCCACGCTGGCTCGACGCGCGTATCGGCGTCCGGTGACGCCGGAAGAAACCGCCTCGCTCGTCCGGTTCGTCGACATGGCGCTGGCCGACGGGCGCTCGATCGAACGCGGACTGGAGCTCGCGATCCAGGCGATGCTTGTCTCGCCGCATTTCCTGTTCCGTATCGAGCACGATCCCGATCCCGAGGATCCGTCTCGCGTACATCCGGTGTCGGACATCGAACTGGCTTCCCGGCTGAGCTACTTTCTCTGGAGCTCGATGCCGGACGACGAACTGCTCGCACTGGCCGAGGCCGGCCGATTGCGGGCTTCCGGCGTGCTCGACGCGCAGGTTGAGCGCATGCTCGACGATCCGCGTTCCGGGGCGCTGGCCGCGAATTTCGCGGGCCAATGGCTCGAGATCCGCAACCTCGATGTCGTCGAGCCGGATCCGGAAACGTTCCCCCAATGGAATCCGGACCTGCGAGACGCCATGAGAGCCGAGACGCGCCTCTTCTTCCAGCATGTCCTCCGGGAGAATCGGCCGCTCCAGGAGTTTCTCGACGCCGGGTACACGTTCCTCAACGGGCGGCTTGCGGCCTTCTACGGGATCGACGGCGTCGACGGAGCCGAGTTCCGGCGTATCGAGTTGTCCGGCGAACAGCGGGAGCAGCGCGGCGGCCTTCTTGGCCATGCCAGCGTGCTCACCGTTTCCAGTTACCCCAACCGGACGTCACCGGTCATACGCGGCCAGTACGTCCTGACGAATATCCTCGGAACGCCGCCGCCGCCGCCGCCGCCGGACGTGCCGGCGCTGGACGAGAACCCTGACGAAACGCGGGGATCGATGCGGCAGCAACTCGAAGCGCACCGCGCGAACGCCACGTGCGCGTCCTGCCACGCCCGCATGGATCCTCTCGGGTTCGGCCTGGAGAACTACGACGCGATCGGGCGCTGGCGAACCGCGGAAGGCAACGTCCCCGTCGATGCCGCGGGGACGCTCCCGAACGGGCGGACGTTTTCCAGCCCGGCGGAAATGCGCGCCGCCCTGGCGTCTCAGCTTCCCGAATTCTCGCGCACGGTGACGGAAAAGATGCTGACCTACGCGCTCGGCCGTGGCCTGAGAAGTTACGACGGCCAGGCGGTAGAGGCCATCCACCGGGCGCTTTCCGACGACGGGCGCCGGTTCCGGACACTGATTCGGGAGATCGTTCGAAGCTTGCCGTTTCAGTCCCGGCGGGGCGAAGATGTAGGGGAGACGGGCCGATGATTCTCACTCGCAGGTCGCTGCCGCGGCGCACGTTCCTGAAGGGAACGGGAGCGGCCATTGCCGTGCCGTTTCTGGATGCGATGCTGCCCGCCCCGGCGCGGGCCCAGACTCTGGCGCCGCCCGTGCGCATGGCGTTCGTCTACGTGCCGAACGGCATCGACATGCGCCATTGGAATCCGGACTACGAAGGCGCGCTCCGGGCCCTGCCCCGGACGCTGGCGCCCCTGGAGCCGCTCAAGTCCGAGATCACGCTGTTGGGGAACCTCACCCACAACACGGGGCGCGCGCTGCTGGACGGCACGGGCGACCATGGCCGGTGCTCGGGGTCGTACCTGACCGGCGTGCAGGTGAACAAGTCCGTGGTCGATGTTCGGGCCGGCGTTTCCTGCGACCAGTTGGTGGCCCGCACGATGGACACGCGCCTGCCGTCACTGGAGGTCGGCCTCGAGGATGCGCGCCAGGCGGGCGACTGCGACTCCGGGTATTCCTGCGCATACACCAACAATCTCGCGTGGCGTAACGAGCGGCAGCCGCTGCCGCCCGTTCTGGATCCCCGGGCGATGTTCGACCGCCTGTTCGGTAGCGACGCCTCGCTCGGCCCGGAAGCCCGCGCCGAAAGGAACCGGTACCGGCGGAGCATCCTGGATTTCATTGCCGAGGACACGCGCGCGCTGCAGAGCGCGTTGGGTCCGACCGACCGGCGCAAGCTCGGCGAGTACCTGGGCGCGATCCGCGACATCGAGCTTCAGATCGACAGGGCGGAACGGGACAACGCGCAGATCGATCCGGGGTTGGAGAGGCCCTACGGAGTCCCGCAGGACTTCGCCGAGCACTTCAAGCTGATGACCGAAATGATCACCGTGGCGTTCCAGGCGGACATCACGCGCGTCGTGACGTTCATGGTCACGCGCGAGGGCACGTCGCGGGCGTACCGTGAAATCGGCATCAGCGACGGCCATCACCCGCTGACGCATCACCGGAACCAGGTCGAGCTGATGGACAAGGTCGCCGAAATCAACCGGTACCACGTGCGCCAGTTCGCGGGATGGATCGAGCGCCTGCACGCGTTGCGCGAGCCGGACGGTTCCGGCTCGATCCTGGACAACTCGATGATCGTGTACGGCGCCGGACTCGCCGACGGCAACCGGCATACCCACGACGACCTGCCGACGCTCGTAGCCGGTCGCGGCGGCGGCTTCATCAGGCCCGGACGCCGCATCGTCTATCGCCGGGAGACGCCCATGTGCAACCTGTTCCTCACCATGATGGATCGCATGGGCGTACACCTGGAGCACTTCGGGGACTCGACCGGCCGGGTCGCGGGCCTCGACGCCATTTAGCCGGAGGATTGGCGCCATGAATCCCTTGGCGAAGCGCTCCCCGTGTTCCCCGTCACGATTCAAGGACGGGTTTCGAGTCATCGCGCGCGTCGCCCTGGCCGCGCTTCTGGCGGCGACTTATGCGGCGGCCCAGTGGATCTACTATCCCACCGCGGACGTCCCCCGCCGGGCCGACGGCGGCGTGGACATGACGGCGCCGGCGCCCCGCTTGCCGGACGGACGGCCGGATTTCTCCGGAGTGTGGATGACCGGGGAACCGAACCAGCCGCTGGAGGGCGACCCGCCGGGCGATCCGGCGAACATCACGTCGTCCCGCCACATGCGCGACATCGGGGTCGACATTACCGGCGGGTTGCCCTATCAACCGTGGCAGCTTCCGATCGTCGCGGAGCGGACCGCCAACCAGGCGATCGACGACCCGCACATCCGGTGCCTGCCGGACAACTTCATCCGCGCGTACGGCCTGCCGCACCTGTTGAAGTTCGTCCACAAGCCCGGGCTCTTGGTGGTGTTGAACGAAATGAACGCCGGATACCGCCAGGTCTTCACCGACGCGCGCCCGCTGCCGGAGGATCCCAATCCCTCGTGGCAGGGATACTCCTCGGCCGAATGGTCCGGGGACACGCTCGTCGTCGACACGATCGGGCTGCGCGACGACACGTGGATCGACTGGAACGGCAGCGTGGTGACCGAGGCCGCCCGCGTGCGGGAAGAGATCCGGCGTCCGGACTTCGGACACCTCGAAGTCCGCATCACGGTGGACGATCCCGTCGCGTACACCGAGCCCTGGACCGTCACGTTGCGCCAGCGCATCGTCGTCGACACCGACCTGATCGACGAGATCTGCCTTGAGAACGAGAAGTTCGCCGAGACGCTGAACTGACGCGGCCGGTCACGCGCCCGCGAGCAGCCACCAGGCGAGGGGAACGGCCAGGGCCACGAGAACGCCCGCGGCCAGCGCCACGTTCCATATCCGCTGGCGCTTCTGGATCCGGATCATCGCCTCGTGCTGGGCGTTGAGCATCCCGGCCAACATCGTGGCGTTCCGGTCGGCGACGGTCAGGCGCTCCTCGACCGACTGCCGCCACGGTCCGACCTCGGCCTCGCCGGCCGGCGCGGTCCGCGTCTTCTTGCCGGGGCCGCCGCGGAGGTCCTTGATGAACTCCTGACCCTGCTCGGTGGTCGCCACGTCGCGTATCAGGCCCAACGCCAGTCGAAGCAAGCTCATATACTGTGTCTCTCCCCATGAAGGACGCGGACATCCACCATGTTATCCGGATCCTCCGCCGGGAGGTCCGCCAATGGAGGGTTCCGGCGATCGGTCACTACACCCGGACGCCCTTCACCACGTTGATCTCCTGCATTCTCAGCCTGCGCACGCAAGACGCGACCACCATGGAGTCCAGCCGGCGCTTGTTCGCGGCGGCCGACGCGCCGGAGGCGATGCTCGCGCTCCGCGCGGACCGACTCGAGAAGCTCATCTATCCGGTAGCGTTCTACCGCGTCAAGGCGCGTACGATCAAGAAGATCGCCAGGGAACTGATCGATCGGTTCGACGGGGGCGTCCCCGACACGCTCGACGCGCTGCTGTCGCTGCCGGGAGTGGGCCGCAAGACGGCCAACATCGTCGTGACCCTGGCGTTCGGCAAACCGGGCGTCGCCGTCGACACGCACGTCCACCGGATCGCGAACCGCTGGGGATACGTCGCCACCCGCACGCCCGATCAGACGGAGATGGCGTTGCGAGGGAAGCTGCCCCGCCGCTACTGGATCGCGATCAACGACCTGCTGGTCGCCTTCGGCCAGAACCTGTGCAAGCCGCTGAGCCCGTTCTGCTCCAAGTGCGCGCTGGCCCGCTTCTGCGACCGCGTGGGCGTGGTGCGCAGCCGGTAACCGGACGCGAACCGTTGGGGAGTGGCCGAGGACCGCGCCGGCGTCAATACGGTCCATCGCCGCGTTCACGCGCGGACGGTGGAACGTGGGAACAGGGCAGGTTCCGCCCGCCCGACTCCGCCGCGGCCCTGGTCCGCATGGCGCAGAAGTACGCCGACACCTTCGGGCGCCTCGCGTCCCTGTAAGCCGGCCGAAGCTCGGGCCGCGTCCAGGCGGCGGTCTCCGGTTATCCTCTCGCGGCGCGCGTTCCCTCGCGCTCGGGTGCGGGAGTCGAGGCGCGTGCACCCTCGTTGCCGTTGATCGCGTTCGTATGGCCGAGCGAACCGGCAAGAACGCCCAAAGTCATGGCGGCGAATCCGGTCGCCAAGAACAGGAAATGAAGGCTGAGACCGACGGCGAACCCGACTTCGATGTAGGCGAGCACGGACGGCCCGACGAATATGAGAGAAAACCCGGCGAAAACGACCCCGACCCAGGGTCGGAGAATCGGTGGGACCGTCGGCCGCGCGACAAGTCGATTCGTGCGAATCGCGAAAGCGAAAACGGCCGCCTGCGTACCGACGGCGAGCCCGTTCATCATGGCCAGTTCCCAGGGTGCGCCCAGCCACGATCCCAGCACCGCCGCGGCGACGAGGCCGGCCGTGAGCGCGACCATGAACGAGAGCGCCGTCAAGACCGGACCCTTCGCCGTTGGAATTCCCCACATCGAAGGTTCTCGGTCGTCCGTCAGGTCGAGTATCGAGACGATGGCTCCCAATTGGTACGCGGTGACGGCGACGAGGAGGAACAACGACAGAAACCCGATCTCGACCGCGCGTTCCGACTGGAGGTGCTCGTTCAGGAACACGGACGTCACGAGTATGAGGAGCGCGGCATACAGAACGGCATTCCGGTGAGTGCGCGACTTCGGCGCCCACACTTGCATCACGAAGCTCCAGTTTCGCAACTGGAAGAAGGCGGCCCACGCCAGCATGCCGGCGGCGAGTCCGTTCGTCGCCGCGAGCCCGACGGGCGCGCCGAGGAATCGTTCGAACGTCGCCGCGACGATCAGCCCCACGGCGACGGACCCGAGCGTCGACCGCTTCGTGAACATTGGGGTAGCCGATGTCTTCATGCGTCGGTTCCTTCCGTAGTCTCCCCAGTCCGATTATCGGGCGAGCCCGCCCGGATCGTATAGAGAGAATCGGTTGTCCGCGGCCGGCCGCATGATCGTAATCGACGGGACGTCTACGTTTCCAGTTCGTGGATCCGGCGGGCCAGTAGGGCGAGCATCGGCTCGGGAAGCTGGGTCCGCGCGGCGTATCGCGCGAGATCCTCGGGCGCGGCCGTCTCGATCCGGATGTCCGGCGCGTGGCGGCACGCGTTGCAACCGTCGGTGGCGTAGATCGTTCCCGACGAGTCGGTGTAGGCGATCATCCGGACGGAGTCGGCGTCCCGCAGCGCGTGGCCGTCCCTCTGGTATCCGTCCGGCTCCACGATCCAGATGGCCGGTTCCGCGTCGCGCCGCGCCGCGACCACCTGGCGGATCGAAGCCATGTCGAACTCGATCCGGGCCTTCGCCGGTTCGCCGAGTTCCATGGGGCGCGTGCGGTGGAGGGTCAACGTTTCGGGACCGTCTGCCGTCCGATCGCCGGTCATGGCGACGTGGAATTCCGCGCCCGCGGGCGCGGGGTATCATGGTCCGACGGTACCCGCATCGCTATAGGAATTCATGGTAGCACACGCACATCGCGGCCCCGGACCGGCCCGAGCAGCGCTGATGGTGCGGCCGAAGGCCTTCGGGTTCAACGTCGAGACGGCCGGGACCAATGTCTTTCAGCGCGCTCCCGAAGGCGCGGAAACCGAGGCTGTCCAACGGAAGGCCATCGAGGAGTTCGACGCGTACACCGCGGCCCTCGCGTCGGCGGGGGTCCGGGTCATCGTGGTCGAGGACACCGTCGAGCCGCCCTCGCCGGACGCGGTCTTCCCATGCAACTGGGTGACGTTCCACTCCGACGGCACCATCATCCGCTACCCGATGCACTCTCCGGCGCGCCGCCGGGAACGGCGTCAGGACGTCATCGGCGACCTGGAGCGCATGGGCGTGTTCCGGGCCTCGCGCGTCGTCGACCTGTCGGCGCACGAATCCGAATCCCGGTACCTGGAAGGTTCCGGCAGCCTGGTTTTCGACGACGTTCACGGCGTCGTCTACGCGTGCCGTTCGCCGCGGACCGACATCGGCCTGGGCGGCCACGTCGCCGTGTTGCTGGGCTACGAGCTGGTCGCGTTCTCCGCCGTCGATGCGGCGGGCGTACCGATCTACCACACCGACATCGTCCTGGCCCTGGGCGGCGCGTTCGCCGTGGTGGCCGACGACACCATCGCCGACGGCCGGGAACGGGCCCGGATCCTGGACCGGTTGCGGTCGACGGGCCGAGCCCTGGTGTCGATCGGCCTCGAACAGGCCGCCGGGTTCGCCGGCAACATCCTGGAGCTGACGGACCGGCGCGGGGCGCCCGTCATTGCGATGTCCAGCCGCGCCCGCGCCGCGTTCGATCCCGCGCAGCTCGAAGTTCTCCGGTCATGCGGCCGGATCGTGGATTGTTCGCTGTCCACGATCGAGTCCGTCGGCGGGGGGAGCGCGCGGTGCATGATCGCGGACGTGCCCGCGCCGGTCTCCGCCTCCGGAAAAAACCGTGGAACGGGTGAGCCGGGCGCGGGAGAAGAGTAATATCGAACCGTGCGGGCGTGGCGGAACGGTAGACGCGCCGGACTTGAGAACCTTGAGTGCTCGACCGGGAAACCGTCGATGCAGAACTGCTCAAATTCGGGGAAACCTTCGTGACACGGTGGCAATCCCGAGCCAAGCCCGATGGGGGGCGCGCGTCCCCGGTCGGGAAGGTGTAGAGACTAGACGGGCAGCGCCTGAACCCCGGGCCGCGGTTCCGGGGCACGGCGAAGGGATAGTCCAGACCCCAAACCCCGCCGAGGCGGGGGCGGCGAAAGCCGTGGCGGGTACGAAAATCCGGCGGGCCGAACGGCCCGTGGGGGTTCGAATCCCTCCGCCCGCATCGCGGCTTCCGGACGATTGCGCTACGGTGCCGACTTCGCGCGGACCCGTTCCAACTCGCGGCGGGTGGCGCCGGAAAGCTCCGGCACGGCCAGCGCGCGTTCCAGCAGATCGAGCGGGGCGGGTGGACGGTGGAGGCGGTTGACCTCCAGAACCGTCACGCCGTGGTCGGATTCGCGGACCCGCTCGATGGCGTCTCCCGCGGCCAACTCCCCTTCCTCAACCACGCTCATGTAGAAACCCGATCGCCCGCTTTCCTCGAAAAGCCGGGCCATGTCCCGGCGTTCGAGCTTCGTCGCCAGCTTGTAGCACGGCAGGCGCGGCTGCGTCACGCACAGGACGGCGCTGCCGATCCTGAAGTGGTCGCCGATGCAGACGTCCGGTTCCACGAGCCCCGCGATCGTCAGGTTCTCCCCGAACGCGCTCCATTCCAGATCCCGTCCCAGCGTCTCCCGCCAGTACGCGTAGTGTTCGGACGGGTAGGCGTAGACGGCCTTGTCCCGTCCGCCGTGGAGGGCGGGGTCGCCCGGGCTGTCCCCGTCGAGGTTGTGGAAACGGACGGCGATGCGGCCCGCGACCGGCGTCTTGTAGATCGACGTTCGGACGGAACGCCCGCCGTGGGGCATACGCTTCGGCCGGCCGACGTTGACGGAGACGACTCTCATGGAGTGAACGAGTCTACAGGATCGCCGTCGAATACGGGAATCCCGGTGTTTCCCGGACCTTGCGGCCGCCTTCCGCCTTGCGGATTCACCCTCGCCCGCGCACAATGATCCATGGGCAATTTATCCTGCCAGTCGGAAGCCGTCCCCCGGAGCACGCCGTTCTAGACGATGCCCTTCGCCGCCGCGACGAAACGATTGCTGGACTGGTGGAACGCGCAGCCCGCCATCAAGACCCGGACGCGCAAGCTGGCCATCCAGATCCGCCACCGCGAAGACCAGTTGTTCGTGGTCCTGACACTGGTCATCGGCGCCGTGGTCGGCCTCACCATCGTCGCGTTCATCGTCCTGACCGAGAGTCTCGGCTCGCGCATGTTTCCGGACCCGCTCGAGCCCTACAACCTTCGCAGTCTCGTCATACCGGTCATCGGCGCCTTCGTAACCGGCATCCTGCTCTACCGGTTCTTCCCCGAGGCCCGCGGCAGCGGCATCCCGCAGACCAAGGTGGCCCTGGCCGTTCACGGCGGGCAGATCACGCTGCGAACCGTGCTGGGCAAGTTCGGAACGTCGGTGGGTTCTCTGGCCAGCGGCATCGCCCTGGGCCGGGAAGGGCCCTCGGTCCACATCGGCGCGGGAATCGCGTCGGTCATGGGCCGGGCCATCGGCCTCAAGCGCAAGAAGATCGAGTCGTTGGTGCCGGTCGGAGCGTCGGCCGCGCTGGCCGCCGCGTTCAACACGCCGATCGCCGCCATTCTCTTCTCGCTGGAAGAGGTGATGGGCAACCTGCATGCCCCGGTGCTGGGCTTGGTCGTGCTGGCGTCGGCGACGGCCTGGTTGGTCCTGAATCTGGTGCTGGGGGACGAGGCGCTGTTCAGCGTTCCCGAATACCAGCTCGTGCACTTTTCCGAGCTTGCCATCTACGCGTTCCTGGGTGTGGCCGGCGGGTTCGTCTCGGTGTTGTTCGTCCGGCTTCTCCTGCGTATCCGGCAGTACTTCCTGGACATGCCGGAACGGACGCGATGGGCGCAGCCGGCGGCCGGCGGGCTGGCGGTCGGCGTCCTGGCGTTTTTCGTACCTGGATCCGGAGTGCTGGGGGTGGGATACGACATTGTCGGCGATCAACTGGCGCGTACCGGCGGAGTCGCGGCGACCGTCGTCGCGGCGATGGCCGTCATGTTGCTGCTGAAAATCGTCGCCACGGCGACGTGTTACGGCTCGGGGAACGCCGGTGGGATCTTCGGTCCCAGCCTGTTCATCGGGGCCATGCTGGGCGGCACGGTGGGCGGCGCCGCGAACCTGGTCTTCCCCGACTACACGGGCGCCGTCGGCGCTTACGCGCTGGTCGGCATGGGGACCGCGTTCGCGGGCATCATTCGCGTGCCGTTCACGTCCGTGATCATGATCTTCGAGTTGACGCGGGACTACGCGATCATCGTGCCGCTGATGATCTCGAACATGCTGAGCTATTTCATCTCGCGGCGGTACCAGAAGAAGCCGATCTACGAGGCGCTGGCCGAGCAGGACGGGATTCACCTGCCCACGGCCGCGACGCAGCACCGCGAGGGCCGCCTCCGGGTGCGGCGCGCCATGCGCGTGCCGACCGAGGTGCTGGAGGCCGACATGACCCCGTCCCAGGCCCGGGAACGCGTGCGCAACAGCCCGTGGCGCGCCTGGCCCGTCGTCGACGGCCGGGGCCTGGTCGGCATGATCGGCGCCGAGGAACTGGCCGCGGCCGAGGCCCGCGACGCCGGGGGCCGGCTCGTCGACGCCGCCGACGTGCGGGCCGGACCCCACCTGCACGACGATCACCTGCTGGACCTGGCGCTGGAGCGGATGGGGGAAGCCAGCGTCGACGTCCTGCCCGTGGTCAGCCGGCTCGACGTTCGCCGCCTGGAGGGCGTCGTGGGTCTCGATGACGTGATGCGCGTCTACGGCTTCCGGGAACTCCGCGAGTAGCGCGCCGCCATGGCCCACCCGCCCACAATCCGGCTGGCGATGGCGCAGCTCGACGTGGTCGTCGGCGACCTGGAGGGGAACGCGCGGAAGATCGTCGAGTGGATCGGGCGGGCGGCGGCGGGCGGGGCCGATATCGTGGCCTTCCCGGAGCTGGCCCTGACCGGCTATCCTCCCGAGGATCTCCTGCTGAAGCCGGGATTCATCGACGCCAACCTCGACGCGCTCGGCGAGATCGCCCGGGCCGCGGCCGGAATCACCGCCATCGTCGGCTTCGTCGACCGCGCGGACGACATCTACAACGCGGCCGCCGTGCTGCGGGACGGACGGATGGTGGGCGTGCACCACAAGGTCTATCTTCCCAACTACGGCGTGTTCGACGAATTCCGCTACTTCCAGGCGGGCCGGAAGTCGACGCTTCTCGAGTGCGGGGGCGCGCGCATCGGGCTGAGCGTCTGCGAGGACATCTGGTATCCCGACGGTCCGGTGCTGGAGCAGGCGATGGGCCAGGGCGCCGCCGTCGTCCTGAACATATCGTCGTCGCCGTTCCACGCGGGCAAACGGCAATGGAAAGAGCGCATGCTCCGGACGCGCGCGGCCGACAACGCGGCCATCGTGGCCTACGTCAACCTCGTCGGCGGACAGGACGAGCTGGTCTTCGACGGGCACAGCATGGTCTTCGACCCGGCCGGAGAGCTCCTCGCGCGGGGCCGGCAGTTCGAAGAGCAACTCATCGTCACGGACCTGGATCTCGACGCGGTGTTCCGATGGCGGCTCCGCGAGCCGCGCCGCCGGCAGGGAGCCGTGGCGGACTCCGCCGACGTGATTTCACTCCCGGCGCCCAGCCCGGATCGGGCGCCGCTCGACGTCCGGGATCCGGCCAAGCCGCTCGGCGAGGAGTCGGAGATCTACCGGGCGTTGGTGCTGGGCACGCGCGACTACGTCCGCAAGAACCGTTTCGGAAAAGTGGTCATCGGGCTCAGCGGCGGGATCGATTCGGCGCTGACCGCCGTCATCGCGGTGGATGCGTTGGGGGCGGGCAACGTCGTCGGCGTGCTCATGCCGTCCGGACACTCGTCCGAGGGCAGCGTGGCCGACTCGAGGGCGCTCGGGCGCAATCTCGGCATCGAGCTGATCGAGATCCCGATATCGGACCTGATGCAGGCGTACGATGGCGCGTTGGCCCCCGCGTTCGACGGGCGCCCGGTGGACGTCGCGGAGGAGAACATCCAGGCCAGGATTCGCGGCAACCTGGTCATGGCGCTGTCCAACAAGTTCGGGTGGCTCGTGCTCAGCACGGGCAACAAGAGCGAGATGAGCGTCGGCTATTGCACCTTGTACGGCGACATGGCGGGCGGCTTCGCCGTGATCAAGGACGTGACCAAGACCCTGGTGTACGGTCTGGCGCGGCACTGCAACCGCCAGGCCGGCGGCGAACGGATTCCGCGCGAGATCCTTGTCAAGGAGCCCTCGGCCGAGTTGCGGCCCGATCAGAAGGACAGCGATTCGCTGCCCGAATACGCCGACCTGGATCCGATCCTGCTGGCGTACGTGGAGGAGGACCGCGGGGTCGACGAGCTGATCGGCATGGGCTTCGACGCCGAGACGGTGCGCCGCGTGGTCCGGATGGTGGACGGGTCCGAGTACAAGCGCCGCCAGGCGGCCCCGGGCGTCAAGATCACACCCCGGGCGTTCGGCCGCGACCGGCGCATGCCGATCACGAACCGATATGGCCGCTAGGCATGGGAACGACGGCGCCGTGCATCGGCCCTTCGCAGTCCTGGACGAGTGGATACGGTCCGGACGACTCCGGGTTTCGGATCCCGACGTTCCGGTCACCGCCTCCGCGGAGCCGTCGGCCGGAGCCGCCGAAGGGGAGTTGTTCCGGGCGGCCATGCGCGGCGTCCGGCCGCTGGACCGGAACGCGGCGTCGGCGCCGTCGAAGGCGCGCGCCGGCGTGCGTCCGGGCGGCGGCGACAGAGACGCGGTGCGGGTTCTCGAGGAGTTCTGCCGCAACGGAACGGTCGCGCCTGAACACACGCGCGAGTACGTCGAGCATGCCGCCGACGCCGCCGGGCGGCGCTATATCGCGGATCTGCGTTCCGGACGGTTCGCGATTCAGGCCCACCTCGACCTCCACGGGATGACCGTGGACGCGGCGCGACGGGTCGTCGACGTCTTCCTGCGCGAGTCCGCCCGCGCCGGCTACTCCGCGGTCCGAATCATCCACGGACGCGGCCGGCACTCCGAGCGCGGCCGGCCGTTGCTGAAGGAACACGTCGAACGGTGGTTGCGGCGCCGGCGCCTGGCCCGATTCGTCATGGCGTTCACCTCGGCGCGCGCCGTGGACGGCGGCGGCGGGGCCGTCTACGTCCTGCTGCGTCGGCGTTGAACGTGCCGGCTGCGATCGTCAAGACCGCGGTCCGGTTCTACGGCGGTCTGTTCGCCGTCACCCTCCTCGCTGCCGGTTGGCAGGGCCGTCTGCCGGACCTGTTTCCGCCGCCTCGATGGCCTGAAACCGGAGTGCATCTGCTCCTCGGCGCGCTCGTCGCCGCGGGCGCGCTGACGGCCGCCGCCACGGCGCGCGGCGCGTTCGCGTGGGCGCGCCGTCTCGACGAGGAGTTCCGCGCCGTCCTGGGCGGCGTCGGGCGGGGACGGGCGCTGGTCCTGGCCGTCTCCAGCGGACTCGCCGAGGAGGCGTTCTTCCGCGGGTTGATGCAGCCCGCCCTCGGCCTGGTCTGGACCAGTGTCCTGTTCGGGCTGGCGCATTTTCCCGTCAACCGGCGTCTGGTCCCGTGGACTCTCCTGGCCGCGGTGATCGGACTCCTGCTCGGGAGCCTCTACGAGGCGACCGGAAGCCTGCTCGCAGTCGCGGTCGCTCACGGACTGATCAACTTCGTCGAGCTGGTCCGCCTCGGGCGCCGGCCGGCGCCCGAGGACGTTGTAAAGGCGCTGTAAAATATCGCCCGCGCAGGGCAATGTTTCCTGGATGTTTGCGGTTAGAATGAATCACGCCGCGACGCCCCGGAGCCGCCTCGAACGGGGAAGGAACGTCGCGCCGGGATGACATGACGCGACGAATCCTCTTGATGTGCCTG